>CAVYRH010000005.1:0-412050 GCA_963770835.1 uncultured Pseudomonadota bacterium
CTACCGTGACCGCTACCAACACCTCTACCTACACACCCACGGAAACCCCTACTGTGACTGCCACATTCACCCCGACAAACACGGTTACTTTGACGCCCACGGCCACCGCTACCCGCACATCCACCAATACGGCGACTCTTACCCCGACTTTCACAGCGACCTTTACAGTTACGTCCACCCCAACGACTAGCTTCGCGATCAGCAAGCAAGTATCCGAGACATCAGCCCAGTCGGGGGATACGCTGGTTTACACCATCACTTTGAACTCCACGGGTTTGGCAAGTGGGGTCGTGGTCACAGATACGCTGCCTGCACAGGTCAACTTCGTGTCTTTTGGAGCGCCACCCGCGGGGGCAGTAACGGCCTTTAATCCCGCGACCAGCCAGTTGAGTTGGACTTGGCCATCGCCGCTTCCCGCAGGAACTTATCAATTGAGCTATGAAACCCAGATTAAAAATTTCATTCCTTGCGGGACTCTCACCAACAATGCCCAACTGACCGCTTTGGGGCAAAGCTCCCCGATGACAGCTAGCGTGAATGTTCAGATGATCTGTCAGTATACCGTGAAAATCGGTGTGTATAACGAGGCCGGCGAATTGGTGAAAACCATTCCAATCCAGCAGTTTTCACAGCCCGTGAACAGTATTACGCTTGAATCAAGCAATGCAATTACAGCGATAAACGGCCCTGGAAGTAGTATCGGAATTTACTATCAAGGGGCCCTCATTGGGACATGGGATGGGACCAATAATTTGGGGAACCCGGCCACCAATGGGCAGTATTACATCAAAGTTGATAATATCGACGCTGAGGGAGCGGTGCAGAGCGTAACGCAACAAGTGGTGGTCAGCCGGACGATTTATAAGACCGCCATCCTGATTTATAACGAGGCGGGGGAAGTGGTAAAGCATCTGTACGCTTATGTAAGCAATCCGAACGAGAACACAGTTACAGGCGCGCAATTAAATACCAACGTGATATCGCCTTCTCCCGTTTCTGGCAACGCCGGCGGTGGAGTGCCTGCGACAGTCATCATTAGCCTAAACAATGGTGTGACAGTTTCTTGGGACGGGACGGGGGACAATGGGTCCATTGTGCAGAATGGACAATATTTAATTGAGGTTCAAGCGAATGCCCAGGATGGAGGGGAGACTGTCATCACGCAACGGGTGGAGGTTTTGGACAATAACCGTGGGACCGGGGGCCGGATCGTGGTTTTCCCCAATATTCTTTCAGGCTCACAAAAGACCCAACTGGTTTTCGAGGATAATACGGCTCCAAACCTTACCTTAATGATACGTCTCTATACCACTGCGGGTGAGCTAGTAAAAAGTTGGAGCGGCCCATCCGGAAACACCTGGTCTGTCCAAGGGCTGGCGAGTGGGCTTTATTTAGCGGTCGTGGATTCCCAGAATTCCACCGGGGGGGTGGTAAACCACCAAATCCTTAAAATCGTGATCCTTCATTAAAAAAATCCCCAATCGGAAAACCCTCCGTCTTTGATTTGGCAAATGATTTTGTTGTAGGGCTTTTTTCGACCTCGATGGGCACCAAAAACCGAAGTCAATGAAATGTCGAATTCCTAACCTTCCAGTGTTAAAATTTTCTACAAGTAAGCTTTTTTATTAAAGGTCCCCAAATCTATTTGTTTTAGCCTGCCAGCTATTACCTGCGAAATAAGGAAATTCATTAAATTGTTCTCAGCTTTTATTGTGCCAAGAGGGCACAGTAATTGCTGCTTTAGGTAAATTGAGAAATAGATTTTATCCTTTCCCTTGGTTGCGAGGATCAATGTTTAAAAACGACGACGGCCTAAACAATATTTTTTTTCAAAAGTATTATTCCTATCTGACAGGGATCTTGTGTTTTTGGTTTTTTTCAATGGCCCAAGTTCAAGCCTATCCTTACGGCGTTGTGCCATCCGGTACCAGTACGACCGACGCTACCAACGCTTACAGTAGTTTCAAATCGACCTATTTCGCCACGGATTGCTCCGGTTACGAGATTCGAGTCCGCAACAACCCTGGAAGCAACACAACGGTTTCCGAAGGCATGGGTTATGGCATGCTAATGGCCGTCTACTTAGAATCCAATTCCACGGGCGTTTCGGTGGTTCAGGGTTTGTTGAATTTCGTCAATGCAAACCTGGATTCCCGGGGGCTGATGAATTGGGAGGTGACCTGCTCGGGGCCAGCGGAACAAATAGTGCCACGGATGGTGACTTGGACATCGCCTTCGGCCTTATTGCGGCGGAATACCGCTGGCCGGGAAACGGCTTCGGGAGCGCGGCTACTATCTTCATCGGCAAAATCCTGAGCTATGACACCGACAGTTTTGGGGTCGGTCCCGGCGACGCGCCCGGATTCACCAGTTGCAGCGGATACACTTACCCGAGCTATTTCACCCCCAGCTATTTCACCGCGTTCCAATGTTTCACGGGCGTTTCCGCGTGGGCCACTGTGAAAACCAATGCCTATAACCAATTGGCTTATTGGTACAGTAACTATGCCCTGCCCCCTGAGCAAATTAACATGTCCGGCGGCACATGGAACAGCGGCGATTACCAATCAATTCCTGCCGGGTTCCCTGGAGGATTTCATTGGATTACCTTTGGAATGGAACCACCACGGCTCAAAACCAATGCCAGAAAATCGCGAATAATTTTGAGGCTCGGGATCCCTCGCCTTCCTCGATTGGCGACGATTACAGCTACACCACCGGCGCCCAAACCTCCAATAATCACAATGCGGCTTTTGAGGGGCCGGCGGGGGATGGCGCTATGGTGAATTCCGCTAACCAAAGCTGGCTTAACAGCGAATACGCGGACCTGAAGGGTCTCGCCATGGGCTCCCAATATTACGGGGATGCCCATAAGGTTCTGGCACTCATGGTTCAAAACGGGATTTTCACAGATCCCTGTGCCACCGGGCCGACTCCAACACCCTCCAATACGGGGACTCCGACTCCCTCTTCTACTCCGACCAACACTCCTACCCCCACCAATACTTCTACTTTGACAGGAACTCCCACCCTCACAGCAACGAAGACAGCCACCGCTACAGCCACGGCTACTTTCACATATACGCTGACTTACACACCCACTAGCACTACTACGCAGACTCCTGGACCCACCATTACTTTGACCCCGACCTATACCTTTACAGGACAACCAACCGACACACCGACCAATACCCCAACGTTTACTCCAACATGGACGGTGACTTCTACCCCAACGGATACCTATACCGGGCAACCCACGAACACGACCATAAACAGTCCAACAGCCACACCAAATTCTACTCTCACCTTGACTCCCACGGCGATTTTTACATCCACTTTAACGAACATATCCCAATGGACTTCCACATTTACCGTCACCGCAACCCTACCTCAAGTCCCAGCCACTTCCACCCCGACAGTGGGAACTGTTATCGTGATCTCGCCGCCTTATCCCAACCCCAACTATGGGTCGACGGTGGCAGTGGATGTTTCGGGAATGGGGTTGTCGGTCATCAAATGGGATGGTTTCACTGCGGCATTTCGAAAAATAAAAACCCGGTCAGTTCCGGCATCCACTTTCAACCATCTTGTTTGGGACTTGATGGATGTGGAAGGATCCCCTATTTCCGACGGCATTTATTATTTCTGGGTTGAGGCTGACGGCGTCAACGGCAAGACGGTCGTCATCAAAAAGGTCCTTGTCCTTCGCTAAAAAATGGTTTTTACTTTTTAACTGGTTTTCCTGCCGATAGAGCCACCCCTCTTTTGTCCTCCCCATCCGCCTATTGAATCCGTTATGATAGTTTCGCGCCCAGTACCACCATTCCACACTAAGGGAGAATCCGATGGTCATTCGCCGAGAATCTACCCGTTCCAATTTTCTAAAGGAAGTAAATCTTTTTGAGGGCTTGGATAACAAGATCATTAACCAAATTTTCCGCTTGGGGTTGGTCCAGAACTTCAAGAAGGGCGACCTGATTATCCGTGAAGGGTTACACGGCGGCAACCTCCACATCCTTATTAACGGGAAGGCGGAAGTTGTAAAGGGAGGTTTAAAGGGCAAGGGAAGGGGCCAGCAGCTTGCCAAACTCCAACGGGGCTCGGTATTTGGGGAAATGAGCGTGTTCGATGGGGCTCCCTACTCCGCATCGGTAAGGGCGCTGGAGGATTGCGACATCCACATCATCCGCGGGTCTGATTTTGAGAACTTCCTCAAGGGCAATTCCCAGGCCGCTTACGCCATTTTCCGTACTCTCATTAGTTCCATTTCCAACCGCTTGCGGCGCACCAACCTGGCCCTTTCGGTCCTGGAAAACAATCGATAAATAAAACCAAATCACGCGCCTTTGGGCAAGGTTTGGCCTCTCGAAAAGAGAGTTTTAAGTTTTACCGGAGAGAAATTTTGACTTGGTCCCTGAAAACCTCCATCGGCGACTTGACCATTCGGCAGGCGGAAGATGGCGACAAGTCGCTCATCATCCATATCAAGCAGGACGCAGCTAGTTGGTTGGAAAACAAGGGAATCCATCAATGGGCCGGCATCCTTATGGCGCCGGGCGAGGACATGGTTTACAAACGGGTTCACGAGGGCGAGGTCTATTTGGCCTTCAAAGGAGCCCAGGCCGTCGGCACCATTTCCATCCTCTGGGAGGACCCCATCAGCTGGGGAGAAAAGGGCTTGGACGGCAAGGCCGGTTATATGCACGGTATCGCCATCCTGCGGCAGTACGCAGGCCAAGGAGTTGGCCGCGACATCCTTCATTGGGCCATGGATTACATCAAGAGCAAGGGCAAAATCGCCCGGTTGGATTGCATGGCCGAAAACCCCCGAATTAACGAGTATTACAAAAACCTTCACTTTAACTATGTGGGATTAAAAGTACTTTCCACGGGTTTTAAGGTCAGTTTGTATGAAAAAAGTTGATGGTTCTCTTTAGTGGGACCGAAAAATTCCGAATTCCTTCAGGGGGTCGGCGTGAAGATATCAAAAAAAGAAGCTTATGATCTTTTGGAGGAACTTTTGAAGGCCGAAACGAAACTATTAAAGTGGCGTCAAAGCGGGGTCGGTATCGTTATGACGAAGGAAACGTATAAAGCTTTAAGCGAGGCAGATCACCCCAAAAAGGACTACATTTTGCAAGGCGTTTTGGTTGAGAGACGCGGGAAACTTCGATTTTAATCGCTTCCGCTGTTAATGGACCATGAGGACTCTTTTAATTTTCCGGTCGAAAGGCTCAATCAGGTAGAGGATGTAGACCCCGCTGGCACAGGTATCCCCGTATTTGTTCTTCCCATCCCACACATAAGATTCGCTCACAGGTTCGTTTAAGGTCTTTGAGGATAAGGTTTTAATGTGTTCTCCAGCGGAATTGTAGATCCTCATGCTGTAGTCCCCGGGGAACTTTGTGTATTCGACGAAGATGGAGACTGAATCCGTGGCGGGATTGAAGACGTTCCTATCCACGTTAAAGATGTCGATGTTGGGGATGGTGGCGGTGGGCGTTTGTGTAATGGTGGCGGTTAAGGTGACGGTGGGAGTATTCGTAATGGTAGATGTGGGTGTGGCTGTTTGGGATTTGGTCGGGGTGCCGGTCTGGGTGGAAGTGGCGGTGAAGGTCGGTGTCGAGGTGGGTGTGGCCGTGGCGGTGTTGGTGGCGGTGAACTGCGGGGTGGCCGTGGGGGTGGTGGTGGGAGTATTTGTGATACAACCAGAAATCAACGTTGTCACCGAATTGGAAGTAACAGGCGCTGGGCCGGAGGAGGAGGAAATCACTGCCGCGTTGGTGATGGGGTTTCCACAGGCGCCCGCGATTCCGTACCAGCTCACCGCCGAGGAAGCCCCGCAGGTGGAACCCACACTCCAGTTGACTGCGCCGCCCACCGTGGCTCCACCGTTGAAAGCGCCCCCATAGGTAACGTTGGGGGGTACGTTGTCGTTGACCACCGGGTTTGTGGCGCCGACGACGGTGAAGACCTTCAAGTTGTCGAAAGCATCGGATCCCTCGTTGGCCTGGAAAGACACCCAGCCTGGGGTAGTAGGAACGCTCAACCCAGTGTTGATGTCCCAGCCTCCCGGTTCGAGGGTTCCCCGGGGCCAAACCTTCATTAGAACTTGCCCGTTGCAAACCTGTATCCGCATTGTGTACCAAACCCCGACTTGGATATTCAACCCATGAGGCGGCGACGCGAAGGCGATGTTGCCTCCGCCTACGTCGAAGCCCAAGGCGTCATTGCTGGGACCGTTTCCGCCCCCTTTGGGTCCCGAAATACGGGCCTGGTAAACCGTGGGAGCGGGCGTACCGGTATTGTTGCTGGTGTTAAAATTAAAAACTGCGTCCTGGTTTGCGGCGGATCCGATTTCGATATCCACTACGTACATGGCGTTGAGGATAGGCGCCATGGTTGCGTCAATCAAATAGGGATAACCAACACCATTAGCGGTTTGTTCCAGGTAACCTGGCGTGGCATCCCATGAGCCGCCACCAGTGGAAACCCAGTTGGCTGGGATAAGCCCATTGTCAAAATTCTCAAACTCGGTCAGGTCGGTGCCGGTGTTGGTGTAATTAAGGGTGTAGGTGATTGGCCCTCCGGCGGTGACGGTGGAGGAGGAAGCGCTCTTGAAAATGGTCAAGCCGGGCTCGGAAACGGTCACCAGCGCACCAGGGTTCGTAACGGAATTAACACCTGCTCCCACGCTAGTGCCCGTGGCCGTGTTGGAGATGACTTGCCCCGCTGTCACAGGTCCGGTGAGTTGGGCCATGAAGGAAACGAATCCCACTTTTGGGGTGGAAATGGCCCCTACGTTCCAGGTGATGTTTTGGCTCGATTGGACCCCGCCGTCATAAACGTTCACGATGGTGAAGTTACCGTCCACAGTGTCCGCAATCGTGAAATCGGGGATATTGCCCGCGTTATAATTAATAGTGAACAGAACGCTGGTGCCCGCGTTGGCCGTGGTTCCTTCCGCCACTTTGGTCAGGTTAATGTAGGGCGGCGGTAGGGGGACTGAGAAAGCGACGAAGCCTTGGGCATCCACCGCGATACTGGCGGTGATGGCAAGGCCCGCGTCTTCGCGCATGGCGATAATAACGTTATAGGAGGTGCCGGGAGTGATATTGGAGGGAATCGCGATGGTTGTATTTACCGTGTGGGTTCCAGGGGAAAAGGGCCCACTAAGAGCGCATCCATTATTCACCGCGCTGGTGGGGACACAGCCGTCACCCACGACAATGAATTGATTGGCCGTTCCAGAGGTTTGAACAGTGGTCGCGCTACTGACGAGAATCGCATAGTTAAGGTTGCCGGGGGTATCACTGACGTTGTACTGCCAGGAAATGTTGACGGTTTGCCCCGGCGAGGCCGTTGTGGGGGAAATGGTCACATTAGTGACCGAGTTGACGGACCCAGCCCAAACCGAACCAGCGTTTAGGAGAAGGAGAATTGCCGGGATGTAAATAGTTCGTAGCTTCAAACTAAACTCCTTGTTTAACAATTAAAGGTTAAAAACGTTTTAAATTCCCCCCAAAATTCCTACAAATTGTTAATTAACTGAACCACTTGGAAATTATACCATTTGCAACGTTCTGACTATTAGGATTTGAAGGAAGTGTTATCCTCAAGTAAAGTCCTGAGTTTGACTCAAAAACCAATGAGAAAAGCATTAAATACAAAGTCTTTGCGTCACCGCTGTAAAGATGATTTTCAAGAGGGAACGAGGAACCCCGGTAAGAACCATCTGTGCTACAAGAACAGCCAAATTGCTTGGCCTTTTTTATTCACAACCTATAATGCCGCCATGCCTAACGCCTCTTTCCAACTTCGCGACATGTTAATCCACAAAAAAATTCAAACTGTGGGGATGATTGTCTTCGTGGACGCCAAACGCCAACGATACCGGGTCTGCGTGGATGAGGATATGCCTTTGGAAGACTGGGGCTTCCACGAGGTCGAGTTGTACCAGAAAAATTCTGCTTAGCAGGTTCCAGAAAAATCCAATCTTCGTTTAAAATTTTGGGTTTGTGAAATTTTCCGTAAGATAAAAAAATATAGTTACTATTTTGTGAGACAAATCAGATTCGTTCACACGTGAAACTCTTAAAGTTGAATTCTCAAAAAATCAAAGATACATTCCGAGAATTTCAAGCAATTTACTGGTTCTTTTTGTTTTGTGGTACATTTGTAAAATAATTGAAATTTGTTTCAACTTTCGAGCACAGGCTTTGAAGTGACCTTCAAAAAAACCGCACTCCCAACACGCACTCAAGCCTTGAATTGTTTTTTGGTTTCTTTTCTTTTGTGCGTTTATTTGGCCGCTTCACCCGTAAGAGCAACGACGAATATTCCTACCCAGGCCTGGAGCCGGGATATCAACGCGGGCGGCTATATTGACGGCGCACCGGTTGGAGGCTTTGGCGCTGGCACGCTTACCTGGGACTTCGCCGGCGACTTTTACACGACCCGCCTGAATATCGCCTCGGCTCCCACTGGAACTTCTCCCCCTTATACCACTGATTCCAACGCCCATTTTTACCTGTACCAAAAACTGTCCGGCCAGACCGCAGTCTTTGAAAAGCTCAATGCCTCTACCTTGGGAAGCGGGGAGGCAACGTATTATTCCTTGTTCCCAAAATCCTGGGTTTCTTATTATGGAACCACTTTTCCTTGCCCCACCACCGTCACCCAGTTTTCGCCCATCATTCCGGGGGATTACACTCGAAGCAGTTATCCCGAAGGCATCTATGAGTGGGATGTAACCAACAACCAGGCGGTTTCCTGCGATTTCGCCGTAATGCTCACCTTTGACAATACTTTCGGGGGGACCAATGCGGCGGTCACCACTTCAGGCTCCAATGTGGGGCTTGTGCTGACCCGCAATACCGGTAATGCCACAACTTCCGCCCAAGGCGAATTTACCCTGGCCACCCAAGGCGGGGCGGGGGTTTCGGTCACCTACCAGTCCGCCGCTTCGGTTGCCACCCTGCAAACCGCTTTCTCCGCCGCCGGCTTTTTGAACAATACAGTGGGCACCAACACCATCGGTGGCGTCGCCTTCAAGGTTACCCTGGCGCCGGGCCAGTCGGTCAAGATCCCCGTGGTTTTGGCCTGGGATGTCCCCTTGGCCAAACCCGGGACGGGCGCTTCCTGGTGGCGGGAATACACCCGCACCTACGGCCGGACCGGCCTGGGTTCAGCCGCCATCGCCTTTGACGCCCTCACGAACTATTCCACCTGGGAATCCTCCATCGATACCTGGCAGAACAGCATCCTGACCGGCCCTTATCCAAGCTGGATGCAGCAGATGCTGTTCAACGAGCTTTATTACTATTTCACGGGAGGCACCATGTGGGAGTCCGGCCAATACGGCACCACTTCCTATGACGCCGGACCGGACATGTTCAGCAGCCTGGAAAGCTACATTTACTCCTTTTACGGCACTTCCGACGTGCGCTTTTACGGTTCCTGGCCCCTGGCCCTTTTGTGGCCCAATATCGACAAACAGGAAGTGGAACAGTTCTGCGACAGTGTCACCTTGACAGGGGCCCAACCCCTTCCACGGCCGGCGGCCATCGGAACCTGCGCGCATGATTTCGGGAGTCTGAACGACGTTTTCACGGCTTGGAACGACTATACCTATCGGAATTCCACCCTATGGCGGGACCTGAACTCCAAATTGGTCCTCATGGTTTACCGCGTTTGGGAACTGGGCGGCAAAACCGACACAACCTTCCTCAATTACAGCTGGCCCGCCGTCCAGGAGGCCATGACCTCCGTGCACAACCAATGCGACGCCAATGGGTTGCCCAATATCAGCGCCACGGACGCCAACGGCGGGGCGGACTGCACCTACGACGATATGGGGTTGAACGGCGACACGGCTTATTGCGGAAGCCTGTTCCTGGCGGCCTGCGAAGCTGCCCAAGCTATGGCCACGGCCGAAGGCAACACCGCCCTAGCCAACACCTACCAATCCTGGCTGACCGCCGGGCAGACGGGCTTTGCCACCCTTTGGAACGGGAACTATTACAATATCGATAACGGTGCCACGGATACGGCGCAAAACCGCATTATGGTAGACCAACTGGCCGGGGAATGGTATGCCAAGGCCCTGGGTCTGCCCGGTATCGTGAGCGACGCCAACGCCAACAGCGCCTGGCAAAAGGTCCACGACAACAATTGGGCCAAGTTCGATTCCGGCGCCGACGGGGCGGTTAATTCCATGACCTCCGGCGGGGCCATCGACACCAGCTGGCCCCAGAGCCAGGAAGTCTGGGTGGGAGTAAGTTGGGGGGCTGCGGCGGGCATGGTGCAGCAGGGCATGTTTACTCAGGGCACGGATATCGGCTATAGCCTTTACAATAGCATTTGGAATACGGGCCAATTCTGGTTCAGAACCCCGGAGGCTTGGCAGACGGGTTTGTCCAACGTCCGGGCGCCCTATTACATGAGGGCCAACGCCATTTGGGCCCTCAAGCACGCTTATGATATTGCCCCCGCACCCTGCGGCAACCAAACCTGTAGCCCCACGGCTACTTATACCGCCACCGCCACCCCCGCCTTGCCCAGCGCCTGCGCTTCGCCGGTCGTTCGGGTCAATTGTGCGGGGGGGCAATATGTCTCAGGTGGCATTACCTGGGTGGCCGACCAAGCCTATACAACGGGAAGCTGGGGTTATGTCAGCGGCGCCGCGGCCGCTTCTATCACCAACGCCATTTCCGGGACTTCCTATCCGGGCCTTTACCAGACCGAACGCTACGGCAACCCTGTGGAGTATAAATTCACCGTCCCCAATGGTAATTATGAGGTCATTCTGCGTTTCGTGGAGCAATATTGGAACGCGGCGGGTTCCCGGATTTTCAGCGTGGCCATCAATGGTAATACGGTCATTTCCAACCTGGATATCTATTCCAAAGTGGGGAAGTATGCGGCCTACGACCAGACCTTTGTGATCCCGGTGACGGGAGGGTTGATCGACATCGTGGAAACGGCCACGGCAGACAACGCCGAAATCACGGGTATCGACATCCTCAACAATATTCCCTGTACTCCCACGGCCACCCCCACGGGGCAATTTACAGCCACATCCACCCCCACTTTCACTCTCACCAGTTCGATGACAGCCACCCCGACCCTTACGATCACCAAAACACCGACAGCCTCCCCCACCCTTACCCCCACGGCAAGCCCCAGCTTCAGTCCCACGCAAACCGTCACCTCCACCGTGACGAGTACGGCCACGGCTTCTTTAACCCGCACTCCCATGGCAACCCCCTCCAATAGCCCCACGGTAACGCCTTCTTTTACGGCTTCCACTACCCCGACCGCAACCGCAAGTGCCACCGTTTCGTTGACCCCTTCCGGAACACCCACCAAAACGACCACCAAAACCCCAACTTCCACCGCCACCAGCACCGGAACCTTGACCCCCGTTCCCACCAATACCTCCACGGCCACCCCTTCCATAACACCCAGCTTTACCCCCACTTCCACGGCCACCTTTTCAGCCACAGCCAGCCCCTCCGACACCCCCTCGGCTTCGCCTACTGCTAGCCCCACCGCCAGCAGAACTTCCACCGCCTTTTTGACCCCAACCAGCTCCCCAACCCTCACGCCCACCTCTTCGGCCTCCTCGACGCCTAGTTTAACGACCACATCCACCGCGACAGCCACCGCTACCCTCAGTCCCACGGGGACATTGAGCCCCTCCATGACGCCGACTCCGACCAGCACCCCGACGGCGACCGTCACCTTCTCGGAAACCGCAACTGTGACTTTTACCTGCACTTCCACGCCAAGCCTCACCCCCAGTTCCACTACTACCAGAACCCCTACCGCCACGGCGTCTTATACCCCAACCGCCACGACCACCCCGACTTTCACCCTTTCGGCGACACTCTCCCCGACCTTTACACCTGTTCACACATTGACTTTTACTCCCACCCCCACGAGCTCCTCGGGATCTTCAGCCGTTTCCATTCGCTTGCCTTACCCCAATCCTGTTTTCGGCGGGGGACCTGTGAACGTTGGAATCCAAGGGTCGGGAACGATCACCGGAACCTGGACAGTTTTTACCACGGCTTTCCGGAAGGTCGCGAGCGGAACGATTCTTTTGAGCAATGGCGGAGCGCTTCAATGGGACTTAAAGGACAGTTCGGGTGTGCCGGTAGCATCGGGCCTCTACTACCTGCGGATTTCGGTGAAGTCGGACTCGGGCAGTTTGACTAAGATCCTGAAACTGCTGGTGATCCGATGAAACGGTTCCGTTCATCCCTGCTTATCCCCACCCTCGTTTTCTTTGCCCTAATGGGCGGAGGTGTTTGGGCCCAAAACGTCAACGGTACAACAGGTAATTTTCCATTCCCCCAAAACCTGAACAATCCCTTTGGCTTTCACTCTTCGATCTACAACAACGCGGATGTTCTCGTCGCCTATAACAAGTGGTACGCGGACTGTGTGACCTCCACGGGTGCGGGAGGATATCTCCGGGTCCAAAGGCCGAATGAGCCGGGCTTGAACCCCAATTCCACGGTCTCCGAGGGTATCGGCTACGGCATGGTCATCGCCGTTTACATGAACGATGAGAATCTCCTCGATAACCTTTGGAAATATGAACAGCTCCACTTGGACAGCAACGGATTGATGAATTGGTATATCAACTCCGATGGAACTCTCGGGGCCAATGGGGGGGGAGGCGCCACGGACGGGGATGAGGATATGGCCTGGGCACTTCTGATGGCCTCCCGCCAGTGGGGAGGAAGTGGCTCTTTAGGAAGTAGCTACCAAAGTCTTGCTGTCTCCCAGATTGGCCGGCTTTATTCCTATATCAGCGCTAACGGGATGATTGCCGATGGAGGCGACGGGTACGGCGCCATTAACCCTTCCTATTTCGCGCCAGCCTATTACCGGGAATTCGCCAACGCCTCGGGCCAAGCCGGTTGGCTGACCGTGTCCGCCAACTGTTATTCGGTCTTGAACGGCAATCTCTCCCAAGGCTACGGAAACACCAATAACGGTTTGGATTCAGCCTGGTGTACCAGCGCGGGTGTTTCCACCGACACCAACAACGCCCCTTGGGATTACCAGTACGACGCCTGCCGTACGCCCTTCCGCATCGTGGAAGACTATCTTTGGTTCGGCAACAGTTCGGCGCAAAGCTACGCCACCAAGACCAGTAATTTCTTTTCCGCCATTGGCGCGGTTTCTATCGTGGACGGCTACCAGTTGAGCGGCACCCCGGACCCCCAATCCCCGGTGCTTCCTGTCTCTCCTAGCCCGGTCAGCCAGTCCGCAGCATTCGTGGGCCCGGCCGGGGTGGGGGCGATGGTGAGCCGCACTTACCAGCAATACATCGACAACACTTACTCGGACCTGGTTGGCTCAAAGCTCCTTCAAGGCGGTTTTTACTACGATGAGTCTTGGACCGTCATGTCCCTCCTGATGCTTTCGGACAACTTTCTGGATTACAACCTCTATGTCGCGCCCACCCCTACGCCGCCCCTTTCCGCCTACGCGCCGCTGACCATTCGGGTCAATAGCGGGGGACCCCAGTTTGCCGATACGCAGCCGGCCACTTGGGCGGCGGACCAGCAGTTCACGGCAGGGAGTTGGGGTTGGGTCGCGTCCGCCAACAACGTCTCCACCTATTCGGCGACCATCGCTAATACCGTTTATAATCAACAGACCTTATATGAAACCGAACGCTGGGGGAATCCCACCTATCAATTCACAGTGCCCAACGGCTATTACCAGGTGCTCTTCAAGTTTTGCGAGAATTACGACGGCGATTCGCACGTGGGAGGAAGGGTTTTCAGCGTAACGGAGGCTGGTACGCCAGTCATTTCTAACCTAGATGTCTATAAGACTGTGGGGGAGCACGTGGCCTACGACGTCCCCACGACCTGCATGGTTTCTACGGGCCAGTTGGACATTGTCTTTACCTCGACAGCGGATAGTTCCCAGGTCAATGCCATCCAAGTGATCCGGCTCCAGACGCCCCCAACGGCCACTCCCACCGTGCCCTGGACCGTTACACCCACCAATACCCCGACCCAGCCGCCTGTCCCAACGGGAACGCCGACCCCAACCGTCACTTCCACGCCCACCGCGACCGGCACCCTGCCGACCAGCACTCCGACCCCCTCAGCCACGGCCCTTTATGTCAATTGCGCCGGTCTCCAATACCTCAGCGCCTCCTCAGGCATTACCTGGCTGGCCGACCAGGCCTACGCGACGGGAAGTTGGGGTTACACGGCGGGGACGGCCTACAGCAGTACCGGACCCATCGCCAACACCTCCGACCCAACCCTGTATGAAACGGAACGGGCAGCTTCGGGCGTCACCTATATCTTTACTCTCCCCAACCGGGTTTATGCCGTCACCTTAAAATACGCCGAGACCGCCCATACGGCGGCGGGCCAGAGGGTTTTCAACGTTGCCCTGAATGGCACCACCGTTCTCACCAATTTCGATATTTTCAAGGACTCGGGCGGCCAAAACATCGCTGACGACAAGACCTTTTCCGTTACGGTGACGGCCGGAACGCTGGAACTGGACGAAACCGCCTCGGTGGACAAGGCCACCCTGATGGCCATCGGCATCGTGCCCTATGTCCCCCCCACCCCCACTCCGACATCGACACCTACTTCTACCCCTACCGGGCCCACGGCCACCCCGACCCTAACCCCTACTAAGACCCCGACGAGCACTGTCACCGCCTCGCCTACCATCACCTTGACCCCGACACTTACCGCGACCTCAACCCCGACCGCAACCGTTACCTGGACTCCCACCATCACGCCCACCCCGACCCCCACGTCCCTTTACGTCAATTGCGCCGGGCCCCAGTATGTCAGTGCTTCCTCCGGCATCACCTGGCTGGCGGACCAGACCTATACGGCAGGAAGTTGGGGTTATGTGGTCGGCACCGCCTACAGCAGCCCGGGACCGATTTCCGGCACTCTCGACCCGACGCTTTATATGACCGAGCGGGCCAACGCGGGCGTCACCTACCGGTTTACGCTTCCCAATGACGTTTATAACGTGACCCTCAAATACGCCGAAACCTACCACACCGCGGCGGGCCAAAGGGTTTTCAATGTGGTTTTGAACGGCGTCACCGTTTTCTCCAATTTCGACATTTATAAGGATTCGGGTGGCCAAAACGTTGCCGACGACAAGACTTTTTCCGTCACGGTGACTGCCGGGACGCTGGAATTGGACGAAACCGCCTCGGTGGACAAGTCCACCATCATGGCTATTGGCATCACCTACTCGGCCATACCGACGGCAACGCCTACCTCGAGCCTTACCTCCACACAGAGTGCTACACCCACCCTGACGCCTACCTCAACCCTTACCCGGACAGCTACTTTTACCACAACTTCTACGGTTTCCTGGACCCCGACCACAACCCCTTCTGGAACAGCCACTCCCACGGCCACACGGACTTCCACCCAAACTCCGGCGGCGACTTGGACTTCTTTGTTCACGCCCACTTCCTCAACCACAAGTACACCCACCGCCACCCCGAGCTTCACGCTTTCGGCGACACCATCACCTAGCTTCACGCCTTCCAACACGGTTTCTTCCACGCCCAGCCTGACACCCAGTTCGACTCCGTCAAATTCAGCCACGCGCACCCCCAGCGGGACTCCGACCAACACAGGCACCTTGACCCCAGCTTTGACCAATACATCCACTTCCACGGCTTCGAGTACCCCTTCCTGGACTCCTACCGGGACGGCGACCTCCACACCAACGGCCAGTCTTACCCGAACCCCGACAGCCTTCCCCACCCTGACGGTTTCATCTACTGACACCTTTTCACCTACTGCCACGACCACCTCCACGATAACGGCTTCGGCCACGACCACTTCCTCGTCTTCACCCACCAATACCGGAACCCCGACCCTGAATCCCACCAAGACCCCCACTCCCACACCATCGGCCTCCCCCTCCGCATCACCCAGCGAGACTCCGACGTTGAGCCCCACTGCGACAAGGACGGGAACTCCTTCGTTGACGGCCACTTTTTCGCCATCCAACACGGCTACTCCCACCTTTACAAGATCGGCCACCATGACACCTACCCTGACAATAACTCTTTCCGTGACGCCCTCCCCGACTTTTTCACCCACCTTGTCGCCGACGGGAACTTCACCATATACCCCCTCGTCAACGCCTACGGCCACTCCCCACGCACCATTCTTGACGCCGACTTATACTCCTACTCCCCTGGGGATCGTGATCTCGCCACCCTATCCCAATCCCTCCTATGGAATTGCGATAACCATTCCAGTGGAATCTCCCGGCAATTCCATCATTGATTGGGAGGTCTTTACGGTTGCCTTTCGGGAGGTGGCCTACGGAAACAACGGCAAGGGAACTATCCAGTGGAATTTAAAAGATAAAAAAGGCGATGCCGTGTCCAGCGGGCTTTATTACCTGCGGGTTGAAATAACGACCGGGACGCAAAAGGTCCAAAAGATTTTCAAAATCTTGGTCCTCCGGTAAAGCCGGACGGAAACGAAAAGAGTTAAATCGATTTTGAAACCGGGGCTTTTCGATATAATGGGCCAGTGAAAAAGTCCAATTCCTTCCGAAATCGTCCCGTGCGGGTCGGCGTCATCGGTTTGGGCCAAATCGCCCTCAAGGCCCACCTCCCGGGCTACGCCAAGGCGGCGGGATGCCAGTTGACGGCCATCCATTCTTTGCGGGAAGCCCACGCCAAGGAAGTCGCCACCGAGTACCTTATTCCCCATATCTACAAAGACTGGCAAAAACTCTTGGAGTCGGACGACGTGGACGCCGTTTCCATCTGCACTCCCAACTTCACCCACGTGCCCATCGCCTTGAAGGCCTTGAGGGAAGGAAAACACGTTTTGGTGGAAAAACCGATGGCCATGGACCGGGCCGGGGCCCTGGAGTTGTTAAAGGCCGCCAAAAAAGCCAAACGTGTCCTGATGGTGCACCACAACATGCGGTTTGACCCGGCTGTCCGCACGGCGGAGAAGTTGTTTCGCCAAAAAACCATCGGGGAAATCCTGGCGTTCCGGGGAATCCTGACCCACCGGGGGCCCCAGGCCTGGAGCCCCAAGGCCGACTGGTTTTTTGACCAGGCTAAATCCGGCGGCGGCGCCCTTATGGACCTCGGGCCTCATGTTTTCGACACCCTGGCTTTTTTGATGGGCGAGTCCTTGATGATGTCCGGAGCGGTGGCGTTCCGGGGGAAGGGAGGCGTCCCGGGATCGGGCAACAAGTTGTCGCAAACCGAGATTCATTGCGCTTGCCTGCTGAGGGTTAAAAGCGGGGCCGTCGGCTCGATCACCGTGGGATGGGCCGATACCGACTACCATAACCGGTATTATTTTTACGGTTCCAAGGGAACCCTTTCCATTAACCTCGCCAAGGGCGATCCCATTACGTTGGAACTCAGGAATCAGGAAGGCCGTACAAACCCCGACCTGGATAAATGGAGCTTTTCACCCACTCTTTACGAGCATTTCATCGACTGCATCCGGCATGGGAAGACGCCCTGGGTTTCTGGTGAGGAGGGCTTGAAGACCGTCGAGCTAATCGAGGCTGGTTACCGTCTCATCCAACGCCCCTCTATCACCCTCATTTAACACTCCTTATTTTGCTGCCGGCTGGAAAGGGAAGTTTGAGTCATTTATGAAGAGGGCTCTTACCTGGATTCTCCTTTCCATTGGTTTTGCGACGATGTTCCCCGTTTTGGCTCTTTTTTCAACCCCGGCCGGAGCCGCCTCCGGCGATCCCGATTTGTTGGCTGAGCAAAAAAACCAGGCAGATATTTTCCAGGAAGCCGATTCCATATTCGCCGAGGTTTCCCGCCTACGGGGAGAACCCATCAAAAGGCCTGTAGCGAAGAAGTTCGAGAACCAGGCTTTTTTCCGGGAATACTACCAGCGCCTCCTGGAGGTACAGTATCCACCCGAAAAGAAAAGAAACCTCGAGAAAGCCTATTCGTTTTTTGGATTCCTGCCACCGGGCGTCGACCTAATCAAAACCTACCTGGATTCCTTCATGAAGGTTGAGGAGGGCCTTTATGATCCCAAAACCCAGACCCTTTACATCGCGGACTGGATTAACAGCAAAAACCAGGAGGAGACCCTGGCCCATGAACTGACCCACGCCCTCCAGGACCAGTATTTCGGTTTGGAGGACTATTTGGACAAGGGAGCCGACCTCTCCCTGGACGAACAATTCGCCCGGGCCAGCGTGATGGAGGGGGAGGCTGTGGCTATTTCCCTTAATTACTCCCTGGAGGATAAAAATATCGATTTCACCCAATTGGTAAACATCGCCGATTGGACAACACTTTCCAATATGCTGGCAGCCGAAGGAAAAAGGGCTTTTGGGAAAAAGGTAGCCTTCAATGAATCCGTCAGTTTTCCTTATGTATATGGGACCGCTTTTTTACAGAAGTATATAAAGGCCTATGGCTGGCAGGGAATGAGCTACCTTTTCAGGCACCCGCCCACTTCCACCCACCAAGTGATGCACCCCGAAACTTTTTTCCCCCACCGTCAGAACCCGGTTAAGGTCCATATCGAGGATTTGTCGAAGGAGGTTTTGGCGGGATATGAGCAAGTTTGGGATGACACGATGGGGGAGTATGGGCTGACGACCCTCTTAAGCCGGTACCTGCCGGAAGGGGAGGCCCGAAAATCGATGCGGGGTTGGAGAGGTGACCGTGTGCAGGTTTATGAAGAAAAGGCAACTCACCGCCTTTTAGCGGTAGGCTACGTTATTTTCGATAATGAGGGATCGGCGGACGAATTTTTCCAGAATTACCGGGATTTCCTCGACGCCAAATACGCCGTCGATGTCATTCGCCGCTCCGACGACACCATTCACTGGATTTCCCTGAAAGGCGCCGATACGGAAGCCTACGTGGAGTGTTTCGGGCGACGAGCGGTGTTCGTCGAAGGGACGCCTTCCGATCTCACCACCAAGGTTCGGGGGTCATTGTGGAATGTGGAGCAGGTCAAGCAACATTAAGGCGGCGTTGAATTCCAAGCCGCGCTATTTCGGCATCATAATCATAGACTCGAAATAGCCTTTTGGACGGTCCTTGACACTGATGGAGGGGGTACCTAAACTTACACTGCTTCTCCAAAAATGGGCCTGCGACCCATCATGAGAGATGTTGGAATTGATTCGATTTTCCCTTTGAATAAAGGTTTATTTAGAACTCGGAGGATGCCATGGGCACAGCACTTCATACGACGGATGCGAACTTCAAAAAGGACGTATTAGATTCCAATGTCCCGGTTTTAGTGGACTTTTGGGCCGAATGGTGCGGCCCCTGCCGCATGGTGGCCCCGGTTTTGGATGAATTGGCCAAGGAATATGACGGAAAAATCAAGGTTGCCAAAGTCAACGTAGACGAAAACCAGCAGGTTTCCATGGATTTCCATATCCGCAGCATTCCCACCCTGCTTTTCTTCAAAAACGGCCAGATGGTGAAACAGCTCATCGGCGCCCATCCAAAATCCAAGTTGGTCACCGAAATCCAGGAAGTGATTGGTAACTAATTGACGGTGAATCAAATCTCGAGAAGAGTTCTTTTTACCCTTATGGGCGGGGTGATATTGTCCGCTACCCTGGTTGTGCCCGTAGTCGGTGCGGATTCTGAATCCCCGGTTCGGGTGGTAACCGATTCCAGCTTTGAATCGTATGTCTTAAAGTCGATGAAGCCGGTATTGGTCGATTTTTGGGCCACTTGGTGCGGCCCTTGCCGCAAATATGGCCCGATTGTGGATCAAGTAGCGTCTGAATATACGGGGCGCCTGAGAGTGGCCCGGGTGGATGTGGACCAAAACCCGAATCTTTCCCGGAGTTACGGAATACAATATATCCCTACTTCTTTTCTTATCCTTAAAGGGAAAGTGGTGCGAAGGTGGGTGGGGGTAGTTCCGGAATCGGAATTGAAAAAGGGAATTGAAGCCGAACTGAAGAAAGAAGGCCCACAATGAAAAGATGCATCCGTTACGCGTTTTTCCCGGCAGCCCTGGGGGTTTGCCTAGTGGTGGGGGCCTGCTCTCAATCCGGCAGCCAAGCTTCGGATGTCCCGGCCGTAACGGATGGATCCTTTCAAAAAGAAGTCGTTGAATCGGATGTGCCGGTGTTGGTGGATTTCTGGGCTACCTGGTGCGGCCCTTGCCGCATGTACGGCCCTGAAGTGGATAAGGTGGCCAAGGAATACAAGGGGCGGCTCAAAGTTGTGCGGGTGGATGTCGATCAAAATCCCGGTCTTTCGAGGAATTATCAAGTCCGCGCTATTCCTGCGTCATTCATTATTCAAAAAGGGAATATCCTTAAAAGCTGGGTTGGTTATATCTCGGAGGATGAGCTTCGGCAGCAGATCGATCAAACCCTACCCCCCGCTTCCAGCACGGCACCGTCCCACTCTTAAAGAAATCCCAAAATTAAATTTTGCTGACCGGGAAATCTTACGGCTTTTCCTCGAAGTCTCCCCTCCACCCTGGGTCCCCTTGAGTCCGTTTTTTGGGCCATATTGGGGCAAGAATTCGTTGACAGTTTTTTGAACTTTTCCTTATACTGCCACGGTTTTCTCAGCATCCCTTCTCCGTGAAAGGTTCCGCGTGTCTTTCCAAAAATGGATGGCCCTTATCGTTATCATCATGGCCGGCGCGTCGCTTTACGCCATTTTCCTAAACATCACAAAGGATGAACAGGATGAATGGCTTAAGACCCACAAAGAAAAAAAGATCACGTCCCTCAAACTGGGCCTGGATATCCAGGGTGGCCTGCAGATGAATCTGGAAGTCGACCGCGACAAGATGCCTGGGAAGACCGACCAGGAGGTTTCCGACGCCGCCGACCGGGCGCTTGAAATCCTAAGAAACCGCGTGGATGGCTTAGGCGTGACCGAACCTGTCCTGGAACGGGAAGGCCTTTCGGGCATCGTCATCCAACTGCCCGGCTTGACCGACGTTAAGCGGGCCCGGGATATCCTTCTCTCCACCGCCCAGCTCCAATTCCGCCTTGTTTCCGACCACCTCCGGATTTCAGATTTTGTCGGAAAAGACGGCAAAGTGGATGTTTCAAAGCTTCCCCAGGGCATCACCTATCTTCCCGGCAAAGATAATTCCGACTACTTGTGCGAAAAGATTCTCCTGACGGGCGAATCCTTGACGGACGCCAACGTGGAAACGGATACCATGGGCCGTCCCTATATCGCCTTTAAACTCAACCCCGAGGGCGGCAAACAGTTTGGAATCATCACAGGAGAAAATATAGGTCGCTTGTTGGCTATTGTGTTGGACGACCGGGTTTATTCGGCGCCGAGAATCCAAAGCCGCATTCCAGGAGGCTCCGGCATCATCACCGGAAGCTTCACCGATCAGGAAGCCGCGGACTTGGCCCTGGTATTGAAGGCGGGCGCTCTACCGGCACCCTTAAAAGTAACAAGTCAATTCGTGGTGGGCCCCACTTTGGGAGCGGATTCTGTCAAGAAGGGAACGATGGCCGCCTTTTACGGCTTGGTTCTGGTGCTTTTGTTTATGGGCCTTTATTACCGTCTGTCCGGTTGGATTGCCAATGCGGGTCTTCTGATGAATATGATCTACTTGATGGGCCTTTTGGCGGCGCTGAAGGTGACCATCACCCTTCCGGGCATTGCGGGTATCATCCTGACTTTGGGCTTGTCGGTGGATTCAAACGTCCTGATTTTCGAGCGCATCCGCGAGGAACTGAGGTCCGGGAAGACGGTCCGTTCGGCGATTGACGCCGGTTACAAGCGGGCGCTGGAAGCCATCATAGACACCCACGTGACCACGTTGATTTCGGCGGCGGTTCTTTTCCAGTTCGGCACTGGGCCCATCAAAGGGTTTGCGGTCAACTTGAGCTTGGGCGTGGCCTTAAGCTTGTTTACCGCCGTGGTCATCACCAAGATGATCTTTGACGCGCGGAAGGAATACCAGGGCCTCAGTATCTGACCCTATTGCTGATTTGAAAGGCGAATATGTTTCAGTGGTTTAAGGAACCCAAAATCGACTTCATGGCCCCGCGCCGATTTTTCCTTGCGCTTTCCACGCTGGGATGCCTCGCGGGAGTTTACGCCTGCGTCCTGTTGTGGCAGGGAAAAGCCAACTTAGGGACGGACTTTGGGGCAGGTGTTCTTTTGCGCTTATCCTCGGACAAGAGCGTGGAGA
The DNA here is from genome assembly GCA_963770835.1 of uncultured Pseudomonadota bacterium. Taxonomy (GTDB): domain Bacteria; phylum Oederibacteriota; class Muellerivitia; order Muellerivitales; family Muellerivitaceae; genus JAJPJW01. The sequence continues at coordinate 22,197 of CAVYRH010000005.1, forward strand.
TCGACCAAATCCGGCAGGCCCTCAAAGGCGAGGGATATTCGGACGCCCAGATCCAACAAATCACCGACGAAACCGCCAAGGGCTCCAAGGTGATCATCAAGATCAAGTATGACCCCTCCAAGGCCGTCGGCAGCCTGGGAGACGAGATGGTTGGGGTTTTCAACAAGACCTTCACGGACGCTCATTTTGCCCTGGAAGGAAGCGACGAGGTGGGTCCGGCGGTTTCTGAAAAATTGCGTCACGACGCTTTTACGGCTTTTTTTTGGTCCATGTTTGGAATCCTAATTTATATAGTATGGCGGTTCAAAAGGTTTGAATTTGGCGTTGCGGCAGTGATCACGACCATCCACGATGTCTTGGTCATTCTTGGCATTGTGGTGTTGACCCACCGGGAGTTCAACCTTTTGCAGGTAACGGCCCTCCTGACCCTGGCCGGTTATTCCTTGAACGACACGGTGGTTACTTTCGACCGTATCCGGGAAAACATGAAGTTCCTGGTCAAAGACCAAAGCTTCCTGCAATTAGTGAACCTGAGCGTCAATGAAACCCTGAGCCGGACCATCAACACCAGCGGTACGGTCTTTTTAACTCTCCTGCCCCTTTGCATCATGGGGGGAGACACGCTTAAGGATTTCGCCCTAACCCTGCTATTGGGCGTGGTGGTGGGGACTTACTCCTCCATCTTCGTTGCCAGCCCCATTTTGGTAGAGTGGGACCTGATGACCAGGCATAAGCCGGCCCAGCCTCAAATGGTTTCAAAGTAAGCTAACTTTTTCCTGCCTTTCATAACGAACCTCCTTTCGTCCGCCTAAGGATGGTTAAAGCCAATGGGATTTCACAACCGTTTCCATCAAGTCCGAACTCGCATCGCCGAAGCGGCGGCGCGGTCCGGACGAAAATCTGGTGAAATCACGCTGTTGGCCGTAACCAAGACCTTTCCGGTTGGAACCATTCGGGAAGCGTATGAGGCGGGATTGCGGGATTTCGGGGAAAACCGGGTCCAGGAAGCCTTGGTTAAAATCACTGAGCTTCCGACGGACATCCGGTGGCACCTTATCGGCCAGCTTCAAACCAACAAAATCAATAAAATAATCGAAAAATTTGTCTTGATTCATTCGGTGGACTCCCTTCATCTGGCGGAAGCCATTTCCAACAGGTTGGCAGAAGTTCCACAAGGCATCCTTTTGGAAGTGAACACATCGGGCGAGGAAAGTAAAAGCGGTGTTCGACCGATAGAAGCGGTAGTGGTTGCGGAAAAGATAAGCTCGTTGTCCAATTTAAAATTAAAAGGTCTGATGACCGTAGGGCCGTTGACAGAGAATGCCCAAATACAGCGGGATGCATTTAAAAGATTAAAAGACTTGTTTGATGAAGTTCGCCGAAAGAGTTGGGCAAGTCCGGATTTTTCCACCCTCTCGATGGGCATGAGCTCCGATTTTGAAATTGCCATTGAGGAAGGCTCAACGATGGTACGGGTGGGAACAGCCTTGTTCGGCGGCCGTTAATAATAAAGCTTTGAAAATAATTTACGGCAATTACAATAAGCTGAATTAAACGGAAGGATCGTCATGAAGGTTCGGCAAAAAACCGTTGTTTTCGGAATTGGGGCCATGGGTAGCGCCCTGGTAAAGGGCTGGATTTCCTCCAAAATGATCGCTCCGTCCCTGATCACGGCGGTCGATGTCAATTTAGTTAAACTTAAGAAAACAACCTCACAGCTGAAAATCAAGCACGGTACGGATGCTGCTAAAGCCCTAAAAGGGGCCGGACTCGTCCTTGTGGCGGTGAAGCCCCAGCAAATGAAAGAACTTCTGACCCGAACAGGTCCCTGGTTTCCAAAGACAGTATTGGTTGTTTCCATTGCGGCAGGTGTTTCTACAGAACAAATTGAGAAGGGCCTTCCGCAAGGCTGTCCAGTGGTGCGGGTGATGCCGAATACCCCTGCCTTATTGGGAGCCGGCATGGCGGCAGTGGCCGGCGGTAAAAGAGCCAAGGAGTCCCACATAAAATTAGTTTTAAATCTATTTTCAGCGGTTGGACGGGCAGTCAAAGTGGGCGAAGACCAAATGGACTTGGTGACGGCGGTATCCGGAAGTGGACCGGCCTATATCTTTCATATGGTAGAGGCAATGACCGAAGCGGCTATCAAAGGTGGCCTTGACCCGAAAACAGCTTTTCAACTGGTGGCCCAGACGGTTTATGGAGCGGCCCGGATGGTTTTGGAAACTGGAAAAACTCCCGAAGAATTGCGGGTTCAGGTGACCTCCCCGGGTGGGACGACCCAGGCAGCCTTAACAAAGATGTCGGAAAAGGGATTCAAGGAAACAGTGCAGGCGGCCATTGAAGCAGCCACCCGGCGTGGCGCCGAATTGCGCCAAATGTCAAATTAGGGGTGCTATGGGTTATCTGATTGCGGATATATCCTACTTTTTATCGTTCCTCTGCGATTTGGGCGCCTTTTTATTGATCTTAGATTGGATAGTACACGTCATGCCGGGAGCTTGGCTAAACCGGGTACGGCGGGGGATGTTTGAGGTTTCTTTTCCACTTTTAAAGTGGAGCGACCGATTCCTTTCCTTTCAATTGGATTCTTTTAATTCCCGAGGGCTTTTGACGGCCATTCTCCTTTTGGTGGTCAGTTGTTGCGGGATCCCATGGCTGGTGGTCCTCAGTTATTCCTTGCGGGGTTGATGTTGATTGAATAATTCGGCCGTTGTTGAAACCGAGGGAGGATGCCTGCTTTCGTTGAAAGTCATACCACGGTCTTCCCGGAACCAATTGGTGGGGGTTGAGCAGGGGGAGTGGAAAATCAAGCTGCAGGCCCCGCCGGTAGAGGGCGCGGCCAACGAGGCCGTCCTAGAATTTTTAGCCAAGTGTTTTAAGAAATCAAAGAGTTCATTGAGCTTGGTTTCGGGCCTCCAATCCCGACACAAGCGGGTCAAGGTATCAGGGATGAAGGCGACGGAAGTGTGGAATGCGTTGAATCAAACAATAAAGGGGAAATAGATGGCTGAACTCTACGATCAAATCCAGGAATCTGTAAAAGAGATACGAACAATCACCCAGGTAACACCTAAAGTCGGGATCATCTTGGGAACAGGTTTGGGTGCCCTCGCCCACGAGATTAAAGACCCCAAAGTTATTCCTTACGGAAAAATTCCACACTTTCCACTGTCCACCGTGGAGTCCCACGCTGGGGAGTTGGTCTTCGGCAAACTAGGAAATACCCCGGTCGTGGCCATGAAGGGAAGATTCCACCGGTATGAAGGTTACACCCTCCAGCAAGTGACTTTTCCGGTAAGGGTCATAAAGGCCCTGGGTATCAAGTACCTTCTAGTGTCCAACGCCTGCGGCGGCATGAACCGCGCTTATCATCCCGGTGATTTGATGATTATTGAAGACCATGTGAACCTCATGGGGGACAACCCCTTAATCGGCAAGAATGATGACCGGCTGGGGTCCCGTTGGCCCGACATGATCGAGTCCTACTCTAAGGAATTGATCGCACTTGCGGAAAAAATCGCTTGGGAAAAAAAGATTCCCCTCCGTAAAGGAGTCTATGTAGCGGTCACTGGACCCAACTTGGAAACAAGGGCGGAGTACCGATGGCTTTCAACCTTCGCTGACGTGGTGGGGATGTCCACGGTGCCCGAGGTTATCGTGGCGATTCACAGCGGCCTGAAAGTTTTAGGGATTTCGGTTGTGACCGACAAATGCGTGGCTGATACGCTGGAACCGGCGGACATCCAAAAGATCATTAAACACGCCCAGGAAGCTGAACCCAAATTAACGGTCCTTATGAAGGAAGTGGCTAGCCAATTGGAGAACAAATAACTATGGCGTCCACTCTAAGGCCGATTCATTGGAAAAAGGGCACCCTCTACCTTTTAGAACAACGCCAGCTTCCTTTCAAAGAGATCTGGGTGAAGTGTGACACGGTGGAAAAGGTGGCGCGGGCCATCGAGGATATGACGGTCCGTGGGGCTCCGGCCATTGGAATTACGGCGGCTTATGGAATCGCAGTGGCTGCTCTTCGTACCAAAACCGAATCTCCTGTAGTCTTTAAGCGGGAAATAGAAAAGGCCATTGCCCGGCTTCGGAAAACCAGGCCCACTGCCGTAAACCTTTTCTGGGCTCTTGACCGCATGCATAAGCAAGTTGAAAAAATGTGGGGGGCGGTGCCTTTTGACCAGGCCCATTGGCTGGAAAGGGAAGCCATCGAAATCCACAAGGAAGATGAAGCCCTATGCCATCAGTTAGGGAAATATGGAGCCCAACTTCTTTCTAAATGCCGGAATGTGCTGACCCATTGCAATACGGGGGCTTTGGCCACTGGTGGGGACGGGACCGCTCTGGCGGGTATCACTACTGCGGCTAAGAAGAACCGGAAACTCCATGTTTGGGTGGATGAAACCCGGCCTTATCTACAAGGCGCCCGCCTGACGGCATATGAGGTGGCTCATGCCCGGATACCCTTTCACCTTATTACGGACAACATGTCGGCTTCCTTGATGAAACAAGGGAAGGTGGATGCCGTTATTGTCGGCGCGGATCGGATCGTGGCCAACGGGGATACCGCTAACAAGATCGGCACTTATGCTTTGGCGGTTTTGGCTAAAGCTCACGGCATTCCTTTTTATGTTTCGGCACCCACCACGACATTGGATTTAACCAAGCGGACCGGGAAGGAAATCATTATTGAGCAAAGGAATTCCCGCGAAGTGACTCACCCCCAGGGTATCGCCATCGCTAAGGAGGAATACCCTGTTTACAATCCGGCTTTTGACGTGACTCCTGGGGTGTTGATTACCGCTATCGTGTTGGAAACGGGCATCTGCGGACAGCCTTATACTCGATCCCTCAAGGCGGCCTTGGCCAAAAGTAAGGACGTTTCATGAGTGGAGATGCCCCGGGCACAAGCCCCTTTGCCGATGACCACTACTGCCTGTGCTGTGGCGAAAAAAATCCCCTCGGGTTTAAGATGAAGTTTCGGTATGAAGGCGAAAAACTTTTGTCGGAGACGGTGATTCCCAAGGAGTACCAGGGTTTTGCTGACGTGGTGCATGGCGGCATTCTGGGGACTCTTCTCGATGAACTCATGGTCAACCTTTATTGGCTGAAAGGGGAAAAGGCGGTTACGGCAGAGTACCAGGTGCGTTTGAAGGCCCTTTGTCCGGTGAACCGGAAAGTGCTTCTTTCTGCCTGGCATGTTGAAACCAAACGGAACATCCTTTTGACCGCGGCGCAAGCCCAGTTGGAGGAGGGAACAGTGGTGGCCGAGGCCACGGCCAAATGTATGAAAATGAAGTAATGAAGGATTGCGGGAAGCAGGTTTCCTGTTAAACTGTTGGCGAGCTAGGCCGATATCGGCCATTATATTTCAAGGGAGGGTTCTGGATGCCCAGCGGTAAAAAACGCCACCGTCAAAAAATGAAGACCCATAAACGCAAAAAGCACCGCAAGAAGATGCGGGCCTTGTTGCGCCGGCAGGGCCGGCTTTAATAACATTTGGCGTTGGTGAGCCCTTCTCCCCCATTGCCCGAGCGTAAGGTGGTTAAGTGGCTCGCCCTTGGCGGGATTGCTGCGGGTTTGCTTTTGGCCGGGAGCGGGGTTTGTATCCGCCAGTTGGCGGATGTACCCGCCTATTGGCTGGTGGCTTCCTGTATTTCGGCTTTTGCCTGGCTTTTTCTCCTTATTCGCCTCCGCGTTTTTTCCAAGTCCAATCGCCTTTTATTCCTTGTGGGGACGGTAGTTGGCTTTAACTTGCTGGCCCAAAGTACGGGAGGCGAGCAATCCCCCCTCATTTTCGGGCTTTTTCTCCTCATGGGAATCGCGGCATGGGATGGAGAAGCCTTCTATGCCTTCCTCGTAGCCATCCTCTTTAGCGGATTGGAAGCTTCTCTTTATTTCCATAAGGGAGATACACCTCAAGGCCCCTCTCTCTATCTCCGTTGGGCTGCTTATTTGGTTTCGGCCGCCTTTTTGGCTCGAATTGTCAAAACTCGGCAGGAAAAAGAGCAGTTGAATTCCCGCCTGGAATCATTAAAAAACGATGCGGTCCAACTGGCGTCAGAAGCCGAACCTTCCTCTTTCAATGTCCACAAAGACAGGCTTTTAATGGAAGAAAGCCGCCTTTCCGCCCGGGTGGGCACCGTCATGGAATTGGAAGGGGTCCTAACCCGCCAATTGGAGCTTTTTCAGAAATCCCTTCCGGTTAATACCGCCGTTTTTTTTCTTTTAACCTCCATTGAAGAAAAAAAGATACTACGTTTAAGGGCCGCTTCCAGTCTTTCACAGGACATTGCCTCGGATGTGACCTTGCTGCCGGGAGAGACCCTTGTGGGATTGTCAGCCAAGGAGGGGCGCCGGGTTCTTTTGAACGATATTGCACCTGAAAGCTCGAAAGCCCTTCCGTACTATTTGCGGCCCAATTCCATCGGTTCTTTCCTCGCCCAGCCTATTTTCTTGAAACCTCATCAGCTAGAGGAGAGCGCCGGTGAAGAAAGAGAATTGGCCGGGATTTTGGTTTTAGATCATGAAAAGCCAGATTATTTTCAGGAACGGGAATTGGCATTGATGGAACAATTCTCCGAAATGCTCGCCGATACGATCCAAAACGCCAGGGTCATGCATTTTTCAAGGACAAAGACACGGAATCTTCACGCCCTTTATGAGGTTTCCAACTCTTTTTCCACACTGCTCGACCTGGACCAGGTCTTGAAAACCGCCTTGGCCACGGCTAGGGAAATATCCTTATGCGACTCGGCCTATGTGGCCTTAACGGAGGGCGATGGTCGTAAGTTCAGCGTGAGGGCCTGGTGGGGGCACGCCAGTGTGGAAAAACCCTTGTATTTGGAAGAAGAGTTGGCCGCTTGGATTTGGGAAAACAAAAAGCCTATTCGATACACCCGAGGTCAAAGGGAAAAGGGCCTTATACCTATCGCAAAAAGAGAAGGAATGCTGGGTTCAACCCAATCTTTTCTTATGGTTCCCCTTCTGGCCGGGGAGGATATTTTGGGGGTCATTCGCCTCAATAGCCAAAAGTCCGCCGCCTACCAGGCTTATGACGAGGACATTTTGACAACTCTAGCCAACCAAACCGCCATGGCCGTTGAAAACGCCTTGATGGTTCGTCAAATACGGGATATGGCCATTCGGGACGGCCTTACGGGGGTTTATAATCACCGCTATTTCCAAGAGAAACTCGGGGAGGAGATCATCAAGGCTGAGCGTTATAACAAAGACTTGAGCTTAGCTTTGTTAGACGTGGATCATTTCAAAAAATTCAATGACAGTTATGGACACCAGGAAGGCGATAAGGTTTTACGAGTCGTTGCCAATGTGATTCAAGGCACGATTCGTCATAAGATTGATACGGTAGCCCGGTACGGGGGGGAGGAGTTTGCGGTTATCCTTCCTGAATCCGATGGAAACTCAGGAAAAGAACTGGCTGAAAGGATAAGGAAAAACATCGAAAGCTATTTGTTTGAAAATGACAGCAAAATACCTTATCGCGTAACCGTATCAATTGGCGTTGCCTCTTATCCTTTCGACGCCCGAGACCAAAAAGTTCTGATCCAATCAGCCGATCAGGCCCTCTATGAGGCCAAGAAGGCGGGACGGAATCGTGCGAAGCGATTTTCAACGGATGTAACTGGTCTTAAATCGCTCTAAATTCATTAGGTTTTTTAGATTACGCAATATATTGTGGGTTCAAGTTAGGCCCCACTAAAAAATGTGGTGATTGCTAAAAAAATCACTTCATTATCCTCTGCACATCGCTTCTTTCTTTTCAACTGTTATCCCCTCCCTACAATACCGTTATCAGTTAGCTTAGTGCTGTATTGTCAACCTTCCTAAATAAAAGGGACGGCATGATTTTAACGATCAAAGAAATGGCCGCAAGGCTCGGCGTCCACGAACAAACCCTCCGCAACTGGGAACGCCTGGGATTACTCAAAATTTCCCGCATTGGTGGCAACCGCACCCGTATCTACAGCGATAAAGACTTATTGCTTTGCAAAAAAATTGCTGGATTCTCTGACAGGGGAATAAACCTGCAGGGAATCAAAGTTCTACTGGCGCGCGAAAAAAACGAGAAACCGAAGCTGGTGGGAATAAACCACCGGCACTAAGTGGGACAAAATTAAACCAAGGAGGATGTGCAAAAACGATTGGGAAATGACGGGTTTTGGGTTGGTTATTCCTTGACAGAGAAAAAAGCTTTGTCATAATGACATTAATTTTTCGCCGCTGACGGAAATCCGAACCTTAGTTTCTTCAACGTCGCATCCAAGTTTCATTTGTGAAAAAATCATCTGCTTATTTCGTTTGGTCTTTTGCTAGGGATGAATTTCGCCCATTTGAGGAGAAATCGTGGTTAATCCAGTCGTCCCCATTGATCCCCTGATGGTTTTGCAAAAGAGCCTCGATTCCCTCGCGGTTCAACACGAGGCGGTGGTCAACAACTTAGCCAACCTCGATACACCGAACTTCAAGCGGTCCGTTGTTTCTTTTCAGGATAAACTACGAAACGCATTGGAAATCAACCCGCCCTCCGCCCTTTGGCGGACCAATCCAAAACATTTTCCCATTCCGCAGTCCGTTTCGTTAAATGACTTCAAGCCCGATGTCCGCGCGATCACGGAAACCATTGGAAGAAATGATGGAAACAATGTGGATTTGGAAATGGAATCGGGAATTTTGGCCGAGAACAACCTTCTTTATAACAGTCTTGCGGATGTCACGGGCCGCTATATGGCCATGTTGAAACACTCCATTTCGGAAGGACGGCAGTAATCCATGGGAGCCCTTTCGGGAGTATTTGCGCCCTTCGCCATTTCGGCCTCTGCATTAACCGCGGAACGCCTGCGAATGGACGTGATTTCCAACAATATCGCCAACGCCAATACCACGCGGACCATCGAGGGTGGGCCTTACGTGCGCCAACGTGTCGTTTTCGCCCCGCGGTTTGATGCAACTCCTGCTTTTGCCCCATTGATGGCCATGATGACTCCCGAAGGATTGCCGGTGGGAGTTCGGGTAGTGGGGATACAAAAAGATCCCTCGCCTCCACGGATGGTTTATGATCCTGGTCATCCGGATGCCAATGCCGAGGGTTACGTGGCTTACCCGAATGTGAATACGGTAAACGAAATGGTTGATATGATATCGGCCACGCGGGCCTATGAAGCGAATATTACGGCTTTTAACGCCACGAAATCCATGGCCTTGCAAGCCCTTTCGATTGGAAAATAATTTCTAGAAGCTTTCAGAAAATCGTTTAAAGGTTGAGTTATGGAAATCCAGCCTATCCAAATGCCTATCTCTTTGACTCAAGGGCCCATTGTGCCGATTGAGCCGATTTCAATTGAGGCTGCCCAGAACGCCGCCGAAGTCTCGCCTTCCAGTTTTAAGGATTTGCTGAAAAAAGCCGTGGGGGATTTGAACGCCAGCCAAATCGGGGCTAATGACGCCATTCAAAACCTCGCCACCGGTGGTGAAGACAACTTACACGATGTAATCATTGCCATGGAAAAAGCCAACATGACTCTGCAGTATGCTATTCAGATTCGTAATAAAGTTTTAGAAGCTTACCAATCCATTATTCAAATGCAGATCTGAGCCGACCTGGGACGGGGTTTTGATTTCGTAATGCGAGGGAAAGTTTGAAAGACTTTTTCCAACAACTGATCCAGCAGTTTAAGGAAGTTTGGGGCCGGTTTAATCGGACTCAAAAGATCCTTTTGATTGCCATTCCTTTGGCCCTTTTCTTGGGTTTAATGGCATTTATCCTCGTTTCCTCCCAATCCAAATATGAAGTCCTTTATTCCCGCTTAGAGGAAAGGGACGCGGCAGAGGTCACCACCGAATTAAAAAAAGAAAACATCCCTTACCAAGTGAGGGGTAGGGACAACCTCATCATGATTTTGGTTCCTTCCGAGAAGGTTTATGACACCCGGCTGACCCTGGCGGGACAGGGGCTTCCCCGTGGGACGGGGGTCGGTTATGAGATTTTCGACGAACCCAAATGGGGCTCCACTGATTTCACCCAAAAAGTAAACTATAAGAGGGCTCTGGAAGGGGAACTTCAACGAACTATTGGTAGTCTCCAGCAAATCGAAAGCGCACGTATCAACATCGTTATGCCGGAGCCGGAGCTTTTTACTGATAAAGAAAAGCCAACCACGGCTTCTGTCGTGCTGGATTTAAAACCGGATGCTCAACTGAAAAAAGAGCAGGTCCGGGGGATTGTCCATTTGGTTTCCGCCAGTGTGGAGGGCTTGAAACCTGAAAACGTTAATGTGATCGACAGCAAAGGCAATATCCTTTCTGCTTTCATCGAAGAGGAGCAACAAGAGAACAATCCGGACAATCCCGACGGCAGCACCCTCACCCAACAGGCCAAACTCGCCCTCCATCAGATGGAGGTTCAGCAGAGTTATGAAAAGGACCTGGAAGGCAAAATCACGGCCATGTTGAGCAAGGTGTTGGAAGGAAACAGCCATTTTTCCGTGAAAGTTTCCGCCGAATTGAATTTTGACAAGACGGAAAGCGATTCGGAGACATTTGAGCCAGTGGTGGATGGCCAGGGTATTGCCCGTTCCCAACAAACAAAGCGGGAACAATACGTGGGAGATGGTGGTTTCCCCGCTTCCATGGTGGGGGGGGTTCCGGGAACCGACTCCAACATACCGGGTTATCAAGCTGTTGCTGGGAACAATGCTCAATACTCCAAGGAAGAAACGACCACGAATTTTGAGATTAACCGCACGGTGAAGCACGCGGTGGTGGCGCCTGGCGCGCCCAAACGGGTTTCGGTGGGTGTGTTTGTTGACAACCTCCAACCCCAACAGGTGGAAGCCATCAAGGCTGTAGTGACGGCGGCGGCGGGATTGGATTTAAACCGGGGTGATCAGGTGGACGTGGAAAACATGCCCTTTGACAACACCCGGGCCTTAGCGACTTTAAAGCAGGAGGCCAAAATGGAGCAGTGGGATATGAACAAAACCATCCTCTGGATGGGAGTCCTAGTTTTGTTAGCCTTTGGGGTTTTGCTCTTCCTTCGGTCCCTTTTAAAGCCTAAGAAAGAAAAGCAGTATATCGAAACACTTGAAGATGCCCCCGAGGAACCGGTCATGATGCCGCAGGTGGAAGACATCATTACCACGGATGTGACGGCGGAGGACTTGGCGCGGGCCGAAGCGGCCCGGGATGCCAAGAAGCGCGAGGCAGTGCGTAAAGAAGTCTTCGATATGGCGAACAAGAATCCTGAGAATATCGCTCAAATCATCAAGAAATGGCTCTCTGAGGAGTAGGTTCATGGCGGAAGGCAAAAAGAAAGCTGCTTTAACGGGTGAACAAAAAGCCGCGGCCCTACTTATTTCCCTGGGGCCGGAGCTTGCGGCCAAGATTTACCAGCATCTGAAGGAAGAGACGGTCGAACAGGTCACCCTACAGATTGCCAATTTAAGGAAGATTACCCCCGACGAAAAAGATTCGGTGATGCAGGAAGTTCTCAACATCGCCGCCGCGCAAGAATACATCTCCCAGGGTGGCGTGGAATACGCCCACGAGATCCTTGAAAAAGCCTTGGGTGCCAACAAGGCCATGGAGATCATCAACCGCCTGCAGGGTTCCCTGCAGATGACGCCTTTTGACTACATCAAGCGGACCGATCCCCAGCAACTTTTGAACTTCATCCAGTCCGAGCACCCTCAGACCATCGCCTTGATTCTAGCCCATTTGACGCCGGACCATGCGGCCACCATCTTGGGGGCCTTGCCGACGGATATCCAGGTGGATGTGGCAACTCGCATCGCCATTTTGGATCGCGCCGCGCCGGATGTGGTTATGGAAATCGAACGGGTTTTGGAGCGTCGTATTTCCTCCATCTTTACCCAGGAATTCACGGCCGCAGGCGGCGTAAGGTCCCTGGCTGAGGTCCTCAACCGCGCGGATCGTTCCACGGAAAAGGCCATCATGGAAAAATTGGAAGAGGTCAATCCCGAACTGGCCGAGGAAGTCAAACGCCTCATGTTCGTCTTTGATGACTTGGTGGCCCTGGACAACCGCACGATCCAGCAAATATTGCGCGAGGTGGACGCCAAGGACTTGGCCTTAGCCTTGAAGGGAGCCAAGGAAGAGGTGAAGGAACATCTTTTAAAGAACATGTCGAGCCGCGCTAAGGCCATGATTCAGGAAGACATGGACGTAATGGGTCCGGTGCGTTTAAAACACGCGGAAGAAGCGCAACAAAAAATTATCAATGTCGTCCGGCAGCTTGAGGAAATGGGCGAGATCGTCGTCGCTCGTGGCGGCGAAGAAGAAGTCATGATTTGATTTCGGTTGCTGCTTTTCGGCTTAGCTAACAGGCAACAGATAGTTGACGTTACGGGATGGGGACAAAATGAGTCGTGAGGTTCTTTCAAGCCGGGATTACCAATATTCACCCCAAGGGTATCTGGTCGACAACGCCCCTTGGCAGGAGGAAATCAAAAAAAAGATTGCGGAAGAGTTCCAAAAGAGGATTACGGAACCCCGCCCAACGTTGGATACGGACGAGTTCCAGCCTTTTTTTCTTCCGGAAAATCCGGAAGCTGCCGAGGTGACCGAGGCGGTTAAACCAGTCGAACCGTCGAGGGAAGAAATTGAGGAAAAAGCGAAAGTTGAAGCCGAGGAAAAAGCCAAAGCTATTGAACAGGCCGCCCGGAAAAACGCATTTGAAATTGTCGAACAGGCCCGTTGGGAAGCCAATGACCTGATTGTTAAAGCGAAAGAAGAGGCTGAAAAGGAAATCCAAGGCCTGAGGGAAACTGCCGCGGAAGAAGGCCGAAAACAGGGCCAGGAAAAGGGACGAGTCGAAGGACTCGAAAAGGGCCGCGATGAAGGCCGTCAATCTTACGCTGATGCCATTAAGAAATGGAGTGGCATGGCAGAGGAGGCGGTCGCTGAACGGAAACGGCTTCTGGGTGAATTGCAGCCGATTCTAGTGGAATTGGTCGGGGAGGCGCTCCATCGGTGCCTGCAAAAGGAAGCGAAGCGTCATCACCAAATGGTATTGGATCTCGCCCAAGAGGTGATCAAAAAAGCCCAGGACCGGGTTCACTTAAAATTGCATCTGAACCCGGAAGACGTGGAGGAAGTAGAAGCCCAGCGAGAACAATTGCAGTTATCGGTGGGCGCGGGAGAATTGGAAATTGTTCCCGATGCCCGGATCGAGCGGGGTGGATGCGTTTTGGAAACCGAGGCTGGCTCAGTGGATGCCCGCCTGTCAACAGTGGTGGATCAAGTAAAGGAATCGTTGGGCATGTCGCTTAAGCAAAGCAGTCAGGGACCGGAGAAAAAATGAATCCAGTATTAAATGACATTCTTCCCCCGATTGAGGATTTAAAAAAAAGGCTGCAAAACGTCGATATCACCCGGGTCAACGGCCGGGTGGAGCAAGTGGTGGGATTGGTGATTGAATCTTCCGGGCCAACGGCTTCCGTGGGGGAGGCTTGTTGGGTCACCGCCGCCGATGGAACGGGCGAGCCGGTCTTGGCGGAAGTGGTTGGATTCCGGCAACACAGGGTTTTATTGATGCCCTTGGGTGAAATGAGGGGTCTGGGTCCTGGCAGCGAGGTGGTGCGCACAGGGCAGCCATTTAAGGTGGCGGTGGGGAATTCATTGCTGGGTCGTGTGATCGACGCTATGGGAAAACCATTGGACGGGAAGGGGGCCCTGGGGCCCACTCAGGAGAATTATCCCATCCACCGGGAGCCGCCGCCTGCCATGGAGCGCCGCCGCATCGCTATGCCGGTGGCGACGGGAGTTCGGGCGATTGACGCACTTTTGACCTTGGGGGAAGGACAGAGGTTGGGTATCTTCGCCGGTTCGGGCGTTGGAAAGAGCACGCTGTTGGGAATGATTGCCCGCAACACAGAAGCTGATATCAATGTCATCGCGCTGGTAGGTGAGCGTGGAAGGGAAGTTAGAGACTTTTTGGAAAGGGATTTGGGGGAAAAGGGGTTAAAACGAAGTGTGGTGGTGGTGGCGACTTCCGACCAGCCCTCCCTTATCCGAATTCAGGCGGCTTTGGTGGCGACGGCAGTGGCCGAGTATTTCCGGGACCAGGGCAAACGCGTGATGTTGATGATGGATTCCATCACTCGTTTTGCCATGGCCCAACGGGAAGTGGGGCTGGCCATTGGCGAGCCGCCCACTACGAAAGGTTATACGCCATCGGTTTTTGCACTTTTGCCCAAGCTTTTGGAAAGGGCAGGAACAACGGCCCATCAGGGGAGCATCACAGGGCTTTATACGATCCTGGTGGAAGCGGACGACATGAATGAGCCTGTGGCCGACGCTTGCCGGGCGATTTTGGACGGACATGTGGTTTTGTCCCGGGAATTGGCTTCCCAAAACCACTATCCGGCTATTGACGTGTTAAATAGTGTGTCTCGCGTTATGCGGGATATTGCAGGAACCGAACAGATGGAAGCTGCGGCCCGCATTCGCTCCATTTTGGCGACTTATAAGAGTGCGGAAGACCTGATTTCGATAGGGGCTTACGTGAAAGGAAGCAATCCTAAGGTGGATGAGGCTCTGAGGCGTTTGGAAGCCGTCCAAAATTTTCTCCGGCAACAACGCGAGGAAACCGCCGCATGGAACGATACGCTTCAAAAAATGAAGACCTTTTTAAGCTAGGGGAAACATGGCAAGACGGTTTCAGTTCCGTTTAGGACAAGTTTTAAATCTTCGCAAGCAAGTGGAAGAACTGCGAATAAGGGAACTGGCCCAGGCCAAAGGGGAGCTTTTAAAGATTGAGGATTCCTTGAAGGCACATGCCGAAGAAGAACGAGCTTTTTTGGGACGGTATGGGGATTTTGAAAAAAACGGAGCCTTTAACGCCGACGATGTCATGGCTTACTGCCAGTACAAGGATTGGCTTTTGAGGCGGGAAAAAGAATACCACCGACGTGAGCAGGAATGGATGAAGGAAGTGGAGCGGCGGCGGCAGACGGTCGTGAAGGCTTCCCGGGAGCGAAGACTTTTGGAAAACCTAAGGGAGAAACAACTCCGCGCTCATGCCCAGGAAGTTCTGGGAGAGGAACAGCGGTTTTTGGATGAAGTTTCGTCCATTGCTTTTGTTCGGAGGGCCAGAGCCCTTCAAATTGCGGATGTCCAGGAAAATTTAGGGAGGTGATATTGTGGATTTAGCAACGGTCATTGGTCTTGCAATCGGCTGGATTGGGGTGGTGGGTGGTTCGCTGTTGGACCACTTGGATCCCCGTGCCCTTTTACAGTTGCCCGCCTTCGTCATCATCTTTTTAGGGACATCCGGCGCTACCATGATGAGTTTCCCTCTCGATAGCATAAAGGAAACTTGGCCGGTCTTGAAAAAGGCCTTTAGGCGCCAGGAACTGGATCCGGCCGCTATTGTCACCCAATTGGTGGGCTTTGCCACCAAGGCCCGCCGGGAAGGTTTGTTGGGATTGGAAGAGGAAGCGGAAGCCATTGCGGATCCCTTTCTCAAGAAGGGCCTACAATTGGTTGTGGATGGTACGGACATTGAAATGATCCGCAATATCATGGAAACCGACATCGCTTTCCTTGAGTCGCGGCACAAGGTGGGTGAGAGCATTTTCGGGACCTTCGGCGGGTTCGCCCCGACGCTAGGTATCATCGGGACCGTTATCGGCCTTATTCACGCCTTGTCGTCCTTTGCCTCCGGTGAAGCCGATCCGGTCGCCCTCGTGGGCGCCATCGCGACCGCTTTTATCGCGACGTTTTATGGGATTTCCTTTGCCAACCTGATTTTCTTGCCTATTTCTTTCAAATTAAAACAAAACAGCCAGCAGGAAGTACTCTTGAGGGAAGTCATGCTGGAAGGCATTTTGGCCATCTCGGCCGGTGACAACCCCCGCATTGTCGAGGAAAAGCTGAAAGCCTTCCTGCCGCCGCGGATGAAGATGGATATGGAAGCCCAAAAGGCGCAAGGTGAAGCCAAGCCTGAGGAATAAATTTTGCGTAAGCCACGGTTAAAAGTGAACGGGGGATAATTCATGCCGAAACGTAGAAAAGGGGGCCATGAAGCGGGATTGGAGTTGGAATCCGGCGGGATGATGCGCTGGCTTTTAACCTATGCCGACTTGATCACGCTTTTGTTGGCCACCTTCGTCATTCTTTTTGCGACAGCCACCCAGAGCAGGGCCGTTGTGGAGGAAATCAAGGCCCAGATCCGGGCGGTTTTCGGCCCAATTCAAGGAAACACCGCCATTTTGCCTGCTCAAAGCTCGAACGCGGGTCAGAATTTTAAGATAATTCCTGGTGAACCCCGGGAAGGTGGACCTGTTGGCGGTCCGGTACGTCCAAAGAGAGTTCCGCCAGGTGTGGCTGAAAGTGGTTATCAGCACGCCTTGCAGCCACAGCTGGGCGCTAGTAAGGTTTATCTTCGTAAGGAAGCCCGAGGCTTGGTCATAAGCCTTTTGACGGACAAAGTTCTTTTTGACATAGGTGATTACCGTATCAAACCTGAAATGAGGGAAGTGCTTAACAAGATCGCGCCTCTTTTGAAGCATGATGCAAATAAGAAGATAGCGGTGGAGGGATACACGGACGATCTTTCGGTCCATACGGGCAAAATGCCCAGCAATTGGGAGCTTTCAGCATTGCGTGCGACTGCCGTGGTGAGATACTTGGTGGATGAAAAAGGTTTAGATCCCAGCCGTTTTTCGGCGGCGGGATACGCGGAATACCAGCCTTTGGTTCCCAACATCAACGAAGCGAACCGTCGGATGAACCGCCGGGTCGACATTGTCATTATGAATTTGAATTAATAGATTAAAAGGAGGGATGAAAATGGCAGATCAAGGCGAGAGGGGCACAAGGGGGTTGTTGACGATTTTGTTGGCCATTAGCGCGGTGACCCTGATTGGGTTGATCGGTCTGGGGTCCTTGGTCTTAACCAAGGTGGGCGCTATGGCCGACAGCAAAAAGGAAGCCAAGGTCATCGAGCAGAAGCCCGAACCGGGAAAGATTTATAACCTGGGGGTTTTTACGGTGAACTTGGCCGACGAAGAAGCTTCCCGCTATGTCCGGGCCGAAGTGCAATTGGAGTACAGCCCGGTAAACCCTGAACTGGACAAGGAGATCAAGTTGCGGGACGCTCAGTTCAAAGACATGGTCAACAGCCTTTTGAACGACCGCAAGGCGGCGGAGTTATCCACTTCCGAAGGTAAAGAACAATTTCGCCGGGAACTTCAGTTGAAGATCAACGAAGCCCTAAAATTCGGGGCCATTACGAACGTATTTCTGACACAATTCGCGGTCCAATAAGGCTGTCCGGATTGAGCGGGGAAAGGGGGGGTACACATGGATGATTTGCTATCCGACGGCGAGGTAAGTGCGCTACTTTCCGAACTGGATGTCGGGATGGCGGGCGGGGGTGCCCCTGAGGCTTCTTCTTCCGCCGCTGCTGCGGCTCCGGAAGCCGGCATCACGGTGGATGAGCAGGGTCGAAAGATCAAGACCTATGACTTCAACCGCCCGAACCGCTTTTCCAAAGACCATATGCGGACCCTGGAGATGCTCCATGAGATTTTTTCTCGTGGGTTTACGGCATCGGTGGCGGCCTATTTGCGGACGGTGGCGGAAATCAAGGTGGTTTCGGTTACCCAACTGCCTTTCCGGGAATACACCATGTCATTGCCCCGGCCCGACTGTATTTTCGTCCTGAAAATGGAACCTTTGGACGGTTCTTTTCTTTTGGAGATGAATCCCGAATTAGTCTTGACTTTGATTGACCGTATCTTGGGGGGGCCTGGCAAGGCTCCCAATGCCTCGAGGGAATTGACGCTCATCGAGCAATCAGTCATCGAGAAAATCGTCAACAGGGGTTTGGAAACTCTCCAGGAGGCTTGGTTGAAAGTCGGTCATTTCCAACCCAAACTGACGGGGTACGAAACCACGGCCCAGTTCGTCCAGATCGTTGCGCCCAATGAAATCGCGGCGGTCATCGAATTTGAAGTCAAGGTGAACGAGGTGACCGGTAAGATGTCCATGTGTATTCCCTACGTTGTTCTGGAACCGATTATCGGCGATTTGTCGGCCCAAAAATGGTTCACGGTTGGGAAAAAGGAATCGACGGCGGAGACGGTGGAAAGTCTCACCAAGGTTATGCGGGAAGCCATGATGCCCATCGTGGTCCGGGTCGGGGCGGCGCAAATTACGGTTCAGGAAATGCTTCGGTTAAAAGCGGGTGACGTGATCCGTTTAAATACCAGCCCCCATCATGAAATTGAAGTGTTGATCGAAGGGTTGGTTAAATTGAAGGGGCGCCCCGGTGTTTCCTCTAAAAAGAAGGCCTTGCAAGTAACAAAGGTTTATTCGCCGGAAGAAAAAATTTAAGAACGAAGGTTTTCATGCCCGACACGGCTAAACTTCAAAATTTTGGGGAGGAAGTGGCGTCTGATTTGGCCCAGGCCTTGACGGGCCTTTTGGGCCGCGACGTCGCGGTAGGGTATTCCCAGGCCTCCAATACGAATTCGGGAACCATCGCTTCGTCATTGGACGCTCCTTTTTTATTTTCGCTCTTAAAAGGTTTGGGCGGCGTGGATGGATCGGCGCTTATCCTGATCAGGGAAAAGGATGCCTCCATCGTTGCCGACCTTTTGATCGGCCAAGATGGAACCAGCGCGCCCGAAAAAATGACGGAGCTCCATCTTTCAGCCTTTGGGGAAGTGATCCACCAAATGACGGAGGTTTTTTCCCGGGGTGCAAAGAAGCTAGTCGGCACCAGGGCCCTTTGGGAAGTGGGGGAAACAACGGCCGAAGAACCTTCGGCGGGCGGGCGTTTCCTGTCCCAACTGGGGAATTCGTTAACGGTCCTTTCATTCAATCTTTTTGTTCAAGATCTCTTATCGGGCGATTTATTTTTGTGTCTCCCTGATCCGGTCGCAGCGAAACTCGCTTCCGGCGGGGAAAAACCGGCGGTGAGCGCGGGCGCTAGCGTCAGCGTGTCCGCTGGTTCCAATCCATCCGGTGTTTCAACCATAAACACCCAACCGCGGGCAGGAGGTGCTCAAGTGGAACAATTAGAGAATGAGTTTTCGGGATCGAACCGGCCAGCCGGGGGGAACATCGGTTTACTTTTGGATGTCCCCTTGAAGCTTACCGTCGAGCTGGGCCGTACCACCAAACTGGTGAAGGAAATCCTGGCTCTGGCGCCGGGATCAGTGGTGGAATTGGATAAACTGGCCGGCGAGGCCGTGGACATATTGGTCAATGAAAAATTAATAGCCAAAGGGGAAGTGGTCGTGATCGACGAGAATTTCGGCGTCCGAATCACGGAGATCATCAACCCTGAGGAACGGTTGAACGCGGTCCAGGCTTAATCTGGGTCTGGAGGACGGCGAAAGCCCATGCCCATGATTCGTTTATCCAAATGCAACCCTTGGAACCGTTCCTTTTTTCTGTTGGGGCTGGTTTTAGGGGTTTATCATTTTCAGCCCTTGGGGGTTTCGAAGGCTTTTGCGGACGTGAACCCTTCGTTTTACGATCAAGGTCAAAATAACAAATCCACCCCTGCATCGGTTCCCCAAACGATGTCGCTTCCCGAAGAAGCTCCTACACCCTCTCCGGGCCTTTTTTCCACATTGATGCGCGTGATAATGGCCTTAGCCGTCACCCTTGGGCTGATCATGCTGACCGTTTGGGGTTTGAAATGGATCTGGGGAAAAAAAGGTTGGAACAAATGGGTTGAGGAGGGTAAAGCGGTAAGAGTTCTGGCGACGACTTACTTATCCCCCCGGAAAACCATCTATCTTCTGGAAGTGGGGAAGAGAATATTGGTGGTGGGAGTGGGGGGCGATCAGATGAACTGCCTGGACGTCATCCGTGAGCCGGAAGAGGTTGAGGCTCTTCTCGGTGCCACACAGCAGGGGTTCCCTAAAATTTTCAACCGCGTTATGCGGGGCAATGATACTGCTGACCAGGAAGCCGAGACGCGGCGCATCCTCGAGGAAAGCAACCAGGTCGTGGGCGGATATGTGGCCAAGTTAAAAAGTATCAAAAAAAAGAAGAACACCCCCGAACCAATGGACGACGGAAAATGAAAAGTAAATTCAATTGGGTCGCCGGCTTTGGCGCGTTTATTTTTTTGGCTCCCGGAGTAAGCTCACTGGCCGCGGACATTCCTTTCCCGGCCCTCCATATCGGCGTGGACCAAGCCAAAACCCCCCAAGACGTAGCCATGAGTCTTCAAATTATTTTAGTGTTGACGGTCCTTTCTTTGGCGCCCGCCATTCTGATTATGATGACTTCCTTTACACGCATCGTCATCATCCTGGGTTTCTTGAGGCAGGGATTGGGTACCCAACAGGTTCCTCCTAACCAGGTTTTGGTGGGATTGGCACTTTTCCTCACTTTTTTCACCATGCAACCTACTTTTGAGAGGATCGATAAGGAGGCTTTAACTCCTTATCTCTCCGGGAAATTGGGGACTTCAGATGCGTTTAAAAAGGCCGAGGATCCCTTGCGGCAATTTATGTTCAAACAGGTCCGGGAAAAGGACTTGGCTCTCTTCGTCGCCCTTTCCAAATCCAGCCGCCCCCGGACTCCCGCGGATATTTCAACCTGGGTCCTCATCCCGGCCTTTGTGATCGGTGAATTGAAAAAATCTTTTGAGATGGGCTTCATCATCTTCATTCCTTTCTTGATTATTGACATGGTGACGGCTTCCGTTTTGATGTCGATGGGCATGCTCATGCTGCCCCCGGTCCTTATCTCCCTGCCGTTCAAGATATTACTTTTTATCATGGTGGATGGCTGGAACTTGATTGTTCGTTCGATCGCTTTGAGCTTTTAGCCGAATTCGAGGTATCCATGTCCGTTGAATTTATCGCCGATTTGGCCAGCCGGGCCCTTTGGGTCACCCTTCTTGTTTCCGGGCCCATTTTGGGGTTGGGCCTATTGGTCGGCGTGGCGGTGTCGATTTTCCAGGCGGTAACCCAGATCCAGGAAATGACCCTGACCTTCATCCCCAAAATTATTGCTATTTTCGTTGCCATCCTCGTTTTCGGGAAGTGGATGATGTTGATCCTTTTAAATTTCACATCGAACTTGTGGATCAACTTGCCCAATTACGTGAAGTGAGGCGCCTGTGCCGACGAACCCCTTTGAATTTGACCCGAAAGACGTAGTGGCTTTTGTCTTGGTATTGATGAGGGCCGCTGGAATATTCCTAACGGCACCAGTCTTTTCCAGCCGCAACATACCAGTTACAGTGAAGGCTTCTTGGATCCTTTTGGTGGCCTTCCTGGTTTTCCCGGTGGTGGATTTTAAGTCCCTAACTCTCCCGTCTTCTGGCATCCCCCTAACCTTGGCCGTTATGAGGGAACTTTTAATCGGTTTTTCCATCGGTTTGGGGGCGACCCTGATTTTCACCGGGATTCAATTAGCAGGGCAGATTGTTGACATCCAGATGGGGTTGGGTATGGTCAATATCATCGACCCCACGACGAATATCCAGATTTCCGCCATGGGCCAATATTATTTCATGGTCGCGACACTAGTGTTCCTCGCGGTGGACGGCCATCACGTTCTTTTAAGAAGCGTAGTCGATAGTTTTAACATCGTTCCACTGGGCCAAGCTCATTTTTCCACCGCTTTGGGGACGGAAATGATGAATTTGTTTTCACAGGTTTTTTTCATTGCCTTCCGGGTGGGGGCCCCTGTCATTGGAGCTCTTTTTATCACCAACATGGCCTTAGGAATCGTGGCCCGCACGGTACCCCAGATGAATGTTTTCATCGTGGGGATGCCGTTGAACCTTGCGGTGGGGTTCCTTATCACCGCCGTATCGATGAGTTTTTTCACTTTTATCCTGCAGGGATTGTTTAAGGGGATGTACCGTGATTTGTCTATTCTCTTGCATGCTATGCAGTGAAATAAAACATTAATTCATAATTTTTTTAGGGGTCATGATGGCAGATCCGGCACGCAGTGAAAAAGCAACACCTCGCAGGCGGCAGGAGGCCCGGGAAAAAGGTCAAATCGCTCGTTCGGTCGAGGTCAACTCAGCTTTGGTCCTTTTGGCGGCCTTGACCGCTTTCCGCTTTGCCGGGCCCTACATGGTTGATTCGGTCAACCAAATGGCGGTCTTTACCTTCCAAAACATGAATGCGACTTTCGGGATGGAGAATGTCTCCACCATGGCCGTTTTTTACTTGTTGCAGGTCTTCAAAATCATCGCCCCGGTCCTGGGAACAGTGCTGCTGGTGGGACTTCTCATCAATTATCTGCAGGTTGGCGTTTTGTTTACGATGAAGCCCCTGACGCCCAAGTTCAACAATATCAACCCTATCAGTGGGTTCGAAAAGCTTTTCTCGCGAAGGTCCGCCGTCGAGTTCCTGAAGTCCCTCCTGAAACTCTTTCTCATCGGATGGATCGCCTACGTGGGGGTCAAGGGGGCCCTGCCCCGCCTGGTTCCGACAATGGATATGCCAGGGGTGGAGCCGTTGAAATTCGTTGGAAGTTTAACGATGAAAATCCTCGATTGGATTCTTTTGGCCCTGGCTGCCTTAGCGCTTTTGGATTACCTCTATCAAAGGTGGGAGTATGAAGAGAGCCTGAAAATGACGAAGCAGGAAGTCCGGGATGATTTCAAACAAAGCGAAGGCGATCCCATGATCAAGGCAAGAATCCGCCAAATTCAGAGGGAAATGGCCCGGCGCCGGATGTTTGAGTCCATCCCACGCGCGGATGTCGTTATCACCAACCCCACCCACGTGGCGGTGGCCTTGGAATACAAGGACGGGATGTCAGCTCCAGTGGTTTTGGCAAAAGGGGAAAGGGTAATTGCGGAACGTATCAAGGAAATGGCCAGAAAACATAACATTCCCGTGTTGGAAAACCCGCCCCTGGCGCGTGCCCTCTTGAAACAGTGTCCGGTGGGGGCCCCCATTTCTCCCGACCTTTTTGAAGCGGTTGCGGAGGTATTGGCTTTCGTTTACCGTATGAATAAAAAAACAAAAGGAGTTTCCACAGGCCTTTCGTAAGCGGATGGCAGGGAAAGTAAGGGGCGGGAATAAGCCGTCAGGGACTAGCTTTTGCCAGGCAAAGTTGGGTGAACTAATCCGAAAATAAGGATACAATACGGATTCGCCTGGAAGCGTCGGTCCGAACCTATTTCGAGGAAAAAATGGCTGAAGCCACAACCTTTAACAACGTCCAAAAATACAGCGATTTATTCGTCGCCTTTATAGTGATTCTGTGCGTTCTGATGCTTATTATTCCATTGCCCTCTTGGATGCTCGATATTCTTATTTCTTTAAATCTTGCGATGGCTCTTGTGGTGGCAATGATCACCATGTACACCCTGGAGCCCCTCCATTTCTCTATTTTCCCGACTTTACTTCTCATCACAACGATTTTCCGATTGGCTTTAAATATTTCCGCTACACGGCTCATTTTAAATAAAGGAGCAACGGGTACTGCGGCGGCAGGAAAAGTCATTGAGGCCGTCGGAGCTTTTATGATCGGTGGAAACTATTGGGTCGGCTTCGTGATCTTCCTCATCCTTATCATCGTCCAATTCGTGGTCATTACCAGTGGTGCCCAGCGTGTGGCGGAAGTGGCGGCCCGGTTCACCTTGGATGCCATGCCGGGAAAGCAAATGGCTATCGACGCAGACTTGAATTCTGGGCTCATTACGGACGACCAAGCGCGAAAGAGGCGCAAGGATATTGAGAAGGAAGCAGATTTTTATGGAGCCATGGACGGTGCCAGCAAATTCGTCCGGGGGGACGCCATCGCGGCCATCATTATCGTGGTGGTCAACATCCTAGGAGGATTCGCTGTGGGTCTCTTAAGTGGTGGGATGACCCTGCCTGAGGTTCTCCAGCGCTATACGTTATTAACCATCGGCGATGGACTGGCCACTCAAATCCCTGCCCTCCTGCTTTCCTTTGCCACTGGCGTTGTAGTGACCCGCGCCGCCTCGGACAGTAACCTGGGGACGGATTTGGTCAAACAAATCATGTCCCAGCCTAGAGCCCTGTGGATAGCTTCTGCGGTTCTATTTATAGCTGGCCTTGTCCCGGGATTGCCTTGGGCCTTTTTCATTGTTTCCCTTTTGGTTGGTGGTTTGGCTTTTTTTGTCCAACAAACCTTGCGTCGGGAGATGGAGGCAGCCGAACAAGCCAAAACCCAACCGGGTGTTGAGAAAAAGAAAGAACCGGAAAACGTCTCGTCACTTTTACAAGTGGATCATTTGGAGGTGGAAATCGGCTATAGCTTGATCCCGTTGGTGGATGAGGAACAACATGGGGATCTTTTGGAGCGCATCACGGGTATCCGTCGGCAAATGGCCAGCGATTTGGGGCTTGTGGTTCCTCCCATCCGTATCCGTGACAACATGCAGTTACAGCCCTCGGAGTACGTGATTAAGATCAAGGGCGTGGAGGTTTCCAAGTGGAAAATAATGCCGGGGCATCTTTTGGCGATGTCGACGGGGCCGAACTTGCCCGTCCTGCGGGGCATTGAAACTAAGGAGCCCACTTTCAACCTCACCGCTTACTGGATTACGGATGAGGAGAGAGGAATGGCAGAGCAGGTTGGTTATTCCGTGGTGGACGCCTCAACCGTTATTGCCACCCACTTGACGGAAGTAATCCGCAATCACGCCCATGAGTTTTTAACCCGCCAGAGCGTGGCCAAACTTCTGGATACAGTGAAAAAGGATTCACCAACGGTGGTGGACGAGCTGGTTCCCACTCAACTTTCGATAGGAGATCTCCAAAAAATTCTCCAAAATCTCTTAAAGGAACATATCCCGATCCGGGATTTGGAAAGCATCCTGGAGGCGGTGGCCGACCATGTCCGGGAAACCAAGGATGTTCAGCTTTTAACCGAGTACGCCCGGAAGGGCTTGGCCCGTTCCATTACCAAGTTGCACCAGGCCGCCGACGGCAAGGTTTACGCACTGACCCTGGACCCCCGATTTGAGAAGAAAATCATGGATTCGGTGCAGGCGGCGGAGAGTGGCGCCGTTTCCGCCGTCGACCCCAAGCTCCTCCAGCAAATGTTTCGGAGCTTGTCCCAGGGTATCGAAAAAATGGCCGGAGCCAACCGGCAACCGTTGGTTCTTTGTTCGCCCAATGTGAGGCCCTATTTTAAGAAGTTAGTCGAAAGGTTTATCCCCCATTTGACGGTGGTTTCCTTCAGTGAACTATTGCCGAGGACGGAAATTCAGTCCGTCGGCACGATCGAGGCGGGAGAATGAGAATCAAGCGCTACGAAGCTCCCACCATTCAAGAAGCCCTTATGAAAGTAAAAAAGGATTTAGGGCCAGAAGCCGTCATTTTGTACACCAAGACCTTCCGTAAGGGAGGGGTTTTGGGCCTTTTCGGCCGTCCGATGGCCGAAATCACCGCGGGGGTGGATTTGAACCTTCTCGACGACGTGGCTAAAAGGAAAGGCGTTCCCGTTCCGGTTTCCGACCGCACGGAGGGCCCCTTGCTAAAGACGACGGCTACCGCCGCTGTTGCCCCCCCTCCCCCAATGGGTTCCTTGGATCCCGCCCGGGCGAAGGTAAAAGCCCTTCAACGCGAACTCAATGAAATGAAAACGTCCAGCCTAGCGACGGTTTTGAGGGACTTGAACCCGGCCGATACTTCCATTCTTTTATCCGAGGGTTTCAATAAGGTGAAGAAAAAAATGGTGCGCCAGGAAGTGGAGGACTTTTTGATCCAAAGGATCATCAAGGGGATGATCGCGGAAAAGATCGATCCGGAAAAAAACGAGGAGTTGTCGGCTTGGCTCCGGCAGTTCGTCGCAGGCACGGTTAAAATCGCACCCCCGTCAACAGCCGTCAATTTCCAGAAAGTGATCGCTTTTGTGGGCCCCACGGGTGTGGGGAAAACAACCACTTTGGCGAAGTTGGCGGCCCGTTACAGCCTGATGGAACGGAAAAAGGTCGCCATGGTGACGGCGGATACTTATCGTATCGCGGCCACTGAACAACTCAAGACCTACGGCAGGATCATGGGGATTCCTGTGGAAGTGGCGGATTCGGCGGAGGACATTTCAGGAATCCTGGCTAAGTATAAAAATATGGACTTGGTTTTGGTTGATACGGCTGGCCGCAGCCCTTCGAACGAGGAACAATTGGAAGAACTGAAACGGTTCATCGCCCGCAGCCAACCGGATGAGATACACTTGGTTTTATCCGCCACCACCAAATATTACGACATGATCCGAATCATTGAGCGTTTCGGGGCGGCGGTTCCCATCAATCGGATGATTTTCACCAAGTTGGACGAAACCCGCTTTTACGGGGCTTTTTTAAACTTGATGAATAATTTTCAAATTCCGCTTTCATATTATTCGACGGGACAAAATGTTCCGGATGACCTGGAAGTTCCGGAGGCCCATTCTTTGGCCGATCGGATCACGAAGGCGCTGTTAAGCTAGGGGGACCCATGCAGGATCAAGCCGAAAGACTGCGCCAGTTGGTGGGGCGGATAAACACGCCGGAGATTTTGGAAAGCCGGCTGGCACATCCCTCCTCCTGTCGGGTCATCGCCGTCACCAGCGGCAAGGGCGGCGTTGGAAAGACGAACATTTCAGTGAACTTGGCGCTCGCCATGGCTAATAAGGGGAAGAATGTCCTTCTGTTCGACGCGGACATGGGCCTGGCCAATGTGGATGTCATGTTGGGGATGATGCCCCAATACACGCTTTTGCATGTTCTGAATGGGCAAAAAACCCTTGCTGAGATCATCACCGAAGCTCCGGGCGGGATTAGGATCGTGGCCTCGGGTTCCGGCGGGGTCCAGGAGCTGGCAGATTTAAACGAGTCCCAGCGGGGCAAGTTTTTAACCGCCCTTCAGGAACTTCAACACCAGGCTGAAGTGATACTTATCGATACGGGAGCCGGGCTGCACCGGAACGTATTGGCCTTCGCGCTGGCCGCAGAGGAAGTGGTTATCGTCACGACCCCGGAACCGACGGCTCTAATGGATGCTTACGGCATGATCAAGATCCTCCACCGGGAAAAGCGCGAGCCCCAAATCCAAGTGGTGGTTAATATGGCTGGAAGCCAATTGGAAGCCGACGAGGCTGGCCAGAAATTGACGGTACTCTCGAAGCGGTTTCTGGACTTGAAGGTGGAATATCTGGGTTTCATCTTGAGGGACCCCGGGATGGTGAGGGCGGTGAAGGAGCAAAAACCGGTGATGTTATCCTCGCCCATGGGCCCTTCCGCCTTAAGCCTGAACCGGCTAGCCGAAATCCTCTTGTCGGGAAAATCCAAGGCCGGGGAAGGAAACTTGCTCCAGTTTTTTAAAAAGGTCACACAAATTTTCGGTGGTAAAGACTGATGGCGGAATCGAAAAAAAACCAAAAAAGGCGGTTTGTCCGACTCGATGTGGTTTTGCCGGTGAAATACCGGAAATACACAGGTAATCCCGTTTTTCATGGATCATTCAATGTTGGCCGTACCAAAGACCTGTCCATCGGGGGCATCAAGATGAGTGTTAGCAAGCCGATTCCCGCTGGTACAAAGTTGGATATGGAGCTCGAATTGGAAGAGGATATCCGGCCTTACATTGTCGGTAAAACTTTGGGTGGCGAGGACAAAGTGGTCGATGGAATTTCCCGGAGAATCGAAAAAGTGAGTTTTGTGGAAGTAGACTCGGACGCCCAGGATATGATGATGAAATTTATTTTTGATTACCAGCGCAAGGAAGTCCGGAAGGACAAAAAAACGAGCGGGAGAAAATGATGGCAAAGCGTGATAAAGACCGTTTGTACTATGAAATCACGAGGGAGAAGCCGTTCGGCGTTTTCCAAACGATGATGGTAGGAGGTTCGGCGGGATCAGTCGTTGGGTTTTTGATTGCCTCCCTGGTGGGAGCCTGTGCGGGCATGGATATGGATGCCGTCGTCCTCGCTTTTTTGGTTTCGAGCTTTCTGGGGTTCTTTTTTGGGGCAATTTTCACCTGGCTTGTCGTCCGCTATTTCTCGAAATGGATTTCGGACGCCACCTTAACCGGAGCAAAAGCAGTTCCAATTCCGTCCGAGGAAACTCTGCCGCTGGGCACCGAGTTGGGAACGGAAACGATTGACGATTCAAGCGTGGTAACAGAAGAGGATGAAACCAAGGGAAAGTCGGTGGATTTTGTTTTTCCTGAACTTTCTCCCGACAAACAATAGTTGAGGAAGATGCCCGACGGTAATTTAAACCCACTTTGGGCGCGGTTTTTGCGGCAGAAAAAGGATCTGCAGGCGCGTGATGACTTGGCGAAGACTTATTTTTTTTTGGTGGAGGCCGAGACCCGCAGGATGTTGGCCCGGTTACCTTTGAGGGCTTATTGGGAAAAAAGGGAAGATCTTGGATCGGCGGGAGTGATTGGCTTGTTACAGGCCTTGGATCATTTCACGCCGCCCAAGGATAAACGCCACGATCCCGGTCGCGCTTTCGAGGCTTATGCCCGCTACCGGATTCGCGGTCAAATGGTGGACGAATTAAGGAATTTGGATTTTGCCCGGCGCAATCTGCGTAAACAAGCCCGGGCGATCCAAGAAGCTGAAAGGAAATTGGAGGCCCGGTTTGGGAGATCTCCTCGGGAGGAGGAAACGGCCAAGGCCCTTGGTATACCGCTGAGTGAACTTTATGATTGGATCGCCGAAATTAACATGTTGAACCTTCTTTCGCTGGACGCGGAGATCGCCGGGGGCGTTGAAGGAGGATCTTGGGCCGACCTTTTGGCGGACGCCAAGGCCGAGAATCCGCTTGATAAAGTTGAGAAACAAGAGAAAATTGAACAGGTCGCGGAAGCCCTCAAGTTTTTAGGGGATGCGGAGCAAAAAGTACTTCATTTTTATTACGTCGAAACTCTGACTTTCAAGGAAATCGGAAGAATCCTGAAAGTCAGTGAATCGAGGGTTTGCCAGGTTCATCATATGGCGGTTTTTCGTCTGCAAGAGTTGTTGGACGAAAGGAGGAAGCATGGCGTTGCTCAAGGACGTGAACGGATACACGACCATCACCACCGAAAGTGATGGGGTTTATTTAACGGTTTTTCCTCCTTCCGGGAAGGGTACCCGAGTGACGGTGGACGATGTAAAAAAAGAGTTACAAAAATATAGCATCAATGTTGATAATCCGGCCGTCCTAAACCAGGCGGTGACCCAAGCCACCGGCAAACCTCAAAAGATTACAAGTTCAAAACCTGACAGCTCACAAGAACAGGTTTTTGTTGAAATTAGCGATGATGAGATGCAAGCCAAGATTACAGTGGTTCCTCCTCAAAGCGAAAACGATCATTTCGCCACGATTGACGATGTTCGTAATGCCTTGAAACGCCGCAACGTCGTTTATGGTATCGATGAAACCCGGCTTGCTGAACTTTCCGCCAAACTTTCCAATCTGGAAACCTCCAAAAATATCAATGAACCTATTGAGATGGAGACCGCCTTCGGAACTCCCGTCACCAACGGGGAAGACGCCCGAATTGAGTATCTCTATAAAAAAACCGAGGAGGACACTCCGGCTCCGGTGGCCGAAGACGAAGAAGGCCGGGTCGATTACCGTGCGGCGCACAAAATCGACAATGTCACAAAAGGCACCCTGCTCGCCCGGAAAATCCCTCCCACCAAGGGTATGTCGGGAATGACGGTGACAGGTAAAACTTTGGCCGCAGTCGATGGCAAGGATATCGATGTGAGTATGGGCAAGGGAGTAGCGGTTTCGCCGGACAACAAGGACGAATGGATCGCGGATGCCGACGGACAAGTTGTCATCAAAGAAAACAAGATCTCCGTACTGGCTCTTTATGAAATACCGGGGGACGTTAACCTTTCCACGGGCAATATTGATTTCATTGGAACTGTCATTATTCGGGGAGATGTCAAGGACGGTTTTAAGGTTTTCGCCGGGGAAGACTTGGTTGTCAACGGCGTGGTGGAAGGCGCAGAACTCAAGTGTGGCGGGAAATTATCCATTGCGGGCGGGGTGAGCGGGAACGACAAGGCCAAAATTTTTTGTGCGGGTGACGCCAATATTAAATACATCCGCAATGCCATTGTGGATGTGGGCGGTAGCCTGACTTCCGGCCAAGCCATCATGCACTGTAAAGTGACCGTTGGCAAAAAAGTGTCAGTGGCTGGCCAAAAGGGCGTCATCGTGGGAGGGCAGGTCATTGCCGGCGAACAAGTTCACGCGGCTTCCATGGGCTCTAATTTTGCGACCCCCACTGAAATCATCGTGGGCGAGGCGATCGGCTTAAGGGATGAGCTCCAAAGAATGGAGAACGAATTAAAGGCGGCTTTAGAAAACCTAGATAAGACCAAAAAAGGAATCCAATTTTTAAAAGATCTCCAGGTAAAGATGGGCGGCAATCTTCCGCCCGACAAAAAAGAACTTTTGACTAAACTTACCCGGGCCCAATTCAAGCTGATGGCTGATACTAAGACACTGGCGGAAAAGAAACAGGACATCGAGAAGAAAGAACAAGAGAGCTCAGAGGAGCGCCGGCGTCACGCCAAGGTGACCTGCATGGGCATTATCCACACCGGGGTTAAGATCACGATAAATAAGGCTTCCCGTCAAATTTCAGAGGAACTGAAATACTGTACCCTTACTGAATCAGACGGTGAAATCAAAGTTGGTCCATTCCGGGGGAATTAAAAAGTTGCCGGAAGATTTGTTTTGTGAAGTGGAATTCGGGGACAAGCCCACTTTCCACCCCAATAAGCTCATATTGATTTGAGGGCCTGAATGGATATTTTTTTGATTTTACAAATAATGTTTGACTCAGTTTTGCTTTTTGGGATTCTTTTTTTATTCCATTTTTCTGTAAATCAAACCCAAAAGAAAAAGGAAGAATGGGATATTCTAAAAAATGCACAGGTCCAGGAAATTAAGGAAAACTTGCAGGAACTTTTGCTGACTTTGAAGCAGCTCGGAAAAGAAGTTTCGGATAATATCCAGGAACAGGTTCAGGAAGCTGAACAAAAAACCGAAGTTTTTAAAAAAGTGATCGTGAAAATTCAACGGGATCTTCAAAAGACGGTAAAGCTTGCAGAAGAAGTGAGCACCGAGAGGGTTCATTTGGAGGAAAAGCTCAGGGCCATCGAAACCGCAAAAAAAAACTTAGCTCCCAAGTCCCCCGCCATCCCTGAACCCCTCCTGGGTTATGGTAAAGATGAGAAAGTGGAAATACCACGAGCTTCGAAAAGAATTGGTTTTGGGAAGGCCGAGGGCGCTCTTGGTTTTTCTTCTGGAGTGGTTCGAGAAGTCTACCGGTTATCGGATAAGAAAATAGAAATAGGAGAGATCGTTCAACGCACCCAATTGAGTAGGGCGGAAGTCCAGTTGATACTGAATTTACGGGGGAATGGTTTTACAACTCCCAATTGAGGACGAACGTCCCCGGGATAGTGATCCAACCGAGGGGTAGGCCCACTCCTCCAAAAAAAAAGGAAAGTGGGATGGAAAAAGTTTTCTCGGTGCATATGAGTGGTCCTTCGCCGGTTGCGGGGTTGAACGCTGGATTATCTCAGACGGGTTTTAGACTGGGAAGAATCGAAAAGTTACTTGATTCGGGGCGGTTTATGGCGCTGTTAGAAAACGGGAAACGAGTTACTGTCGAGGGTTCTCCGATCTTGAAAATTGGCAACCGAGTGCGGGTTTTTCCGTCCTCGGATGGTTTGCAGAGGGCTAAAACTGGGGAAAGGGAACTATCAAACTCCCCTTTGAAGGAAAATGGAACTCTGTGGTCTGCTTTCCTGCCACTGGGTTTTGGGGGGCGGGGAGCATCTGTTAGGCTTCAGGCTTTTATTGAAGTCAAAACGCAAAACGGGTTCGTGAAAAGTTCTCGTGCTGTTTATTTCGTCATTTGGACGCAAACTGAAAAGTTGGGCGAAATTCAATGGAGCATTTATTTAAAGGGGAAGCTGGTTTACCTCCAGGTTTTTTCTGATGAGGGGAGCCGTGAAAAGGAAGATTTGAGAACCCTGGTGGTGGGGGTGGAACGGGGTCTGAAGCGCCTTGGTTTTGTACTAGCGGCTCCCACGGTTTATTTGGGCCGTCCTTTCAGAGTCCCTGAAGGTTTTCATCTGAACTTAAAGGGTTGATACCTTGAGCCCGGAATCGAGAATGCCCCGAAGAAGGAGCGGTCGAAAGGCCGCTGTGGCGATCCAATATGACCGTGAAGCTATGTCGGCCCCGAAGCTGGTGGCAAAAGGACGTGGAATTGTGGCAGAGCGCCTGATCGCGCTGGCCCGGGAAAACCACATCCCTGTGGTGGAGGACAAGTTGCTGGTGGAAGCCCTGGATCAATTGAATTTGAACCAGGAAATACCCGGAGAGCTTTATCAGGTTGTGGCGGAAATCTTAGTGGCGGTTTACAAAGCGGAGTCTGGATCGAAACGAAAAGGTTCTTGATTTTATGAAGCGCCGGTTTTTCCGGCGCGGGAGAGGCCGTCCATTGCGACATATTCAATCATGCCTTAACGCTTTATTTGGCGCTTCCCGGGTGGCGTTTTATCAGACTTGGCTGAGGTTAGCTTTCCTTTTAGCGGTACCCGTAGTGGCCGGCGCCCAAAGCGGCCCTACGACCCAATTGATTTTTGGGCAACCGAATTCCTTTGGAATTGGCCCAAGGGCCATGGGCATGGGTGGCGCCTTCACCGCTGTGGCGGATGACGCCTCAGCCGCTTATTGGAATGCCGCGGGTTTGGCCCAACTTTCTTCCTACGAAATTTCGCTCTCCAGCGCGCCCGTTTATTTCGATAATATTTCACCCCAACCGCCGACCGTTTCTAATCCCCCCTCCTGGCAGGGCTTTGATTTTCCCTGGTATGAATCCTTACAATTCATGTTTCCCATAGCCAAAGAGAATACGCTGGGGATATCCCTTTTCCGGCCCTTTCACCCCCAAATGGATTATTTTCCAGGACAGCCTAATTTGAGTACTGCGGATCGGGAGGAAGCTAGTTATATCCTCAATCCTACTTTTCAGGAGAGCATTATCCAGCTATCCTATGCCGCCCGGTTATCGGCGGTGAGAAATTTCTCCGTGGGTATCAGCGTTAAACGGATCACGAATGATCCCTATTATCTCCTACCTGGCCCGCCAGGTTTGGTGGGCCAGGTACCAAGCGCCCCCCGAGTCATCGGTTATGGACTCGACCTGGGCCTTTTGTACCGAATTCCTATTACGAAGTATTCCGAAGAATTGCGCGTCGGATTGGCCATCAACAACTTGGTGGCGAATGTCACCTATCCCAACGGTATCAATGTGGTGGACGTGCCCAGTGGTAATACTTCTGCTGTTAGCATTGGCGGCGGCACAAACATACAAATACCTCCCCAAATCACCCTCGGCTTGGCTTATAAAAATGACTTCCTTTTTAAGATTCGCAACATTACGGCGTTTGATTTCGATCAAATATCGGATCCGGATTTTACAAACGCTTATAACAAATACATTCGCTTCGGAACCGAGTTTTGGTTTTTGAAGGATGTCCTTGGCGTGCGGGCGGGTTATTCCACGCCTTTAAGTAGTCCGGGGGATATTAGCATTGGAGGAAGCATTCGAGCTTTAGGCGGGGATTTCCAAATCGATGCCGCTTATCTTTTCCCGGTGGCTCCCCAAGCTTCCGTTTCCCAAGGGTCGGCTATTGGCACCTATTCCACCGGCGGGTATGATTTCGAACCCTTTAACATCGGTATCGCCTACCGCTTTGGCGGCGGCGAAGAGATCCCGCCTCCTAAAGTTGGTGCTTTTGTCAGGCCATCTTCCTTTACGCCCTCGCAAGGTGAAAAAGCCACATTTTACTTAGACACGACCGAGGATGTTTCGGTTAACCGTTGGAGCGTTTTAATTTACGACTCTTCCAACCATTTGGTTCGTGGTTTAAGGGGAAGTGGCTCTCCGCCCACAAAATTGGTTTGGCAGGGAGAAAACGACCAGTACGAACCACTTCCTCCGGGGGTTTACACATGGTCATTCCAGGTCCTGGATAATTTGGATCATATCGGTTCCACGCCTGTTCAAACGGTTGAGGTTCTTGGCCCGCCGGAAGCGGGGGTCAAGGATCCCAGCAAGCTATTGGCACTGCGACAGCAACAAGCAGGACTTTTGGCCCAAGAACGGCAACAATTAAGCACTTTGGCCCAACTAAATCTCCAAAAATTGTTGGGAACTGAAGAGGCAACTCCTACCGTTACTACCCCTCCGGTGGAAGCCAATGGAAATACATTGGTTCCGGAGGCGGGAGGGGTACCCGCCATTGGGTTTACCAATTTGACCCCAGACCAGGTTTTAACAGCCCATTTTGATAAGAATTCTGCGGGAGAGACGACCGTGGCGATAAGTTACCGTTCCCAACTCACTTATGGGCCTTACCTTTACCAAGAGGCTGCTGATGTGATTAAAGCCAGCGTGAAAACCGTAGGAACCGGTTTAAAAGCCATAACGACTCGTGTATATTATGGGAAAAATGAATTGACCCTGGTAACACCCACGGAAGTCGCGGCTAATTATGCTACAGGCCGGATCGGCTCGTCACAGTTAATGCAATTATCCGACGTTCATATTAATGGCGTAAAGGTGGGACCGAATGTTCAATAAAGTTTCAGCCGCAGCCCTCTTGGCTTTTTTCTTGGCCTTTTCCATGGGATACGCGGCTTTTGACAAGGGCGGGGTTTCCGGTGACGGAGCCAGGCCCTTGGGTATGGGGGGGGCATTTGCCTCCATTGCGGATTCGGGTGATGCGATTTTTTACAATCCGGCCGGTTTGGTCCAGATCCTGAGGCCCGAGATATCCGGAATGGGAGCGGTTATCCTCAATGGCAAAGAGGATTTATTCGATCTGGCTTATGTCCAACCCTTTGGTGACCAAATGGCATGGGCTCTTTCCACCCAACAACTTCTCTTTACGGATGGCTCTGAGAACGAGAGGATCTATTTGGGAACATTTGCTGCCCCCTTGGCTATTGATAAATCCATTTCTTTTGGCTTGAACGTCAAATTGTACGGAGTGGATTCAGCCAGCCAGCCGGGTCAACAGGCAAGCGGACTGGGTATGGACATGGGCTTCCTCTATCATCTACCCATTCTTGACCCCCGCTACGGAAAACAGATTAATATCGGGCTTTGCGCTCAGGATTTGGATACTACCATCAGGTATCAAGCTGGAAACGAAGACCCCGTGGCCTTAAGCGTTAAGGGCGGTGCCAGTTACGAATTCACCGATGATTTGGTCACAGCCTTCGAATTCGAAAGCATCAACGACCCTAATTTAGGCGACCACACCTTGCTTCATGCCGGTATTGAAGGATGGTTTTTTGAGGACCACTTGGGTTTAAGGACAGGTTACAGCGATTTCATGACATTGCCGGGACAGTTTACAGCGGGCATTAGTTACCGTTCCAACACCTGGGGCATTGATTACGCCTATATCGGCCATCCCCAATATTTGGGTTCCTCCCACAGAATTTCGGCTAGCTGGAGATTCGGCGAATCATTCCTGGGTAAAGTGAAAAGCTTCATTCCGGAAGGCGTCAACGCTTATGTACAAGGTGATATTATCACCTTGAAATGGAATAGCTCCCCCTCGATTTCCTTGGCGGGCTATAACGTTTATTTCAGTAAAACATCCGGTGGCGGATACGTTAAGATCAATCAACAACCCATTAAGGCGAATTATTACTCCCTGCGGGGATTAGAAAAAAATACTCATTATTATTTTGTCGTGAGCTCGGTCACTAACACTATTCCACCAGTGGAAAGCCAATATTCTCGAGAGGTCCTCGCCGGAACCACTTCGGCTCCGGGTGCCCCGGTTGTAGTCCAAAGCGAAATCCAGAATGAGGGTGTTATTGACATCGGCAAACAAGCAGGGCTAGCAGGGTGGCCTGATCCGGCAAAGAACGGTTTGAAGGGATACAATATTTATATTTCGGAAGTTTCGGGCGGGCGGTTTGATAAGGTGAATCCACAGCCTATCGCCAATGTCCCGACCTATCTTGTCCGGAAACTCAAGGTTGGACAGAGATATTACTTTAGTTTCACAAGCGTCGGAACCGATGGAACGGAAAGTGCCCATACGAAAGAATTGAACTTTGTGGCCCTCCCCTATAGTGCGGTGCTGTCAGGAAATGGCCATTAATCGAATAGGAGGAGCAGGGTATGCCTAGTGGGCTTTACATAGCAGCGTCGGGAATGGACGCCACTTTGATGCGGCAAGATGTTATCGCAAATAACCTTGCGAACGTAAATACCATCGGCTTTAAACAAAACCGCGCCGTGGAAATTGCTTTTCCCACGTATCTCATTGCCCGCCTGCACGACCAACGGATGAGTGTCATGGATGGGACGGCTGAAATCCGGCCAAATATTGGGGTTATGGGTGGGGGCGTCATCCCCCAGGAGATCGCCACCGATTATTCGCAGGGAGCCCATATGGACACAAAAAATCCACTGGATTTTGCATTAAACGGTCCCGGGTTCTTTTCTGTTTTGAGTCCTGAGGGGAAGACCTTTCTTACCCGTGACGGGAATTTCAGTTTGGACGCCAATGGGCGTCTGGTCACCAAAGAAGGACTCCCGGTTTTGGGCCATAACGGTGAAATATACATTGATGGAAACCAAGTTTCGGTTGATGCGGAAGGGAATATCAGCGTGGATGGGAAGGCCCTGGATCAATTACTAGTGGTCAAAGTACAGGATGAGGGAAAACTTACGAAGATGGGCTATTCATTATTTGCGGCCGACCCCACGAATAAAATTGATATGTCGCCGGATGATATCCGGGTTGAGCAGGGAACCCTGGAGCAGTCCAATGTCGATTCCATTCGGGAAATGGTAAACATGATCGATACTTACCGCTCTTACGAGCTTAATTCAAGGGTCATTTCCTCTTATGATGACATGATGAACCTGGCGGCGACCACGATTGGGACGTTGCAGCCGACGACGGCTTGATAAATGAGACAGGGCTGAAATTGGCGTGAGGAGGATTTGGGAAGAGTAGAAATTGAAAAGTTTGTAAGTGAAGTCAACGGCCGGACTGCATTGCGGAGGCCGTTGCCGCCGCTGAATGACCGAAGCGGCGGAAAAATCGAAAGAGGTGCGATGCCGTACCTCGTTTTCGAATCTTGAGGAGGCTTTTATGCAGTCTTTGTACACAGCGGCCACTGGAATGTCCGCCCAACAGTTGAACATTGATACGATCTCTAACAACTTGGCGAACGTCAGCACCAGCGGCTTCAAAGCCCAAAGGGTGGATTTTCAGGACCTTATGTATCTCAACTTGAAACCGGCGGGAACCCCGACTTCTCCCGAAACCAACACGCCGATAGGTCTTCAAATTGGCGAAGGAGTCAAACCGGTCAATACCCAGAGGATTTTCACCGAAGGGGCAATCCAAAATACGAATAATCCGCTGGATATTCTCATCGAAGGAAACAGCGGCTTTTTTCAAGTGACGCTGCCCAACGGCCAAACGGCTTACACCCGGGATGGTTCCTTCCAAATGGATGGAAATGGCAACATTGTGACGTCAGACGGTTACTTTTTGGAGCCACCCGTTCAAGTCCCAGCGCAAACCACTCAAATCCAAATCACTCCCGCTGGCCAGATTATGGTTCAAGTTGCCGGTTCCCCCCAGCAAACCCAGATAGGCCAGATTGAATTGACCAATTTCGTGAATCCTGCCGGCTTAGAGGCGATGGGTCACAATCTCTTCGTGCAAACGGCAGCCTCGGGTGATCCGATCCAAGGGACTCCGGGTTCTGTCGGCTTTTCCAATATTCAACAGGGCTCCTTGGAATCTTCCAATGTCGATGTGGTCACGGAAATGGTGAATTTGATTGTGGCCCAAAGAGCGTATGAAATGAACTCTAAAGCCGTTTCAACGTCGGACGATATGATGTCGATCTTGGCTAATATGAAGCAATTCCCGTGAAATCCATCGTCGCTTGATGAAACGGTTTTTTACATTTTGGAGTTTTTGTTTTCTGGGGTTGGCCCCGCAAATCGCCCTGGCGGCCGAAGGAGTGGTAATTCAGCTTCCAGAAAAGGCAACGGTGGTTGGTCCCGAAATAAACCTCGGCCAAATCGCCGAGGTTATTACCGACGATAAGGCCATGGCGGACCGGTTGCGTCGGTTAACTTTGGGCAGGGCTGCCCCTGCTGGCGCTACGGTCAAATTAACATTGAGTTACCTCAAAGTAGCCTTGCGGCGTGAGGGATACACTCTTCAAGAATTTTCTTTTGGAGGCGCCGAAACAGTCGAAGTCCTGACCCAAAGCCAATCCTTCGATCCTTCGGGGTTGTTGCCGCAAGTCAAGGCCTTTATTTTGAGCCAGACCGGGGAAACATCCGAAAATGTTGACGTAAAGTCCGAAGGCACGGGAAAAAAGCTGCTTTTGCCGGCAGGCGAAGTGACGGCGAAATTCAGGCCTTCTTTCACTGGCCAGTATGAGGGATCGGTTTTCCTGACGGCGGAGTTGGAAGTGGACGGCCGTTTGGTGCGGGTGCTGCCGGTTCGGGCTACGGTTGAAATTTATCATCCGGCCGTTACGGTTTTGAGGAAATTGGACAAAGGCGAAAAATTCACCCGGGAAAATGTTGCTTTAGTTCGGACACCAAGCTCCAAAATGATCAATGGTTGTTTCCGCCAGTTAAGCAATGTTTTAGGGCGCACGGCATCAATGCCACTGGCTCCCGGAACGGTAGTCCGGGTCAACGAACTTTATGACCCACCGGCAATTTCACATGGCCAAGTCGTCCAGGGTATTATCGAAAAAGGAAACATCGAGCTCTCGGTGCAGGTGAGGGCTGTTGAGGACGGGAAGGCAGGGGACTCGATTCGGGTTGAAAACACCGATTCCCACAAGGTGCTTCGCGGAAAGGTTTTGGACGAGAAGACAGTTCTCCTGGAGCCGGAGGGCACGGAGCAAAAGATGGAGGTAGCACCATGAAACTTAAGTTCCTTTTTGCATTGATTGGCCTCATGGTTTTAATGGCCGATCAAATACTATTGGCGGATTCTTTGTATCCCGTTGAGGGGACAAATTCGCTTTACACTGAAAAAAGGGCGCGAAGGGTTGGAGATGTCATCACCGTGATGATTGAAGAAACCAACCAAGCGGTTAATTCAGCTAGCAGCCAAGACCAAAAGGCTTCCGGTTTGGCGGTTGGGGCGGGCACGGGCTTTTTGGGGGCCGGGGTCTATGGGAACAGCGTTCTTAGCAATGTCCCCAACCAAATCGGAGTTGGCGCCAGCACCGCTCATCAGGGACAGGGTTCTTCTAGCCGGGCTTCTACCATAACAGGTCAAATGACCGCTAAAATTATTTCGATTTTACCTAGTGGAAATTATTTGATTCAAGGTTCACGGTACGTGGAAGTGAATGACGAGAAACAAACCATCGAAGTCACGGGTGAAATCCGGCCGGATGACATTTCGAGTGACAATATTGTTTTATCATCCCGCGTGGCTGAGGCCAAGATCAAATTCACCGGCGTAGGGCCTGCTTCTGAAACGGCCAAGCCGGGTTTATTAACCCGGGTTTTAGGTTGGCTAGGTCTTTTTTAACAGCCTAAGGAGTTGCAATGATGAAAAAAAACTTTAAAATTTTGTCTGTTTTGTTGGCCTGTATTTTTCTTTTGGCGGGCGCCACAGAAGCAGCGCAAGTTCGCTTGAAAACTATCGCCCAAATAAAAGGAGTCCGGGAAAATCAATTGATCGGATATGGTTTGGTCGTGGGGTTGAACAGGACAGGTGATACCCAGCGGGTACTTTCCACACTTCAAAGCGTCACTAACATGTTGTTACAGTTTGGAGTTAAAATAACACCGGACCAAGCCAATTATATGCAGCTCAATCCTTATAGTGTGCAGAGCAATTCTAACATAGTCCAAAACGTGACCAAAAACGTTGCGGCGGTTATGGTCACGGCCCAATTTCCTCCCCTTTTGAAATCCGGTGACAAGATCGATGTTACCGTTTCCTCCATCGGGGATGCCCGCAGTCTTCAAGGTGGGAATCTGTTGATGACACCCCTTCAGGGCCCGGATGGCCAGGTCTACGCCGTAGCCCAGGGTCCTCTGGCTGTTGGCGGATTCTCGGATAACACCGGAGAATTCCCCTTGATTCAAACGAGTCAGACGACGGTGGGCCGTGTTCCCAACGGCGCTTTGGTGGAAAAAGAAGTGCCTTCCACGTTCGTCGACAACAACACTATTTCCGTCCTCCTGGATCACCCCGATTTCGGCCAGGCTTCCTTGGTAACCCAGGCATTGAACCAACAATTCGGGGAGCAGGTGGCGAAGGCGGTGGATGGCGGCC
This sequence comes from uncultured Pseudomonadota bacterium, assembly GCA_963770835.1. GTDB lineage: Bacteria > Oederibacteriota > Muellerivitia > Muellerivitales > Muellerivitaceae > JAJPJW01. The sequence goes on from CAVYRH010000005.1 coordinate 62,544, forward strand.
AAATCGACGTTAAGGTTCCCTTCAATTACCAGGATAACGTGGTGGATTTCCTCGGCGCCATAGAAGACACACAAGTTATGACCGATTCACCGGCCAACCAGGTTGTCATTAATGAACGGACAGGAACGGTCGTCTTGGGACAAGACGTCCGCATCGACGCAGTGGCCATTGCTCATGGCAACTTGCGCTTGGTCATTAAAAAGACCACCCAAATTACCCACGATGCCGTTTTTGGACATGACGAATTGACGCATACGACCACTGTTTCGGCAGAGGACACAGGTAAATTGGGCAACCTGGTTGTTTTGCCCGAAGGGGCTACGATGATGGATGTGGTGACAGCCATCAATGCGGTGGGCGCCACTCCGCGAGACCTTATTTCAATTCTTCAAGCAGTCAAGGCGGCTGGAGCTTTGCATGCCGAGTTGACCATCATTTGATCATCGGGGGACGGTTTAGTTGAATATTTCAACCCAGCCAATTTCTTTAACGCCCATGGATCTCTTTGGATCCTCCAAGCCCTTTCCCATCAATGAATTGGGAACCGCCTTTGCCTTGCAACCATCACTGGCTTCGAAAGCGGCCAGTCAAGTCGTTCTCGGACCCGCCGGGTTAAATCATCTTAATAAAAGCCTCTCCCCATCGGCTTTGAACCCTTTATCAGGGTCACCGAGTCATTCGGATGCCGAGCTGAAAACCGTCTCTCAAAACTTCGAGTCTATTTTTATGCAGATGTTGATGAAAGAAATGAGGAATTCCGTCCAAAAATCCAACTTGTTGGGTAATTCCAAGGGCATGGAATTCTTTGAGAGCATGTATGACGAACAATTGACGCAGAAATTGGCCTCTTCGGGCGGTATGGGCCTGGGCCGAATGATTTATGAAAGGCTTAAGGAAGTTACTCAGCCCCACCAAAAAAGCTTCTCGTGAGCCTTGCCAATTGTTCCCGTTGCGGTAAGGTTTTTCCCCTCGTGCCCGGGGGAAGAGACTTATGTCAAGCTTGTATCAAAGAAGAAGACAATAATTACCTCAAAATCTTCCATTATCTTTCAACCCGCCCAAGCGCCACGGCCCAGGAAATCGCCCAAACCACTGAAGTCGACATCAAAGAAATCTACCGTTATGTCCGGGAAAACCGCCTCCGGTTGGTTCAAGCCGACACGGGCCTCCGCTGCGAGAGCTGTGGAATTCCTATTTCACAAGGTAAAATTTGCGAAAATTGCATGAAAACCCTTTCCGAAGAAATCAAAAACGATATCGAAAAGTTTAAACAAAACAGGCCAAAAGAGCCTCCGGTCAATGAGGTTCGGGACCCCAAATACCTTAAAGAAAGGCGTGGAAAGCCGAAATAAGGCTGAAAATTAGCCGTTTTTGATAGTTTTGTTGCACAAGCTTTTCCCCTGAAAATTGGTTTTTTTAAACCTCTCCCCTCAAGTTTTACCCCCTTTAACCGTTAGAAATAACAGGAAAACCATGAGTGCCTTTTAGCGGTACTTCCCGCTAGGGGCATCCAGGTTGATATCTAAGGAGTAGTCCATGCGTATTGAAGGTTTTCAAAACATCCCCGCGGTTCTCCAGTCCTTGAAGACTGGACCTTCCCCCAAGACGGAATCGCAAAACGAGTCAGTGGGAAGTGCGTCTTCTGTTTCTTTAAGCTCCTTCGCTGAGGTTTTCCAAAATCTCCAGAGGGAAGCGGCCCAGGCCGCAGTGATCCGGAATGAGAAGGTGGAGCAATTAGCCCAACAAACTCAAAACGGAAAACTTTCGGTGGATTTGGATAAATTGGCTTCGAAGTTGGTGGATTCCCAAGTGATCAACATCCAAGGATAAGGGATGAACGAACTCGTTGGTGCACTCATTGAAAGTTTGAACCAGGAAACCGGACACTACCGCCGGTTGGCCATTTTGGCTGAACAACAAAGAGAACTGCTCGTGGCGGGGAAAATGGAAACTTTGCCGGAGAACCTTCGTCTTGAGGAAAAAGAAGTTTTTGCGCTGAGCCCCCTCGTGGCTGAGCGCAATGGGCTTTTGGGAAAAATGGCCAAAGCCAACCAGCTTAAGACGATGGGGTTGGGTGAGGCTTTGGAGAAGTGCCCGGCGGACCAAGCCACGGATTTGAGAAAAGCGGTCACGGAATTGGCGAGATCGGCTAAAAAGCTCGAGGAAATCAACCAAATTAACGAAAGGCTCTTGGGTAATGCGCTGAAAGATGTGAATTTCACCTTGAGACTTATCCGCAGCGGAGGTAAGGCAAAAACGCCAACAGCTCCCCGTACAGCGGAAGAGAAAAAACCTTCATTCGTGGACAGGGTCATTTAAGGAGGATTGGGTGATTAACAGTTTTCAAAGTATCAACACTATCACGAGCGGGCTCGTTCTCCAGCAATTGGAGCAAGAAATCAACGCTTCGAATATTGCCAATCCCTCCGTGGATTCCAACGGTTATTTGATGAACAGTCTGGAGCAAGTGAATGTGACGCCGGGAGCGTCATTGAACCTTTCGGGCGTCGGTGGCCCATTCCAAGTGGGGACCGGCCCGACCGTAGAATCCATAACCCGCCTTCGCAGTTCGTTTTTGGACTCCCAAATCCAACAGGAAAGCACCGTGCTGGGCCAGGCAGAAATATTGGCTAATTCGCAGAACACCGGAATCTTGAACCAAATTCAAAACATCATTGACGGTCCCACCACATTGAGCTCGGCCCTGAACACCTTCGCCGCCGACTGGGCTGCTTTGGGGTCCAACGCCGACCCCGCCACAGACGCAAACGACCAAGCCAGCGTTGTTCAATCGGGGATAGCCTTCGCGCAATTGGCCACCAGCCAGTTTAACCAGTTGGAGACCTTACAGGCTGGCAACGGCCAGCAAATCAACAGCACGATCACCCAGATCAACGGTCTTCTCCAGCAATTATCGGCCATCAACAAGCAGCTTTTGGCTACGCCGGGTTCTAACCAAAACAGCCTTTTGGATGCGAGGGATTACGCCTTGGACAAGCTCTCCCGTCTCGTCAACATCCAAACCAATATCACCGCCAACGGCACCGTCAGCGTGTATTTGAGTGGCAGTAGTGTAACCCTGGTGGACCCATCGGGCGCTGCGATATTTCAAACCAATCCCTTGAATACCCATTACCCCGACCTGGTGGGCGTCACCATTCAAACGCCGGAGGGCGGGTTTTACGGTGGGGACGTAAACGGGACGCCCAATGACATTGAAAACTCCATCACCGGCGGGAACCTGGGCGGGGAACTGCAAGCCCAATATACCATTATGTCCTACCAGGAGCAGGTTGACCAAATCGCGACCTCCGTCATCAACGTGACCAACGATCTTCATGAGGCTGGCTACGCAGCGGATGGGGTGACCACGGGGACCCCCTTTTTCACGGGCACGGGCGCGGCAAGCATCGGGGTCAACCCCGTGTTGATCACCAACAACGCTTTAGTGGCCGCCTCCGTCAGCCCCGGCACCCCCACCAACGGACAAGTGGCCCAGTTCCTCGGCAACTTGCCCAACATCCTGGCGGATAATTTCGTGGAAAGCGACAACCAAATCGCCGTCCCCGGCTCCATCAACCCGGCCACGCCGATCGGGGCCCAGGTTTTCGCCAGCCCGGTTAGCGCCACTGGTTCCTTCAGAGTGGACGGAGTGCTCATTAGTTGGAACAATACCCAATCTATCGACACCATCTTGGCCGCCATCAACGGCAATCCCAATCTCAAGAATGTTTACGCCGTTTATAACGCCTCCACTAGCCAGTTTTACATGTTTTCCAACAACCCCATCCAAATTACGAATGTCACCGGCAATTTCACGACCTGGGGCAACATCGCCAACGTGCTGACCAGCACCATCCGCATGAACAATTACGAGGCCCCCGACATGCCCCTCATCGACGCCAGCGAACTTCCGCCGGGACCGCCCTTTTTCGGCAAACCGGCCGCGGCTCCCATGGACTCAACTGTGCCGGGTTCCAATGCGGACACGGGCCCTAACAGCATCGCCTTTAAAGTGGTGCCGAGCACGAGCGGCGTCTTCACAATCAACGGCAACACCTTTGTTTGGAACAATAATATGTCCTTGAACCAAGTGGGCGCCCTGATCAATGTTCCCCCGGCCACCTACACCATCAACGGGGTAACATCCCCCAATCCGAATCCCGGTTGGGTGGGAACCAGTGACATTGCGTTTAATTTTAATCCAGCCACCCAGACCGTCACCTTGACTTCGACACAAAATGGGGGCAACTCGCCCGAGCCCATCCAAATTAACGATATTTCCGGCAACTTCACTGTTTTCACTGGCTTGAACGCCGACACCCCCATTGGAAGCCTGGCCTCGGGTTTGACCAGCCAAATTGCCTCCAATACCGCTGGCGAGCAGGCTCTAGAAAGCCAAGCTTCGAACTCCTTAAATCAGCTTAACATCGCCCAGGACAATATCGCGGGTGTTAACACTTCCAGTAACGGTTCTGGACCAGGTGTTCCCCTCCAAACCATCGAGCAGCAGGCCATGCAATCCTTAATCTCTTACAACGCCATGTTGGAAGTTTTACAAGTGATCGACAATATGTACGTTGATTTGGTGAACATGCTGGGTGGATCCACCGCGACATCTTCCTTTGCACCTGAATCGACATCTTCAACAATTTGAGGTGAAGAAGCTGTGAGCAACATAAGCGAGCTTTTAAATCTAACATCCACACCCCCCTCGGACACAACCGGGGTTTTTGGGGGGGCGGGCCCGGTTGCGCCGAAGAACTCCCAAAGCGGAAATAGTTCTTTTCAGGACCTTTTGGCCCGCATTGCTTCCCAAAAGGGAAACGCTAACAGCTCCAACCCTGTTTCGACTACGCCTCAGGGAATGGCGGCGGGACAGGAATCGGCTCCAACTTCGATTATGCCGGGACAAGCCGGGACTTTCACGGCCGTTTCTGAAACAACCCTTGCCGTCACTGAATCGGTAAAGGCCTCCAATCCCCAACAATTAGCCCAGGCGGAGCAGGCGCTGGCTTCCTTGGCCGTGGGGTTGGCCCACTTGATCAGCATCATGTCCCAAATGAACCAGGGGCAGACGCAGCAAGCCCAAGCGGCCCTGAAGGCTTTGGGAGCGGGCCCGAACGCCCTTCCCGGTATTCAGAACATCCTGAACAACCTTCAGACCTTTTTCCAACAATTGCCGCCGAACCAGAACCCACTGAATCTCACGTCCGGCCAACAAACCGCTTTACTTGGCCAATTATTCCAACAGATGATTCAAAACCAGCAGGTGCTTTTTGGCGTTACGCCCACAGCCCAAACCGGAACCAACGCCCCCCAAGCGGGCATCGGTGGAATCCCGCAAACGGCTGTCCTGCAAGTCCTGTTTTCGGAGACCCAAGCCAGCCTAACCCAGCAAGGAACCAACGAAGCTTCCCAGGTTTTCATCAACCTTCAGACCTTTAAAATGTCCGCTACGTTTATTCAGGAAGGCCAAGGATCCAACCTGCAGGCGCTCCCCCCCAATTCCCAAGCATTGTTGAACAACTTGAACCCAGCCATGCCAAACCTTCAAGCGGCGAATACCCCGGCCGTCACCCCGGCAAACTCAATGTCTTTGGCATATTCCCAAAATGATTTGAACCAAAACTTCAAAAACCTAGTCCAGCTCCTCATGCAATCGGGAGTTGGGCAGGCGGTCCTGACAACTTTCATGCGGAGCCAACAAGAAGCGGGGAATTTGGCCCCTATGAACAACCAGGCCAATGCTCTCCTACCCGTTTCCGCCAACAACCTCAGCCAGGCCCCCCCAGCTAATGTGGAAATACCGCCGGTGAACCCTACCGAATTGACAATGTCGACTGTCAATAACGCCGATGTCGCTCAAGGCCATAATCAACAAAACGCCACGCTCCTTAAAGCGCAAACAGTTCAGCTCCCCCCGGTAAGTGAAAACTTTGGGGAACCTCCCCAAGCCCAAAACCCAACAAATACCATACAGGGTCAGCCCCAAACGACTGTCAATCCGCTTCCAGCCGAAACAACGGGATTGAATCCAAATGAGGGAACGGCCTTAAACAATATGGCGGCCGGGTTGAATACCTTTACTCCCCTGACTTTTTCCACGGGCCCCAATAACACAGGGGGAAATCCGAAAGTCCAAAACCCAACTAACATCGCTCAAGTTCAACCCAAAACTCCCGTTAATCCGTCCCTGGGAGAAGCAGTGTCATTGGGCCAAAGCCAGGGGAACGCCGTGCAAACGCAGCCACAAACGGCGGTTCAGTTGCCGACGCCCCAAAATGAGGGGTTGAATCCGAGTGAAATAGCTGCCTTAAATGACACCGTTGCCAAGATGAACGCCTCTGCTTTGCACGACATCCAAGGCAGTATTGGCGGCAACAACGCGACACCCGACATGAATCTGACCCAAGGACAGGTTATAGCCTCTTTAACCGCAAACCGGCTTTCGGGCGCTCAACCGCCGACTTTTGGGAATCCCTCGGTTCCCATTGATGCGCCCGTAACGGCCCAACAAGTTCCGGCTTTAAATACTGCCGCTCAAAAGACCGCCACGGCTCTTGCGGCTGTTCAACCAGCTCAAAACACAGGTGGTACTACAACGACCCCTTCCAACACCAACCAACAAGCGGTTGTTTTTTCGGGCCCGGCAATTAATGTTTCAACTCTCTTGCAAGAACCCATCAACCAATCCGCTCCACCCATTCTTCAAGCGGCCGGCAACCCACCTCCTACAAACCAAGCCTCAGTCTTGAACAATATGGTTGAGACTGCTCCTGCCATAGGAAATATCAACATTAATTTGGCCTCGCTTTCTGCAATTAATACCTCCAACACGGCCGTTACCGCCAATCCGGGCCCGGCCCCGGTTACAGCTCCCAATACGGTTGTTCCGCTTCCGCAACCGGTGACTTTGCCGGTTGGTGCTAACCCCTCAACGACACAGGCCACCCCCCCTGGCGTCACTCCGGGCCTTGCCCCGGCTCTCCTGAACCAAACGATTAGTCCGCCTGCCACTTCGCAGGCGCCAACTCTTCCCGCTACCGCAGTGGTGGGAGAAGGTGTTAAAGCCGAGATCCCGGCAACGACTGTCCCGAGAAACGAAAACTTCGCAAATCCCTCTGCGGTGGCGAATGCCCAGCCCTTGGCTTCCGTGATTCCGATTTCTCCTGAGGCGGTGGCCCCAGCGGACTCGGTATTGAGTTCCGCCGCCGGTCTTGGAACTTTGAACGTATTGGATAAAAACGCGCCTAATAATTCAGCCATATTGGAAGCCAATACCCTTTTGGGCCTATCCAGTGTGGCCAACCAGTCTTCCGGTACCCATACAACCTCCCCAGCGGCTATTTCCACGGCTCCGGGGTTCAACTTCGACACCGTCAGCCTTCTAGGCCAAATTTCCCAGCAAATTGCAGCTCAAACCACCGGGGCGAGAGCTGTTTCCCGGTTGAACTTCCAGCTTATTCCCGAAAGCCTGGGCCGCGTGACGGTCCAAATCGCACTTGTGGATCAGTCCGTTTCCGCCCGTATCTTGGTTACCAACCCAGAGGTTAGGGAGGCCCTCCAAACCCACATGGTGGACCTTAAATCGGCCCTCAACCAAGCCGGCCTTCAAATCGACCAGTTGCAGGTTCAGGTTCAGGGAGGAGGGGGTGGCAACCTCTTGGCCCAGTATTACCAGTATCAACAGGAGGGCTTTGGGTACCGCACACCGGTCTCCCCGCTCCTTAACGGCACCGAGGTAGCCCAAAACCCCGAAAATATTGGGGGTGCGGGGGTTTTATCGTCCCGGATGTCCTTGGTGGATGTCCTGGCCTGAGGTATAGTTTTAGCGATTTAAGTTAAAGTTTTCGGCCTTGGGGCCGTTATAAACATTAGAAAGTGGGGTGATTTAAATGGTTTCAGGAGTCAGCGGAAGTTCAAATTCGAATAGCAGCGGCGCCCTCACAAATGCGCTTGCCGCTACGTCGAATAACAACCAGTTCGTGTCCCAGAATACGTTTTTAACGCTTCTGATCACGCAACTACAGAACCAGGACCCGATGAACCCGCAGGACAGCAGCCAGTTTGTCACCCAGTTGGCGCAGTTTTCGTCACTGGAGCAAATGACGCAGCTCAACCAGAACTTCACCAGCGTTCTGGATAATTCAGCGGCGGGGCTGATCGGCCAGACAGTGACGGTGGCGGATCAGAGTTCGCAAAGCGGCTTCACGACCGGCCAAGTTTCCGGCATTGTTTATTTCGCCAATGGCCCGGCGGTCCAGATCAATGGAGTAAATTATCCATTGTCCGACGTCCAAAACGTCGGAACGGTTACCCCGAACGCGCCGACGGGTGGGTGAGGTGTTTTGCCTAGAATGCCTAGGCAGTTGAAAGGCGGGTGAAGACAAAGTGGTTCAGCAAGTTAACTTTAACGATCCCCTAAACACGGTTGAGAACGTCCAGAACCAGGCCCAGTTGCAGATTATGCAACAACAGGCCAGCCGGGCGGCTGAAGCCGTTCAACCTTTTGATTCGATACTGCAGTCGACGGTTGACAAAGGGAATGGTTTAAAGTTTTCGGCTCATGCCAAGGAGAGATTGGGCCTGAGAAACATCAATCTTTCGGCGGACGACTTGAACCGCATGAACGACGCGGTAAACAAGGCGGCCTCGAAAGGCGCCCAGCAGTCCCTGCTGGTGATGGACAACCAGGCTTTCATCGTGAGCGTGCCGAACCGCACCGTGATCACCGCGATGGATAGCGGTAGCATGAAAGAGAACGTCTTCACGAATATTGATAGCGCGGTGATTGTTTGACTCAAGTAAAAAAAGAATCGGCCGTTAGGTATTTGGAGTTTTAAGCCGGTTCAAGTTGGATGATGAAGAGAAGTTGCAGTACGGGCTGGACCTCCTCGAGGGAGCCCGAAATCCGGATGGGTTGATTGCCCGTCCAAAACTCTGAAGGAGGAAGACCATGGGTCTTCGAGACATGTTTAGCGCGATTTCCGGGCTCCAAGCCAATAGCACTTGGCTTGACGTGATCGGAAACAATATTGCGAACGTTAATACGGTAGCCTACAAGGCCAGCCGGGTTGAGTTTTCAGACCAGTTCAGCCAGACGCTCAACGGTGGAACGGGGGACAACCCCTCGGTCGGCTTGGGTGGAACTGATCCTGAGCAGATCGGGTTGGGGACGAGGGTAGCCTCCATCCAAACCCTCTTCACCGAGGGAACGCTTCAAAATACCGGTATTTCCACGGATATCGCCATCGTGGGGAACGGGTTTTTGGTGTCCAAGAGCGGTGACAACACTCTTTTAACCCGCGCCGGGAACCTGACATTCGACAGCAACGGAAATCTGGTGGATCAAAACGGCGGCCTGATCCAGGGCTTGACTGCCAGTGTGCAATACACTAACAAGACTATCTTGACAGTCGCGGATGGCGCGCCGGCAGCCCCTGGTCTCCAGATTACTTCGGCCAAGTTGGGGTTCACTACCACCAGCGCCGCCGCCGCCCAGAACATCAATATTCCCCGGGATATGACCGAGCCCCCGAATGCCACGACGATCGTCAATTTTTCGGGCAACCTGGATTCCTTTCTGCAGGCCACGGATGCAGCCGATGGTGGGATTCTTGACATCGGAAGCAACGCCGTTCCGGCCGCTGCGGGGGCTCCTCCCGAAGCATTGCCGCTTGCGGACGCGTCGGTCGTACTAAACGCCAACGTTTTCAACAAAATCGCAGATCCTAATAATCCCCTTGGCCAAGTTATCCAACAAGTGGCGGATGCTGGCGTCGAGGGTGCCGTTGGGAACGCCGATGTCGCCGCAAAGGGAAATGATCCAAATGTGAATACGAACATTTGGACCTACGCCATGACCCAGCCGCCGACAACGGGGCAAGACGCCTTGACCATTCGGACGGATGCCTTCAACGGAACGGCTAACTTTGCCTGGGACCAGCAGCCTCCCGTCAATCCGGCCCACCAGGTCGTGGAGCAGGTTTATGATTCCGAGGGCAATCCCCGCCAAGTCACCATCAATTTCTACCAAGTGAATGATTTGGGCGACGGGGGAATCAATAACTCAGCCGGCCCCAACCAAGTGGCTTACGCTTGGTATGCTTTTGACACCACGGGTGGAGCGCAACCCAGCTCAGCGAATATCGTTGGGGGAACAGGCCTCATGGACAGTGATGCCAATGGGAACCATTATGACCGCGGGGTGACCGGTGACGAATTCTATGGTGACCTTCTCGTTTTTAACACCGATGGGTCTCTGCTTTCCACCGGCGGTGGAGAAAATGTCGCGGGCGCTAATGGACAGTTCCTGCAAGCCATGCCGGATATTTATCTTCCGCCCATGAACAACGCGGGGGCGCCGGCTGTTGCTGGGAACCCGCCGAATCCCGCGAATGGAATGGGTGGGCCTGCTTCCCCTATTCCGACCCAGGGTGCCCAAATCACCCAGATCACGCTCAATTTCGGTACTGCCGGAATTTTGGGTCAGGGACAAAGGAACGGACTTTACAGCGATGCGGAAGGAAGCTACCAGATCGTCAACGGTGTCAACACCTACGTGCCAAATTCCACGGCTTACGCCAAGAGTCAAGATGGTTTTGCGGAAGGAGTCTTGCAAAGCGTAAACTTTGACGCAACGGGAACCATCCAAGGCACTTTCTCCAACGGCCAGACTTCGGCCATTGGGCAGGTGATTATCGCCATGCCAAACAACCCCGATGGGTTGAACAGCGTGGGGAATAATTACTATCAGGCTTCGGCGAATTCCGGGGCCATGTTCGTTGGTTTCGCCGGGCAGGACGGCGTTGGGACCATCCAGGGCGACACGTTGGAGCTTTCCAACGTCGACCTGACCACGGAGCTTTCCAACATGATCATCGCGCAGAGGGGATTCGACGTTAACTCGCGTGTGATCGCTGTTGAGAACGCTAACCTGCAGGTCCTGAGCCAATTGGGCCAGGGTGGCTGAGGTTAAAAGTTGAGTAAAAAGCTTGGGTTCGTTTTCAATGAAACCAAGCTTTGTAGGCAGGCGGCGCCCCTTCAAGGGGCGCCGTTTTTATTTTGTCCTGGTTAAATCCTGGTTGGGAAATCCTAATTACCCTTTTAATTAATAGCCGTTAGAATAGTAAGCGGACTTCTTGAAGGAGCGGGTTTATGGGTAGGAACCTCATATTCATCATTGTCGCTGTGACCGTTTTGAGCTTCGGATGCGTTAAAAAGTCACCAACCTCGCCGGCATCAGGCCAATGGGCGGAAGCTACCGCCAAGGCTTTCTCCTCCGGCCGTTACGGCTTGGCGGGTGCTGTTTTCAACGGCCAAATGTGGGCTATTGGTGGGGCGAGTGGTCCCGTAACGACTTATTACAGCGATGTTTATTCTTCTAGCAATGGTTCCAACTGGGATAAGGTGACGGGGAACGCCCCCTTTGGAGGTCGTTATGGCAGCCAAGTCCTTTCCTACAATGGACAATTATGGCTTATCGGAGGGAACAACAGCGGATCATTAATGAATGACGTTTGGAACTCCACGGATGGAAGGACTTGGAACCAGGTTTTGGCTTCTTCTACCACTGTAAGCCTCACCCAATTTAGCCCGCGGGAGGATTTTGGGGCTATGGTTTACAACAACGCCATGTGGGTTATCGGTGGTTACAGCCAAGGTTCCAGTAATAATGATGTTTGGAATTCGACAAATGGAGTTACTTGGAACAGGGTATTGGCCAGTGGGGCACCTAGTGTGACCCAATTTTCTCAGCGGTGGGGTATCGCCACGGCTGTTTACAATAACGCCATGTGGGTCATGACAGGGGCCTATTCTATCGCTTCCAATACCGATCCCACAACGGTTTACAGCGATGTTTGGACCTCGACAACCGGTTCCACTTGGACGAGGGTTTCCTTGGCAAATGTCTTCGATTCCATCTACTACAGTCAGGGAGCGGTTTTTAACAACCAAGTTTGGCTTACGGGAGCTTATCTTGCGGGTTGGGGTGCTCGAAACATTGCGGATTACACTACCGACGGAATCAATTGGACCGCCACTTCGGGGTCCTTCCCCTATAGGTTTTATCATTTAAGCCTTTCCTACAACAATGCTTTGTGGGTGATTGCCGGTTGTGATGATGTTTGCCAAACCCCAAACTGCGCAGTGACCTATTTGAACGATGTTTGGTATACCCAATGATTTTGCGGGAAGGGAAGAGCTAGGCCGGTGGAAACCCTTGCCTATCTTTATGATTGAAAAGAAACCGGAGGCAAGACGATGATCCCCGTCACAAGGCTCAACGGCCAGGAAGTTTACGTCAACGCGGATTTGGTCCTCTTTTTGGAAAGCTCGCCCGAAACCATCATCACCTTGCAAAATGGAAAAAAAATTACTGTTAAGGAAACCATTCCCCAGGTCATTGACCGGGTGGTCGAATTTAAATCCCGTTGTTATCCAAAAGCCTCTCCCTGAACTATTACCAGTCCCCGCTATTAGCACTTTTGAACTTTTCAAGATGTTCCCGGATTCGGAATCCGCAAGGATTCACATGGAAAAACGCCGTTGGCCAGAAGGCCTGGTTTGCTCTTTGTGCGAAGAATCCAAGCGTATTGCCGTTCGTAAGGGTGGTTATTACCGCTGTAATGCTTGCCTTAATGACTTCACCATCCGCACTGGTTCCATTTTCGAGAGAAGCCATGTTCCCTTGCACAAGTGGTTATATGCCATGTATCTCCTGATGACGGCTCGTAAGGGAATTTCTTCAATGCAACTTTCCAAGGAAATTGGAGTTACTCAAAAGTCCGCTTGGTTCATGCTCGGTCGGATTCGTGAAGCTTGCGGAAATGATATGTCCAAACTAAGTGGCACCGTTGAAATGGACGAAACCTTTGTCGGCGGTTTAGAGAAAAACAAACACATGTCCAAAAGAACCCCTGGAACCGAAGGGCGAAGCACTAAGACCAAAACGGAAGTCCTCGGAATGCGGGAAAGTTAAATTTAAATATATCCATAAACCCGTAGTTCCCAATGGTAAAACGACTTTCGGGGATGATTTGAAACGGTTGCACGAATCGCCGTTCGAAGGGATAATATGAAAGTCCTCAAGTAAATCCTTGGGCGGAGGACTATGCCGGTTCCTAAAATCGCTATTGGGCGCTAAGGATGAGAAAACAGATAATTGGACTTTGATTTCCCTGGAGATTTGATGTTGTTAAAAAAGTCCGTCAAGTTAACGATTTTGTCATTTGCCTTTTACTCTGTTTTGCTATCCGTTGCGCGCTTTAACCCTGCCTTTGCCTTATCCAACGATCCCCAACAGCATTTTTCATCCGCATCGACGAGTAGCTGGACTACCGCCTGCGGGGGTTGCGGTGCAACCGTGGTTTATGGCTTGGCCGTGGCATCGGCTCCACAGCCGGATTCCTCCGATTCCAGTCCTGCCAGCCAAGGTGAACTTCTTTCTAGCGCTTCCTGTCCCTCTTGCAGTGTCACCGAGACTTATCAAGATCCGGCGCCTACGATCACACCCACCGGTTCCAGTTACATTGAACTGGACGCTTATACTGTCGGCGTATCAAGACAATTCCAACTCATAGTAACCGACGTCAACGCCATCTCTGTGACCGTCACCAATAACGACATCATTGTGAATTGCCAGTCTCCCCCAGCCACAATCCAAGGCTCGACTCTTCCAAACCAATGGACTACCCTTTTTATCAACTTAGCGGGTTTGACCGGAGCTGTGAGCACGGTGAGCGCAATTATCCCCTCGGGACAAGCGAGCAATATGTTGAATGACCCCGTGTATTTTGACGACCTTCAAATGAACAATAACTTACCGTGTATTGTTCCTCCCACCGCTACCCCCACTGGAACGCCGACGAACACTTTGCCCCCCACCAACACACCCACCCCCACGGGCACCTTTACCAAGACCCCGTCCAACACCCCCACTTTATCTCCAACCCCTACGTTTACAAACACTCCCACTTTCACGCCCACACCGACTATCTCCGTCACACCCACCTCCACCCCCACCGTCACCTCCCCATTCACGGCCACTTCCAGCCCCACTAATACGGGGACCCAACCTCCCACTTCCACCCCCAGCAACACGGCGACCCCGGTACCGACCTCAACACCCACCAACACAGGCGTGCCCACAGGCACTCCCTCTTCAACGGCTAGCTTTACACCGACCGTTTCTCCAACGCGAACTTATACTTCGACCCCAACCTTCACACCTACTTTTTCGCCCACCATAACCAGCACCGCAACAAACACAGACACCCCCACCATCACCAACACGGCTGGGCCGACCTCCACCTTCACGCAAACACCCTGTCCGGTCGATGTATATCCAGATCCCATGGATTTCCAACATAGCCCCCCCTATAACAACATCGCCGATCCGTCCAACCCCAATGTTTCCTTAGGAAGTTGTCCGGCGGCCTGCCTTAAGTTTGGTTGCATTCCCTTAGGAGCTACCCTCAAAATCTATACGATTTCACTAGGAGGTCTTGTACGACAATTTTTACCGGGTGACCCGAACTTCCATCTATATTCCAATTTGAATACCGGATACATCACATGGGACGGCACCAATGGCGATGGGAACCCGGTTGCCGCTGGAATTTATCTCTACGTAGTGGAAGGCCCCAACGTCCGTACCTTCGGTAAGTTCGCCATTTCCCGTTCTGGAAATTAAGCATAATGATAAGAAAATTTTTAAAACCCTTCCTCTTAGCCGGAATGCTCTTGACAGCGGGGGGCAACTCACCGGCTTCGGCACAAACCGCCAGTGGTGGCCAAGCCGCATTTGATTTCCTTAAAATATCGCCCATTTCCCGCGCGGTGGGGCTGGGTGGGGCCTACACCGCTATCGGGGATGATATTGGAGCTATCTACTACAATCCTGCTGGTTTGGCCGGCCTTTTGACCAGCGAAATGAACATCACGTATCTTTCCATTTACCAAGGCATTAATTACGAGTTCCTGGCTTTTGGCTATCCACTAGGAGAGTCCATGCCCGATATCGGGGGAACGGTGGCCGTCAGCGCGAGTCTTCTGCAGCCAGGAAGTTTGCCGAGAACTAATGACCAAGGACAAACGATCAACGGAACTGCGACTTTTGCCAGCGGTGACCAGGTTTTTTCCTTCGCTTATGCACGAAATTTAGGCCATTATCTACAAGGTGGGTTTTGCATTAATTACATCCAACAACAAATTGATACTGTTTCCAGCTCATTGTTCGACGCGGATGCGGGAGTCGTCATCCTGCCACCCTTTGACGGCATGCGGGTTGGGTTGTCGCTAAAGAATATGGGTGCCCAAGCAGCCGGATTCGATCTGCCTTTCACGCTCAACACTGGAATTTCCTACCGTCATTATGAATTATTCTCGGAGCAGGATGACGGGGCTTTGACCGCCGAAGTGGCTTTTCCCCTGGAGCCCATTGAAGATCCTGTGGGCGTTAAGGTGGGTGGGGAATATAATTACAAGTGGATGGGAAATCGGGCGACTTTGCGCGCTGGTTATGAATTTCTTGATACTTCCCTTAATGGGGTGGGGCTTACTTTGGGAGCGGGTTATGGGTTTGATTTTGGGGGTACGGTGCTGTTCCTGGATTACGCCTACGCACCCGAGGATATTTTTGGAAGCGACAATCGTATATCACTGACCACCAAATTTTAAGAGGAAAGCCGGCTTATGTTCCCATCTTTTTCATTAAAAAAAATAATTCTAAGTTCGGTTTTGATGGCCTGTGTGGCTCCGGGCGCTTGGGCTCAAACCGTTGGAACAACAACGGCTGATATTTTGAAAATCAACGACGGTATCCGCCCAGCCGCAATGGGCGGTGCCTATACAGCCATGGGGGATGACCTTTATTCCATCAATTACAATCCGGCTGGATTGAGCTACATTAAGGCGAGCCAAATCGTGGTTTTCCACCTCGACAGCTTAGCCGGCATACAGTATGAGTACTTGGCCTTCGGAACCGCCTGGGGTTCGGGAAATGTGCTGGCTGCGAATATTATCTACCGGCATATGGACCCCATCGATAATCAACCGGGAATACTAGGGGCTGTTAACGCGGACGACCTTTTAGGAAGCCTGTCTTATGCCTTGAAGGTCGGCGATAACCTTCGCCTCGGGGCCACCGCCAAGATTTTAAAAAGCGACCTGGCGTCTTTTTCCTCCACGGCTGTTGCCTTGGACTTGGGCGCGGTCATAGACCGGTTGCCCTACGGAATAAAGGCGGGGTTCGCAGTGCAAAACTTGGGCACTTCCATGACTTTTGACACAAACGCCCCCTCCGATTCTCTCCCGCTTTTCCTCCGGTTCGGAATCGGAACCCACCAAGTGTTTGAAGGCAACCGCGATCTCAATGTCGGAGTCGAGGTATTCAAGCCCTCAGACCAAGAAATCAAGTTGGGGATAGGCGCGGAATTCTGGCTGTTCCCAGAACTATTCGCAGTTCGGGGCGGATATAAAATCGAGAACTTCTCCCCCTATGGCGGGTTTTTGGCGTCCCCTCCAGAAGGGCCCAATGCTCCCAACACTCCAGCGCCGAATATTGCAAACGCTTTTCAAAATTACACCCTTGGTTGTACCCTTACCCGCCGCATTGACGGTGATGATTTTTCCGTGGACATTGCTTATGACCCCGCTAATTTCACCTCGACGACTGAGGATACCTTTTTCTTCGGCCTCTATTTTAAATTCAACCAGTTGCGGATTTTTTAAAAAGCGACTTTCCGGATGTTGGCCAGAGTTGTTTCCGCGATTGACAAGCGCCGGATGCCCTGATAATCTTCAACCCCTGTTTTGCTCCCGGAAGTTCCAGCTTTTGATCCAGTGGGCCGAGGTAGCTCAGTTGGTAGAGCAGCGGACTGAAAATCCGCGTGTCGGCAGTTCGATTCTGCCCCTCGGCACCATTTTTACTATTATTCCCCTTTGCAAAATTCAACGTCAACAAAAGTGGTTTTTATGATGAGGGATAAAAGGACTTTTGGTAAAAAATAGTTTTGCGTTTAAATAAACAAAGTGGGTTAAAGTTCCATTTGATTCCTGTTTAAAACGATATTATGAATCCGTTTAAGAATATCCAATTAGATTGCTTGCTAGCTATTAAGATACACACGAAATTTACCGATATTTCTTTTTTTTATTGAGAAAGATGCTGTATGTTATTTATCGAATTAAAAAAAGTGGAAATTCTTAATGATTGGATTGTAGGAACGTTAACCGCTTCGATTAACTTTGGTGAATTTTGAAAATCCGAATGCACCAAATTTGCGGATTGTAAATGTGTTCTTCGAGCCAATTCTTAAACTAAGTTGGAAAATTTCGCCGTCGTTTAATGAGGGGTTTGGCTTCCGGTCTTGAGCTGTAAGGAAGGGAACCTTGTAACGACAAGTCGGGTTTGTGTGATATGGACCTCCAAAGGTTGTTGTTCGTATTTTTTATTTCGGCGTTGACATATCTCCTGACCACACCCATTGCTGTGCACTTCGCTTCCTGGTTCGGTTTGGTAGACCACCCAGGCGGCAGGAAAATCCACAGTGCCCCCATTCCCCGTATTGGGGGAATCGTATTTGTCCTTGCAATCGTGATAGCCATTGTCTTCGGGTTCTTGCTTTTTCCAATGGATTCTTTTTTCGGTCATGAAAACCAGCGTGGCAAACTTTTGGCAATCCTCGTTGGAACGGTGTCGGCGGCCTTGTTGGGTCTGGCAGATGACCTCTTGGAATTAAGGCCCGCGTGGAAATTTGGGTTTCAAGCCCTTCTTTCGGGTTCTTTCGCGTTGCTGGGTTACCATTTCGATTTCCTCCATATTCCCGGTTTTCCACCCGTGTGGCTTTCCTTTTTCAGCGTACCCTTTACCGCTTTTTGGATTATGGCGCTGATGAACGGTTTCAATTTCATGGATGGAGTGGACGGACTAGCCGGAAGTGTATCTTGTGTGGTGTTTATGGGAATCGGAATGGCCGCCCGACTCCAGGGTGATTCAAGCCTCTATACTTTATCCGCCGCAGCCATTGGGGCCCTGGTGGTTTTCCTGGCCTACAACCGTCCTCCAGCCAGGATTTATCTTGGCGATACGGGAGCCAATGCTTTGGGTTTTGCCGCAGCGGCGGGATTGATTTCCCTGGGCCAGGGAGAACCCCTTGTATGGGGTCCTCAAAACTTGAGTTTGCCCCATATGCCATTCCGATTCCAGGTCATTTTGGAAACTTTAATCGTGGGCTATCCTTTCCTGGAAGTCCTCCTTTCAACTATCCGCCGCGGAATCAAGAGGTTTTACTTTGGACGCTCCATGGAATGGTCCGAGAAGGAACATATCCACCACCGGCTCCTCAAACAAGGATGGGGGCCCATTCGTATCGCCGCCGTGGGAGCGGGCTTCAACCTGCTCCTGGCGGGTGCGGCCCTCTTGGCTATGTCCGGGGAGCGTGCCCTGGCGGTTTTCTGCGTCCTGCCGGTGGTCGTCATCCTGACCATTCTCATGCCCCGATTGGGCTTTTTCGAATTTATGGACACGGGCGCACTCGCTGTTAAAAGGCCTTATTACCTTATGGCCCATCGCTTCGTGGATATGCAAAAAGCGAAACTTCAACTTGTCTCGGACAGGGAGGAGCTCCTAGCCCTTGTCAGCCAAACCTGCGCCGAATTCGGGGTTCAAGGGTTTTGGATCAAAGCTGAGGCCGATGCCCTAGGAAAAGGTGGAATGGTTTATTACTGGGAGAGGCCCCATGACATCCAACGAGAATACCTTCAATTTTTGAAAACCGAGATAACCGAGGGTAACTTTGAGATTTTCAAGGAGAGGGTGGCCTTGGAAGAAGATCAAATTGAGGCTTATTGGATTTTTGAGCCCAATACCGAGGAAAGCGAGTTGGATGTTGAATACCGAGTACTGGTTAGTGGTTTTATGAAGGACATCCTACGCCAGTTCAAGGAATTGGAACATCCGCGGACAGACCACCCACTGGTTGAAATCAACAATTTGGGGCACGCCAAGGTCAGGTCAAGCTTTTTGAAACGTCGCTACGGTATAAAAACGGGAAAATCCCCAGAAGCTAGTTGAGTTGTGCCGATTTTCACAAAATCTTCCCAGAAGGCCATCTGCCGATAGACGTTGCCCAACCATTATTGCTGGGGGTAGAGATGTTCGCATTTGTGGGGAAGTGTCTGGCAAAAGGGGTGATATAATCCCTTTTTCCAGGAGAAGCCAAGAGCACTTGTTCTTTGTTGGGAGAACGTTGTCAATGGCTTCCAGCTGACATAGGATCGAAATTCATTTCTCATCAAGGAATCTTGGCGAATGAAAATCAATTTGAATAAAGGATGGACTATCGACATGAGCCGCCCGGTGATTCGGCAACGCGGTAAAATCCTTCTGGCCTCATTTGTGACGGCCATCATAATTTTATCTTCATCTACTCCAGCCATTTCTGCTTCGAAGGGGAAAAAAAAGAAAGACTCCGTCAACGCCTCGGCCCCCGAAGCCACGGAACAGAATGTGGAGCCGCCCTCTTCCGATAAGTCTATTAACGCCTACCCCCCCCTCCTCATCGGGCCGGGGGATGAATTGGAAATCTACGTGGTCAATTTTTCCTCGGGCAATGGCTATACCACGGCCGCAAACGGGGAAGGTGGTGTGAAAAGCCAACTACCCACCGACTACATGGTGGACTCGGACGGTATGGTTCTTTTCCCGTTTCTGGGCAAGATCCAGCTTAAGGGCCTCGCCCAGATCAACGCCGCCGAACTCCTGCGGCTCAAGTTGAGGGAATTCATCAACAATCCACAGGTCACGGTTTTGGTGCGTTCCTCGAACTACTACAATATCTCCGTCCTGGGGGACGTGAGCCGGCCCGGCAAGTTTCTCGTTCGCGGCGAACCCACGGTTTTCTCCCTCCTGGCAGATGCGGGAGGGACCCTTCCGGACGCCAATTTGGGAGGGGCCGTCATCATCCACGGCGACACCTACAAGAAGGAAAGCATCAACCTGAACCACTACATGACCGACAAGGGCTCCCAGGACAAGCCGCCCATCCTCTACCCCGGGGACATCCTCATGGTCCCCAAGAACGAAGCGCTCACTTCCAACGATTGGGCTATCATCGCCAGTATCGTCGCCAGCGGCGCCATTATCGCGACCCAAATCCATTAAGAGCCCGGAAACATTGGGTTTATTTATCTCGAATGAGAGGAACGACATGGCAAACCCACTGAAACCTGTTGAAGATCCGTTTTTGGACATCCGTAAGCTCACCCAGGTTCTTTGGCGCCGGCGGGGAATTGTCCAAAGAGTGACGATAGTCTGCCTGTTGCTTTCCACCCTTTACGGCTTTCTGTGGCCCAAAACCTACCAGACTGTCACCACCGTCAAGGTCCCCGATTCTTCAGCCCAGGCCGGCGCTAACGCACTGCAACAGATGGCTTTTTTGCCCGTTTCCGGGGATCCAATTGAGACTTCCATGCAGATCGCCATGGCCGACAAAGTGGCGGCGGGGGTCATCCAAAAACTTAATCTTCTTTCCAATCCGGAGTTCAAGAAAATGGATGAGTCCAAGCTCATTTGGTATCTCCAACACCAGGTCAAGGTCGACAACGTCAAGCGTTCTAATTTGCTTTCGATCGCGGCGCGGGCCAAGTCCGCCCAACAATCCGCCGACCTGGCTAATGCCTGGGCCCAAAGCTTCATCGAGGTCAACCAGGACCTGAACCAGGAGAGCGAGGAAGCCCGCTATAAGTTCCTCCATGGTCAGTTGAATTCCATCAGGGAAAAATTGCAGGAAGACCAATCCAACAAGCAAAATTACATGAACCAATCCAACGAGGCCGAGGCGGACCAGATGATCTACAAATCCCTCCTGGAACAGGAGCAGGAGAGCCGAATCAGATCCAACAACGAGAACACCGGCATCGTCGTGGTGGATCCGGCCACGGTTCCGGACAAAGCGGTTTCGCCCAAGAAGAGTGTCTCGATCATTCTTGGGTTTTTGGTCGGCATTTTCCTAGGCGTCGTGGCGGCCTTTACCCGGGAACGAATGGAGGACCGGATTTACGAGGAAGGGGACTTAACCCAGGCCGTAAGGGCTGACCTTTGGGCTTCGATCCCGTTCCTAAAAGACCAAGGTCAGGTGGCTCTCCTTTCCCAGTCCCGCAAGATAGATCCGGAGTACACTCAAAGCTTTAAGTCCATCAGGGCCCGTTTGTTGCTTGCTAGGCCCGAATCTGGTTCCTTGGCTCTGGGGATACTTTCCTCCCGCCGGGCCGAGGGAAGGACCTTGATAGCGGCCCATCTAGGTTTGTGCCTCGCCCAAACGGGCAAGAAGGTTCTGTTGATCGACGCCGACCTCGAAAATCCCGGGTTGGGAAAACTCTTCAGGGTGGAAACCGAGGGAGTTCCAGGGATTTCGGGTCTTTTGTCGGGCCAAGCCGGCCTAAAGGAAGCTGTCAAACCTTCCGGCGCCCCGAATCTCACGCTTTTACCCGCGCCGGCCGGTTCTACGGACTTGTCGGGAGTTTTGAGCCCCGCCGCGCTTAAAAAATGGGTCGGCGAAGCCAAGTCAAAATTCGATTTCCTCCTCTTTGACGGCGTACCTTTGTTGGTTTCTCCCGATGCGGCGGTTATATGCGCAGCACTCGACGGAGTCCTATTGACGGCCCGTTGGGGATTCACAGGCCATAAGGATATCCAGGAGACTGTCCGGCGGCTCCAAATCGCCCAGGTTCCATTATGGGGTACGCTCTTGAACGGTGTTGAAAAAGAACCGGGACCGCTTTGGGATCTTTGGATCTTCCCGGGCCGTAAAGCCGCCGAAACGGGGCATGGAGAATCGGCCAAGTCCAAACCTGCCGATCTTCAAACTTCCTAGACAGCGCGAGGAAAGCGGACCCATTCCATCATGTCGGATCCAACCTCTCTTTCCCTCAAAAGCCGCCTCTTCGAGAAATTCAGGGGTCGCCCACATCTTTTCAATAAGGCCGCCATCATGGTGGGTGCCCGGGCTTTGGGGCTCGTCTTCGCGGCCTTGGGTTCGGTTTGGGCCGCCCGGTGCCTCGGAACCCGAAACTTTGGGATCTCGGGTATGGTGCAAAGCTTGGCCCTTTTTTCAGGCGCCTTCCTGGCCGTTATTTATCCCCCAGTCCTGGTGCGCGATTACAAGAACCTGGCGAACGATGGGCAGAGGAACCGGTTGATCCAAGTCACCAATAGCTACCGGCTGGCGGTGGCAATCGTTTTTTGCTCCATGGCTGCTGGGGTCCTGGCCTTCCGGTTGGAGCCGCCTTCCTTCCATTTCGCTGGGTGGTTCTTCCTTCCCATCCTTTTTCTGACCGCCCTCCAACCCACCTGGATCTTCCAGGCGGCGGAGAAGCAACAGTTCCAATCCATGCTGGCGGTTTTACAACCGGCCCTGGTGGCCCTTTATTACGCCCTGGTAATCCGGCCGGGGATGTCGGCGGGATGGGACCTGCTCGGCATCACCTTGGTCACGGCCGCCGTGACCTTCGTCTACTGGAGGGCTGTTTTCAAGCTGACGCCCTTTCAAGGGCGTTTTTTCGTTTGGGACGGCTGGCGGGAAATATGGGAACTCATGGTGAAGTCCCGCTGGCTTTTCCTCTTCTTCCTGTGTACCTATGTCTACAACAACCTGGACCAGCCCCTTTTGGGGTGGTTCTCCTCCCTGGAAGAATTAGGCAAATACCGCACGGCGGTGCGGGTAACCGACGCAGCTCAGGGTTTCCTCACCATCCTGCCGAGCATCTTTTTCCCGAGGTTCATTGAGTGGCGTAAAAGGGGCGAGGAGTTTTTCTGGGGGCGGCAAACCAAGCTCCTTGCCGGAGGCGCGCTCTTGGGCGCAGCTACGGCGGCCCTAGGATTCCTGGTGATACCCCTGGCCTATACCCCCATTTTCACAGCCGTTTACGCCCAGGCCGCATTCCCATGCGCCATCCTGGTGTCGGCTAAGATCATGGATTGCCTGGGGCAGGTCTATTCCTTAGGTCTCATGACGGACCACGCCTATGACAAGAAGGTCCTGGCGGCGGGGATTATCACCGCAGTCGTCTCCCTGGGGTCGAACCTCATCTTTATCCCCCGGTTCGGCATGACGACCGCAGCCTGCGTCAACCTCCTCTCCGAAACGCTGATGCTGGCTCTTTGCTTCGGATTGTCCTGGCGGCGCATCGAACAAATCCGGCGAAAGAATGCATGAATTGAAAACAAGAAAATTTCCCCAAAAAAAGGCGCCTTTCTTTTCCGTTATCATCCCTGTCTACAACAAAAAGGACTATATCCGCCGGTCCGCCGGTTCGGTCCTGAAGCAGAGTTTTGGAGATTTTGAACTCATCGTGGTGGACGACGGCTCCAAGGACGGGAGCTCCGCCGCCGTCCGGTCCCTCAAGGACAGGCGGATAAGCTTGATTGTCCAAAAAAATGCTGGAGTTTCGGCTGCCAGAAACCGGGGTGTTCAAGCCGCCCGGGGAAAATACATAGCTTTTCTGGACGCGGACGATGATTGGGACCCGGACTACCTGGCGGCCGTAAAAGGGTTGATTGACGAATTTCCGGGAGCGGGCCTTTATTGCACCAATTACCGGATCGACTTCGGCCATGAGCAGAAGGAAAACCCGGTCCGGCTTCCTCGGGGATGGCGGGGGAGGCTGAAGGATTTTTACGAGCTGAGCTACCAGGGCCGCCCCCCCTTCTCCACCAACACAATCTGCATTCCCTCAGGCCTAGCCAAGTCCATCCCTTTTCCCCCCGGCATTAAGGCGGGGGAGGACCTGCTGGTCTGGTTCAAGGCTTCCTTAGGGCGCGACATGGCTTATTGGAACAAGCCCCTTTCCACCTATTACGTCGCCATAACCGACAATACCCATGCCACCTATTTCGGCTCCCAATACCACCTGGACTGGCTGGAAGTGGGGGAACAAGCGAGGAAAGAGGGCCTCCTTTCCGAGGCTGCTCGAAAATACGTGGTCTGGGCCACCTTGATCCAAATTCGAAAAATGATCGCCAACGGTTACCGGGTGCAAGCCCTGGCTAAATGGTGGCATTGTCCCAAAAACTATTTTCCCCTTTACCAAGCCGTCCTCCTAGCGATGATGGTTCTCCCCGCCGGCGCTCCCAAGAAACTGCGGGGGCTTTTCAGTCGCCGCAAAAAAGAGAGGAATTAACCCCATGGCCAAGAAACCTTACTTCTTTTCCATTGTGCTTCCTTTCCGCCCGCCCAAGGACCGCTTCCACCGATCCCTGGATTCGGTTTTGGAGCAATCGGAAGGGGATTGGGAACTGATCGTGGTGGAGGAGGGGAAGGGCGGGAGCCTGAAGCTGCCAAAGGAAAAGCGAATCCGCCGAGTTCCCTCCTTGGGAAGCGGCCTTTCCACAGCCCGAAACACCGGGGTAGCGACAGCCCGGGGCAAATATGTAGCTTTCCTGGACAGCGGCGATGTCTGGGAACCGGGTTATCTTTCCACGCTCCGGAGCCTGATCCGCGATTTTCCAGGGGCCGGACTTTATGGCACCAACTACTGGATCAACGACGGAAAGGAAGAATGGGAGAATTCCCTGAGGCTCTCCCGGGGCTGGAGGGGCCGCAAGAGGTACTTCTTTGACTGGATGTATTACGGCCGGCCGCCCTTTTGCGCCAGTTCGGTGGCTCTTCCCTTAAGCATCGCCCGCCAAAACCCCTTTGTCACCGGCCTTAAGGCGGGGGAAGACATCCTGGTCTGGTTCCACGTGGCCTTGAAACACGAAACGGCTTACTTGAAGGAAGCTCTGGCGACCTATGACCTGGGCAAGCCGGAAGGGAAGGGCGTTTATTTCGGCCCCTTAAACCACTTCGACTGGCTTTCGTTGGGAAAGAGGCTGAAAAAAGCGGGTCGACTTTCCGCAGAAGCGGAGAAATTCACCGTTTGGGCGACCCTCATCCAGGTACGAAAGATGATCGCCAACGGCTGGAGGGAGGAAGCCCTGACCCTCTTCAAGCGCTGCCCCAAAACCCGGTTCCCGATTTATACGGCCTATCTCATGGGCTTGGCCTATTTTCCACAATCCCTTTGGAAAATCCTGCAGCCCGGCGTAAAATCCGCGCGGTGGTTCTTGACCGGTGGGTTTTTTGGAAGCCGGAGCATCAAGGAATAGAAAAATGGTTTCCGTAAAAAAATTGGGATCGGCCCTGATCCTGCTCCTGGGGTTCAACACCTTCCTGGACACCTTTTTTTCCTTCGAACGCGGGAACTTCACGGTGCGCTTGGCGCCCTACGCCTTCAAGAGCCTGCAGGTGGCCCTCATGCTGGCCATCGTCCTTTACTTCCTGGGCCAGAGAGTGCGACGCATCCAGATTGACCCCCTGTTCTGGCTTCTACTCCTCCTCATCGGCGACATGACGGTTTCCATCTTCTACGCCGACGACGTGGTCAACCCCACGGACCTGGCCCGCATGATTTTTTGGGTCCTGGCTGGCCTGGCCGTCTATTTCCTGCGTCAAGCCGACTGCCTGGATGAGAAACTCCTGTACCGTATGGTGATCTTCAACTTTGCCTGGGTCTGCTTCCGAATATTGGCCTACAAAATGCTCCATATTTGGATCGGCGCCCAAGTCTTGGACGACGAGACTGGGGGGTTTGACAATGACGGGGTCATCAACAACCTCGGATACAGCTTGGTCTGGCTGGTTCCGCTTTACCTTGCTTTTGAGTCCAAATACCGGTTCCCGGTGTTGCTTACGGTTTTCTTTTCAATGGTAGCCGCCTTCAAGCGGGGAGCGCTCATGGGCCTCATCCTGGGGTTCCTGGCCTATTACATCCTGAACCGGCGGGTGCCCAACCCGGACAAGGGCAGCTTGGTCCGCGATCTATTCCGGGCCTGTCTGGTCCTGGCCATGGCGGGCGGCGCCTTCCTTCTCTTCAAGGATCATATCCTGGCCCGCATGGACGATATCGGGGGGGACAAGTCCCTGGGATCGGGGCGTGGGATCTTCTACCAGATTGTGCTGGATCACTGGGAGGGCTTCATCGGGGTTAAGAAATTCATCGGCGCGGGGTTCTTCCAGGTCATGCCCATGCTGGGGCTTTACTACGAGAACGCTATCCCCGCCCACAGCGACTGGCTGGAAACCCTCTACGACCAGGGTATCCTGGGGGTCGGCCTGCTGGCCTTGATCCACCTCTGGCTGATTGTCCGCATCCTTCAGGCCGTTCGCAGCCGGGCTGCCTGGGGACCCCAATTCGCTTATTCTTATGCCATCTTCTTCTTGGCCAGCGTCTACTCGATCACGCTTTATACCTTCGACACCACATGGTTCGGCATTTCGATCGGTTATTACCTGGGAACCGGCGTTTTGGAAAAGAGGCGGCTCGCGGAAACCGCCGGGGCCGAGGGTGAAGAAATCCCCCTGGCCGATCCTGGCCTTATTCCCCGGACTCCATGACCTCCAACCCTCCGCGCCACATCCTCATCTTCGAGGCCTATACCGACGCCAATATCGGTTCGGGAGCGCTGGTGGAAAACACCGTCAAGCTCCTCAAGGCCAAGTATCCGGGTTGTGAAATCAAGATCATGGCCCATTACCCGGAGGCCTTCCATTACGAGGGCGTTGAATCCGTACCCGACGCTTATGACTACCCTTATCTTCAATCCCGGTTCTACCAGATTTTCTGGCTGGCTGGGACCCTGACCTGGCTTACCTTCGCCTTCCTGCAGGCCTTCCTTTTTAAGTCCAATCCTTTCCTTTTCTTCAAGAGAAAGACCAAATATTTCCAGTGGGCGGACCTAGCCCTGAGCGTGGGGGCCGAGCGCCTCAATGACAAGTTCGTTAACATCCAGTTCTTTTCCGCTTTGAGCCTGCTGCTCCTGAAAGCGATGGGGAAGAAGGTGGTTTTTTTTCCCTCCACCATCGGCCCTTTCTTCTACGCACCAACCCGCGCCCTTTCCTCCCGGGCGCTGAAGGGGTTGGACCTGGTCTATACCCGCGACCGGCAATCCACCCAGACCTGCTTGGACGTCCTCAAGCTCGACCCGGCCAAGGTTATTGAGACCTCGGACGTTGCGGTTTTGCAGGAGCAAGAAGGTGAGGAGAAGTCTTGGGAACTACTTTCCTCTTTCCGTGGGAAACCCCTGGCACTTGGGACTCCCGTAGTGGGAATGAGCGCGCTCAAGTGGACCTATCGGGCGAACAAAGTTGAGACGGCTTACAGCAACTACGAATCCTACCTGAGGGAAATGGCCAAAATGGCCGATGGGGTCGTGGAGCGCACCGGCGCCCAGATCGCCTTTTTTCCCACCAATTACCACGTGCACGGATGCCGGGAAGACGACGTGGCGGTCTGCCGGGAAGTGATGGAAAAGATGGAGCGGAAGGAATCGGCCTTCGTCATTGACCGGCTGACCAGCCCCTCTGAGTTCAAGGGGCTCCTAGCCTGTTCGCGGGTGAACATTGTCACGCGCATGCACGCCTGCATCCTTTCCACGGGAGCGGGTATTCCCACCCTTTCAGTTAACTACCTCTTCAAGCTCAAGGAATACATGGAGTCCCTGGGCCTTGCCGAATTCGCGGTAGACATCGAGGAATTCCACGCCGAAGCCCTGATTGCCCCCTTCGAGAAGATGTGGAAGGAAAGGGACCACTGGGCCGGGCAGATCCGAAAGGCCATTGATTTGAAAAAAGAGTCCCTTGCCCAGGCCCTTGCGCGGATGGATTCGTTCCTACAATAACGTCCTGAAAATGATCACGGACCGGTTCTCCTGAGTAATGCGTGTTCTTTTTAACCCGCCTCTAACCTGGAACTCCCCCAATTTATTTGATTCCAAGGCAGGTTCCGGTTAAAACAGTGCACCTTGACCCGACCCTTAAGCCCACCGGTCAACCCGGCTGCAGGAAAAGACAAATGAAGATCGCGCATGTCATCTTAAAAACCCTCCCATTTGGCGGTGGCATCGAGAAATACATCGATGAGATAGGGCCCCGTTTGGTGAAGATGGGCCATGAGGTTGTGGTTTACACCATGCGCCATTACGGGACGCCCCCGGCGGACTATAAAGGCATGCACATCAAGACCCTCTCCGCCCTCCCCACCAAAACCGGCGAAAAAATCACTTCCTCCCTCCTGGCGACCTTGGACGTATGCCTCAAGGAGAGGCCCGACGTGGGGCATTTCCATTCCTTCACCCAGCAGGCCACTTTCCTGCCAAAGTGGTTCGGCATCCCGGTCCTAGTCCAGGGCCACGGGTTGGAATGGAAAAGGTCCCGGTGGAGCCCGGCGGGGAAGGCCTTCCTTAAATTCAGCGAGTGGATCATGGTGCATTCGGCCGACCGCTTGAGTGTGGTCTCCCGGGTCCAGCAGGCCTACCTGAAGGAAAAATACGGGAAAGAAAGCGTCTATATCCCGACCGGCATCAATCCTCCGAACTGCCAGGAGCCCTCCGAAATCACCCGCTTGTGGGGCTTGAAGGGAAAGGACTATTTCCTCTCCGCCGGGCGGCTGGTCCCGGAAAAGGGCCTCCATACGCTGATTGAGGCCTACCAGGGTTTGGGAAAGACGGATATAAAGCTCGTCATCGCGGGAGACGCCGGTCACGAAAAGAAATACTTTGAGCGACTCCGGGCCCTCTCCCAGGGGAACTCCCAAATCCTTTTCACCGGTTACGTGACAGGCCAGCCCTACGCGGAACTCATGTCCAACGCCTATGCCTTCGTGCTGCCCTCGGAACTGGAAGGCCTGCCCACGGTACTGTTGGAGGCTATGAGCTACGGCAACTGCTGCCTGGCCAGCGATATCGCCGAAAACCTGGAGGCCCTGGGGGGGAAGGGGCGGACTTTCAGAGTGGGGGAAGCGGAGGACTTGAAGGAAAAGCTGGGGGAACTTGCGGGCAACTTTTCGGAAGTGGATCGACTGAGGGCCCTGGCGCCCAAGGGGCTCCTGGAATCCTTCCATTGGGATAAAATCGCCGGGCAGTTCAACCATCTTTACTCGGAAATGGCCCAGGGAAAGAAGCCGGCGGTATGAGAATCCTCTACGCAAACAAATATTATTACCTAAAGGGCGGCTGCGAACGGGTGCTTTTCACCGAGATGGAGCTGATGAAATCCCGGGGGCATGAAGTCGCTATTTTTGCATCGCAGCACCCCCAGAACCAGCCTTCGGAATTCGCTGAGCACTTCTCAGAGGAAGAGAACTACTTCAAGGCCTCCCTGGCCCACAAAGCCAAGGCCGCGGTCAAGATCATCTATTCCATGGAAACCCTCCGCAAGTTCGGCGAGGTCATCGACGCCTTCAAGCCCGACCTCATCCACGCCCACAACGTTTATGCCCAGCTTTCCACCGCGGTGCTGGACGCGGCCAAGAAAAAGGGTGTGCCGACGGTCCTGACAGCCCACGACTACAAACTGGTCTGCCCTTCCTACATGATGCTAGACCACGGGAAGATCTGCGAGAAATGCATCGACGGGAATTACCTGCATTGCTTCCTGACGGGCTGTCACAAGGAAAACCGCGTGGCCTCGGCTGTCTATACGGCGGAGAGCTACTTCAACGCCTGGCTCGGGAAATACGACTCGGTTAAAAAGTTCATCTGTCCCAGCGCCTTCATCCAGTCCAAGCTCTCCCACCGGTTCGTCGAAGGCCGGTTGACGGTCTTGAACAACCCGGCGGACCTTACCGCCTACCAGCCGAAATTCGAGGACGGCGGCTATTACCTTTTTACCGGGCGCCTGTCGAAGGAAAAGGGGGTTTTTACCCTCATAACGGCCTTCAAGGACCTGGGGCTTCCACTCAAGATTGCGGGTACCGGCCCCCTCGAGGCGGAATGCCGCAAGATGGCCGAGGGTACCGCGAATATCCAGCTGATGGGTTACCAGACAGGCAAGAACCTGGAAGCCCTCTACCAGGGCGCCCGCGCCTGCGTGGTGCCTTCCGAATGGTACGAGAACGCGCCCCTGGCGGTCATTGAGCCCTTGGGCTACGCCAAGCCGGTCGTTGCGGCCCGGATCGGGGGTATTCCCGAACTGATGCGGGACGGGGAAAGTGGATACCTCTTTACCCCCTTTGACCCAGAGGATCTCAAGGCTAAGGTGAAACTGATGCAGGGGCTTTCCCCCTCCGATTACGCCACCCTTTGCCGCAAGGCCCGCGAGTGGGCCGTGAACCAGTTTTCCCTGGAGCGGCATTATGACGGCCTGATGAAAATTTATCAGGAAGCCCTGGTGACGAAATGAACTTGCGAAAAACATTCCAATCTTTCGGGTTTGTCCTTTTGGCCATTCCGCCGGCCTGGGCCGGTAACTCCTCCTGGCAGGCAGTGCCCATGGTGACAGGCGAGAGCCTTAAAAGCGGAAACCGGGGAGGGGAGGGCTGCCAGACGATTCAGAATTTCGCAATCGATTCCACGGGGACTTTCCTCATGATGGCCACCAATGTGGGGGGCCTTTACCGCAGTTTGAATGGGGGGGCTACCTGGGAGCCTGCCAACATCGGTTTTTCACCCCGGGGCGGCGCGGCCCTGGCCATTGATCCCAACAATTCCCGGCGGGTGATTGCGGTGGGGGCTAATTCGGGACGGTCACCCGTGAACGGCCTGTGGCTTTCCACAGACCAGGCTTCCTCCTGGAAGCCGGTTCTTTCGCAAGACACCAAGGCCGCCGAAACCTACCACGACTCGGTGGCTTTCGACGCCTCCAGCAGGAAGAAGGGGCCAGGCGGCTCCTATAGCGCCATGGCCTATTGGGTGGCTTATTCGGACGCAGGGGGAGGCCTTTGGAAATCCGCCGACGGGGGGAAAACCTGGCGGAAGTTTCAATCCCAGTTCGCGGACGGCATCGTGAAGGTGAGCCCGGCGGACGGAACGGTGTATGTGGCCACAGCCAAGGGTTTTTTCCGGAGCAACGACCACGGGGAAAGCTTCGCGCAGGTACTGGAGGGGCCGGTCCTGGGACTGGACGTCATCGCCACCCGACCCCAAAACGTTTATCTCAACAAACCCGACGGAGCCTACGTTTCCACCGATTCGGGCAAGACATTCGATTCCACCGGAAACGCGGGCCTTCCCACCACCGACCAACCTGGCCTCAAGAACCTCAAGGTAAGCCCGGCCAACCCTGACCACATGTTGATCAACGACGACCAGGGAACTTATTACAAGCAGGGTCATTATTATTCCGCCGACGGCGGCAAGACTTGGTCGGCCTGCAAGTTGGACGACTCCCTTAGCTTCATTCCCACCAACGACCGGCCCTGGCTTTTCATTTGGAGTCCGATAAAGACGGATTTGGCCTGGTCCTGCGGCGGGGGCTATGTGACCCAAACCACCGATGGAGGTGCCCGTTTCGCCTGGGCCAACAACGGCTTCAACGGCCTGACCTGCGCGGGGCACTTTAATTTCACCCCCCAGAATCCGGGCCTTCTTCTCCTGACCAGCCAGGACACTAATTCCACCTTCACCGAAAATATCGGCGCGAGCCCCGTGACATGGCAATACCTCAAGGTTTCGGGCAAGGGCTGGGGTGGGTTCAATTACGGGGGCTATGCCCTCGGCACCGACGTGATGTTCGCTGGCAATTCTTCAGACTGGGACGGTCCCGCCACCCTCATGGTTTCCACCAACGGGGGAAGCAGCTGGAAAGACACGGGCCTGGTGGGCGACTCCACCGAGACGGCTTGTGGGGATCCGGCCGACCCTTCGGTGGCTTTTTGGGACCAATACCGCACTGCGGACGGTGGCAAAACCTGGCAGGCCATGCCGGACTGTGACGGGGTCTTCACTTATAACTTCAGCCCCAAGGGCGGCCACGAACTCTACGGTGCCAGGGGCACAGCGATTGTAAAGTCCTCGGACCATGGCGTTACTTGGAAACCGGTGTTTCGAATGGAAGAGAAGGTTATGGACTTAGCCTATGATTGGAAGAACCGGAAGATATATATCGCCACGGGATCGCTCTACCAGTACGACACGGCCTCAGGTGGCGTGAGAAACCTGTCCTTTCGGTTGGGACGTGATAACGAGGGCAACCAAAAAGCGATTTCGGTGGCGGTGGATCCCGTCAACCCGAACGTGGTTTACGCCGCCTGGCATGGAGATCACTACCTGAGCAGCCAAAGCGTAAGGCGTTCCTTGGACGGGGGAGAGACCTGGAAAACCCTCACACCTCAACCGGGGGATAGGGGATTGGACGGAGGCCTAGAATCCCATTGCGTGAGGGTGCATCCGATAACGAGGTGGCTTTACTCGGCGGGAAGTTGTTTTGGACTTTGGCGCTACCCTCCCCCATCCGCAGACAAATAATCAGGCCCTGAGTCAAGGCATTAGATTTTTACAGGGGTTTATTTGATTCCGATGATTTTAACGCCCAAGAGGATCCGGACCGGTGGGAACCGGCCGAATGCCTTGGCCAGCGGATGGGGGAGCTTTTCCAAGACCAATTCCAATAAAAGAGCCAGGGCCAGGGGAAAGGGGACAAACAGGCCGTAACCTACCAGCAATTTGACTTTGGAAAATCCCACTTTCAAGAATAAATCCCTTAATTCATGGACCGTATATTCCTTCAAGTGGAAGCCGGTGGCAACGTCGTCAAACCGCCTTGAGATGTCGTGGGGGCCCGACAGGCGGCTAGGGGTTACGCACAGGTAGGCTCCACCCTTTTTTAGGACCCGCAGGATGCTTTTCAGTTGTTCCAGGGCGTCCTCGGGATGGATATGCTCCATCAATTGATTGCTATAAACGACGTCCACGCTTTCGTCCTCGAGGGGTATGCTGGAACCGTCCGAGATGATGACTTTGATCCCTGATTCATCTTCGATCTTTTTGGTAATTTCGTTGGAGACGTCCAAGGCATAAGCTTTTTTTACCGAGGGGACGACCCGCCGAAGCAATTTCCCCTCGCCAGGTCCGACTTCGAGGAAGGTTTTATCCCTGGAAAGGAACCGTCTTACCAGGTTCTCCTGGTTCCGGGAATTGTCCTTCTGCCCGGTGATGATATAGGGGAATTTCTTAAAAAGTTCGTCGTAAAGGCTTGTGTAAAGACCCTTTCTTTCTTCTTTGGGAGCTTGCCGTAACTTTTGGGCGAGCACCTTTTCGAATTCGTAATGGCTCCTAATCTCTTCTGGACTTACCTTTGACATGACAACTCCTCATTGGGGTAACTGGCGCTCAACCTGTCACTGAGAACACTTTTAGGGAAGATTAAAGCTCTTTTGCAGGCCCAAAATAAGGCTGCCCATTGTTTCCGTCAAGCTTGCCACGCAAGGCTTTGACGGAAAGCAAACGGGTTGGTTACGTCAATTTGATCTTCGAGCCGTCCATGGCGGGTTTGGCCCACGTTTTCCTCAAAACTCTCGGTATTTGTGTTCGATTTTCAATTTTTTTGCGGTAACTTTGATCCGCGGATTGAAACCCGCCCTTGATCCTCAAACCGAATGGTATTTCCGAAAATTTAAAAATGGAATCCGAATAAAACAATGCCCACCTTGCTGACAAATCGAGAGAAGTTCCATTTCATGCTTTTTATACGGCCCTGGTTTTCTTTTCCGGTGCTGTTATGGGTAATCCTTATCGGCGGGTCTGTTTTCGCACCTTCCCCCGCGCTGTCCGCCTCATCCTTGTGGCAACCGCTACCCTTGGTGACCCAGGCAAGCCTGGGGGCGGGCAACAGCGGGGGAGAAGGATGCCAGGTGATCCAAAACCTCGCCATCGATTCCACGGGAACCTTTCTCATGATGGGGACGGACGTGGGGGGTATCTTCCGGAGCTTGAACGGCGGGGCCAATTGGCAACCCGCGGACGTGGGTTACGCGCCCCGGGGGGCTTGCGCCTTCGCCATCGACCCCAATAACAACCAGCGAGTTTTGGCCGTAGGGGACAACTCGGGTGCCCAGTCTTGGAACGGGTTGTGGCTTTCCACCAACCAGGCTGCGTCCTGGAGTCCGGTTTTGCAGAAGAACATGCAGGGGTCGGGGACCTACCACGATTCGGTGGCCTTTGATGCCTCCAGCGTGACGGTATCGGGTGGGGTTACTTTCAGCGGCACCGCCTACTGGGTGAATTACTCCGACGGGGGAGGGGGCTTGTGGAAATCGACGAATGGAGGACAGAGCTGGAGCGAAATCCAGACTTCCTTCTCCGACGGTATCGTGAAGGTGAAGCCCTCTACCGGTGCGGTGTACGTGGCCACGGCGAACGGGTTTTACGTGAGCACCAACGGGGGGGGCAGCTTTACGCAGGTTGTGACGGGATCGGTGCTGGGGTTGGATGTCATTTCCACACAGCCTAACAATGTCTACATCAATGAAAGCAACGGCGTTTATGTTTCCACCAACTCAGGACAAAGTTTCACTCAGCAAACAAGCGCAGGCCTCCCCACGAATTACACCCCGGGGCTGAGAAACCTGAAAGTAAGCCCGGCCAACCCCAGCAATATGCTCATCGACGTGGATCAGGGGGTTTATGACCAGCAAAGCCAATATTATTCCACCAATGGGGGTGCCAACTGGTCCGCCTGCTCCCTGAATTCCACCCCAAGCTTCATCCCAATGAACCCCAGGGAATGGTTGTTCGTATGGAACCCGGCCAACGCCAACCAGGCCTGGGCCTGTGGCGGGGACTTCATCAGTGAGAGCGCCAACGCTGGGGCGAATTTTTCCTGGGCCGCCGATGGCTACAACGATTTTACCTGCACAGGCTATTTCAACTTCAATCCACAGAACCCGAACCTGCTCCTGGTGACCAGCCAGGATTACAACTCAGCCTTCACCGCGGGCGTGACCGACGCCTCAGTCACGTGGCAGTACTTGAATGTGTCGGGCCAGGTATGGGGCGGTTACACCTACGCGGGCTACGCCCTTAGTCCCAGCGTGATGATAGCCGGAAACGCGGCGTCCTGGTACGCGCCCGCCACCATGATGGTCTCCACCAATAGCGGGGGCAACTGGACCAGTACGGGGCTAGTTGGAAACAATACCCAGGCTGTCTGTGGGGATCCGGTCAGTGCCGGCGTGGCCTTTTGGGACCAGTATTACACCACCAACAGCGGCGGTAGTTGGTCCACCATGACCAACTGCTCCGGTGTTTTCACCTATAATTCCAACTCCTCGGGAAGCCACGAGCTCTATGGCGGCAGTGGTGCGGAAGTAGTGACATCCACGAACCATGGCGCAACCTGGACTAACGTTGTGGGGGTTCCCTCCACGGTCATCGACATCGCCTGTGATTGGATGAACAATCAGCTTTACATCGTGGATTCGCAAGGGGACCTTTTCACCTATAGCCTGTCAGGCGGCGGAAGCCCAGTGAAGATTACCTCGCGCCTGGCCGTAGACAACGAGGGAAACCAGGGGGCCTATTCGGTGGCAGTGGATCCGGTGGACCCGAACGTGGTCTATTTGGCCTGGACAGGGAATAGTTACATCAGCAACCAGGCGGTGCGCCGTTCGGTGGACGGTGGGCAGACCTGGACACCCTTGACGATGCAACCCGGGGACACGGGATTGGACGGGGGTCAGGAATCGGAATGCGTTCGAGTGCACCCAGTCACCCGGTACCTCTATTCGACGGGTTCCTGCTTTGGGGTCTGGCGATATCCGCCTCCCAATCTCTTTACACCCACGCCCACCCCGACCAACCTGAACGGCTGGACCTCCACGCCCACCTTCACCCGCACACCCACACTGACGCCCACCCGCACCAACACTCCGACCTCCACCTTCAGCCCCACCCCCACCGGTACGCCCACCAAAACCCCGACCACCACCTGGACCCCGACCCCGACACCCACTAATTTGTTTGGCTACACCTCCACACCCACTCCTTTGGCAAGCATCGGGCCTTCCTCGGGAATCGTCGGCATACCGATCCCCTACCCGAACCCCGTGCAGGGCCCGGCCCTTTCCATCCAGGTTGAGATTAACTTCGAGAAGAGCGACACCCACGGGCGCCTGGAGGTTGTCACGGTAGTCGGCCGAAGGGTCCGTGAAACGGTCCTGGGAACCGTCCATCCAGGACCCCTCGTCCTCACCCTTCCCTTGACCGACACTTGGGGCACCCCGCTGGCCAACGGCCTCTACTACCTCGTCGTGAAGACCACCACCGACCAATCGGTCGGCAAGCTTCTTATTCTCCGCTAATGGCCGAGGAGCATTGACCGAAAATCCACCGTCCACCTTCTTCGAAAAAATTCTGCATTTCTATTTCGAATTTCTGCACTAAAGTGGGGAAGAATAAAAATTTTAAAAAATCGGGAAAACGGTGCACGGAGAAAAAAACGAGTTTGCCCTTTACCATTCACTGAAATGAAAGAGTAAAACGATCCTTAA
The DNA here is from genome assembly GCA_963770835.1 of uncultured Pseudomonadota bacterium. Classification (GTDB taxonomy): domain Bacteria; phylum Oederibacteriota; class Muellerivitia; order Muellerivitales; family Muellerivitaceae; genus JAJPJW01. The sequence continues at coordinate 98,853 of CAVYRH010000005.1, forward strand.
GTTCTTTCCGTTTGTAACAAACTTTCCATCCTTATTCCATCTCGTATAATTTAATCAACGAAGGGTGCTTTGCTCAAAGGGCTCTTCGAAGGTTTTTTCCACCGAATCCGCCTCCGGAAAAAACTCCACAAGTCTTACGTTCCGAAAGCAGGAGTGTCCATTGCCTTGGGCGCTCCCCCCCCAACCTAAAAAACATCCGATCTCAGCCGACCATGAACGGCTGACCGCCTAGGTTCCTCCATCGCCCTTGAATGCTCGTTGCTGGAATCCAAAGGTTTCTGATTTTTTACTCACAGGAATCTGGCCTGTCCCCGGGATGAAACCCGCTTGAAAAGCCAAACCCAAAGGGATTTTCCACGTCCCCTGGGAAAAACGATTTGAGCCATTCTTCGCTAAGTACAGGAAAAGAGGGCCTTTCCATGCTGAAGAACAACGCCTTTTCGGTGAGACGAGTTCGTTTTGTTTACCGCCTTTTTAGGCTGAAAACCTTCCGGCTTCTTTTGTGGGCGGTAGGGCTTCTTTGCGGCCTTCCGGAGGCCGCCGAAGCCGCTACCTCCTTGTGGCAGCCGATTCCGTTGGTGACACAGGGTAGTTTAAGCGCAGGCAACAGCGGGGGTGAAGGTTGCCAGGTGGTCCAAAACCTCGCCATCGATTCCACGGGGACCTTTCTCATGATGGGAACGGATGTGGGGGGGATCTTTCGTAGCACCAACGGGGGAGCCAACTGGCAGCCTGCGGATGTGGGCTATGCTCCCCGGGGAGCCTGTGCCTTCGCTATCGATCCCAATAACAACCAGCGAGTTTTGGCTGTGGGGGATAACTCAGGCGCCCAGTCCTGGAACGGCCTCTGGCTTTCCACCACCCAAGCAGCCTCCTGGAGTCCGGTGTTGCAGAAGAACATTCAGGGGTCGGGAACCTACCACGACTCGGTGGCCTTCGACGCCTCCAGCGGAACGCTGTCGGGGGGTGTCAGCATGAGCGCTGTGGCCTATTGGGTGAACTACTCGGACGGGGGTGGGGGACTTTGGAAATCCACCGACGGGGGGAACACCTGGAGTGAAATCCAAACTAATTTTTCCGACGGCATCGTGAAGGTGAACCCCTCCACTGGGGCGGTGTACGTCGCCACAGCAAACGGATTTTATTTGAGCACTAACGGAGGATCAAGTTTCACCCAAGTCGTGACGGGCTCTGTCCTGGGGTTGGATGTGATTGCCACTCAACCCAACAATGTCTACATAAATGAGACGAACGGAGTCTATGTTTCCACCAACGCGGGTGCCAGTTTCACCAAGCTGGCTAGCACGGGCCTTCCCACCACGGACTCGCCGGGCCTGAGGAATCTCAAGGTCAGCCCGGCCAACTCTAACAACATGCTTATTGACGACGACCAAGGTTCCTATACTTCCCAGAACTATTATTACTCCACCAACGGGGGGGCCAGTTGGTCGGCCTGTTCCTTGAACTCCTCTCAAAGCTTCATCCCCATGAACACGCGGGAGTGGCTCTTTGTGTGGAGCCCCACCAATGCCAACCAGGCCTGGACCTGCGGCGGGGATTTCATTAGCGAGACCGCCAACGCCGGAGCGAATTTTACCTGGGCCGCCAACGGCTATAATGACTTCACCTGCACGGGCTACTTCAATTTCAACCCGCAGAACCCCAACCTGCTCCTGGTGACCAGCCAGGACTACAACTCAGCCTTCACGGCCGCCGCTACGGCTTCCTCCCCCGCTTGGCAATACCTGAACGTTTCGGGTCAGGGATGGGGGGGCTTCACCTATGGCGGCTATGCCCTGAGCTCGACCGTCTTTGCGGCGGGCAACGCGCCCAGTTGGGGGGCGGCGGCCACCCTGATGGTTTCCACCAACGGCGGAAGCAGCTTCAGTAACACCGGCTTGGTGGGAAACAACACCCAGGCGGCTTGTGGGGACCCGGTTTCCGCCACTGTGGCTTTCTGGGACCAGTACCGCACCATCAACGGCGGATCTAGTTGGAGCGCGATGAGCGCCTGCGACGGGGTCTTCACCTACAACTCCAACCCCTCGGGAAGTTTCGAGCTATATGGGTCCAAGGGGTCCGAGGTGGTCAAGTCCACGGACCACGGCAATAGCTGGACCAACGTGGTGGGGGTCAATTCCACCGTCATCGATATTGCCTGCGACTGGAAGAATAGCCAGCTCTATGTGGTGGATTCCCAGGGAGACCTTTTCACCTCGCCCTTGACGGGAGGCACCGCCACAATGATCACTTCACGCCTGGCCACCGACAATGAGGGCAACCAGGGGGCCTATTCGGTGGCGGTCGATCCCGTCGACCCGGATATCGTCTACACGGCTTGGACAGGGAACAGCTACATCAGCAGCCAAGCCGTAAGGCGCTCCACGGACGCGGGCAAGACCTGGACGCCCTTGACGATGCAACCGGGGGACACGGGCCTGGACGGGGGCCGGGAATCGGAATGCGTGCGAGTGAACCCGACCACCCGGTATCTTTATTCCACGGGCTCCTGTTTTGGGGTCTGGAAATATCCCCCACCGGCAAGCGGGTCGCCTACCCCGGTGGCCACAGCCACGGCCACCAACTTGAACGGTTATACCGCGACACCCACTCCCACGCGAACTTCCACTTTGACGGCTACCGCCACCAAGACGCTGACCTCCACACCCACTTCCACTCTCACATCCACTTACTCGACAACACTCTCTGCCACCCCCACATCGACGGATTCAATGACCCCTAGTGCGACAGCCTCTAAGACGTCGACGGCTTCAGGAACTGCTACGCCTTCATTCACATTGGTACGCACCAATACCCCCGTGCTCACCCCCACATTTACCTCCACTGCTACATCCACTTTTTCCACGACGCCCTCCGCCACCCCCACGTCGACGGATTCAATGACCCCGAGTGCGACGGCCGCCAAGACGTCAACGGCTTTGAGCACGGCTACTCCTTCGTCCACATCGAGTTGGACACCATCCCACACTGCAACACCTTCTTTCACTGCCACTTGGACGGGCACATCGACGGGAACATTCACCCCACTTCCGATTCGGACCAACACCCCCACAACCACTTCCACATGGACGAAAACGGCGACAATGCCCCCGACACCCACTTCTACGCCAACTTCCACGTTCCCCCTCACGTCCGGTGATACCTCCACGCCGGAAATTACACCTACTTTGGAGACACCGGGGCACCAGGTGGGAGTTCCCGTCCCTTACCCCAATCCTGTTCAGGGTCCGGATTCTTCGGTTGAAGTCCGGATGGTATTTGAGGCGAGCGACACCCACGGCCGGTTGGAGGTGTTGACCCTGACTGGCCGCAAAGTCCGCGAGATGGCCCTGGGCACGGTCCAACCCGGCACCTTGACGGTGCCCTTACCCCTGACTGACACCCGGGGAATTCCACTGGCCAACGGTCTTTACTACCTGGTCGTGAGAACCACCACCCAGCAGGCAATCGGAAAAATGCTGATTCTTCGGTAAAAGAAAGGGCTTCTGCCCTGCTTTTTCCAGTTGGCATCGTGAGGGCCTGAAAGCCTTCCGAATTTCTTACTAGTCCCTTCAAAAAGACCCCAACCGCCGTTAAAGTAGCGCCCCAAAGGGGATAAGGGACGGAACGGGTGCAAAACGCCAAGCTTACGATTAAAGAGAACGAAGTTTTAGAGAACAACCTTTCCAAGCTTAAGAGCTTGCCTATCCTCATGTTCCATCGGGTCGTGGAGGAAATCCCCAATGGCCCCCTCTACGACATCCACTATTCCCGTGAAAACCTGCGTAAACTCCTTTGCTTCCTCAAGGAGAAAGGTTTTGAGACGGTTACTTTTGAGGATATCCTGACCCGCCCCGCGCCCTCCAAGCCCATCATCTTGACCTTCGACGACGGTTACGAGGACAACTTCTTCCATCTTTTTCCGCTTTTGAAGGAACATGGAATGAAGGCAGTCATCTACCTTTTGGGCGACCGGACCATTCCTTCCAACATTTGGGATGCTGATAAGGGGGGCCCCAGGGCTCCCTTGATGCGAACGGACCAAATCCTGGAAATGGCGGAAAGCGGCCTGGTGGAATTTGGCGGCCACAGCATGACCCATTCCAACCTGGTGAAGCTGAACCTTTCGGCGGTGGAAAGGGAAGTGGGGGACTGCAAAAACGCGCTGGAAAACCTTTTGGGAAAGCCAGTAGTGTCCTTCGCTTATCCCTTCGGGTTTTTCAGCGAATCTGTGAAAAGGGCTGTGGCCGGGGCGGGCTATCTTTTTGGCATCGTGGTGGAATGGGGACCAAATGATTTCGGAAGCGATTTAATGGAAACTCGGAGGGTCTGTCTTTCCCCTGACGCAGGGCCCTTGGAGTTTTTCTGGAAGACCAGCCGGTTTTACCCCGCTTTCCGAAAGCTCCGGCGCAAGCTGTTTTCGCGTAAAGGCCCGTAAGTTGTAATCGTTTTGTCCGGTTCGGAACTCCGGGATGACCCCTGACAGTGGCCATGGTACACTGCCGGGACTTAAACCCCGGTTTAAATGACCGAGCCTATAACCTGTGAAAGCCCATCCCTTGCGACCAAGGGAAGAGTCAACGGCCATGAAAATATTGATGGTGAACAATCATTATTTCAATTACCGCGGCGCGGACCGGTATTTTTTCAATATTAAAAGCGGGTTGGAAAAAGCGGGCCATACGGTAGTCCCTTTTTCGTTCCGCTACGACGCCACTCAGGAAACGCCTTACCTCCCCTATTTTCCCGATCCCATTACCGGCCCGGGGCCTTTTTTGTTAAAAGATATGAAACTGTCCACCGCCACCAAGATCAAAACAGCGGTTAATATGTTCTTTAACCCTGAAGTGAGCAGAAAGCTCCGCAACGCGATACGGGACACGAAACCCGACCTGGTCTATACGATTTACTTGTCCTTCACCTTTCTTCCCCAAATCCTGCGGATCGCCAAGAAGGAGTTCGACCTCCCGGTTTTGTACCGCCTCTCCGACTACCATATGTTCTGCGCCAGTTACCTGTTTTTCCGGGACAACCAATCATGCACCGAATGCCTCACCAGGCCCTGGGCAGCGGTTCAGTACAAATGCGTGCATGGGTCGCGCATTGGATCTCTCTTGAGAGCCCTTCAAATCCGCGTCAACCGCTGGCGGAAGGATTACGGGTATGCGGACTATTTCATCTGCCCCTCGAAGTACATGCGGGAAACACTTATTCAGCACGGACCCTTTCCCGAATCCAAGGTCAAGCATCTGCCGACCTTTACCGAAGATCTTTTCCGGGAAGGGAAAACCACCCCGTCCGGCAAGCCTTACGCGCTTTATTTTGGCGCCATTGTTCCAGCCAAGGGAATGGACGTACTGGTCAAGGCCTTCAACCGGATTTCCAATCCAGCCTTCGGCTTGAAGCTGGTGGGCGACGTGGAACCGGGTTATCGGGACCACCTGTTCGCCCTGCTTGACGGGGCCCATCGCCCCCTGGTTTCCATGGACGGCGAACTCAAAGGGGAAGCGCTTTGGGAGACCTTAAGGGGTTGCCACTGCGTGGTCCACCCTGTGCTTTGGTTTGAGAACATGCCGAATTCCATCTTGGAGGCAATGTCCGCTGGAAAACCCATTATCGCCTCAGCCATTGGCAGCATGATGGAACTGGTGGAGGACGGGGTGAACGGCAATTTAGTGCCACCCGGAGACGAAGGGGCCCTGGCAAAGGCTCTTGAAAAACTTTCGGACCCCTATTGGGTTTCCGTAATGTCACACGGGGCACGGGAAAGATACCTCCGAGACCATACGCCCGAGAAGCATCTGGCGACCTTGACCAGCCTGATGGAAGGCCTTGTTGAAAAAAAGTCCGCCAACGCTTAAAAGCGGCGGATTTGAAAATAATTTTGATGGGGAGCCACTGAAATGCGAATCTTCGTGACCGGGGCGGCAGGCTTCATCGGGTTTCACCTATGCCTGCGCCTTTTGAAAGAAGGCCATGAGGTTCTGGGCGCGGACAACCTGAACGCCTATTATGATGTACGGCTCAAACAGGAACGCTTGCGGCAGTTGCAAAAAAATGCTTCGTTCAAGTTCTTCCAACAGGATTTAAGCGAGAGGCCCGCGGCCCAAAACCTGATCCAGGACCAAAAACCTGAAATCATCGTGCATTTGGCCGCCCAAGCCGGTGTGCGCTACTCCATCGAGAACCCCCAGGCTTATGTGGACAGCAACCTGATCGGTTTCGCCAACATCCTGGAGGCCGCCCGGACCCTGAAAGTTCGCCACCTGGTCTATGCCTCCTCCAGTTCGGTTTACGGCGCCAACAACCAAGTCCCCTTTTCCGTCGAGGACCGGGCGGACCACCCCTTGAGCTTCTACGCGGCCACTAAGCGCGCTAACGAACTGATGGCCTATTCCTACAGCCACCTTTTCGGAATCCCCGTGACGGGCCTGCGCTTCTTCACGGTTTACGGTCCCTGGGGCCGGCCTGACATGTCCTACTTCCTTTTCGCCAAAGCCATCCGGGCTGGGAAAGAGATCAAGGTGTTCAACCATGGAGATATGCGGCGGGATTTTACTTACGTGGACGACATCATCGAGGGTGTTGTCAGGATCACGAACTTGCCGCCGACGGGTGAAAAACCGCCTTACCAGCTGTTCAACATCGGGAACAACAACCCCGTCCCCTTGATGGAATTTATCCATCACTTAGAGGACCTTTTGGGCCAAAAGGCTCGCATGCAACTTCTCCCACTCCAACCGGGGGATATGCTGGAAACTGCCGCGGATATCGACACCCTAGTTTTGAAGACGGGCTATGCCCCCCAAACCCATATCCGGGATGGGCTCAAACGCTTCGTGGATTGGTATTTGGAATGGGAAAACAAAGGAATTTTCTGAACTGTTCTAAAAATCGGCTTCATTTCTTCAATAAGCGGGGAATTTGATAAAATCCGGTCCGATTTTTAAAATAAAATCGTTTTCTTGATCCGAATTGGAGTGAGAAACTCTCTTTAACGTGCGGATAAGAGCCCTTTTGTTGTCGGTTTATTAACAGTTAGTTAACTCTTTAACTATCATGGTTAACTCTTTAACTTTAGCTTGCAATACACCCCCCCGTTTTACTATCCTGTGCCTTCTTCAAAGCCCATTGCCGCCAAAAAAAATATTTTCCAGGAAGTGCGCTGTGTTTAGAAAAAATTATTCGTGGGTCCTCTTCGCTATCTTGATTCCGGTGGCCGTCCTCTTCTCGGGCTGTCCCTCCAAGAGCGGTCCAACTGCGCCCTCCAACAATAACGGCGGCGGACAAGCAACGAACACACCCACGGCCACTTTTACCCAGGCGAGTTCTATAACTTCCTCTCCTTCCTCCACGCCTTCAAACTCCCCGAGCGCTACACTTAGCATGACCCCATCTAAAACGGCCACTGCCACACCAACCAATACCTTTGCGGTCACCAGCACCGCAACCTCAACTGCTACAAACTCGACTACGTCCACGGCAACCAATACGGCTACCACCAGCCCAACGGCCACGGCCAGCGCCACGCCAACTAATACCTTAGTGGACACCGGCACCCCGACCTCGACAGCTACTAACTCAACCACATCCACGGTAACGAATACGACTACCGCCAGCCCAACAGCCACTGCCAGCGCTTCGCCAACCAATACTTTGATAAATACGGGAACACCGACATCGACAGCCACCAACACGGCCACCGCCACGATGACTAACTCGGCTACTTCCACCACCACTTCGACGGTGACGGCTACGCCCAGCCAAACCACGACTTCAAGCCCAACCGCCACCACAACCTCTACTGCAACCTTGACGCCGACCGACACGGCCACCTTAACACCCACGTCCACTCCCTTGAGCATCCTCATCCAACAACCGACCGAGCCTTCACCAGCTTCCTACCTGCCCGGAACTTCGGGGGTGACGGCCATCGTGGTGGGCTTATCCAACACGGGGAATGCCCCGGCGACCCTTAACTCCCTAGTTTTCTCCGTTCCTGGGACCGGGAACACCCAGGCCACGGTCGGTTTGTATAATTCCAACCTTATCCTGATCGGGTCAGGCTCCCTGCTCTTGAGTGGCAATTCGGTGACTATTTCCTCGGGTTCCTTCCTAGACGTTCTCGCACCCGGTTCGCCCGTAACCTACACCCTGATTTTTAACTTCACAGGCTCGGGAACAGGGTCCATCACCGCCAGCCTGGCTGCTTCCGGCGTGTCCCTGACGGCCGCAGATGGTACCAACGTAAACGGAAGCGCGACGGGTCCCGCCTTAACTATCGCCAACCCCTCACCCACACCCACCAACACGGCGACATCCACGCCCACGTCTACGGCCACTTTGACCCCCACTTCCACACCGACCGATACCACCACCCAGACGGCCACTTCGACTGCCAGTTCCACGCCTACGGTCACCCTGAGTCCCACCGCAACCCCTGCCAACGTGGTCCTCGTGCCGTACAACGAACCGCCTTCCTCTTCCTACGTTCCGGGAACTTCGGGCGTAACCCTCATGAACATGATCCTGACCAATGCGGGCACCAATGTAGCCACTCTTGATTCTATGGCCATTTCTGTCACCGGCACAGGGGACGACTATTCGGACATTTCCAACCTTTCCTTGTTCAAGAATTCCAGCGCAGTCACCTTCTCGAAACAAACTTTTGCCGGAGAAGGAACCGACGCCGTTACTTTCCAGAATGGATCTTCTTTTGACACGCTCGCAGTCGGGGCCTCGGTGACTTACACCTTGACTGTCGACTTCTATAGCTCCACTTCCGCGTTCGGAACCTTCGCGGCAAGCGTCACGAATGCCGGGGTTTCGGTTACGAACGGAAGCGGCGTCGTGGTGACGGGCGGCGTCACCGGGCCGACGATCACTATCGCCTTGGCTACCTCAACCCCGACCAATACGGCTACCAATACCGCGACTTCCACGCCCACGAACACCCCTACTTCTACTGCGACCTTGACCCCCACTTACACCCCGACCAGCACGCCTACCAACGAAGTGGTTTCTATCGTCCAGCCGACTGAACCCCCCAATAGCTCCTACCTTATTGGAAGTACTGGGGTGACCGTCTTATTGGCAAACCTGTCCAATCCCGGGGTTCAAGCCGTGACTTTGGCAGACTTGTCCTTTACCCTGACGGAGTCCGGAAACCCCTGGATCAACGTCAACAAGGTCTGGTTGTACCGGAACGGGAACTCCAGCCCCTTGGCGGATGCCAGTTTCAATGTTGGGGCCAATACCGTCACTTTCTCGGGCGTACCCTTTGACACCCTGGCCGCGGGAGCCGCGGTAAGCTACACCCTAACCTATGACTTCTCTGGATCGGCTTCGGGTTCCTTTGCCACCAACATCAGCTCCGGCCAGGTCCAGGGCGGGTTGTCTTCGGGCGGCTCGATCAACGTAACCGGAAGCGCCACCGGCCCCACCATCACCCTGGGTACCGCTACGCCCACTTCCACTCCCTCTTCCACACCCACTGTTACACCCACGGCCACTTCACCCTTCAACGTGCCTGACCCGAACCTGCGCTTGGGCATCCTGAAGTCCCTCGGTTCGCCCACGCCTACCTCGGGAACCCCGGCGGATATTCCGCTTTCAGTGCTGCAAGCCGCCGTCTCCATCAACGCGGACAACTTGGGCGTCACCAGCATTTACGGGTTGCAGAACTGCAATGAGCTGACGGTACTTTCCATCCAAGGAGACCCAGTCACGGACCTTAGCCCGCTCGCGTCCCTGGCAACTTATAACAACCTCTTTGCGCTCCACATGGACTATAACGATGTGTTGAGCAACCTCGCTCCCTTGGCGAATATCACGAGTCTTGAATTTCTCGAGATGCGAGGGGGAACGGCCAGCGACCAGTTTGGAACTCCGGGATTGATCACCAGCATTGCTCCCCTGGCGAACTTGACTAATCTCCAGGAGCTTGAGTTCTCAAACCAACCCGTGACATCTCTGGCGCCCCTGGCCGGCCTAACCAAACTCACCGCCCTTTATATGATCGGCTGTAATCCGACCAGCGGTTTCACCGGAGGAATCGGGGTCGTTGCGAACCTGACCAACCTGCAAATCCTTTATGCTTCCAACGACAACATTGCAGATATCTCCGCCCTCACCACCCTCGTCAATTTGCAGACGGCCAGCTTCTCAGACAACGCCAACCTGACGACCATTTCGGCTATGGCCAATTGGAAGAGCGCCCAATCAATCGCCCTGGAATATACCGGCCTTCTTAGCGTGCCGGCCTTGGGTCAAATGGGTGTTTTCAATGGCCCCACAACCGCCCTTTCGCTGGATATCTCCAACAACCCGGTGACTGATATCAGCAATTTGTCGGTAACCACGGTGCCCGGGTTTAATAACAATGGATCAAACTTGAATGTGACTGGTGATGGAGCCACTGACCTGAACATTACAACCCAGATCAACGCGATCAAAGCTAAATACACAACTCATTTGACGGTCACCGGGCCCTAACCGGTCCGGGCCGTTTTGCATTGTGAAGGGGATGATGAAGCCTGAAAGCCAGCCCACCCCGGCTGGCTTTTGTTTTCTAAGGCCAGAGCAGCCTTTGCAATGGGGGATAAAACGTTTGAGGCCAAAAGCAATATTAGCCCGAGAATATAGAGGGGCCTGACATCCTGAGGAGGAAGTTCATCAACCAAACGTCGTTCCTTTGGGGAGTTTGGGTTGCTGATTTGAAGATGGTTATGAATCGAGAAAAAATTTATCCGATCGCCGGGTTATGCGGCAAAAAAGCCTGCTTCTCCGTGGGTATGTTCCTGCTTATCGGGATGGTCCTTTTAGGCGCCGCGCCGGTTTGGGCACAGGTCGACACCCCTACGGACACCCCGACCGATACGACTACTGATACCCCCACCGATACTCCGACGGATACGGAAACTTTTACCCTTACCCCTACTGATACCTCCTCAAATACCACTACCAACACTGCTACGGATACCTGGACTGCGACCAGTACCCCCACTAATTCAGCGACCAATACAACTACCAACACTCCCACTAACACAACAACCAATACACCGACCAATACCTGGACGACCACGAATACCCCGACGAACACTACGACGTATACAGCCACCAACACATGGACAGCGACCAGCACCGCGACGAATACGTCTACAAATACCAGGACGGCTACAAACACTGCGACCGATACGGCCACAGATACTCCGACTAATACTTGGACAACAACCAATACGGCTACGAATACCGCAACGAACACAGAAATTAACACCGCTACGAATACGGCGACGAATACCTGGACCACAACGAACACGGCCACCAACACTGCTACCAGTACACCCACCAATACCTGGACGGCCACGAACACCCCGACCAACACGGCTACGAATACGGCTACCAACACTTGGACAGCGACCGGCACCGCGACGAATACTGCGACGAACACGTCTACAAATACCAGGACGGCTACAAACACTGCCACTAATACGGCCACGGATACCCCGACTAATACTTGGACAACAACCAATACGGCTACGAATACCGCAACGAACACAGAAACTAACACCGCAACGAATACGGCGACGAATACCTGGACCACAACGAACACGGCCACCAACACTGCTACCAGTACACCTACCAATACCTGGACAGCCACGAATACCCCGACCAACACGGCTACGAATACGGCTACCAATACTTGGACAGCGACCAGCACCCCGACGAATACAGCAACGAATACGTCTACAAATACCCGGACGGATACAAATACTGCGACTAATACAGCCACGGATACCCCGACTAATACTTGGACGGCGACCAATACGGCTACGAATACCGCAACGAATACGGCAACCAATACCTCGACGTCGACCAATACCCCGACGAATACAGCCACCGCCACTCCCACCAATACCCTTATCTTCACGGCCACGCCTACCGCTACCCCGACGGACAGTGCCACGGCTACTCCAACGGGTACTTTCACGAACAGTGCCACCTCCACACCCAGCTATACTTCCACGGACACGGCTACTAACAGTCCTACCCCCTCACCCACCCTGACGGCCACCGATATCGGCACCAGCACCGCCACGGCTACGGCCACCAAAACGGCAACGAATACCCATACCAACACTTGGACAGCTACCAGTACTTCCTCCTCCACTGCGACCAATACCCCTACCAACACCGCCACGGATACTCCCACCAACACCGACACGGATACAGCTACCGGAACCCCCACCAATACCCTGGTCTTTACGGCCACACCGTCCGACACGCCCACCAACACCGGTACACAAACGCCCACAAGTACGCAGACCAATACGGCCACGAATACCCATACAAATACCTGGACGGCCACTAGCACTCCCACCCTCACCGCGACCGACTCCCCATCTAAGACCGCCACGGCGACCGCAACCGATACGGGGACCGATACGGCTACCAACACCCCGACTAACACCCTCATCTTCACGGCTACATTAACTGACACACCTACCACCACCAATACGGCCACTCCCACAAATACCCCGACTGATACAGCCACGAATACGGCCACCGGCACTCCCTCCTCCACTGAGACCTATACCCCATCTAACACCACCACCAATACCGGGACTAATACGGCCACCAATACAACAACCAATACCTTTGTCTTTACAGCCACCCCCACCAACTCGGCCACGAATACCCCGACGGCCACGGCTACTGGAACAACAACGAATACCGCCACCAGTACGGCCACTGTTACACCAACCCGGACGGCTACTAGTACGGCCACGTCCACGACCACCAAAACGACCACGAACACCCCCACGGCTACGGGCACCAATACCCCCACTAACTCCGCCTCTTCCACCCCCACATCCACCACCACCATTACTCCCACCCCCACGGCCACCTTCACTCCCACAACGACAGCCACCTCCACCCCCACCAACAGCGCGACCCAGACGGCCACTTCCACAATCACCAACACGCCTACCCTAACCCCCTCTTCCACCCCTAGTGCCACATCCACGGACACTCCCAGTGGTTCTGGAAGCTTTACTTACAACAATGGGTCGTCAAATTCTTTCGTGCCCCTTGGGTTGAATAACATCATCATTGCCTTGCCCGCCAACGCTTTTAGCGTTGGCTCTGTTCAATTCAACGTCAACGAATACGGCTCTGGGACAGCTCCCGCCATCGTTACCGGATCGGGAATTGAATTTTTACTCAACTCAAACTCCTATTCGATAAGTATTTTGGGAGGTGCCCAACCAATCGCCCCTGTGACATTGACCTTCCCCTATAACTCGGGTCAAATTCCCAGTGGTTTCGGGCAGGGGGACTTAACAGTCCTTACCAATAGCACCAACAGCAGCTCGGGCTGGAGCGCGACCAACGTCATTGGAATCACAAACAACTCCATCACGGTAGTCACCTCCCATTTCTCCTGGTGGGCGGTGGGCGTCCTGCTCCATGCCACCCTCACTCCGACTCCGGCCGTGGCTCCGGGAGCGGCTTACCTGAGCGCCAACGTCTTCCATGACCTCAGCGACGCCCCCTTGACGGTCCAATACAACGATGCTGGAGGAGACCCCCTGGCCATCACTATCCATACCGCTACTGGCGCGCTAGTGCGGAATTTAACGGTGACGTCCGGGGCTTCCAGCGCCACATGGGACGGCAAGGACGACGGGGGATCGTCGGCCTCCACCGGCCTTTACCTGGTGGCGGTGCGGCAGGCGAACGGCACAACGATCCTCCGGAAAGTGGTGGTGCTCAAGCAATGAAACCACTTTTGAAACCTTGTAGAGATTTAAGGAACTTCCGGAGCCCTCTAATCGGCTTTTGGGCCTTGCTGTTCTTCCTGGTTCTGGGCCGGGGGGCGGTCGCCTCAACCCTGACATCAGGGGCTGATTTCCTTCTCATGACGACGGGCGCCCGGCCCGACGGCATGGGCCAAGCTTTTAGCGCCGTGGCTGACGACATCAACACCCTGTCCTTTAACCCTGCGGGCTTGGGGAATATCCGTCTTCCGGAGATCGGGTACGGACACGAGGACTTCCTGGCGGACATTGGCTACGACTTCGTGGGGGCGGCGATCCCCCTGGGCGGTTCCGGGGTTTTGGGGCTGGGTTATTTGGGCATGGGGACAGCGCCATTCAACAGCACCATTTCGGCCTCCGCGCCCGCCGTTTCGGTCCAGGACACGGCCCTGATCGTTGCTTGGGGAAAATCCTTTAACGGACTTCAATTGGGCCTGGGAGCCAAATATATCGATGAGAAGCTCTATACGGTCGAGGGGAAGGGCTTCGGCTTCGATTTCGGGGCCCGTTACCAGGTGGCACCGCAATGGACCTTGGCTGGAAGTGTCCTCAACCTAGGCCCGGGTGTCCAGTTCTCAAGCATGGAGCCGCTTCCGTTAGTGGCGAATGCGGGCATCGCCTGGTCCGCTTGGGAGAATGCTAAACACTCACTCACCTTGGCGGCGGATATTTCTTATGAGGCAACTGACACAACCCAGCGATACGGCCTAGGGGCCGAGTATTGGTACGAAAAAACTTTCGCCTTGAGGGCAGGCTATCTGGTTAATTCACAGGTCGAGGGATTTACCGCTGGGGCGGGGATCCGGTTTTCGTTCTTCCAGCTTGATTATGCCTTTGAACCCTACAGCAATCTGGGAACAGTTAACCGAATATCGGGCATCTTCCGTTGGGATGGGCCATGGATTCCGGGAGGAGACCTCAACGCCCCCCAAAACGTTGCTGTCCGCCAAAAGGACTATCAAACCCTTGAAATTAAGTGGGAAAGGGCTTCTGGGCCAGTGAAGGCTTACCAGGTGATGACCCGGCCGGTCAATGGGAATGACTGGACGGCCTCACAACCTGTTTCCAACACGGTTTACGACCTTAAAAACTACACTCCCGGAACAGCTTACAGCATTGCGGTGCTTTCTCTCGGGGAAGGAGGAGGCCGAAGTGAGCCCTCACCCGAGATCCGTTTTACAACTCCGGACCAAAAGTCGGCCATTGAACTTGCCCAGCAGGAAGTAGGAACGACCGCACACAAACAGTCGGTCTCCAACGGTTTATTTGGAAGGGTCGACGGGATAGGGCTCCAACTTTCCTGGGCCGTTCCCCGGGAAAGAGAAATTATCGGTTACAACCTTTACCGCAAGTCGCCCGAGGGACAAACGATCAAATTGACCCGCGTACCCACGCAAAAGAACAAGGTCTGGGTGATCAACGCCTCTGACTATTGGGGCTACCAGTGGATCGTCACGGCCCTGGAAAGTAAAGGTAAGGAAAAAACTATTGGAACTTATCTCTGGTTTCCAACGGCCGGAGACCTGACCCAATTAGGCCAACCCTCGGGCCGCCGTTTGAGCGCTGTAACCCAACCTGACCGGGAAGTCTTCCTCTCCTGGGACGGGGAGCCCGCCGCTACCGGTTATATCCTGCTTTACAGCCCGGCCTTAGACGGTGTTTATGAGATTGAAAGGGAGATCAATACGGCCGATACAAACCTCTTGATGAAGGCCCCCGGGAACCAGGACGCCTATTCCTTCATTGTTGTTCCACGGAATGCCGTCGGCGAATGGTATGTCCGCAGCCAGGAAGCCACGGTGACCTTGAGCCGGTCCAACCCTTAAAGCGTAAACCACGGCCATAGGAGCCACCAAGGGGGCCAGCCCATCAAGAAGGGTCGAAACGAAGTCCGGCATTATTTAAATTTCTTTTCGGTAACGCTTGGGGCGGGGTGAGATTTTCTAGTTTCCGCCCTGGACCACGACCTTGTAGATTTCAGCCTGGGGCCAATGGTGCCCCTCATGCCAGTTCAGGTCCTTATCCCAATAACCGGGGCAGTCATAAGTAGGTTTGGCAAACGTCCCAAAGCTCATTTCGATCAACTTGTATTTCCCGTCCTTATCCCTCAGAAAATCGTAATTCATGGCCTGAAACCCGAGCTTTTGGGAAATCTCGAAGCCCGCCCTCACCGTTTCATCGGGCATCCGATCACGGCTATAGTCGAAAGAACCGCTGCCCGAAGCCCGGAAATCGCCCTTTCGCATGTTCCGGGTGAAACCGAAAGCCTTATTACCGATGACAAAGATACGCACGTCATGCTTGTTCTCGGGCATAAAGTCCTGAAAAAGGACGTAACCCCTTTCGATCTGGGAGTACCGCCGCGCACTAGAGATCTTTTTCGCAAGCTTGGCGAAGGCCTTTACTAACTCCTTGCCCGATTTCAGCTTTTTAGCCTTGTTCATTCGCACCCCCATGTCGCTGAAGAGTTGGGGAGCCGGGTTGATCCCTGGGCCGAACATTTTTTCGCAGAAGGCCTCGGCCTGCGCCCTGGTTTTGAGGAGGAAGACGTTGTTGGATGCGGCTCCCCGGCGCAATTTGCCGATGAGGGGTAACTGGGCTTTCCGGACCCATTGAAGCGCCTCCTTCAAATCGTAAAAAACGGTGGTGGGTACGAGGGGAGCGTTGATGGCTTCCAGGATGTATTTCTGCGCGATCTTGTCGTCGTAGTGCCAGTGGGTGGCCTCGTTCGGAAAAACTTTCAAACCCATAAACTCAGCGGTTTTGAGGATGTGCCGCGCAAAGTTGAGGTCTTCATAACGCCAGGGATTAAAATTCCAGAAAAGGGACGAGAAATTTTGAAGGTACTGGACCGTGTCCGTCCGGAAGCCGTTGATCACCTCATAGGGAATAGAATTTTCCTGGCAGTGGGTGATCCAGCCGTCGGTCCAGATGTCGTCATAGTATTTGTGGATGGCAACGGGTTTCATTTGATTCTCCTCGAAAAGTTGAATCTGACAGTGTTTTTTCTGTAAAAAAGACTCGCCCTTCTCGAAATAGTTACCGGCGTACTATAGCTTTTGCCGGGGACAGGAACAAGACGGGGGAGGACCAAAACCCAAGGCGTTCTAAGCGGATTTCTTCGAGGCCATCGACTTGTTTTTTTCGATCGGATAACCAAGGGCTACTTTTCCCGCCAAAGAACAATTTGAATTCTTATTTCTTTTTTTTGAAGAAACTGGGAATATGGGTTGTCTGAGTTCCGTTACATTTCCTTAACGAAAGAAACAGCCTATGACGACGATTTCACCTGAAATATTGAAGGCCTTTGACGTCCGGGGGATCTACCCTAAGCCTTTGGGCGCCCCCCAGGCGGAGCAGATCGGGTTGGCGGTTGGAACGCTCATAAAGGAAGAAGCCAACCGAAATATCAAGGTTGTCGTGGGGCACGATATCCGCAATTCAGGTGAAAACCTCAATAAATCCTTGATTCACGGTATGAAGAACACCGGTTTGAAGATTGTGGATGCCGGGGTTGTTTCAACCCCTCTTTTGGCCTTCGCTTCTCGTTTTTCAGGATCTGCGCTTGGGATTATGATTACTGCCTCCCACAATCCACCGGAGTACAACGGGTTTAAATTCTTCCTCCAAGGCGCGCCCGCTTCCGTTCCCTGGATGGAGAGGTTTTTCAATGTTTTGAAAAGCCAAAACTTCCGGAAAGGGGCCGGTGTCGTTGAAAAAAAGGATTTTTATCCTGATTACCGGAACGCTCTCGTCAATAAGATCGCGCAAAATTTCCAGGGCCTCAAAATCATTGTGGACCCCGGCAATGGGGCGGCGACTTTGACGGCTCCCAAAGTTTTAGAAGCCCTTCACTGTAACGTGGAATTGATCAACGCTCAGGTGGACGGGCGTTATCCGGGCCGGGGGGCCGACAGCTCCGATCCAAGAGCCCTGGCGGCTCTGGGGGAAAAAGTAAGGAAAGCGAAGGCCCAGATTGGAGTTGCTTTTGACGGAGACGGCGACCGGGCCAGTTTTGTGGATGAAAAGGGCGTGGAAGTCCCCAATGATGTCATTCTTTGCCTTTTTGCCAGCCATTTCTTGAAGCGTCATAAAAACATGAAAGTGGTTTACGACGGGAAGTGCTCCGATTGCGTGGAAAAAACGGTCCAAGCAGAAGGTGGAACGGCCCTCCTGGAAAAGTCGGGACATGCCTTTATTTTCAGCCGGATGCAAAAGGAAAAAGCACTTTTGGGCGGGGAAGCTAGCGGGCATTTTTTCCTGCCTGGAGATTTTCCTGGAGACGCCCTTTATGCCTGCCTCCGGTTATTGGAAGTCCTAAAGGAAAGGCGGTTGTCCCTTTTTGAACTCCGGCAACCCTTTCCTGGACGGGTATCTACCCATGACACCAAGTTCGATCTTTCGCCGGATAGGACGGCCCAACTTTATGAAGCGCTGGACGCCCGGGCTCGGGAATTGGGAGGGAAAGTCTCGAAATTGGACGGGGTGAGGGCTGTTTTTGAAGATGGTTGGGGTATTATCCGCCGCTCGGTGACCGAGCCCTATGTTTCCTGCCGGCTGGAGGCATCTACGACAGCCAAATTGACATCCCTCGCGGGGGATTGGTTTCGGGATTTTCCCGAAATCCAACAAGAGATTTCGAAGAAAATTAAAGGCAACTGACAATCGGCGGTCGGCGGCAATTACTTAGTTTTTGGATCGAATAAAATCCATGATTTATTGCGTTTTCATAGGCGAATTTAAAGACAAGCGTCTCCTCCAATTATCGGGAGAATTTTATCAAAGACTGAAACGTCTTTGGCCCGTCACCATTGTTGAAGTTTCAAAAAATGAAAAAGAAGTCTTGAAGTTCATCCAGGGTAAAAAAGGCAAAGGCCTTCTTATTTCCCTGGATGCACAGGGCGAATCCATGGATTCACTTTTCTTCAGCCGTTGGGTGACACAATCCCCTCGGGATATTTATTTTTTTGCCTGGGATACCGACGGCCCGCCCAAGGGGCTTTCGGGAATCCTGCCGAAAAGCCTCAGCTTGTCGCCAATGACCTATTCCCATGAGCTGGCCCGTGTTCTTCTGCTGGAACAATTGTACCGGGCCGGGGCAATTTTACGGGGGCATCCTTATCCGCACTAACCGAGAATTTCCAATTAATCTTGGGATTTTAACCCTAGAATGAATGGAACCTGCCGCAGCCCTAGTTCGTCCAACACAGCAAGGTATGATTTTAAAATTTTTTTCGTTCTGTTGAAACTGGAACTTTGAAAATTAGGAGAAAGCCCCATGGAGCAGAGACACTTCCTCAAAATGACATTTTCCATTATTGCTGGTTTTTTAATGGTTTTTGGCCTTCCATTGAATGGCATGTCCCAGGCCGACAACACTGGCACACCCGCCCCGGAACCTGTGGAATACGTGATTGAGAGTATTCAAGGAAATGTCCAAGTACTCGAGGATGGCGCAAAGGATTGGGAAACGGCCCTGGAAGGGCAGGTAGTGGAATCGGGGGACGAAATCAAAACCGGAGATAATAGTGAAGCCACCTTGATGATGCAGTCCGACACGGCGGTCCATTTAAGCGCCGATAGCGACATGAAGGTCGACCAAATTGGAGCCAATGACACCGGGGGTTTCCTAAGCCATCTTGTGGTTTTCACCGGGAATATCCTAGCGGACGTTAAGAAACACCTGGAGGAGAGCCATTCCACCTTTGAGGTCGAAGCCAGCGGTGTGGTTTGCGGGGTCCGGGGAACAGCCTTTGAGATGACCACCCAGAATGGTACCGCCCAAGTGGCTACCCACGAGGGGTCGGTGGCGGTGGGGAATGGGACCGAAACCCACATGGTTGACGCGGGCAATTTATCTGAATTCCATAATGGAAGCTTCCGTTCACAAAGAAAGCTGGATCGAAACGAAATCAAGAGATTCCAGAAATGGCGCGAATTCCGCAAGGTGGTTTTGCGGAAGCGGATTCAAAGGCTGGAGGATATCCGTAATCACCGCCGGGCAGCCTGGGTCCGCAAGCACCCCCACGCCCCAAAAGAGCTGTTGAAGCATGAGAAACGTAAGAAGAGGCAATTGCGCCGGCTCGAACATTCCGAGGAAAAATAAGGGACTGGTATTCGAATTCTAAGACAATTAAGATAAACTCAGTTTCAGAGAGAGGGGCACCCCCTCTCTCTTTGTTTTTTAGCCCGGAGACCCATGAATATCGCCCAAAGACTTTCCGCCGTCGCCCACGAAACGCGGCTGGAGGATAGACCCCAACAAAACACCATGGCCCAAGCGGTGGCAGAAACCTTGGACGGGGGTGGGTTTTTGATGGTGGAAGCCGGCACAGGCGTTGGCAAGAGTTTCGCCTATTTAATCCCAGCCTTGGAATACGCCCTCAAGAACGGTGGACCCGTAGTGGTTTCCACACATACCTTGACCCTTCAGGAACAGCTCTATCAGAAAGATTTGCCCATTGTCTTGAAGACTCTCGAGAAAGAGGGCTTAGGACAAGCCAATGCTGTGTTGATGAAAGGGCGAGGCAATTACCTTTCCAAAAGGCGCCTGGCTTTGGCCGTTGAAAACAATCAACAGATGGATTTGGACGGGGAAAGCGCAGATCTTCTTAAAGTACAGGAATGGGCGGTTCGGTCGCCGGAAGGAACCCTGACTTCAGCAGGTTTTTCCATCCCTTCCGATGTGTGGAACGAGGTTAAAAGCGATCCTTTCCACTGCCTGGGGCCCAAATGTAAGACCTTTGAGACTTGCTTTTACCACTCGGTAAGGCGCAAGGGGTATGGAGCCCACTTGATCCTTGTGAACCACGCTCTCCTCCTCGCGGACCTCGCCTTGAAAATGGAATCGGAGCAGGGAGTCCTGCCGCCTTACCAGGTTTTGATTGTGGACGAGGCCCATCACCTACCCGCCCTGGCCGGCGAACACTTGGCTACTTCCTTCACCCTTTCGGAATGCCTGGGATTGGTGAAGCGCTTGCTCTACTCCGACGAGAAGGCTGAGGGCGGCCGCAAGGGCTTATTCGCCCTTTTGCCCGCCTCCGGTGCGGGGGAGGCGGTCATGGAGTTCAAAGCGGCGGCCGAAGGATTTTTCAATGAAATTGCGCTGAGCGCCCTGCCGGTTAACGCAGTTAATCGAGCCTATCTTCTTCCCGAAAGAACTCCCTCTGTGGGAAAACTAGCCGGACCCCTTCAAAAAATCGAGGCGCTCCTGGAAACTGCGGAAGAATCGGCGCCGTCGGAAGAATTGGAACTGGAAGCCAAAGGTACCCGCGAGGAATGCCGGGCCCTCGTCAAGCGGCTTTCTTATATCCTGGAGCGTGGGTGGGGGGAAGAAGCTTGCTACATCGTGGAACCGGACGGGGCGGCCCTTAGACGGGGGGAAATAAAGGCCTCCGCTATCAAGGCCATTCCCTTGGATGCCTCAGGCCTCATCCGGGAGAACCTCCTATCGACTGTCAAGTCGGTGGTTTTCACCAGCGCCACGCTTTCGGTTGGCCGCGATTTCACTTATTTCAAACATGCCCTAGGGTTGGATGATTTTGAAGAATCCCACCGGGTGAAGACCCTGTTGGTAGGATCCCCTTTCAATTACAAAAAACAAGTGATTCTCTTCCTGCCCCGTTCCATGCCCCATCCCCGCCGGGAAGAGGAAGGTTACGCCAAGGCGGTTATTGACTATACAAAAGCTTCCTTGAAACATTCCCACGGCAAAGCCTTTGTGCTTTTCACCAGCTTCAAGATGCTCCGCCAGGTTTCGGAAGCAGTTCGCAATGACTTGGAGGAGATGGGGATCACGCTTTTGGTTCAGGGGGAGGAAGGGTGGGACCGCACCCGGCTTTTAAGGGTTTTCCGGGAGGACATTAACTCCGTTCTTTTCGGCGTGAACAGTTTTTGGGAAGGGGTGGATGTGCCGGGGGAAGCCCTTTCCAATCTCATCATTACCAAATTGCCGTTTCAAGTTCCCGAAGGCCCTCTGGTCGAGGCTCGGCATGCCCGCCTCAAGGAACAGGGTCAGGAGCCTTTTCAGGTGGAAAGCCTTCCGGAGGCGGTCTTGAGGCTTAAACAAGGATTTGGCCGCTTGATCCGCGCTTCAACCGATGTGGGAACCGTGACCATCCTCGATCCCCGCCTGACGACCGAGCAGTGGGGAAGGGTCTTTTTGGACGCCCTGCCGGATTGCGAGGTGGTTTATCTTTCCAAGCCCGGAACACCCGAAACGAAAACAGTGAAAGTGAAAAGTAAAAAGTCGTGACGGCCGAACATTCGCACTTACTTTGTTCCTTTTTTCTGTAAAATAAGCCCATGCCCCGTTCCAAAGCACCCGCCGTCAATAAATCCGTTAACGACCTGCCGGAGGAACTGCGCGTCCTAGACTCCTCAAAGATGGGTGACGATGAGGAACAAACCCTGCGGCCTCGACATTTGGCCGATTATGTGGGCCAGACAGCCCTTAAAGAATCCCTCTCCATCGCTCTTTTGGCGGCCCAAAAGCGCAAAGAAGCCCTTGAACACGTGCTCCTTTCGGGTCCTCCCGGCCTTGGTAAAACCACTTTGGCTGGCATTATTGCCAAGGAAATGGGCGTCAACATTAAAACCACATCCGGTCCCGTCATCGAACGGGCGGGGGATTTGGCCGCTCTTTTGACCAATCTCCAGCCCCACGACTTATTATTCATTGACGAAATCCACCGCCTGCCACGGGTGGTGGAGGAAGTACTGTACCCTGCCATGGAAGATTTTGAGCTGGATATCATGATCGGAAAAGGCCCCACCGCCAGGGCGATTCGATTGAGCTTGCCTCCCTTCACGCTGGTCGGGGCTACAACCCGAGCGGGTAAAGTTAGCGCCCCCCTCCGGGACCGTTTCGGACTATCCTTTCGCCTTGAGTTTTATACGCCGGAGGAATTGGCGGCTATCCTGAAACGATCGGCCCAGGTGTTGAAAGTAAGGGTTTCGGACGACGGGGCTGATGAAATTGCCCGGAGGTCCCGTGGAACTCCGCGCCTGGCCAACCGTCTTTTAAAGCGCGTCCGGGACTTCTCCGAAGTGAGGCGCAAGGGCATCATCGACCGCGAGGTTGCGGACTCGGCCCTGAAACTTTTGGAAGTGGATCAAATGGGGCTGGACCAAATGGACCGGCGCATTCTTTCCTGCATCGTGGAGAAGTTCGCGGGCGGTCCCGTTGGGATCGAAACCCTGGCCATGGCTGTCGGAGAGGAGTCGGAAACGGTGGAAGATGTCTATGAACCTTTTTTGGTCCAAATCGGGTTTCTGCAAAGGACCTCTAGCGGCCGTAAGGCGACCCTTTTGGCTTACCGGCACCTCGGCATCACTCCACCCGCGGGAGCCCAAGGGAGTCTTTTGTGAAAGAAGCCAAGTCCAGGCTGAAAAGCTCACAAATATCCGTTTATGTGATTGTTACCTTTTTGGGCGCGGCTGTTAGCCTTTTCTTTCCGTTTATAGCCCCCTTGCAGGCCGCCAGCCGGTTTTGGTTTGTTTTCATTTGTTTGTTTACGGGTATCGGTTTTTCCGCCGTCATGTTGCTCATTGTCCAAAAGATTGTCCTGCGGCCACTGGAGGAATTCCTGGACGCCATGGAGAACGCCTCCGAGGGAGACCTGAGCACATCGATCCAAGGAAAGTACCACGGCGACTTCCGCGCCCTTGCCCAGCATTTCAACCGCATGCTGGCCTCCCTGCGCGATTCGGTGGATCAATTGAAAAAAAGTTCCGAGGAAACCCTTCACTTGGCCGGTCAACTGACGCAAACCATCCAACAGATGCACGGCGCCACGGAGGAAGTTTCCTCGACCATCCAGAACATCTCCAAGGGTGCGGAAGAGCAGGCCGTCAAAGTCCAGGAGGCCTTTAACATCATCGACAAAATGGCGGGTAACATCCAAACCTCCGCCGAATTGTTAAGCAATTCCGAGAAGGTCGTGGCACGCTCGAAGAACGCCTCCGCGGCGGGAAGGCAAGCCGTCCAAAAAACGGTTGCCCAGATGAACGCCATCCACGAGGTGGTCCAAAGCTCGGCCAGAGAAGTAACTGAACTGGGCGCCCGCTCCAAGGCCATCGGCAAGGTGGTCGACGTGATAACCCACATCGCCGATCAGACCAACCTGCTGGCCTTAAACGCCGCGATCGAGGCGGCCCGGGCCGGGGAATACGGCCGGGGGTTCGCCGTTGTGGCGGAAGAAGTCAAAAAATTGGCCGACGGGTCTGCGGAGGCCGCTAACCAGATCGGTGTCATGATCCGGGACATTCAAAAAGAAATCTCTACCGTGGTCAGTACTATGGGGGCGGGCGGGGAAAAGGTGACCGAGGGCTTGGCGGTTGTCACGGAGGCGGGGGAGGCCCTCAAGGAGATACAAACAGCCTCCGATGAGGTGGCTCTCCAAGTCCAGGAAATTTCAAAATCTTTCGAGAACCAGGCGGATCAGGCAGGCAAGGTCGTGGAGGCCATCACCAACATCGTGGCGGTTTCTGAAGAAAATGCATCGGCCACCGAGGAAATCTCGGCATCCACGGAAGAATTGACGGCGTCCATGGAATCCATGGTCGCCGCCGCCCACCAATTGGAGGGAGTGGCCCAACGTCTGAAGGATGCGGCCGCCAATTTTAAGGGCTAGTTCTTATTTAATCAGATTTTATTATGTATTCCCTTTAAATCAAAAGGTGGTTTTATGGTATAGTTTCATTTCTTCGCTGAATTTTAGAAACAGGGTATTGCGGAAATTCGAATATATTTTCTCTTGAAAAAAATCCTAGAAATTAGGTATAAATTTCCCCGTGTTTTAGAATCCCTGCGTGATTTGATGAGTCTTAACCAAATCTAAGATGAGGGTTTTCGGAATGATTGAAGTCAACGATCTTGTAAAAACTTATGGTTCCCTGGCGGCAGTCGACCGCATCACTTTTTCCGTTCCCAAGGGAGCCATTTTGGGCCTCTTGGGGCCCAATGGCGCCGGTAAAACCACTACGATGCGCATTCTCACGACTTCTTTGGCCCCCTCGGCAGGAAAAGCTTCGGTGGCGGGTTTTGACGTTGTAGAGCAGCCCCAGGAAGTCCGTAAAAGAATCGGCTATTTGCCGGAAGTTCCTCCCATTTACGGTGATATGACGGTCATTAATTACTTAAGGTTCGTGGCGGATATTAAAGAAGTACCACAAGATAAAAAGGTCAACCGCATTGGTGAAGTCTTGGAAATGCTGGCCTTGGAAGATATGTCCCGCCGGTTCATCGGCCATCTTTCCCTCGGATACCGGCAAAGGGTGGGGTTGGCCCAGGCTCTTTTGCATGATCCGGAGGTCCTCATCCTGGACGAACCGACGCGAGGGTTGGACCCCAAGCAAATCTTGGAAATCCGCAAACTTATTAAATCTTTGAGCGGAAAAAGGACCATCATTCTTTCCACTCATATCCTGCCTGAAGTTTCCTCCACGTGTGACGACGTCGTGATCATTGACCGTGGACGGGTAGTGGCTGCGGACACGGTGGAAAACCTCTCCCAAAGGCTCTCGGGCGGTAAAACTCTGGAAGTTGAGATCAAAGGGCCTGGAGGCGATGTGGAAAAGGCTTTGGAAAAAGTTGATGGTATTTCAGCTGTTAAAACACTTGGAAACGGCGCCCGAGGAATCTGGCGTTTCGAGGTGACGACCGATGGAAGCAACGATTCCCGGGAGGCACTTTTCCAGTGTGTTGTAAGAAACAAATGGGTTCTTTACGAGCTTACCCCGGTCGGGATGAGCCTCGAGGATGTCTTCTTGAAATTGACGACTAAGGAAACAGTAACATGAACTCAAGAAAACTGCTCGCCCTGGTGAAAAAGGAACTGATCCATTATTTCTCTTCTTTTATGGGATATGTGGTCTTGTTCGCTTTCTTCGTAATAGGGGGCTACTTTTATTACCTGATTATGGTGGGATCCCGCCAAGCCAGCAT
Organism: uncultured Pseudomonadota bacterium; assembly: GCA_963770835.1. Classification (GTDB taxonomy): domain Bacteria; phylum Oederibacteriota; class Muellerivitia; order Muellerivitales; family Muellerivitaceae; genus JAJPJW01. Next base: position 124,620 of record CAVYRH010000005.1, read on the forward strand.
GCAGCCCGTCTTCCAGAACTTGGTGGTGATTCTTTTGTTTGTGACCCCCGCAATTACCATGCGGCTTTGGTCGGAGGAGGAAAAAAGCGGCACCGCAGAACTTTTAAAAACTTCTCCCCTGACCGTTTGGGAAATTGTTGTTGGCAAATATTTAGGGGTTTGCGCTTTTTTCCTGGTAGCCCTTCTTCCCACTTTTGTCTATTTAGCGTTAGTGATTGCCAACGGCAATCCGGATTTGCCACCCCTGGTCGCCAATTACCTTGGGTACATTTTGGCCGCCATGGCCTTCTTTGCGGTCGGACTTCTGGCTTCCACCTTCACTGAAAACCAGATTATTTCGGCCATCATCGCTTTCGCCATGCTGCTTATGCTTTGGGTGATCGGCGCCGCCGGTGGAAGCGTGGAGGGCCCCCTAGGGGATTTCTTGAAATACATTTCGGTTTTTGAACATACGAACGATTTTTTTAGCGGCATTATCGACCTTAGCCACGTTTTTTATTTCGCCAGTGTCATTTTCCTGGGATTGTTTTTCTCAGTGAAAGTCCTAGAAAGCAAGAGAAGCTAAAATGAAACTACCCCCTTTCTTCAATCAATTACGTTCCTACAACGTCTACCTGCTCTCAGGAGGATTGGCCCTGCTTTTCGCCGGTTTTTTTGCGGTCATGGTCCTCAATACCACCAACTGGTGGAATATCACACTGGTATCCCTCGGGCTCGTTGTTCTTGTGCTTTTTTTGACGGCCAACCTCGCGGAAGTAAAAGCGGTGGGAAAAAAACGTGGAACAGTGGTACGGGCCAACTTAACCCTCGTCTCCGTGGCCGTGTTCGGTATAGTGATTGGATTGAATTATATTGTCTCCCGCCACCCGATCCGCTTCGACCTGACCTCCAACAAGATCTATACGCTTTCCGATCAGACCTTGGACATCCTGAAAAAGCTGAATCAAGACGTAGACGTAACCATGGTTACTTCAGCCCGGAGGGGTTCCGCTGAAATATCCAAAGCCCAACAGCTCTTGGAGGAATACGCCAAGCATTCTTCGAAATTCCATTTTAAAGTGGTTGATGGGGACAAAAATCCATCCCTTCCTCAACAACTTAAGATTACCGAAGCTAACACGGTGGTTTTTCAAAGCGGTGATAACCGGAAGGACGTTCTTCAGCGCGATTATGTCACTTACGCTTTGCAGGGACGTCAACCCGTTCCGAAATTTCAAGGAGAAGGGGCCTTCACCCAAGCCCTGATGACGATGACGGATACCTCTCATTTAGTCTTTTATTTCACCGAGGGCCATGGGGAAAAGGATCTCAACAGCCCTGAACCGGATGGTTTTAACCAACTTAAAGCCCTATTAGAAAAGCAAAATTACGAGGTCAAAACGGTCAATCTAATAACTACAGGAAAAATCCCCGATGATGCGGCTGTTTTAGCCATTCTGGGCCCTAGCAAGCCTTTTCAGGCGACTGAAGAAAAACTGATCGGAGATTATTTGGCCAAGGGTGGGAAACTTGTTCTTTGCGAGGATCCGACGATTAAGAGCGGGTTGGATTCGTTGTTGAGGGATTACGGGGTTAAATTGGGTAATGATATGGTTGTTGATCCTACCGCCTACGCCTATCCCGATATTCGGGCTATTGTGCCTCAGTATCTCTACCACGCCATTGTGGAAAAACTCTCGAGCAGCCATATTGCGTCAATCATGCCTTTTACCCGGAGCGTTCAAAAGATCGATCCGGCCATCAAGGGCGTGACCCAAACTATTTTTCTTCAAACTACGGATAAAGGCTGGGGAATCACGAACCTAAAGGAAAAGAAACCCGCTTACCATCCCGGCGTCGACACCAAAGGGCCTGTACCGTTGGCGGTCGCTTGTGAATTGACGCTTCCCGATAATCCTTCCAAAAAAACCCGGGTGGTCGTTTATGGGACTTCAACTTTTCTTTCCAACCAGACCCAAACGTATGGGAACCCGGATTTGGCTTTGAACACTTTCAGTTGGACCGCGGAAGAGGAAAATAAAATTAGCATTCATCCGCGGGAAGATACAACCCGCGTGCTCAATTTGACGAATGTCAGCGTCAGTTTGATGTTTTGGCTCTGCGTCGTTGTCATTCCGTTGACAACCCTCTTGGCCGGGGGTGTTCTTTGGTGGCGCCGCCGGTCCCTATGAACCTGTCTTCGTTTATTTAACTCTCTCCCGAAAGACGCGGTTTCTATACCGGCCTCCTTTTGAGAAGGAGTAGAGGTGACATGAAAAATTTTAAAATAACCCTCATCTACATCATCTTGGCCGCTCTCCTCGCCGGTTATATTTATTTTTTTGAGCGAGGTCCCGTTAAGAAAGAGGAAGAGAAAAAAACAAAAGTTTTCAACAACTTTGTTGCGGATGACATTAAAGATATCCAGATTGAAAACGTGGGGAATACTCTCACCGCCGAAAAGGGCCCAATTGTCCTCCAAAAAGACGACAAGGATACCTGGCATATACTTTCACCTCATTCCTTTCTGGCGGATGAAAGCACCATTCGTTCCATGCTGACCGCCGTTGGAGATTTTAACCCCGATGTGACCATCGATAAGCCCACGAGCCTCAAAGATTACGGCCTGGATCCACCGCTTGCCCGTTGTACCCTTAAATCCAAGGCTGGTGTATCCTTCGTCATTTTAATCGGGAGTAAGGACATGACCGGCTCCTCCTCTTATATAAAGTCCGGTGATAAGGACACGGTTTATATGGTGACCTCCTATGCCGCTGACAACCTTCATAAGGGCATCAACGATTACCGGGATCATACGTTCTTCAAGACTGATCCGGTGGTGGCTAAGATGATCCAGGTAACCCGTGACGGCAAGGTACTGGCTTTCGAAAAGGATAAGAACAACAATTGGAGCATCACCCGTCCCGTGGAGGCCCGTGCGGATACGACGAAGATACGGGATCTCTTGAACACAATAAGCTCGCTACGCATCCAGGATTTCGTCACGGATCATCCTTCAAGTTTGTCGCAATACGGGCTTTCGTCCCCTCATATTCGTGTTGAAGTATGGCCCAGCGATGGGGGGGCTTCCAATGCCATCCTGGTGGGGCATAAAAAGGGAAAAGATGCGGGACTTTATGCTAAATCCAAAGACGAACCTTACGTTTACTTAATCGGGGAGTATTTCGACAAGAACTTGGACTCCAAGCTTCCGGATTATCGCGATAAGACGATCCTGCAGTTTGATGGCGGATCCGCCAAATCCATTATCATCCGGCGAGGGTCCCAGACGTTCAGTTACCAAAAGGATGCCAAAGGTCAATGGACCTGCCCTGGAAGGATCAATGCGGGGATGGAGGCCACCTCCCTGTTAAATCAACTTTCAGGGATCACTATCGGGGACTTTGTGGAAAATCCGGCCGAAACGGGATTATCCTCACCTACTTTCGTGGCGGAGGTAGGACTGAGCGATGGTACGACCCGTGTTTTCAAGTTTGGTAAAAGAGAAAAAGACAAGGTCTATTTGACCGTGAATAATGCAAAGGATATTTACTTGGTGCCCGACGGTGTGGTTTCCCAAATGGAAGGGTATTACAACACCATTCTCACGCCAGTTGCAGTTACAACTACCCCCGCCGCTCATAAATAAAATTTTTTATTTATGCCTCGGGTTTGCCAAACCATTTTTAAAATTAGAACCGGGAAACTTAAGAACCTTTAAGTGGTATAGTGTGCCCCATGCCAGCCTCAACCACCGATCAGCCGAAATACCTTGTCCAACACCTCGTCGAATTGCGTCAAAGGCTCATAAGATGCCTTGTCATTGTCGTCATTGGAATGGTAGCGGCATTCTGGAAATCGGTCTGGCTTTTTGAACTTCTTTTGCGCCCCTTCCACAAAATCCAGGATCAATTTCCAGACTTTGCCGCCCAGGTTCATTCCCTCCAAACCTTGACTCCCATCGAAGCTTTTATGATTAATATGAAGTTGGCCACGTTTGCCGGATTGATCCTGGCTTCTCCCTTTATCTTAAGGGAAATTTGGGCCTTTTCCGTCCCCGCTTTGAAAACCAACGAGCGGGGAGCGATCCTCATGGTGTTTTGTTTGGGCCTCTTTTTTTTTGCAGGGGGACTGGCTTTTGGCTATTTTGTGATCATCCCATTGGCGCTTCAATTCCTAGTACGGTACAACTTGGATTACCACTTCATCCCCCAATGGACCCTGCAGGGTTATTTCAGTTTCCTGGTGAATTTTCTCCTCGTCTTTGGGTGCCTTTTCGAACTGCCGCTCGTTTTAGCGGCCCTGGTCAGCATTGGTGTGGCGACACCGGCGTTTTTGTCCCAAAAGCGTAAACACGCAATTGTGGGCATTTTCATACTAGCCTTCTTTGTCGCCCCAAGTGCCGACCCGATTAGCCAGACATTAGTGGCCTTGCCATTGATTGCGCTTTATGAAGTTGGGATTTGGTTGTCCTATTTAGCCGTTCGGAAGAGCTAGCTGGCAGTTAACTTCGATTCCACGGGATTAAGCCTCTTTCGGAGCCAGCGGTGAACTGTCGTCCCGGAACTGGTTTTAGGTGCGTTGACTTTTCCCAATGAGGAGCTGATAATTTCAAAAGAACTGAAGAGAAAAGGGAGGGAATCATTATGAAGTTTTTCTTAGACACGGCCAACATTGATGAAATCAAACAAGGTGTCGCTTGGGGACTTGTGGACGGCGTCACTACAAATCCCTCCTTGGTAGCAAAGGAAGGCGTAAATTTTCACGCTCGTATCAAGGAAATTTGCGCCTTGGTCAATGGGTCGGTTTCTGCGGAAGTGACTGCAACCGATTACGACGGAATGATCAAAGAGGGCCATACACTGGCTAAATTGCACGACAATGTAACGGTGAAGGTGCCGCTCATTCCTGAGGGAATACAGGCCTGCCGCACCTTGACCCAGGAAGGCATCAAAGTTAACGTAACTCTTTGCTTTTCGCCTTCCCAGGCGCTTTTGGCCGCGAAGGCCGGGGCAACCTTTATTAGCCCCTTTGTAGGACGGCTGGATGATATTTCCGAGGATGGAATGAGGTTGGTAGGTGAAATCGTCCAAATCTACAAGAATTATGGTTTTCCTACACAGGTTTTAGCCGCTTCACTCCGGCATCCTCAGCACGTGGTGCAATCAGCCTTAATGGGAGCCCATGTGGGAACTATGCCTTTCGGAGTTATGAAAATGCTCTTTAACCACCCCCTGACGGATATCGGCCTGAAAAAATTTCTGGCTGACTGGGAAAAAGTTAAGGCTCAAGTGGCCCAAAAATAGGGGTTGCCTTCTAAAGTTCGGATTTCGGGGCGGCGAATGCCGCCCTTTTTTATTTAAATGGGCGAGGAAAAATTTTTGGAAATTTCATACTTTGGAAAATGGTTGGCGGGACTGGGGTTGTTCCTGGTGGTATTGGGGGTATTTTTTTGGATGGCGGACAAGATCCCATTTTGGGAGCGGCTACCTGGGGACATTAAGATTGAAGATAAAGATTTTAAGTTTTATTTCCCACTTGTCTCCTGCCTTTTGCTTTCAGTGGTTGGTTCGCTGATACTTTGGGTGCTTTCGAAATTAAAGTGAAAGTCCGCCACATTCTTTTATTCTTATTTTTGTTTTTGGGAGGATGTGCCACAGAACCCTTGATTTCTACCAGGGTTGGGGAAGTTTCCCCAAAGGCCCCTGATGAAACAGAAATAAACGAGAAAATCCGGGTTGCTATCGCTATTCATCAAATCTCAGTCCATCTGATGGCGCCGGAATCCTTTACCTTGTCCGGGTTCCCTTGGGAAACGCCGGTAATTTTCAAGAACGAAAAACAATACCATGAAACGACTTTGACATCCGACCAGCTTTATACACAAAGGGCCTATATTGAGCCATTGGGGGATGGACAAATCCAGGTGAATGGAAAAAGCTTTAAAGGATCCATGGAAATTATCGGTGAGCGGGAAGGCACGCTTACGGTGATTAATGAACTTCCATTAGAGGATTACGTCATGGGGGTTCTAGCGGGCGAAATTCCACGCGACTGGCCCCTGGAGGCTCTCAAGGCGCAAGCCATTGCGGCTAGAACTTTCGCGGTGTTGAAGCGAACTGCGGCTCGTGAAAAGAACGAACTTTACGATTTAGAAAACACGGCCCAATTCCAAATGTACCAAGGGTCGGGCTTGGTGAATGAAAAAATCCAGCAGGCTGTTCGGGAAACCCAAGGGCAGATCGCAACCTATGACTCCAAGCCCATTTCAGCCTTTTTTCATTCTAATTGTGGCGGTGAAACCTGCGGAGCCATGGATGTTTGGAGCCAGGACAAACCTTATTTAAAACCTGTTACCTGCCCTTTTGGAAACAATGGAACCCATTTCCGCTGGCATGCTGAAATAGGGATCAGGGATTTGGTTCGCCAGCTACGTGGGGCGGGAATCAAGATTAGCGACATCGTTCGCTTGGAGGCCGTGGAAAAGGACGAGTCGGAACGGATATTAAAACTTTCAATCATGGACGCGGACGGTTCCATTAAAACCATGAAGGGCGCGACTTTTCGCATGGCTGCAGGACCCGATATCATCCGCAGTACCCGATTTCGTGCCGAGGTCGGCCAAAACAAAGTAATTTTTAACGGAAAAGGTTGGGGCCACGGAGTAGGGTTGTGTCAGGAGGGAGCTTGTGGCATGGCACTGAAGGGTTACAATGCCTATGAAATCCTTCGGTATTATTACCACGGCATCATACTTGAAAAAATAAAAGACAATTATCAGCAATCGGTCATTGCTGACCCTTAATCTTTAAAACAATGCGGGTGTAACTGGATGCCAATGAAAACGAGTCTCTTTGATTATCACCTTCCCTTTGAAAAGATTGCCCAACGGCCCTTGAAGAAACGAGACGCTTCTCGAATGTTAGTGCTGGACCGTAAAACCGGAAGAGTAAGTCACAGCTTTGTTCGTGATCTTCCCAAATGGTTGTTACCTGGCGACCTGATGGTAGTCAATCAAACGAAGGTTTTTCCCGCGCGTCTTTACGCCATCAAGCCGGACACCGGTGCTAAATTGGAAATTTTCCTGTTGAGACCCGTTTTTCAAGATGCCTTGGAAGAATGGGAGACCCTCATTAGCCCCGCCAAAAGAATCCAGGGAAATCCGGTGCTGAAGTTAGAAGGGAAGGGTGAGGCTGCGGTCCTGGAATCCCTTGGAGAGGGACATTTTATTTTGCGGCTAAATCATGTAGGCAACGTCCGGAAATTTCTTGACCAAAATGGGCATATTCCCCTCCCACCTTATATCAAACGAATGGACGACATCACTGACCGGACCCGATATCAGACCCTTTTTGCCAAAACGGAAGGTTCAGTGGCCGCTCCGACCGCTGGATTGCATTTCACGAAATCCCTTTTGATAGAACTGAAAAGAAAAGGAGTGAGCCGAGCGGCGATCACTTTGCATGTGGGTTTGGGAACATTTCTTCCGGTGTCTTCCGACTACTTGGACAAACATATTATGCATCCTGAGAAGTTCGAAGTGCCCAAATCGACGGCTTCTGTGGTTCACAAAACAAGACAAGGCCGGGGAAGGGTTGTGGCCGTGGGAACCACGGTGGTCCGTGCCCTGGAATCGGCGATGATGCCGGATGGTTCTTTTAAAACCGAAGAGGACGAAACCCGGCTATTTATTTCCCCGGGTTACGTCTTCATGGCTGTCGACGCACTTTTTACTAATTTCCATCAACCCCGGTCGACATTGCTCATGCTGGTATGTGCTTTCGCGGGAAGAGAAAGGCTTTTGGCGGCCTATGAAGAAGCTCTTCGGGAAGGATACCGGTTTCTCTCTTATGGTGACGCCATGTTGATTCTTTAAAAAACTGTTTTTTTGCCTTTTTCAATATTTAGGTCAGAAAATCCACTCATGAGTGGGAGTTGTTTGTAAAATGCCTGTGCCCTCTATTGTAAGAAAATCCCTGCACGAGGTGGGATAGCCAAACCCAGGTCGAATGTTCGCCATCCCCACCGGCGCAAGAAATCCAAAAAGAAGCAAGCCTGGATTGCGACAGAAATAATGACGCCCAAAAGGATTAAAAAGCAGGATTTGATTCCGCTGGCACTTCTCTTTCTTTGTTGGACCCTCTTCAATTACAAGACTCTTTTCTTGGGACAAACGTTCGTTTTGGAGGATTCTTCCCGTTTTTTTTACCCGTTTTGGAAATGGGGGGCAGAGGTTTGGAGCCGGGGACTGATACCTCTTTGGAACCCGGACGCAGGATTTGGAACACCCTATCTTGCTGATCCTCAGATGGCGGCTTGGTATCCGCCAAGCAGGCTTTTTTATTTTATTTTTTCTCCAACAAATGCTTTTACCTTTTTGATTCTTCTCCATTATTTGTGGGTCCTTTTGGGTTGTTGGGTCTTTGGCCGTACCCGCGGGTTTTGCCCCTGGGTTGTTCTAGGCAGTTGCCTCATTTTGGGGTTTTCCTTCAACGCGGTAACCCTTTCCTGGGCAACACCCATGCTCTTTGCTTATTCTTGGGTTCCATGGATATTTCATGAAGTCGATTACTTGCGGGAATCCCGTAAGGGCTCCTTTCTGCTGCTTTCGTTGTTCCTAGCCCTGCAAATGGCAGCAGGTTATCCCCTTTTTTCTTATCTCACCTTGTTGGCACTGAGTTTGGAATGGTTTTTGATTCATCTGGAATCGGCGTGGAAAAGAAATTGGCTGAAAGAAGCGGGATTGGAAATGGGAGCTGTATTTCTGGCTGTGGGTTACAACGCAGCCTGGTTGTTGCCTTTTAAGGAATTTATTCCCTATAGCAACTTGGATACTCGTTTGGGATTATCCGAATTCTTAGACTGGACCGACTTAGCAACATGGATGAATCCTTTCTTCAAAGGACATCCCCTACATTCCCATCCAGAAGTCCCTTTTTCTGTAACCGTTTACTTTGTGGGTTTGCCTGGTTTGGTTGTTTTGGGCTGGGCTTCTTTATCTCGGAAGGTTGCCAAAGTCTCGCTGTCTTTCTTTCTCATTCTCTTAATCCTGAGTCTTGGCCCCACCGCATATCTGGGCGGATTGTTGAAAACTTTATTTCCAGGTTATGGTTTGATTGTTAGATCCGGTTACTGGATTCCGTTTGTAATTTGGGCATTGGCCCGGATTTTTATGGAAGTTGAAGGCCATTTAATCAAGATGACAGAGAAGACTGAAGTTTGGGTTTTTATGACCCTTTTGATTTACTTTTTGGCGGTCATTATGGGTGTGCCATGGGAACTTTGGAGTCTCTGGTTGTCATTTTTTTTTCTGCTTGGTGTCGGTTTTCAGAAGATTTTCACTTGGGAATGGAGGAGAACATTTCTAATCCTTTCCTTGCTTTTTTCCATGGGGCCGGTGGCTCAAAGCGTGAATTTTACGATGGAAAAGCCTTATTACAACGAACCACCTTTGGCTTTCTCGCAACTTTCCGCTCCTGGGCGTATTTATAATGCCCCTTCAGTGGAAGACTATTTTCGAAACGTTTCGGGAAACGGTGTGGCCGACGCCTACAAGAAACTAAAGGAGGCGATAGTTTCCAATTGGCCTCTTGCCTTCGGCTTTCAGGAAGTTGGTTATTCCAACGCTTTGTTCATGAAACCATTTCTTAATTGGTATTACGCACCGTTTTGGGATGGGGGTTCCCTCAAAATACTGGATTATTTAAACAGCCGGTACGTGGTTGGATGGATGCCCGGCTTTAATGGCGTCAGCTTTATGTCGGCGGGCACAGTTCCGCTTTGGGAAAATCCTTCCGCTGAACCGAAATGGCGTTCTTGCGACAAGGCTATTGCTGAAAATGATTGGAAGACGGATTTCGGAAAAATCAAAAAAAATGAGTTCGAATTTTCTAAGACTTGCTTTGTGTCTAATCCAACGATAGAGGGATTCTACAAACCACGCGTCGTTTTAGAAACCCAGGAAGGCCCCAATACAAAAAGCCTAAGAGCCGTCGGGAAAGGAAGAGCCTTGCTGATTTCAAGCGAGATTGACTATCCGGGTTGGAAGATGAAGGCGAACGGTATAAAAGGGAAAGTGGAAGAAGTGAACCATGGGTTCCAAGGTGTGGTGCTTGACCAGGGTCAGGGAATAGCCACCCTTTCTTACCAACCAACGACTTTTCGATTGGGAGCTTTTCTCTCTTTTTTGGTTTGCGCTGTTTGGGTTGGAATGGCACTTAAGATAAAGGCACATTCTCATGCATGAATTTCAGGTGACATCCCGCGACCCCAAAACTTCTGCACGTTGTGGGATATTAAAATTGACCCACGGGGAGGTCCAAACGCCTTGTTACATGCCCGTAGGCACTCAAGCTTCGGTCAAAGCCTTGTCATCCGAGGATGTTTTATCCTGTGGTTCCGAGATACTATTAGCCAATACCTATCACCTCATGTTGAGACCGGGGGCTGACCTTATTGAAAAGGCTGGTGGGCTCCACGCTTTTATGCATTGGGAAAAACCCATTCTTACCGATAGTGGGGGGTTTCAGGTCTTCAGCCTGGCCGATTTAAGGAAAATAACGGAAAATGGGGTCCAGTTTCAATCGCACCTGGATGGGAGCAAATGGGAGATGACACCGGAATCGGCAACCGTGCTCCAACACCGTATCGGGGCGGACATCATCATGGCCTTTGATGAATGTATTCCTTACCCATCGCCTGAGGATTATGTGGACCAGTCGGTGGAGCGCACTACCCGTTGGGCCAATCGTTGCATTCAAGTCCATTCCCAATGTGGCCGCGATAAAACCCAAGCCCTTTACGGTATTGTCCAAGGTTCCAATTTTCCCCACCTGCGGGAAAAAAGCGCTAAGCAACTTTTTGCCTTGGATTTTCCTGGTTATGCCATAGGGGGAGTATCGGTAGGTGAGCCTAAAGAAGTCATTTACGGTGTAGTGGAACAGACAGTGCCCTATTTGCCCCAAAACAAGCCCCGCTACTTGATGGGAGTTGGTACCCCGGAAGACCTTTGGGAATGTGTTGAACGCGGAATAGATCTTTTCGATTGCGTTATGCCCACTCGTATCGCCCGCAACGGCACAGCCTTGACTCAGAAAGGCAGAGTTATACTTAAAAATACCCAATATGCCTCAGATTTTACACCTTTGGATTCCCAATGCTCCTGCGAATGCTGCCGCAATTACACAAAGGCCTACCTAAGGCATCTGTTTCAGGCCGAGGAGTTGCTGGTCCTTCGGTTGGTTTCGCTTCATAATTTAAGTTTTATGAACAAAATCACCTCGATGATTCGCAAGTCTATTGTGGAAGGGTGCTTTTTGGAGGCCAAAACCAAATTTTTTCAGTCTTACAGCTAGACTTAAAACTCCCAAAACAATCAATTTGACTAAAAATTTGTGCTAGTTGACAAAAACAATTTAAGGGATTACCGTTTACCCAAAGGCGCTCCATGGACAAAACGGCCCGCATACGGCACATCTTGGACACCCGTCTGACAACGGAAACCCTCGACAAGATGTACCCCCCATCACGAGTTTTGGAAGAAGTGCTCCTCTCCCACGATGAACTAACTGGCAGGCATACGACGGTTTTTATTGATTTGTTTGAATTGGTTGGATCACTTGTTGAACTTGAGACAGGTGAAAGGTTGAGCGGTGACGCTTTAATGATTGTAAAGTCTCGCGTTGAAAATTTCTTGGTTCACCGTGGGTTTCGTTTGAAATAGCAATCCTAAGCCAAGCCTTTATTGATAGATCAATATTCCGAAGGCTTCGGAACATTTAATTTAAATTGATACTGTTCGCGACAGGGTCTTACCGTCATTGGAAAGTAGCAATTTCGGTAAAAACGATCCCGGGTTTCTCTGCTCCTGCTTTAAGGAAGCCAAAGTTGAGCGTTGCGGCTTATCCCACCCCCCGCCTATAATGGCCCCCTTATTCCAAGGGAAAGGTTTTTCTTAGGTGAAAACGTTCAAAACGATCGCCCATTCAAATGGCAAAAAGCCAAAGCAAGAGAACGCTCCCTCTGCGGCTTGGGTCAAAGTTCAGTTAGCCCGCCATCCCCAAAGGCCTTTTTCTTTGGATTACATACAACGGATTTTTACCGATTTTAATGAAATCCACGGCGACAGGGCTTTTGGAGACGATCGCGCCATTGTCGCCGGGTTTGCCTATTTGGGCGAACAGCCGATTTTTGTAATTGGCCAACAGAAGGGAAGGGACACCAAGGAAAATATAAAACGTAACTTTGGCATGCCCAATCCGGAAGGGTATCGGAAAGCCTTGCGGATCATGAGAATGAGCGAGAAGTTTAAAAAACCTATTATCATCTTCATTGATACCCCAGGCGCTTATCCGGGGCTTGGAGCGGAGGAAAGGGGACAGTCCGAAGCCATTGCCCGCAACTTATTGGAAATGGCGAAATTAAGGACTCCCATCATTGCGGTGGTCATCGGGGAAGGCGGCAGTGGAGGGGCATTGGGTATAGGCGTGGCCAACAAGGTTTTAATGTTGGAGAATTCAGTGTATTCCGTCATTTCTCCCGAAGGTTGCGCGGCCATCCTGTGGAACAACAGGGAAATGATCCAACAGGCCTCCGAAGTCCTCCGGCTGACAGCCCAAGACCTACTTTCGTTTAAGATTGTCGATGATATCGTTCCCGAGCCGGAAGGGGGAGCGCACCTGAACCATGATTTGGCGTCCATGAATCTCAAGAAGGCCCTCGAAAAAAACCTAAAAACAATCATTGGTTTGTCTCCCAAAGCCCTGGAAGAACAGCGGTACCAGAAGTTCAGGGCCATGGGAGTATTCCAGGACTAAGCGTCCCGGGCCAGCGTCAATCCAAATAGTACTCAAGTGATAAGGTAAAAGAACCTGTGAAAGTAACTTACCTCTTAAAACCACTTTTATTAGTAATGTTGGTTTTGGCCCCCGCGTTCAGTTCGGCCAAACCGGTTATTGTGCTGGATGCGGCCCATGGCGGCAGCGACTCCGGCGTAAAAACCGGTTCGGAGGTGGAAAAAGATTGGAACCTTCGGCTGGCGATCGCTGTGGAAAAGGCTTTGGAGAGCGCGGGCTTCGAGGTGGTACAGATACGCCGGAAGGATGAAACCATCCCCGTGGAGAAAAGGGCTGAAAAAATCAATACGGCCCAGGCCTCCGCTGTCTTGGTGATCCACGCGGACCGCGAATGGAACGGAACCCACGGCGGGCCAATGATTATTGTGGAACCGCCGACCCAGGGCGGGGAGGCCCTAGAAATATCACGGTGGGGTGTCATTACGCCTTATCAATACCGAGTTAGTTTGAAATTGGGCCGGGATATTGCCCAGGCTTTAGGGTTGGGCGGTGAACTCTCCAGTTTTTCGGACAGCCGGGGACTGGCCGGCGAGGCGCAGACGGATACGGCCCGCCTTTTTTGTCTTCCACACCAGAGTCTCCGGTATCTCACGCCTCCCGCGGTGGTCTTGACTCCTTTGTTTTTGTCTTACACCCCGGATGTTCGGAAATTTTCAACTGATGAGGCGATGACGGACTTCGCGGATAAGGTTGCTCGGGGCGTGGCTAATTTTTTGCAATACTAGGTTTTCAAAGAAGCTGGTCGATCGTTTATTTTTGGAAGAGAAATCACTAAGGATCTTGCCGGTTCCATGAAAATTACCTTTAAATCCCAATGGGCGCGTTATTTTCTTCTGCTGCTGGCGGTGGGGGTCGTGGTTTTGACGTTTCGCCTTTTTCACCGACCTCCTCAACTTGAACCTCTTCATTCCCAAAACCAGTCGCCACTCTACGAAGTGGGGGACAAACCTATGACCATTTATACCAAGGGAATGGCTTTGGAAAACGGGAAGATGATCAATTTTGCTGCCACCATCCGCCAAAGCAAAAGCCGGGTCAACCAGATGAAACAGGCTGTCCTGGCTTATTTGAATGGGCCCCGCGAAGGAAAGATTCAGGTTCCCGTTCCCGAGGGAACAGCCCTTAATGAGTTTTATTTTACGCCCAATGGCACGGCCGTCGCAGACCTGTCTCTTGCCCAGGTCAAAAAGGAAAAAGTTGGCTTTTATGAGGAGGCGCTTTTTGTGAGGGGGCTTATCGACACCCTCACCGGCAATTTTTTCGAGGTCAAGCAGGTCAAAATATTAGTGGATGGCCAGGACCAGCCCACCCTCTTCGGCCATTACGCACTTGGCACTTCGGAAGCTTCCATGTCGGTTACGGAAAGCCCGAATAAATATTAAATCCGAATCATTGGGTTCTCATGTGGTAAAAAACTTCAGGATGGTTTAATGGAAACTAAAAATGCCGAAAACGTATTTCCCCCCGTTTACGAGCCCAAGGCGGTGGAGAGCCGCTGGTACGAGGAATGGGAGGCTTCGGGGTTTTTTACGGCCTCTACGGCGACGGACAAACCGGCTTTCAGCATGGTGATACCGCCTCCCAACGTCACGGGTAACCTTCACCTCGGCCACGCCCTCAATAACACCCTGCAGGATATGCTGGCGCGGTTCAAACGAATGCAAGGGTTCAACGTGATGTGGCTCCCGGGTTGTGACCACGCGGGTATTGCCACCCAAAACGTTGTGGAAAGAGAACTGAAGAAGGAAGGCAAGACCCGCTACGACCTGGGCAGGGAAGCTTTCGTTAGGCGCACTTGGGAATGGAAGGAAAAGTACGGCGCCACCATCATGCGGCAGTTGCGGAAGTTGGGCTGTTCCCTGGATTGGAGCCGCGAACGCTTTACCATGGACGAGGGCCTTTCCAAGGCTGTTCGAAAGGTCTTCATCGACCTTTACCAGGAAAAACTCATCTACCAGGACTATTATCTCATCAGCTGGTGTCCCCGTTGTCAAACCGCCCTTTCGGACATCGAAGTGGAGCACAAGACGGTACAGGGGAATTTTTACCACATCCGCTATCCCTTCGTGCACGACCCGGGCGACGGCCTGGTAGTCGCCACCACGCGCCCCGAAACCCTCCTGGGGGACACGGCCGTGGCGGTTAATCCTGAAGACGACCGTTACGCCGGGTTGGAAGGAAAATCCTTAGATCTTCCTTTGGTCCACCGCCGCATTCCCATCATTATGGACGGATCGGTGGACAAGGAATTCGGCACGGGCGCGGTCAAGATTACGCCCGCCCACGACTTCAATGACTTCGCAATGGGCAACCGGCATCAGCTTCCCCGCGTCAACATCCTGAATCCCGACGGCACCTTGAACGAGAACGCGGGCCCCTATAAAGGGATAACCGTTGCGACCGCGCGCAAAAAAGTCGTGGAGGACCTGGAAGCCCAGGGGTTGCTGATCAAGGTTGAACCTCACGAGCATAATGTGGGCCATTGTTCCCGCTGTGGCACGGTGGTGGAGCCTTATTATTCCAAACAATGGTTCGTCCGCATGAAACCCCTGGCTGAGGAGGCCTTGAAGGCCGTTGAACAGGGAAAAACCCGATTCACCCCCGAGGCTTGGCGTGGTGAATTTGACAAATGGCTTAATAATATTCACGATTGGTGCATCAGCCGTCAATTATGGTGGGGGCATCGCATTCCGGTTTATACCTGCGGTGTTTGCCAAACCCAGGTGGCGGCGGAGGAAGCGCCAAAAGCCTGCCCCCAGGGCCACGAGGGGCAGATGGAGCAAGACCCTGACGTCCTAGACACCTGGTTTTCCTCCGGCCTTTGGCCCTTTTCCACGCTCGGCTGGCCTGAAAAGACAAAGGACTTGGAGCTTTTCTACCCGACTTCGGTCCTGGTAACCTCCTGGGACATCCTCTTTTTCTGGGTGGCCCGGATGATGATGATGGGCCTCAAATTCATGGGAAAGGTCCCCTTCCACGAGGTTTACATGTATTCCCTGGTGGCCGACGCCGAGGGAAAGAAGATGAGCAAGTCCAAGGGAAACGTGGTGGACCCGCTCGACTTGATCGACCAATACGGCACCGACGCCCTGCGTTTCACACTCGCTTCCATTGAAACCAAACAGCGCTACGTCGCCCTGACGCCCCAAAAATTGGAATCCTCCCGGAATTTCGTAAACAAGCTTTATAACGCAACCCGTTTTGTCTTAATGGGGATCGCCGAAGGAGTAGAAGTAAAGACCCTTTCCAAGGAAGACTACGTCCACCTCAAACTGGAAGACCGGTGGATCCTGACCCGCCTTTCCGAAGTGGCGGGAGAGGTGACCCGGGATTATGACAAGTACCGGGTGGCCGAACTTTCCCAGACCCTTTACCGCTTTGTGTGGAATGAGTTCTGCGACTGGTACCTGGAATGCATTAAACCCCGCCTTTACACGGAAGCCGGCTCGATGGAAAAACGCCTGGCAGCTTCAGTAGTGATGACGGTGCTGGATGGCATTTTGAGGCTGCTCCATCCCGAAATGCCCTTCGTGACGGAGGAACTCTGGCATAAACTTCCAGGTCGGTCGGAGACGATTATGAAGGCCCCTTGGCCCAAATCTTCGGATTTTCCCACAAATGAAGCAGCGGTTAAAGATTTCGCCTTCCTGCAGGATATCGTGACCGCTGTGCGGACCAGCCGAAGTGAGCTATCGGTACCTCCCTCGGCCATGGTGAAGCTTTCCACCCATGGGAACGGCGTAAAGTTCGCATCCTCTTCTCCCGCGGTTTCTTTATTGAAGACACTGTGCCGCGTGAGTGAATTATCGGAAGCAGACAAGCGCCCTTTGAAGACGGCTTTGGCGGTTGTTAAAGATGGGGAATTGTACGTTCATTTGGAAGGTCTCATCGATTTGAAAGCCGAGGCCGCTAAGCAAGAGAAAGAACGGCAGAAACTGGAAAAATACGTTCAATCCATCAGTGGGAAATTAGCTAATGACCAGTTCGTCAAAAACGCCCCTGCGGAATTGGTGGAGGCGGAAAAGGCCAAATTGCAGGAAGCCAAAGACAAGATTACCCGCATTGACCACAATTTGAAGTTCCTCGAAAGCTAAACAGAAAACCGAATGAATCCCCAAAGCCCTAAGACGCAGAAAACGGCCAGGAAATCTTATAAAGAATTGGATTTCACGAAAATCAGACCCCTGTTGAAGCAAGCTCTTCTGGAAGACGGAGCCTGGTTCGACCGAACCACCTATGCCACGGTTACGTCCCGGATTCCTGCCCAAGGGGAGGTAATCGCCAAGGGTGAAGGTGTCCTGGCCGGATTGCCGGTCATGGCCGAGACCTTCAAGCTGCTGGACCATCGGTGCCGTTTGAAAGCACTGGTCAGGGAAGGTTCCCGGGTTCGCGGGGGAATGAAAGTGGCGGAATTGAGGGGGTTCGCCCGGCCGCTTTTGAGCGGAGAACGGGTGTCTTTAAACCTCTTAAGCCGTCTTTCGGGCATCGCAACCTTTACCCGCCGATTCGCCGACAAGATCAAAGGCCCCCGGCTCTACGATACCCGCAAAACGACCCCCCTTTGGCGCGTCCTGGAACGATACGCCGTGCGCACGGGGGGCGGCCAAAACCATCGGTTCAACCTGGCCGGTCACGTGTTGATCAAGGACAATCATTTGAGGCTAGGGGGCGGGGTTTACGCCTGCGTCAAGGCGGCCCGAAAGCTGTATGGCAAAGGGGAATTCATTGAGGTGGAAGTCGAAAACTTCGATCAAGCCTCCGAGGCTTTGAGGGCCGGCGCGGATATCCTGCTGGTGGACAACGCTTCGCCCAAGACCTTCGATAGAATCCTCAAACTGGTTCAGGGTAAGACACAAGTGGAAGTTTCCGGTGGCCTGACCTTAAAGAACATCGGCCAATACTCCCGTCTGCCCGTAGACCGATTTTCGTCGGGCGCCCTTACGCATTCGGCTCCCTCCCTCGATTTTTCCATTGAGCTTTATCCAACTCGGTAGCCTGCCCGCCGTGGCAAAGGGATCAAATCGAGAGACGAAGCGCTTACGAATTGTGTTTCAAGAATAAAGCCAGCGCCTTGGAGTCTCTTTCTTTCATAGCTAAAAACTTGAGTCCGGCGGCGGAGCCGGTGGCCCAAATAACATCCACAAAAGCCGAGAGGGGATCCACGCGGTCGGGAATTAGGACTTGAACATTCAGAATCTTGCCCACTGCCAGGCGGCCGTCCTGGGGTATGCTAAGCCCTCCCTGACTGGCGTCCCTGGTTTTGACTTCTCGATCGACTGAATTTACATTGAGGATTTTCCGCCCCTCGGTGGTTTCACCCACCAACCGGTAGAGCACCGGAAGTTTTACCGCCGCCCTGGGATGAAGCCGTTTTTCTGGTGCCTTCTTTTTCATTTTTACCCTCCGCTTGAAACAACAGCTCCTTACGCTATAGGCGTCATTCGCCATCAAAAACAAGCCTCCAGTGCGTGGTTTAAAGGGATAAAAAAGAGCACCGTTTACTGGCCGATTATTTTTGTCTTCATCTCCCTCACAACGTTTTCGAGCCCTGCCGTAAATCGATATGACCGCGAGAAGCTGTGGAAGGCAATCATTGAGATTAAATCGAGCGCTGATTTTTGCAGACCGGTGTTGAAAAATTAAAAAAGAAAGTGGCACGATAAACCCCATCTCAATTCATCGGGATACCCCTGGAACCAGGCGCGCATTTGAGGGAGGGGATCATGCTAATAGATCCGCAAGGCACGGCCGGAACGGCCGAAATTCTACTGGTGGACGACAATCCGACGGACGTTTTTTTCATCCAGGGGGTGCTCAAGCACAGCCGCCGCCCGGTGCGCGTCGGGGTAGTCCCTGACGCGGAAAACGCCCTGGCCCGCCTCCGCCACGAAGGACAGTATCTACACGCCGTTGATCCAAACTTAGTCCTCATCGACTTGAACCTTCCTGGCAAGAACGGGTGGGCTGTCCTGACGGAAATCAAAAATAATCCCCGTTTACGCCATATCCCGGCAGTGGTCGTCACAGGTTCGGGAACTATCGAGGACGTCTACCATTCCAAGCAATTGAGGGCGGATTATTACCTCGTCAAGCCCATGAAGATAACGGAGTTTCCCATGCTCCTCAAGACCGTGGACTGGCTTTTAGAAGGAGTCTACCGGCCTCGGTAGGTAATAAGTTGGGGAAGTGTTTTTCCTGTAAATCTCCCCCATAATCCGTTATTTTCTTTTCCCATGACACCTTCCTCTACCGACCTCCTAACGCCCGCAATGATCCTGACGGGCTTGAAGACCCGCCACTTCGGCCGGAACCTACTGTGCCTCGAAAAAACCACCTCCACCAATGATGTGGTGGCCGAACTGGCCCGGCAAGGCGCGCCGGAGGGGACGGTCGTGGCCGCTGAAATGCAGAACAAGGGCCGAGGCCGCCAGGGACGCCGATGGAATTCCACGGAAGGAAAATCCCTGGCTTTTTCCATCCTTTTGCGTCCCAACCTTCATGCAGATGAATTATCCGAAATCACCTTGGCAGCGGCCGTGGCAGTCGCCAAAACCTTAGAAGATTTTCACTTCAAACCCCAAATCAAATGGCCCAATGACCTTCTGCTGGATGGAAGAAAGGTTTGCGGCATTTTGACCGAAATAGGCCCCAAAAAAGATAGAATGGCCTCCGTGGTGCTGGGGATAGGGATCAATCTCAATCAAAGTGCGCGTGATTTTCCGAAAGAACTTAGGGAAATCGCCGTCAGCCTTTACCGCATTACGGGCCGGAAAACCAATCGAGCCCGTTTTTTTCAAAAGCTGTTGCTACACCTGGAAGAAAACTACCAAAGGGTTTTGGAGCGGCATTTTTCCAAGGTCCTGGCGGAATGGCGCAAAAAGGCCGTGAC
Organism: uncultured Pseudomonadota bacterium; assembly: GCA_963770835.1. Classification (GTDB taxonomy): domain Bacteria; phylum Oederibacteriota; class Muellerivitia; order Muellerivitales; family Muellerivitaceae; genus JAJPJW01. The sequence goes on from CAVYRH010000005.1 coordinate 144,342, forward strand.
CTTGGGCCAGCAAGTGAAAGTGATCCAAGGACATCAGGTTTTTTATGGGCAAGCTGTCGACGCCGATGAAAAGGGAGCGCTTTTGGTGAGAAACGACTTAGGGATGATCGAACGAGTCACATCGGGAGACGTTCAAGTATTGCAATTGGGAAATTCAAAGAGGTAAGCATGATTTGGGCGGTTTTGATCGGCAATACCCGCTGTGTTTCGGCCTTGATGGAAGGAACAAAGGTCCTGAAGCGAAAAGTGATTCCCACCGACGCTTTGCGAAAGGATGACAGCGTCCTGGCATGGGCCCGTGCCCTCCGAAAAATTTCCGCCTCCGAGAGGGTGCTCGTTGCCAGTGTTGTTCCACCCGTGGATAAAAACGTGAGAAAATCCATTCGGGCGGTTTTCGGCCATTCCCCGATATTCGTAACCGCTAAAAGTTCATTGGGCATCAAGGTCAAGGTCAAGAAGCCCGCCCAGGTCGGGGCCGACCGTCTAGCCAATGCCGTAGCCGCCAAGGAACTTTACGGTGCACCTTCCATCGTGGTGGATTTCGGCACCGGCACCACCTTTGACGTGGTGGACAAGAGCGGGGCCTATTGCGGCGGCGCGATTCTTCCCGGTGTGGGCATCTCCCTCCGGGCATTGCACGATTTCACGGCCAAGATCCCGCTGGTCCAATTCCAACCGGTGCGTTACGTCATCGGCAAGACCACCGAGGAAGCCGTCCGGTCCGGCATTTATCACGGCGCCATCGGCACGACACGCGAACTCTTGGTGGGAATCCGAAAGGAATTGGGTGTGATGGCTCCGGCCGTGGCCACAGGTGGATGGTGCCGGGTTTTCAAGGGAACCAAGATATTTCCGCATATTGAGCCGGACCTAACCCTCAAGGGTCTGGCCCTTATCTGGCGCAACCATAATGCGTAATATTGAGGAAATCGCCGCCGAGGAGGAGTCGCGGGCCCGGCAAGTTTTGCGGTCGCGGCTGAACTTCCTTTTCCGTTATACCGGTCTAGGTTTGTGCCTGTGGGGCTGGGTTCTTTTCGAGCGCGGCGAGATGGGGAAGGGTGCCTTACTGGTGACGGCCGCCTTCCTCCTTTGGGCCCTCGGCTGGGGCATCCTACAGGTGTTCCGTGGAACCTTTCCCTCGGTTTTTGCCGGTGTTTTTTCCTTCGCCTTCTCCTTCGGCCTCTATTTCCTCACGCGTCTGCCGTCCTTTTACTGGGGAAGCGACCCGGTCTTTTGGCTGTCGGTACACGCGGGAGCCGTTAACGAACCTGCCTGGTCCCCCTTAAGTTATCTTTTGGGGCAGGCAGTCTGTTTTCTCCTGCCCGCCCTCCAATTTTCGATCTTGCCGGTCTTGTCCGCCACGACTCTCGCGGCGGCCCTTTATTTTTTGGCCCAAGAATATTTCTACCAGTTGAAAAACAAAACCCTCCTGGGCCTCCTCTGGGTCCTGGCGGTTTGCGCGGTCCTGGCCGTCAGTGCCCCCTTTTGGGACAACGGAACCCTTGGATCGGGTTTGGTGGCTTCGTTGGGTTTCCTCTTCCTCGTCTTCCAACGGGTGCTTCTGAACCTGGAAGAAAGGCCTTGGAAGGCCCTTTATTTCATCCTTGGCTTGCTTTGGTCTGTCCATCCTCTTTGGGGCCTTTTGGGTCTTTTATGCCACCTGGGCTCCATGGACTTGGATGGTAAAAGGTTCAAGGACAATCTTCCGCCATTGCTGGCGGGTCTCACCCCTTATTTTTGGCTCCTGTTTAGGGCGGGACGTTTTTTTCCTTCTTGGGGGGGAGCCCACCCCTTTTCACAAATATTGGGGGCTGGATGGCCTTCCTTGAATCCGGAATTATTTCCGGACGCCATAAAGGTTTTGGGATGGACCACGGCCCTTTTGGCAGGCCTTGCGGCCTTGTCCTGGTTCCTGAATTTTTTCAAATGGAAAACGGGTTGGAAGATTCAATTTTCGGCCTTGGATTTTTGGGTTTGGATCGCCGCTGGTGTGGGATGCATTCTCTTTTACTCGCCTTCTGCCGGCGCACCAGGATTGACGTCCCTTTGGTTTCTTGCCGGTTTGGGCGGCGGCTTTCTGAAGCTCCTCGAAAAAGGGGTTGAAAAACGCCAAGGAACTTTCTTTTCGAGTGGATCCCTGGCGTGGTTAGGTTCGTTGGGGCTTGTCCTAGCCTTTGGATTGGCCTGGTTACCCGGGCAAGGGCCCTTGATACGGCAGGCTTATTTTCCGGAACAACACGCGTTGAACTTATTGAAAAGCCTGAACCCCAAGGCCCTGCTCATTTGTGAGGACCCCTTTGACGCCGCCGCCTGCCGCGAAGCACGCCTGATGGAACCAACGGCTTTAGACGCCATCCTATTGGACGAAGGTTACCTCGACCAAAGGTGGTATGTGGCCCAGGTGATGGAAAAAGCTCATGAAATCCTTTTTTCCAATATCACCGGGCCTCCCGAGGAGGTTTTAAAAAGAATTGTTTTGGACAACCGGGATTTGTGGGATATCCATTGGGACCAATCCCAATTACCGGCGGATTGGAAAGGCCCGCCGGCAGCCCCGACTGTCCTGACCCAAGAATTCACCGGCCCGGTAACGAACGCTTATGATCCAGAAAAGGCTCAATACCAATTCGATTTGACGGCGTTGCCGGAAGCCGGCAAGATCCCGGGCCGCCGGAGTTTTACTTATTTTTCCCGTTATGTCACCGGGTTTGATGAATTGGGGAAGTACCTGATGAGCCAGAGCCACTATTCGGCCGCGATCCATGCCTTTGAAAGGTCAGTCAAGCTGGACCCCACCTTCCAGGAGCCCCAAAGCTTCCTTTCCCAAATGTATTCTAAGCAGAATATCCTGGAGGCCGCCCGCCTCGAGTTTGAGAAGATTGTCAAAGCCAATCCCCAAAAAATCAGCGCACTCATGAAGCAGATGGGCGAGCTAAAGGACTCCCGGGATGAATCTAAAACCGTGGAGTTGTTGGATGAGATGATCCATTTGAATTCCGAACTAGCCGATGGCCAATACCAGTTGTCCAAGATTTACAGTCAGCAGGGTCGTTCCTGGGAATCCAAGTCCCTTTTGGAATCATCGATTAATTTGAATCCTCAGCAGCTAGAAGCCCAAATGACCATGGGACATCTGATGGCCCGCATGGGGAACCGTATCAAGGCCGAGGAAGCATTCCGCGCGGTTTTGGAGATAGACCCGCAAAATAAAGAGGCACAGGTTGAAATTTGGAAGCTGCTGAACAAGCCGTGATGGAAATTTGTTTCGTGAAACTCGGGTAGGGAATAACGCCACCCTGAGCTAAAATGATCTATGCCTTCCTCCGGGAAACCCAGGATTCACGCTTCTTTTGACCCTCTATTTTGGGTTTGGCTGATTTATTTCCTCCTCCTTTGGCAAATACTCCTTTGGGCCCAAAATCCCGGTTTGATGTCGGATGACAGCGGGGAAATGGCAGCGGCAGCTTTTGGCTTGGGGTTGCCTCATCCGCCGGGATACCCGGTTTTGGGCCTGCTTGGCCATCTCATTTGCCAAATCCCACTTGGAACCATAGCTTTCCGCTTAAATCTCTCTTCCGAGTTTTTAGCCCTTTTTTCCCTTCTTTTCATCCTGGACACCTGTCGGAGGCTGAAAAGCCTCAAGCCCAAGAAGCCATCCGGCGGTACTTTACTTTCGCGAGAACTCCTTTTGGCGACCATGGGGATTGTTTTTGTCTCCTGCCGAGACGTTTTCGCGCAAGGCTTGACGGCTAAGGGTTGTGTTTACACTCTTACTCTCCTTTTCACCTCGGCGGCGGTCTGGCTTTACGTCTTCCAACAAAATCATCCGGAGGATAATCGCCCCTTGATGGGAGCCTGGTTTTTATGGGCGGTTGGATTAGCCAACCACTGGCAAACCATGATCCTCTGGGTTCCGTTTCTGCTGGTTTGGTCTCTGCAAAGAGGGAAGCGGTGGAAGAAGCGGACAACCCTGTTGGCAGCAACACTTGTTGTTCTGGGAGCCTCCTTCTACATCTACCTTCCCCTTCGAGCCCGCCTTAATTGTGAGCCTTGTTGGGGTTATCCCATCAACCTTCCCTTGTTTTATTGGGTCGTGTCCCGGCAACTCGTGGCGGGTGTTGAGCACTGGACTCAAAGCACTGTCTTCTATCATGAATCGGTCGATGAAATGGCCAAGGCTCTTTTCCTCAATTGGCTTCCGGGTTTCGCGGGTTTGAGCCTGGCTGGGATGATCCTTTTGTGGAAACAAAGCCGGAGCTTGTTTTACGGCCTTATAGCCCTTTTCGTACCGGTTTTCCTCGGCATATTCGCAATCCATGAGCAGTACAACACCTATCTCATGCCGGTCTATCTTGTATCACTAGCCGGACTTGGAATCCTATTTGGTTTTATTGCGTTACGGCGGATTTTAGAAATGATTGACCGACCTGAAACAGCGATGCTTTTGATAGTAATGTTGTGCTTATTATCAACGTGGTGGTTGCAGCACGTCTTCCAGCTCGAGGATAAAAGCCGTTACACCCTAGCGGAAGATTTTGGGACCAATGTCCTAAAGGGACTGCCAAGGGGAGCCATTCTCCTAGCCGACGGTGACCATTACGTCATGCCCATTTGGTACGAGCATTTCGCCAAGGGGTTGAGGCCCGACCTGGTTTTTGAGCCTTCGGTTTTTCTTTACCATGGATGGGGATGGAAACAACTAGCCGATCAGTCGGAGGATTTGAGGCCAATGGTGACTTCCTCCGACCTTTTCCAGGACAGGCTCAACGCCCTGACCCGGGCTTATGCACGGCATCCCCTTTTTTACTCCCTGGGCCGGGAATTCATGCAACCGGCCTTGGAGAAAATGCCCGGAACCTGGCTACCTAGGGGTTTAGCTTATGCCTGGGAGTCTCGGAGGCCCACTCCAAGCGAAGTGGTAAGCCAGGCATCCCGAATTATTGCGAGTGAGAGGCTTCGGGGCCTGGAATACTTTCAGGCCGCCGGGGAACTGGACTTTTCCACCCAGCAAATCTATCGCTTTTACGCCGACCAATTAACCCTGTTTAAACAGTAAATATTGGGGTTTTCGCCTCCCCTATTGGTATAATGCTTCCTGTTTAACCAACACTTTTGAACACTTCTCCGTGAGGGAAAATGGACCTTCAAGAAATCCTTAATTCCATGGTCAGCAAAAAGGCCTCGGATGTCCATTTGAAGGCCGGCGCCCCCCCGCAATTCCGCATTGATGGTGACCTGATCCCCCAAAGCGATACCCCCTTGACTCCCCAGGAACTGGCCGAAGTGGCCACCTACCTCATGGACGAGAAGCAGCAACGCCAGTTCTTCGAGGAACGCAAGGAAGTGGACTTGGCCTATGCCGTGGAGGGTTTGGCCCGCTTCAGGACCAACGCCATGTGGCAAAGGGGCCTGCCGGAAATCATCATGCGCGTCATCCCCCAGCGCATCCCCAACATCGAGGACATCAACATGCCCACGGCGATCCTCAAGCAAATCGCCATGGAACAGCGGGGATTGATCCTGGTGACGGGCATAACGGGGTCTGGGAAATCCACCACCCTGGCCTCCCTCATCAACGAAATGAACATGAACCGCTCCGCCCATATCGTGACGGTGGAGGACCCCATCGAGTTCGTCCACCCGGACAAGAAATCCAGCGTTTCCCAAAGGGAAGTGGGCCTGGATACCGAGAGTTTCAAATCCGCCCTCAAGTACGTCCTGCGGCAGGACCCGGACATCATTCTCATCGGGGAAATGCGCGACGTGGAGACCGTTCAGGCGGCCATCACGGCCGCGGAAACGGGCCATTTGGTCCTTTCCACCCTGCATACCATGGACACTATCCAGACCATCGAACGCATCCTGGACTTTTTCCCACCCGAACAGCAAAACCAGATCCGGGTGCAGTTGTCGGGCACCCTCAGGGCCGTCATTTGCCAGCGCCTGGTAAATAAGGCTGACGGCGTGGGGGTTGTGCCCGCCGCCGAAATCATGATCGTGACGCCCACCATCAAGTCGATCATCGCCGAGGGCAAGATTTCCTCGGTGCGCCAGTACATCGCCGAGGGCCAGAGCCAGTACGGCATGCAGACCTTCGACCAGTCCCTCATCCAATTGGTGCGCAAGGGCCTGATCACCAAGGAAAGCGCCATGGAACAGGCCTCCTCGCCTTCCGAAATCGATCTGGGGCTGAAGGGAATCTCCTCCTCCAAGGCCTCGGCCCAGTCATTGATTTCCCAGATGGAAAACTCCCAGCAAAAGGAACGCGTTATCGGCTGGCTCAAGCGGGCCCAAGAATATTACGAGAAGCGCCGCTACGACGAAACCCGGGCGGAACTCAAAAGGATCCTTCAGGAAGTGCCTGACCACAAGGAAGCCAACACCCTCATGGCCCGTTTAAGGGAAATGGACAATCAAACCGAAAAAAAGAAGGACGCTTCGGGCAACATCAAGGCCGCCTTGCAGCTTTACCGGGAAGGTAAGTCAGAGTCGGCCATCCTGGAGTTCCGGAAGGCCCTGGAAGTGGACCCGGAAAACAAGCAGGCCCAGGCCTACATCAAGTCCATCCAGGCGGAAATGGAAAACCGCACCCGGGCCCGGGAACATTTCCAGGCCGCCTTGTCGGCCCAGCAGCAAAACGACTTCGCGGGGGCGCTGGCCCAAGTCGAGCAGGCCCTTGTCCTGGACCCTGAAAACGAGCAGGTGAAGGTTCTGGAGAGAAACCTCAAGGCCTCCGTCCAAAAAGAACAGGCTAAGGCCAAGGCTGAAAGTTTGAACCAGTCGGCCATCGAGCTTTATAAAAGCGGGGATTTGTTGGGGGCCCTTGTGGCCTGGAACAAGGCTTATGAAATCAATTCGGAACTGGCCGACGTGGCCAACTACATCCAACAGGGTACCGCGAAACTCCTTTCTTTCGGGGTGGACGGCATCGACGCCAACCCCGAGAAGCAAGTCATCCTCAACCTCTTTGAACAAGGCGTTCGAAGCTACGTCCGCAGCGACTTCCAGACAGCCATGGATTTTTTCAAGAAGGGCCTTTCCAAGGCGGATGGGAACGCATACTTGAGCGCTTACCTCCAAAAATCATCCCAAATGCAGGAACAGCAGGTGGCCGAGTTTTTCCAGGAGGCGGTCCAGCTCCAGCAGGCGGGGGACCTGGCGGGAGCCCAAAGGGAATTCACGAAGGTCCTCCGGCTTTCTCCGGGCCATCCCCAAGCCGTCCAGCAATTGGCGGCCCTCAAGGCCAACATCCAGCAAAAGGGAGAAAAGCTATACGCGGACGGCAAGCAGTTCTTTGACGCCAACCAGATGGACCAGGCGATCCGCGTTTGGAACCAGATTCTGGAACTGGATCCCTCCAACGAAAGGGCCCAAAAGAAGATCGAGGAAGCTAAAATCAAGAAAAACACCTTAAGCGGCATCTTTTCCAAAATCAGCTGAAATGAAAGAGGGGATTTGACATGAGGGGAAGCGATTCCATGGTTAAAAATCTGGTCATCTTCGCGGTGATCCTGATCGTTGTCTTCATCATCGTGCTCAATTCCGGCATGGTGGCCGACCAAGTGGTTGGCTGGGTCAAGGACCACCCCAAGGATCCGAATGCGGCCGACGTGCTCTACCGTACGGCCCGTTGGTGCGACATCTTGGGTAATAACGACAAGGCGGCGGAGCTTTATTGGATGCTTTACCAGGAATACCCGGAACGGGCCGAGCTTTGCGCCCCGGCGCTTTATTACACGGCCTATGACAAGGCCAATGGAACGTATATCGTGGGGATCAAGAAGCAGGCCCTCACTTATTTGGACATCCTCTTGAACCAGTATTCGGGGCAGTCGGAGTGGTGCACCAAGGGGAAACAACTTCAAGATGAGGTGAATTATGCCCATTGACAGGCATTTCTGGGTCAAGGCCTTTCCGCTGGCGGCGGCCGTCTTCCTGACAGCCTTTCCCTTAAGAGCTGCCACTATCGAGGTGGAAAGCGATGACGAAGAGATAGCGGCCTCGCCCACGCCCAGTGCTCCGGTCCCCGTTCCATCGCCTTCGAAACAGGCGGCGTCCTCCCTGGCTGTTCCAAAGGCACAACTTCCTCCGGCCACCCCCAACCCCGAGGCTCCTCCCCCCACTCGACGGGTGAGGATCAGCGACAACGTGGGTTTTTATTATTTTGTCAAGGCCGGCTATGTAGCCGATCCCGACAAGGTCCCCTCCATCGGCCATGTGGTTGGAAATATGGATTACAATATGGCCTACAGTATGCCCAAAAAGACCTTTATCGAGACGGATTCGGACAAGGACAAACTCTCAACGGGCGATTTATTGGTGATTTACCGCACGGTTCAACCTGTCAACGAAACCCATTCAGGCTCCCTTGGTTACCAGGTGGAAAACCTGGCTATCGTCCGGGTGGTGGAAACCCAGACGCTCCGTTATTTAGTGGAAGTGATCAAGTCCTTCGCGCCCTTCCAAGCAGGTGATAAGGTTGAAAGCTACGACAATGAAATCCAGCGTTGGAAACAGGCCCAGATCAAAAAGCCCCTGCCAGCCCAGCCAGTAAAATGCTACGTGACGGGCGGTTGGGGACAGGCAGGCCAACTGAGATATAACCAAATGGATTACATCTATCTTTCCGCGGGGACGAAAGAAGGGGTGGTGGAAGGTGAGACCTTCCGTTTGTGGCAGGTGACCGACACAGGTTTGATGGAGGAATCCCTCCGGATGCCCGCAGGGGAAGCCCAGGTCATTTTTGCAGGCCCCGACTGTTCCACCGCCCAAATCCTGAAGAATAGTGAACCCATCGAAAAAAGTTTCGAGGCCGATTACAAGCCCTAGGAGGAACCCAGCCCCCGCCAAGGACGCATCCATGACCGTGAAGAGCGAGGAAGACCCGAATTTCAACCAGATCCTGGCTTTCCTCCTAAGGGCAAAGGGTTTCGATGGGCACAATTATAAACCTAATTATATTAAGCGCCGCATCGCGGTGAGAATGCGGGCGACAGGGTCGGTGAGTTACCGGGATTATTTGGCGGTTTTGGGAAGGGACCGCATGGAACCGTCCCACCTGCTGGACCGCCTGACCATCCATGTCACGGAATTTTTTCGGGATCCCTCGGTCTACAAAGCGCTGACGGAAAGGATCCTTCCGGAATTTTCCGGTGTTCCGGGCGGAAAACTGAGGGTCTGGTGCGCGGGGTGTAGCACTGGGGAAGAGGCTTATTCGGCCGCCATCCTGCTCAAGGAATGGGTGGCAGCCTACCCGAAACTTTCCATTGAGATTCTGGCGACAGATATCGACGGGGCCAGCGTCAAAACGGCCGAAAAAGGGGATTATCCCGTCGAGGCCGTCAAACGGGTTCCCCGGCCCCAGGTGGCCCGGTGGTTCCGCACGGTGGGTTCCAGGGTCCTGGTTTCCCAGGAGTTGAAGCACCTCATCCGGTTTCGGGTGCATGACCTGTTGGGGAATTGGGAGTCCGCCCTTTCCGGGTTCCATCTTCTTTTTTGCCGGAACCTCTTGATATATCTCACGGGCCCCCAACAACAGAAACTTTACGAACACTTCGCAGGAGCGATGGTGCCCGGTGGATACCTGGTTTTGGGGCTGACCGAAACACTTTTGGGGCCCGCTCGCCGCTTTTACCGTTGTGTGGACGTGAAGCACCGCATTTATCAGGTCCTTCCTGGGATTGATAAAACAACAACGACGGGATCATAAAAAGGGCCAACCATGGACAAAGCACAGGACCACATCAATCTCGGCACCGCCTTTTCCCTTTCCCGGCGGTTTGAGGACGCCATTGTGGAATTCAAAAAGGCGCTGGAAATGAGCCCCTCGGACGGGGAGATCCTATTTCAATTGGGCGGGCTTTGCACCAACGTTGGGAATTATGGCGAGGCCGAAACCCATTACCGGAAGTCCCTGGACATCAACCCCATGAACCTGAACGCCCATTGCAAGCTGGGTCTGCTTTTGGAAGTGCAGGGTAAGTACCCCGAGGCGGTGGAAGAATTCAAGAAAGCCGTCGAGTTGAACCCCGATGACGCGGGTCTTTACAACAACCTGGGGAACGTTTTTTCAAAGATGGGCAAGTATCAGGAGTCGGTGGAACAGTACCAGAAGTATATTTCCATCAATCCCAGCAACGCTGAAATTTTCTTTAAAATGGGGTACGCTTTCGAGCAGGACGGGCAATTGGAGGGGGCCGTTTCGGCCTATGAGAGGGCGCTGATCATCAACCCCCGGCATGGGGCGGTTTACGCCATTCTGGGGAACGCCTACCTGAAACGCGGGGAATACGCGGCGGCCATCACCCAGTTCCAACAGGCCCTGAAAATCAACCCCAATGAGCCGGAAGTTCACTTAAAGCTGGGGCAGGCCTATATGTCCATGGGCCGCTACGACGACGCCCTAATCGTTCTCCAACAGGCGCGGGTTCGGAACCCAAACAATACGGAAGTCTACCTCAAAATGGGCATGATCTACGCCGGGCGGGGCCGACACGAGGAGGCCATCCAAATGTACCGGAAAGTCATGGAGATCAACCCGCACGACGCCAGCGTGCACAATGTACTTGGATATATTTACGACAAGCAGGGTGATTTACAGAAGGCCCTTGAGGAATACCAGGCGGCCAAGGCCATCAATCCCAACGACATCCTGATTCTGGACAACCTCGGGAACCTGAACTACCGGCAAGGGAACTTCGACGCGGCGGCGGCGGATTACGAAAAGGTAGTGGCCTTGAACCCCGCCCACGGCGATGCCCACTCAAAACTCGGGAATATCTACCTGAAGAAGGGGGACCGCCCCCAAGCGGTGGCCCATTGGGAAAAGGCCCTCGCCCTGGACCCCGGTAATGAGATCCTGAAAAACAACCTGAGGATTTTAGGAGAAACCAAACCCGTATGATGAAATCCCAGGAAAAATCACTGGGCGAACTCCTGCGCCAGGCCGGAAAAATCACCTACCGCCAGATCCAGGTGGCCTTGGGCGAGCAAAAGAAGAGCCATGAGCCCATCGGGAAGGTGCTGGTGCGCCTGGGATTTGTCGAGGAACGGGACATCCTACAGGTCATGCAAGGCATGCTGGCCCTGACCTTCCGGGTTGAGAGCGAATGGTATGGGATTGAGACCTTCCGGGTCCGGGAGGTGTTGAAATACGCTTCCTTCCAGGCTTTGGAACCGCGGCGGGAGCCCTGGGAGGGGGAATTTGCCTTACGGGGCCAAAAGCTTCCCCTTTTGTCCTTCCGTAAGTTCCTGGGGCTTTCCCTTCCGGAAAATCCCAAGGGCACTTGGTTCATTGTCCTTGAAAAAGAGCGGAAATTTTTCATCCTGTGGGTCGACGAGGTGCGGGAGGTGGCCCGGTTTAAGATCGACCAGATTGAGCCCGTGCCCACCTATCTTTTCGGGAAAAAGAACGAATTGTATTACTGTTTGGGTAGAATAAAAGGAGAGCTTTATTCGATCCTAAACCCGGACAAGCTGGCGGAGGAATCCGGCCTGCTTCCCCTGGTTCCGGGGAAAGAGGAAGCCGAAACGGTTATCCCGCCCCTTTCGGGCGGAGGCCCGGCATTGGTATCGGATGAAGTCCGCCAAAGACAAGCCCCGGCCCAGAAGCCGGAAGGCCGAAAGGGTTGAGCATGCCAACCTTCATTTTTAAGCCTTTTTTAAAGAGATTGGTATTGCACCGATTTCTATATTACTTTTTCCAAAAGGAAAATCGGCGCATGCCAACCTTCATTTTTAAAGATTTCAAGGAAGTTGGTATCGTACCAATTTCTTTAATCTATTTATTGCTATAGGAAAATTGGTACATGCCCCCCCGTCCCGAAACCAAAACCATCCGTGAAATGGCCAATGGCAGCGACCAAGGAGATGCCTCCACCCATAACAACCTTGGCGTTTTTTATTATTCCAAGGGCATGCACGCCGAGGCCATCAAAGAATTTAAGACCGCCCTGGAAGTGGACCCCGAAAACCACCAAGCCCAAGAAAACCTGAAGGCCGTCAACCGGCACACGGGCCTTTTTGACCGTTCCATCGAGGCCTACAAGAAGTCGGTCCAGATGTTCCCGCAGGACCCCGAGTCCCATTACAACCTGGCCAATTCCAACCGTTATATTGGGGAATATGAAAAGGCTATTGAGGGCTACGAGAAATGCCTCAGCCTGAACCCCGACCACCCCTTCGCCCGCAATTACCTGGGAATTTCCTATAAATGCCTCGGGAAATTCGACGAGGCCATGGCCGAGTTCCGCAAGGCCATCGAGAAGAACCCCTTTTTTGCCGACCTCCACAACAACCTGGGCGAGGTTTATTACAAGAAGGCAATGGTGAACGAGTCCCTCATTGAGTTTAAAAAGGCCATTTCCCTCAACCCGGAATATGCCACCGCCCATTACAACCTCAGCTTCGTCTATGGCGACAAAAACATGCTGGAGGAAGCCGAGAGGGAATTCAAAAAAGCCGTGGACCTAAACCCCAATTTTGGGCAGGGCGCCCAGGCTCTGCTGTCCATCGAGCGGGCCAAAACCATGGAGGAACGGGTGGCCGAAAAAGTGGCCTCCCAGCCAATGGGAACCTCCAGCGTGGAAACCTACCTGAGCCTGGCCTCCGCCTACAAGGGCAAGGGCCTTTTGGACGAGGCCATCAAGGAGTACAAGCGGGCCATCGAGGCCATTCCCAATGAAGAAAAACTTTACCGCGCCCTGGGCGAAATCTACCTCCTGCGGGGCATGCTGGAAGATTCCCTGGCGGCCTCCCAAAAGGCCATCGAACTGGCGCCTAAGAGCGTCGAGAACCACATCCAGGCCGGCATTGCCTTAAGGGAGCTCAACCGTATTCAACCCTCCGCGGACCAATTTTTAAAAGCCATCGAGATCGTGCCGGGCTCCAGCATGGCCCATTTCGAGCTGGGGGTGACTTATTTCAAGATGGGGGAGGGCGAAAAGGCCACCCGTGAGGTCCGGGAAGCTCTGGAGATCGATCCTCAAAACGCCGAGGCCCACTATTATCTGGGTGTCTATTACTACAAAGTGAACCTTTACGACGAGGCGATCCGCGAAATTTCTCAGGCGATCGACCTGAACGTCTCCATCGCCTCCAGCGCAGAGGCCCTGACCTACTTGGGACTGGCCCTGGCGGACAAGGGGCGCTACGAGGAGGCCATCGCCGAGTACAAGAAGGCCATGGAGTTCGACCCCAAGAACCCCATCATCCACAACAGCCTGGGCGTGGCCTACAAGAACGCGGGAATGACCCAGGAGGCCATCCGCCACTACCAGCTAGCCATCGAGTTGAATCCCCAATACGCCAAGGCCTACAACAACCTGGGCGTGGTTTATTTCAAACTAAGCCAGTATGAAAAGGCCATCGAGGCCTTCAAGCGGGCGGTAGAGATCGAGCCGGACTACAAGACGGCCCAGAACAACCTGGCCGTCGCCATGAAGAAAAAGAACGTCCTCTCCGAGGCCTCCGAGGTGCTCATCAAGCAGATCATGGCCGACCCCGAAAACCCCTCCCTTCATTACAACCTGGGAAGCCTTTACAAGAACACCGGCCAATACGCCGAGGCGGTCCGGGAATACCAGGAAACCCTCCGCTTGGCGCCCAAGAACCGCGAGGCCCTGACGAACCTGGGGGAGGTCTACCTGAACATGGAGTCTCTGGACGACGCGGTCAAGGTGCTGGCGAAGGCTGTCTCCTGCGACCCCAAGTTTCCGGAGGCCCACCTGCAGCTGGCCAAGGTTTATATCCGCCGCAAGTGGTGGGACGAGGCCCTGGTGGAGCTCAAGAAAACCCAGGAGGTGAAGGCCGACATCACCGAGATCCATTTTCATCTGGGGCAGGTTTACCGGTCGAAAAGTTGGTGGGATGAGGCCGTCGAGGAGTTTCAGAAATACATGGATTCCTCCAACGCGGAGGAGGAAAAGGTCACCCAATCCATCGATGCCATCCAGCAGATCCAGTCCTGGAAGAAGGAGCTTCAGATTTCGCCCAGTGCGGGCCAGTCCAAGCTGATCAAATAAACACCGCCCCGGCGCTGGAAACCCCTGGCTTTATCGGTCGGCCGGGCCGGAGCTTCCGGGGTTTTTGCTTTATTATTGGGGCTTTTGCGGTTAAAACAGGTTTGATGGAAACCCCGAGAGAAGGACTTTATGAAATTCCTGGTGTGCGTCATTCCACCGAAAAAAATCGATCAGGTCAAAAAAGTCCTTTGGGAGGCGGGGATCCGGGGCGTTACCCTGTCGGACGGTTCGGGTTACGGATACCAAAAGGTCCAGGTGGAATCCGTTAAGGGGGCCGATTACAAGATTCAGTACCAGCCCCGGATCCGCATCGAAATTGCCCTTCCTGACGAGGAAGTGGAAAAAGTCGTGGAATTGCTCCTGGATACGGTCCGTACGGGAAGGATTGGAGACGGAAAGTTCTTTATTTTGCCCCTGGAGGACGCCATCCGGGTCCGCACGGGCGAGCGGGGCGAAAACGCCCTTTAATTAAATAAAGAATAATGAATAATATGGAACCGACCAGTCAATAATGTTTGTTTTCATCGTCCGTTTTTAATCGTTCATTTCACATTTTTTAGGAGGAAGCCGTGGCCCATCGCGTGTTGCTCGTGGATGACGCATCCTTTATGCGGATGATGCTGAAGAATATCCTGGTCGGGTCCGGCTATGAAGTAGCCGGGGAAGCGGAAAACGGGGCCAAGGCCATTGAACAGTACAAAGCCTTGAAGCCGGACCTGGTCATTATGGACATCATCATGCCCGAAATGGGGGGGATTGACGCAGTACGGGAAATCATCAAGGTCAGCCCTTCCGCGAAGATCTTGATGTGCAGCTCCATGGGCCAGCAATCGCTGGTGGTGGAAGCCATCCAGGCCGGGGCCAAGGATTTCATCGTCAAGCCCTTCCAGCCCTCTAACGTCCTGGAAGCGGTGAAAAAAGCATTAGGTTGAAGGCAACTATTGGTAGCTCGCTAACCGCTACGGTTTAAAAGCAAATGGCCGCCGTTAAGGATGGCATGGAACAAGAATCGCAATTTTTTAACGACTTCCAGATGGACGCCCTGAAAGAAATCGGCAACATCGGAGCGGGGAACGCGGCCACGGCTCTTTCCCAAATGGTGGGGCGCCGAGTGGACATGTCGGTGACCCAGGTGAAGATCCTGAAAACGGACGACATTGCTGCTTTCCTGGGCGGCATGGAACAAAACGTCGCCGCAGTGCATATGCCCGTTTACGGCGAGATTTGCGGCATCTCCCTCGTTTTTTTTCCCTTGGAAAGAGTCGGCGAGCTCTGCGGCATGCTGGTGGGTAAGAAAGAAGATGACCCCCTCCACCTGTCCGAAATGGGTCAGTCGGCTATCAAGGAAGTGGGAAGCATCCTGACCGGTGCTTATTTGAGCGCGCTGTTTCGCCTCATGAACCTCCAGATGATCCATGGCGTTCCCGGCCTGGCCATCGACATGGCACAGGCTGTCCTGGACACGGTACTGGTGGAGCTGGAGCAAAAAGAAGAGGTGGCTATCGTGATTGAGACCCGGTTCCTGGAAAACGACAAACAGCTGACGGGGAGCTTCTTCCTCCTGCCTGAAACCGGATCCTTGCAGAAACTGTTTACGGCTTTTTCCAAAACCTTCGGGTTTTCCGGCAATGGGTGAAGAGAGCCGTGTCGTTGGAATCGCCGAAATCATCGTTTCCCAAAGCCCCCAACGGTTGATGGCTTATGGCTTGGGCTCCTGCGTGGGGGTGGCCCTCTACGACGCCACCAGCAAAACCGGAGGGATGGCCCATGTGATGCTGCCTTCCAGCCGCCTCCACTCCTCGGAAACCCATCCCGGAAAATACGCCGACACGGCCATTTCGGTCCTGGTCGCGGAAATGGAAAATGCGGGATGCCGGCGGAAAAACATGGCGGCCAAGATCGTGGGCGGCGCCAACATGTTCTCGGATATTATCCAAAGCGGGGTTCCCATCGGCTTGCGCAACGTTTCCGCCGTCCGACAGAAATTGGAGGAACTGGGGATTCCCATCGCCGCGGAAGAGGTGGGGGGGACCAAGGGCAGGACCATGATTTTTACCCTCGAAGACGGCCGGGTGGAGATCCGACGCCTGAACCAGCCCGAGCAATACCTGTGAAACAGTCAAATAAACTGCGTTTTTCCAGAATATTAAGTTTGATCCAGGTTTTTTGGGCGGCCCGGCTTCTTTAGTGGTAAAAATAGTTTCAAAGGTCTTGAGGTGCAACCGATGAGCCTATCGATGTCCGAAATATCAACGCTTTCCCAGCCGGAAACGGCGGAAGCCCAACTGGTGGTGTTCACCCTGGCGGGCTGCGAGGCCGCCGTGGGAATCCGGCAGGTGCGGGAAATCCTGCGTGTGGGCGATATCACCTTCATGCCCAAGGCACCGCCCTTTTTGGAGGGGATCATTAATATGCGGGGGAAAATCATCCCCGTCATCGACCTGAAGAAGCGGTTCCAGATGCCCCTTATCGACCGCACGGATGAGTCGCGCGTGCTAATTGTGGAAATCCAGGACCAGATGCTGGGGTTCCTGGTGGACAAAGTAGTAGGGGTGCTGAGGACCTCCCTGGCGGCGGTGGAGCCTGCCAAGGAGCCGGTTTTAACCGTCGGCGCCGAGTATCTCGACGGGCTCCTCCGAGTTGAAAAACGGTTGATTCTCCTCTTGAATTTGAAGAAATTGCTGACGCTGGACGAACCAAAGGCGCTCCCCGATCGGGAGCCCTACACAGTTCCTCCATCAATGGGGCCTTCGGCCCCCAATAGATGAACTATGTCACTCTCAGGGGAGAATAACTTTGGCCATTAAGGTGATGTTCGTCGACGACTCCTCTTTCATGAGATCCATTCTAAAAGGCATCATCCTCAAAGAACCCTTCGAATTAGCTGGGGAAGCCACGACGGGCAAGGAAGCGGTGGAACTTTACCGGGAAACCAAGCCCGACCTCGTGACCATGGACATCGTCATGCCGGAAATGAACGGTATCGACGCGGTTAAGGAAATCCGAGCCATGGACCCCGACGCCAAGATCATCATGGTCAGCGCCATGGGCCAGCAGGGCATGGTCATCGACGCCATCCAGGCGGGCGCCCGCGACTTCATCATCAAGCCTTTCCAACCTCCGAGAATCCAGGAAGCCTTGCGGCGGGTGGTCGGGAACTAATAACTATTTAAACCGTAAATTCGCCTTAATCGACATTGAAAACAGGTATCCATGCCTTCATACAAGCCCAACCCTATCCGCGTCCTGGTGGTGGACGATTCCTTTTTCATGCGGAAAATGATCCAGGACATGCTGGAGGCCTCCGATGGGGTGGCCACGGTCCTGGATACGGCCCAGAACGGCCTGGAAGCAGTCGAAAAAACCATTAAGTTGAAACCCGACGTCATTACCCTTGACGTGGAAATGCCTCAGATGGATGGGCTGCAGGCCTTGGAAAGGATCATGGCCGAACGGCCCACGCCAGTGGTGATGCTTTCCAGCCATACGGGGGAGGGAACGGTCACCACTATTCGGGCCCTGGAATTGGGGGCCGTGGATTGTTTGGGCAAGCCCGCGGGACGCGTCATGGAAAACATGAAGGAAATCCAGGCCGAGCTCATCGAAAAGATTAAGCTGGCTTCTACGATCCGGCCCCGCCAGCGAACGGGAACGGCTTTAGGGCCCAAAGCCTCGGCGTCTACAGTTGAAATAACGGAACCTTCAAAGCATATCCCCCAAGTGGAAAGGCCGGCCACTTTTATCGTTGCCATTGCCTCTTCCACCGGCGGTCCCCGCGCCTTGAACGAGCTTTTTTCCCACCTTCAACGAACTCCCCACGCCGCTTATGTCATTGTCCAGCATATTTCGGTCGGGTTCACCAAGGCCCTGGCCCGGCGATTGGGTGATGTCAGTTGTGTTTCCGTTGCCGAAGCACAGGACCAGGAAATTCTCCTCGGAGGGCATGCATATGTGGCTCCCGGCGGCAGCCATCTGGTTTTGGAAAAGGTTGCCGGGCATTACCGGGCCGCCTTTCATGATTCGCCCCCCCGCTTGGGGGTCAAGCCCTCGGCGGATATCATGATGGCCTCGGTGGCCAGGGTTGCGGCCAAGGATTGCATGGGAGTGGTGCTAACCGGCATGGGGCGGGATGGGACCGAGGGTTTGAAGGGGATCCGGGCCGCCGGAGGCAAGACCTTCGCCCAGGACGCCGAAAGCTGCGTGGTTTATGGCATGCCCAAATCCGCCGTGGATGCCGGCCTCGTGGACCGACAGTTGACCCTTCCCCAAATGGCCGAGGAGATCAACGCTCTCCTTACCAAGAAAAGTTGACGGTTAGTCTTGAATAAGCTGACTTAACATGGAGCGAAAATGGTATTTGAAAAAACTTTATGTAAATTAGCGGAGAATAAAAAATGTTTAAACAACAGTTGGTGTTTATTTTTTTAAAACTCATATTTTGGGGAATGGTTTTTTGCGTTTGCATACCAGGAATTTCTTTTTCTAATGTTGCAAATCTTGGAAACACCAATACTGCTCAATTGGAATTAAAGAAAAACACAACTATTTTTCAGTCTCTGAATGAAAAACAGAATAACCAATCGCTTTGGTTGAGATTTGAAGATTCGGGAATGGAAGAGGTTGTCGAATATTTGTTGTACTTGTTAATTGGTTCTTTGATGATGCTTTATTCTAGGGAGTTGGCCGCCTTCTATCCTTTTGCCAAGTGGACACCATGGTTTAAGTTATCACCTTTTGTGGTACGGGTAAGACAGATAGCTTTCTTATTGGCGGGATTTATTCTGGCAGTATTTGGTCTTGTTAGTTTTCTTAAAGAGGTCCGCTGAAGTTCATTTGTATTTTTAAAAGGAAGTTTGGAATAAAAAAATAAGGGAAAAAGCTAAAAACCCGCAAAATCCCGTTCTCCCACGCAGTTTGGCTGGTTGGCTAAATCTACTTAGAACCCTGCCTGTTTTAATCTAAAATAGTGTCCAGCCCACAGCCTTACCCTTCTGGAGCCATCGTGAATAGCGGCGATTACAAAGAGATTTTCCTCACCGAAGCGCGGGAATATCTTTCGAACCTGAACAATTCCCTCGTGATGCTGGAAAAAGACCCATCCCAAACTGAGGCCATCCGGGAAATCTTCCGCGCGGCCCATACCCTGAAAGGTATGTCAGCCACGATGGGCTATGACCCCATGGTACGGCTTACCCACCAGATGGAAGCGGTTATGGAGCCCATCCGGTCGGGCACCCAAAATCTTTCCACGCGAATGGTTGATATTCTCTTTGTCTGTCTGGACCTATTGTCCAAATGGGTGGACGTGTTGGCAAACCAGGATTTTATTGAGGAGGAAGGGCTGCAATCCGCCCTCCAATTACTGGCAAGCGTCGGCAAAGACGTAACCCCTTCCGAAGTTTCTTCGCCAAGCACGACAGAAAGTTCGACGGCCTCCAGTATGTATCTGGCATTTTCCGAGAATGAAAGGGAAGTGCTCTCCCAGGCTAAAATGAACGGATTCTCGATCCTCAGGGTGGCGGTGGAATTATCCCCGGACTGTGTTTTCAAGGAAGTCCGGGCTTTCATGGTCCTGAAAAACGTCAACGAATTGGGAGAGATCGTCAAAAGCATCCCCGCTCCGGAAGAAATCGAGAAAGGGCAGTTTTCTAAAGGCTTCGTGCTGGTGGTCGTCACCGATTCCACGGACGAGAAACTGCAGGAAGCTGTCGCGAGTGTCACCGAGGTTTCGAACGCGCAAGTGGAAAGCCTCAAGCTTGAGGATATGTCCTCCCCGCAGGCGGCAGGGCAGCCCTCTACGCCCTCGCAAGGTATGGGATCTCCCAAGGCTTCGGCTCCCGCCCTGGTACCTGACGAAAGAACCTTTGCCCTACCTACTATCCGAGTCCATACTTCCAAGCTCGACAAACTGATGGCCTTGGTCCAAGAACTCGTCATTTCAAAAATTCGCTTCGAACAAGTGGCCAATACCAAGGCCTTGAAAGAACTGTCCGACCCCCTTTCCCAGCTCCACCACATCACCGACGAACTGCAGGACGAGATTACCAAGGTCCGGTTGATGCCGGTCAAACAGATCTTCGACAGGTTCCCCCGCATGGTTCGCGACTTGGCGCGTAACCTCAACAAACAGGTGGACTTGGAGATGGATGGCGCGGAGGTGGAGCTGGACCGCACGATATTGGAAGAAATGAGCGAACCCCTGGTGCACTTGCTCCGCAATGCCGTGGACCATGGAATCGAGGAGCCCGAGGCGAGGGCCCGCGAGGGCAAAGAACCCTACGGTATCATCCGGCTACAAGCCAAGCGGGAGAGGTCCCACGTGGTGATTTCCATCACGGACGATGGGCGGGGGATTGACCCGGAAATCGTGCGGCAGAAGGCCATTGCTAAGGGTATGGTCTCGGCGGAAGATGCGGCCAAACTGACCGATGAGGAAGTTGTGCGCATGGTCTCCCTACCGGGTTTTTCCACGGTGGATACTGCCACGGAGATTTCGGGCCGGGGGGTAGGTGTGGACGTGGCCAAGACCAAAGTGGAAGCCGTTGGGGGCGTTTTCCGCATCCAAAGCAAAAAGGGGCAGGGAACCACCTTCATCCTGAGGTTTCCCCTCACCCTAGCCATCATCAAGGCGCTCCTGGTGAGGTGCAACGAGGAGATTTTCGCTATTCCCGTCGTGAACATCACGGAGACGGTGGATGTTTCGCCGAGTGAAAAAAGGCAGATTCAACAGCAGGAGGCCGTCATCCTTCGGGAAGACGTCATTCCCCTTTACCCCCTCCAGGAGCTCCTGGAACTACCGGATTTGTCGAAACCCCGCGATGACTCCGGGTTGGAGACCGTGCTGATCGCGGAAGTGGGGGATTCCCGGGTGGCCTTAAGGGTGGACGAGGTTATCGGCCAGCAGGAAATCGCCATCAAGCCCCTCGACCGTCTCTTGAAGGGCATCCGTGGTTTTTCAGGCGCCACCATCCTCGGCAGTGGTAAGATATCGCTGATTCTCGATGTGAATAGTTTGGTTGAGGATTTGAAAGACAAGCGGTTCCAGGCCGAACACTCCCTATTGGAAAAGGACGACGCGCATGCCGACCTTCATTCTTAAAAGCTTTGAGAGGGCCGGTATCACACCGATTTCCTTTAATCTTTCAAAAGGAGAATCGGCGCATGCCGACTCTCATTTTGCAATAAATAAAAGAGGTCGGTATCGCACCGATTTCCATAATCTCTTTGAAGGAGAATCGGCGCATGCTGCTCAACCTGGATGAGCTGACCCCGAGCCAACTCGACGCATTGAAAGAAGTAGGAAATATCGGGGCGGGGCACGGTGCCACGGCCCTTTCCCAGCTCTTGGGAAAGAAGATCTTCATCACCGTTCCTAAAGCCACCGTTCTCCCCCTTTCGGAAGTCCCCAAACTGGTCGGCGACCCCAATACCCTGGTGGCGGGCCTTACCCTTTCCATCCTGGGCGACGCCACGGGAAAGATCATCCTGCTTTTTCCCCGCGACTCGGCGCTTCACCTGGCAGACATGCTCCTCAAGCAGCCCGTGGGCACCAGCAAAATCCTCACCGAGATGGGCCATTCGGCCATCAAGGAAGCGGGGAATATTTTGACGGGGGCCTATTTGAGCGCCTTGAACGAATTTCTCGGCATGCTGTTATTGATTTCCGTTCCGACCCTAGTGTTCGACATGGCGGGTGCGCTTTTAACCATGATCACCCAGGGTATGGAGGAGACCCTCAAAGTCATTTCCATCGAGACCAAGTTCAGCGATGACCACGAGGAAATCGGGGGATATTTCATCCTGGTTCCGGACGCGGTTTCCCTTCGCGCCATCTTTCAAGCCATCAAAGTGAAGTAATTAAAACCGCTAATCATGTTAATATATTGTCCGCGATTTTATCGTATTCCGTATGAAAGGCCGACATGCTGGGCCAAGCCATCCTCACTGAAAAACTAAACTCCGCCTGTCGGAAAAGTTCCGTCACGAAGGCCGACCTGGCCGACTGTTGCCAAATCCTCTCGGAAAACTTCAAGTTCGACTGCGTTTTTGTGGCTTTTGCCGCGAACGCCGAGGAGCTCCTGTCGCCCATGGGATTTTACGGGAGGGATGAAATCATGGAAACCTGCCTCTACCGCCTCGGGGTGGAGGAAAGAAACACCTTGGCCAAACTTCCCATGAAGGCCTACCAGGACATCACCGGCAAGCCGGTTTTCAACAAATCGGGTTCCTTGCGCATTCAAAAGCCCTTCAGCGGAATTTTCATGGTCCACAGCGTTCCCAAGAAGTGTTTCATCCTGCTGGGTTACGCCCACCAAAACTCGCAGGGTTATGACGTCAAATTGATGGAAGAGTTGCAGGGCGTTTGGAAACAATGGCAGGAATCTTTGGAGAAAGCGGTGCTCCAAATTTCCTCCGGAAGGATGGAGGTTCCGTTTATCCCCGCCTCGCCTTCCGTAGAAAAGGCGGATTTAACATTCGAAAAACCCGCCGTGGCGCCATTCCCGACACCGTCCAAAGCGCCCGAAAACCAGGATGACGGCCGGCGTCCGATGATCCTTGTGGATGAAGTCACCCGCCTTTTCAACAAAGATTATTTTTCCGAGTGCCTGGCCATCGAGGTGGAACGGGCCAAGCGCTATTCCCGCATGATGAGCCTGATGTTCCTCAGCGTTACGCCCAACAACGGCGTTTCCCCCGCCGCGAACGACAACCAGGTGGCGACCCAAGTGGCGGAAATATTGGCCAAGAGCCTGCGGAGGGTGGACGTTATTTGCCGGCTGGAGAAGGATAAATACGCCATCGTGCTGCCCGACACGGCCAATAACACCTACGGCATTATCGCCAAGAGGATTTTCAAGTTTTTCAAACTCATCATGGGGGAAGCCCCCCCGGTTTTCTTGAACATCAGCGCTTCCACTTTTCCAAAACACGCCGCCGACCACCACGCGCTATTGGACAGCGCTGAAAAACTCCTGGTCCAGGCCAGGGAAGTTGGCCCGAATAAGGCGGTACTTCCAGAATAGAAGTGTTGTGTTTTACCTGTTTTTGCAATTCGAGACTCGGCACTAAAATCTCCAAGATCTTGGTTCGCTGCGCCAATTTTAATCGCAGAGGTTGCGACATGAATGAGCGTGAATCCTTACTAGCCCTCCATTTGACGGGCGTCATCGGCCCCCGCCGGTTGAAAGCCGCGCGGGAAGCTTTTCCGGAAATCTCGGATGTTTTCGGGGCTTCGGAAGACGTCCTAAGCCGCCTTCCCGATTGGACTTTTTCCTGCGTGCAAAAGATACTTTCCTTTAAAGACCCGTTCCAGAAGGTGGAAGCCCAATTGGAAAAGGCCGAGCGAGCCGGCATCACGGTCCTCGTGGAAGGGGACCTGGAATTTCCCAAGGTTTTTGAGAACCTCTTTGACCCGCCTTTCGTCCTTTGGAGAGTGGGGAGCTACCTTCCGGACGACGAGAAAGCCATTGCGGTCATCGGATGCCGCAAACCAAGCGCCTACGGCAAGCAGGCGGCATTGAGGCTTTCGGAGGATATCGTACGGGCCGGTTATACGGTGGTTTCGGGGCTGGCCCGGGGCATCGATTCGTTGGCCCACCTGGGGGCCCTCCGCTCCCCCCAGGGCCGCACCATCGCCTTTTTGGGAAGCGGCCTCTTGAACCTCTATCCACCGGAAAACAAAAAGCTGGCTCAGGAAATCGCCGAAAGAGGGGCGGTTTTCAGCGAATATCCCCTGGTCTCCAAACCGCTCGCCATGCATTTTCCCCAAAGAAACCGCCTTATTAGCGGGGCTGCGAAGGGACTGCTGGTCGTGGAAGCCAAAAAGGACAGTGGTTCCTTTATCACCGTGGATCACGCCATGGACCAGGGAAAACCGGTTTTTGCCGTTCCTGGGCCCATCACCCATAGCGAATCGGAAGGAACCCATGCCCTAATCCAACAGGGCGCAAAGCTGGTCATGGGAGTGGAGGACATTTTCCATGAGTTGCACGACATGAGGGCGGAAACGGTTTTCAAGTCGAGAAAGGGAAGGCTTTCCACCGCCGCTGTGTTGGAAACGTTGACCGAGGAAGAAAAGAAACTATTGGAAAAACTCACCTATTCACCCCTCCATGTGGACGTTCTTCTACGGGAAACCGGCATAGCCCTGCGGCGCGTTAACGAATTACTACTGATGTTGGAGATGAAAGGGCTGGTCCAACAGGCGCCGGGGCATTGCTATTTTAAAATCTGATTTCCAGCCGTCGCCTTCCCTTCGCTCAACGGTTTCCGCAAAAAAATTATTCCCTCTTTGGCAATGTGAAACGAAAGCATTTAAAAGGGTTTTGACGATTTTTACCGTTTGCCCTTTGTGCCGTCCAAATTGGCCAAAACTTGACAAACCCCCAATCTCCTGCCTATTCTTGCAAAACTAAACGGTCCGCTTTTATGGGCCTGGTTCCTTATTTAATGAATGTTTGAACGGAGCTAGATGTGGCAAAAGCCAAAGCGAAAAAAGCTGAAAGTAAAAAACTCGTGATCGTGGAGTCGCCCTCCAAGGCAAAAACGATTAATAAATATCTCGGCTCCGATTACGTCGTACTGGCCTCCAAGGGCCACTTGATCGATCTACCCAAGAGCAAGTTGGGTGTTGACCTTGAGCATAACTTCGAACCCCAATACATTCCCATCCGCGGCAAAGCCTCCATCATTAAGGAACTCAAGAAAGCGGCTGGAAAAGCCTCGGCCGTTTACCTGGCGGCGGACCCGGACCGGGAAGGGGAGGCCATCGGCTGGCACATCCGGAATTTCTTGTCCACCCTACCGACGGTGCCCGTTATTTACCGTTTGCGCCTAAACGAGATCACCAAGCCCGCCATCGAGGAAGCCATCAAGTCCCCTAGCGAGGTGGATTTGAACATGGTGAACGCCCAGCAAGCTCGGCGGGTCTTGGACCGCCTGGTGGGTTACGGCATCAGCCCCCTATTATGGAAAAATATCCGGCGCGGGCTTTCGGCTGGCCGCGTGCAGTCCGTGGCCTTGAGGCTTATTTACGAACGGGAGAAGGAGATCGAGGGTTTCAAACCCGTGGAATATTGGACCCTGGAAGCCGATTTCATTATCGAGGACGGACGGGTTATCCGGACCAAGCTGGCCAAAATCGACGGTGAAAAGCCGGAATTGAAAACCCAAGCCGATACTTTGGCCTTAATCGAACGCATTAAGGCAGCGGATTTCAAGGTTTCGGCGGTTCTGCATCGGGAGAAGTCCAAAAAGCCTCCCATGCCCTTTACCACCTCCAAGCTCCAGCAAGAGGCTTATAAGCAACTGCGGTTCGGGGCCCGGAAGACCATGTCCATCGCCCAGGGTTTGTATGAAGGTATCGAAATGGGTGAATCGGGCCCTGTAGGCTTGATTACCTATATGCGTACGGATTCCAAGCGCGTTTCCCCCGATGCAAAGGTGGAAGCCGCCAAGTTCATCCAACAGACCTATGGGGACAAGTACTTGGGCCCCGGTGACCGGGATACTTCCAGCAAGGGGAAAATCCAAGACGCCCATGAGGCGATCCGGCCCACTTCGGCTTTCCGCACCCCCGACCAGGTAAAAACCTTCCTGACTCCCGAGCAATTCAGGCTTTATAAGCTGATTTGGGAGGATTTCATGGCTAGCCAGATGAGCAACGCCATCTACCGGGAAACCAGCGTTGAAATCGCGGGCAATAATGTGGTTTTTAGGGCCAGTGGTACCGAAACCCTTTTCGACGGTTATACCAAGGTTTATGAGGAAGCCGCTGACGAGGATAAAAAGGAAGGCCAGGGCGAGGGCGAAGAGGGGGAGGGTATCAACCCCAACAAGCTTTCAGGAATCGCCGAGGGGCAAAAAGCCACATGGAAAGAGCCCTTCCCGGAGCAACATTTTACCCAGCCGCCCCCTCGGTTTACGGACGCCTCCATGGTGAAGACCCTGGAAGAAATGGGGATTGGGCGTCCTTCCACCTACGCACCGACCCTGGAAACCATCCAGGCGCGGCATTACGTGAAAAAAGAAAACGGCCGGTTCTTCCTGGCCGAACTAGGAAACCTGGTGCTGGAAATCCTGATGAAGAATTTCCCCGTTATTTTGGATTATGCTTTCACGGCGAAGATGGAAGGGGAACTCGACCAGGTGGAATCCGGTGAAATTGAATGGCGCAAGGTTATCGGCGATTTTTACACGCCATTCAAGGACACCCTGGCCGAGGCCGAAAAACTCATAGGCGAGGAGAAATCGAAGATTGAAGTGGTGACCGACATCCCCTGCGAGAAATGCGGGCAGATGATGATCGTGAAATGGGGTCGCCACGGCAAGTTCCTGGCTTGTTCCAAGTATCCCGAGTGCCAGAACACCAAGAGCCTCAAGGAAACCACCGATGGTTCCATCCAAGTGGACAAGGATACCATCACGGACGAGAAATGCCCGAAGTGCGGGGCCGATATGGTGGTCAAGATGGGGCGGTTCGGGAAGTTCCTTGCCTGCTCCAAGTATCCCGAATGTAAAACGGCGAAGCCTATTTCGCTGGGCATCAAGTGCCCCCTGGGCTGCGGTGGGGAAGTGGTCTCCCGCGGGTCGCGCCGGGGAGTTTTTTACGGTTGCAACAAATACCCGGACTGCAAATTCATTTCCTGGTACAAGCCAGTCAACCGGCCCTGCCCCCAATGTGCCAGTCCTTACTTGGTGGACAAGTACCTCAAGACCCTTGGGCCCCACATCGCCTGTCCGAATAAGGAATGCGATTACAAAGAATTCCCGAAGTCCGAAGCACCCGCGGTTGAGGCCGCTCCAGCCACGTAAATCATTGATGGTTTGCGCTTTTCTTTGGTTTTTATAAACTGGAATTGCTTCCTCATTTTCGCCCGCCTATTCGGCAGGCATTTCTCGCAATGACAACAATTAAATATTTGGGAGAAACTTTTGAAGGAATCCATCCAAAAAGCCAAAATCCTCGTTGAGGCTTTTCCCTATATCAAACAATGGGCTGGGCGCACTGTTGTCGTCAAATACGGTGGAAGCACCCGGGGTGGCATTGAAGAACTGGAAAACACCTTGCAGGACATCGTCCTAATGAAATTCGTCGGCATGAGACCGGTGGTGGTCCACGGCGGTGGCAAGGACATCACCCGGGCTATGGAAAAGTTGGGAATCCACTCTCAATTCGTGGACGGGCTCCGGGTGACGGATCTTTCGGCCATGAAAGTGGTCGAAAAAGTACTTGGCGGCACAATCAACAAAGAACTGGTGGCTTTGATCCAAAAGTTAGGAGGGCAGGCAGTGGGGCTTTCCGGCAAGGATGCCGCCATGTTGCAGGCTTCCCGGGTTAAATCCAAATCGGGTAAGGACATTGGCTACGTCGGCAGGGTTTCCAAGGTAAATACGGCTGTCCTACAAAGCATGGACCGGGAAAAGTTCATCCCCGTGATTGCTCCCATGGGTTTGGGGAAGGATGGACACACTTACAATGTTAACGCCGATGAGGCAGCTGGCGCCATTGCCGGCGGCCTCAAGGCGGAAAAGCTCGTTTTTTTGACCGATGTACCCGGGATTTGTAAAAAGAAGGAGGATCCCCAAACCCTCCTATCAACAATCAAAGTGCGGGAAGTGCCAAAACTCTTGAAGAACGGCGTCATCTCTGGCGGCATGATTCCTAAGATTGAGGCCTGTCTTCACGCTTTGAAGTCCGGAGTTCATAAAACCCACATTATTGACGGCACCCTGCCGCATGCTCTGCTCTTGGAAATCTTTACCCCCCAAGGCGTTGGAACTGAAATCATCCCTTAAATTGCAGGCCAATGAAGTTTCTCACTGTTTTTCCTTTTTAAGTTACCTAGCCCTTGCGGGTTCTTTTCATTAGACCCTCCTACCTATGGTATAATTCGCCCACTTGAAGATACCCACTACCGGTTGAGGAGCCGCTGATGAAGTGCCCCTTTTGTGGACATCAGGAAGACAAGGTCATGGATTCCCGACCCAGCAAGGGTGGATCGGCGATCCGCCGCCGCCGTGAATGCCTAAAGTGCGAGAAGCGGTTTACCACCTACGAGCAGATAGAAGAAATCCTGCCAATGGTAGTAAAGCGGGACGGGCGCCGCGAGCCTTTTGACCGCCTGAAAATTGTGGCGGGTGTCCGCAAGGCCGTGGAAAAGCGGCCCGTTTCCTCGGAAAAGATCGAAGCGCTTGTAGATGACATCGAGAACGCCTTGATGGAGCGCGCGGCCAAGGAGATCAATTCCACGGAAATTGGGGAAATGGTCATGAACCGCCTAAAGGAACTGGACGACGTGGCCTATGTGCGCTTCGCCAGCGTCTACCGCCAGTTCAAGGACATCAACGCCTTCATGGATGAAGTGAAGAAGCTCCTGAACCGTAAAAACACCTGATAGTTCGTAAACCGCAGTTGGCAGCAACGTCGAACTTTTTTAAAACCCATGAAAAAAATAGAGAGGCATAAACAATGGCGAATATTATTCCTTTTCGCGGAATCCGCTATGGCGTGACCGGTTCCAGCCGCTTGGCCAAGGTGATGGCTCCCCCTTACGACGTCATTTCCACCCAGCAAAAACAACAATTGAAAGCCGCGGATCCCACCAACGTGATCCGCCTTATTATCGGCAATCCCAGCCATGAAACCCACGGGCCCGCGGATTATCAATACGCGAAAAAAGCCTTCGCCGACTGGCGGAAAAAGAACGTGCTGAAGCGGGATGCCGAGCCTTCCATTTATGTATACCAGCAGACCTTCTCGTTTCATGGAAAAACCTTCCACCGAACCGGGTTCATCGCTCTTTCCCAACTGACCCCCTTCGGGAATAAAAAAGGAGGCATCCTAGCCCACGAACATACCTTGAGCGGGCCCAAGGCCGACCGCTTGAAACTGATGAAAGCCTGCCATGCCAATTTCAGCTGTATCTTTTCCCTTTATCCCGACAAGGGTGGGGTGGGGAAGGTGTTGAAGCAAATCACGGTTAAGAAGCCGGATGTCAGCGTGGATTTTCCTAAGGATATTCAGAACCGTGTTTGGGAGGCTTCGGAACCGAAAGTTGTTAAGGAAATTCAACGTAGAATCAAAGCCGCCACTCTTTTCATCGCCGACGGTCATCATCGTTATGAGACGGCCTTAGCCTACCAGGCTTTTCGTTCGAAGGGCTCCAAAGGCAAGACGGGATCACGTCCCTTTGATTATGTCCAGATGATGTTCGTGGCTATGGAAGACCCGGGGTTGGTCATCTTGCCCACCCACCGGATGCTGCCCAAACGGCATATTTCCTCACCCGCCCTTTTGTTGAGCCGTCTTTCTTCCTTGGGGGAGATTCACGAATACAAGAAACCCTTGAATGGTTTGGCGCCCTGGCAGTGGATGGAAAAACTAGGAAAGAAACAACTGACCATTGGCCTGTCGTTCGACGGGAAGAAACTTTTCGCGCTTCAGTTTTCCAAGTTGGTCGTAAGATCCCCGCTCTTAAAGGATGTTTCGGACGCCCAAAAGAAATTAGATGTCACTTTGTTACATCGTCTGATTCTGGAGCCCTTTTTTGGAATTACCAAAGAAAAGGTGGAGCATGAAATTTCCTTCACCAGCAAGGCGGAGGAGGCGGTGGAACGGCTTCGTAAAAAGGAATTTGCCGCGACTTTCTTTTTAAACCCGACTCGGATAGATCAATTGAGGGAAGTGGCTTTAAAACAGGAACGGATGCCCCAAAAGTCCACTTACTTCTATCCCAAGCTTGTCACCGGGCTTGTCTTCAATGATTTGGATTCTTTCTGACCCTATCGAATCTCCACCCTTCCGCTTGAATTAACAGGGAAATGCTTGCTTGCGGAAGCGGCCCAAATGTAGAATCTTCGCTCGTTTCAGCCCATTCTTACACTAATTTGAGGAGGCAGCATGAGCCGCCGAATTGCCGACGTGAAGGGCCGTGAAATTTTGGATTCCCGTGGAAACCCCACCGTGGAAGTAGAAGTTTTTTTGGAAGACGGAACCATGGGCCGGGCGGCTGTGCCGTCGGGGGCCTCTACCGGTGAGTACGAGGCCGTGGAACTGCGGGACGGCGATAAAAAGCGGTACGGCGGAAAGGGTGTTTTAAAAGCCGTCGCCAACGTGAACACCAAGATTGGACCCAAAGTTAAGGGGTTGGATGCAACCGACCAAAGGGCGCTGGATTCTTTCCTGATCGACCTGGACGGCACGCCCAACAAAGCCAAGCTGGGCGCCAATGCCATTCTGGGGGTGTCCTTAGCCTCCGCCAAAGCGTCCGCAACTTCCGCCAAGCTTCCCCTTTACCGGTATATCGGGGGTTCCAACGCGAATCTCTTGCCGGTTCCCATGATGAACATCGTCAACGGCGGCCTGCATGCCGACAACAACGTGGATATACAGGAATTTATGATCATGCCCGTTGGCGGGGAGACATTCCGCCACGCCTTGCAAATCGGGGCCGAGGTCTTCCATTCGTTAAAAAAAGTACTCCATGATAAAAAGTTGAATACGTCGGTTGGGGATGAGGGCGGATTCGCGCCAGACTTGAAATCCAACGAAGAGGCCCTGCAGGTTATTATGGAGGCCATCAAGAAAGCAGGCTATGTAGCTGGAAAAGATGTTTTGATCGCCCTGGACCCGGCTTCGTCGAGTTTCTTTGATAAAGCCAAGAATAAATATGTGCTGGAAGCTGAGGCCCAAAAAGAGAAGAACAGCCAGCAGATGATAGAGTTTTACTCGGCCTTGTGCGACAAGTACCCGATCATTTCCATTGAGGACGGGTTGGATGAGAACGATTGGGATGGTTTCAAACTGATGACGGACAAGCTTGGAAAAAAGATCCAAATTGTCGGCGACGATTTGTTCGTCACCAACACCCAAAAATTGAAATCCGGAATTGAGAAGGGGATAGCCAATTCCATCCTCATCAAGGTCAACCAGATTGGGACCCTGACCGAAACTCTTGAAGCTATTGAAATGGCGAAAAAAGCGGGCTATACCGCCATTGTTTCCCATCGTTCGGGCGAGACCGAGGATACGACCATCTCCGACATCGCGGTGGCCACCAATGCCGGACAAATCAAAACTGGTTCCGCCTCACGCACCGACCGGATTGCCAAGTACAACCAGCTCCTGCGCATCGAGGAGGAACTGGGCGATGCGGCCCAATACCTGGGCCGGGAAGTGTTTTACAACCTCTAACCAAGGATTAGGGCGGTTTTTGGCCGCGGGTTAACCGGATCAATACGGATAAGGCTTAAAAAATCCGTTGGGTCTATGTTAATCTGTGGCCAATTCTTTTGCCTTTTTTAATCCCCGAGGAGAGGTTCTGTGGCCACCGCTGTTTTCAATCCACCCCGAATCTATGAAAGCGTCACGGAGTTGGTGGGAAGGACGCCCCTCCTTCTGATCGATAACCACGACGTGCCGGGTGTGGAAATTTGGGCCAAGTTGGAAGCCTACAATCCGGGCCGTTCGGTCAAGGACCGGCCCGCCCTTCGAATGATCCAGGAAGGTATCCGCACCGGGAAGCTGACTAAGGACAAAACCATTCTCGACGCCACCTCGGGCAACACCGGCATCGCTTATGCCTGGATCGGGGCGGCCTTGGGATTCAAGGTTGCCTTAGCGATTCCCGCCAATGTCAGCGAGGAGCGAAAACGCATCCTTAAATCATTCAACGCTGAAGTGCATTTTTCCAGTGAGATGGATGGTTCCGACGGCGCCATACTTCTCGCCCGCGAACTCTACAAAAAAAATCCCGAGAAATATTTCGTCCCCGACCAGTACAACAATCCCGAAAATCCAAAAGCCCATATATTGAGTACGGCCGAAGAGATCATGGAACACCTGAAAGACAAAATTACGCATTTCGCGGCAACTATCGGGACCAGCGGCACCTTGATGGGAACCGGCAAGCGGATTAAAGAAATCAAATCCTCAGTGAAGATTGTCGCCCTGGAACCTTCCCAACCGTTTCATGGACTCGAGGGGTTGAAACACATGGCGTCCTCGATTGTGCCGGGAATCTACGACCCCAAAGCCTACGATCAAAATATCCCGATCGATACCGATGAGGCTTACGAGTGGGTGAAAAAACTGGCTCGCAGGGAAGGCGTCTTGGTGGGCCTTTCTTCAGGAGGCGCCATGGCGGGCTGCGTTCAATTGGCCAAGCAGATCAAACAAGGATGTATCGTGACCGTCTTTCCCGATTCAGGGGATAAGTACCTTTCCACAAGGGTTTGGGAGTAGTCGCATGGTTACTTTTAAACCGGAAGCCCGAACTCAAATGATTTCGATCGGCGAAAAGGGTTACCCCCATGAAATTTGTGGCCTCATGCTGGGCAAAGCCGATGAGACTCGGATTGTCAGTGAGGTTTTTGAGTGTGGAAATCTGAACAAACTCAAACCGGAAATCCGCTACGATTTGGACCCTAAAGATTATATTAAGGGGGAAGCCTTGGCCCGCCAGAAGGGACTGGACGTCGTCGGTATCTTTCATTCCCATCCCGACCATCCTGACAAGGCTTCTGAGACCGACCGACAGGCGGCCTGGCCTGGTTTTTCCTACGTCATTATGTCCATCCAAAAGGGGAAGTTTGCTTCGATGAAGTCCTGGGTTTTGAACAACCAGTCACAATTCGATGAAGAACCTATCGGTTGATAGGTCATGATTTGGCTCGGCATGACCGTTGTGGCCATTTTTTTCAACGCCTTTTGGAGCGTCCTCTTCAAAAAATCCCTTGAACATCTTTCTGCCCACCCTCTTTTAGCGGCTTTCGCTTAATGTGGGCTCTCTATGCCCTGGGGTCGGGCATCTTTAACGCCCTTTGGACGGCCCGAATCAAACCGAATGTCCAAAAAGAAGGAGCCTTGCCCTTTACGGCTTCCATCCGGTGGGGTGTCGTCCTTCTATTGCTTCCCCTCACGATTGTGCACTGGAAACCTGTTTCGGTCCAATGGTGGATCTTTACCCTTTTAAGCGGGGTCTTTGAATCCCTAAGCGTTTGGGCGCTGGCCAAGGGTGCGAGAAGGGATTATTACTCCAGCTATGCCCTGAGTAATATCACGCCCCTCTTCGTGTTTTTCGCGGCTCACCTCTTCCTGGGGGAAGCCATCACCTTTTGGTTGGGTCTGGGGGTTGGTTTTGTGGTTGTAGGGATCCTTTGGCTTTACTACCGAGGACATTGGTCCTGGTGGGGCTTTATCACGGCCGTCATCGGAACCTTCAGCAGTCTTTTCAGTAAAAAGGTAATCGGACAAGCCGATCCTATCACCCATGCCTGTGTTTCCTTCGCCATGGGAGCGACCTTTTGTACTTTGCTTTCCATGAGGGAAAGGGAGAAGCTTCCCGAGGTCATCCAAATTCTCAAAAATATTTGGGCCCATCGTTACCTGACTGTGGGCTCGGCCTTGGCCACCTGGTTTTTTTACATGTCCCTGTTTCTTGCGCCACTCAACCGCATGAGTCCTTTGGTGCGGATCAATATCATCGTGGGATTTCTTTTAAGTGTTTTTCACCTGAAAGAAAGCCATGATTGGAAGGGAAGGGGTTTTGGCGCTATATTGATCCTTCTGGGCCTTGTCCTGGTCCTAATCCAATAGGAGACGCTTGTGAAATCATTGACCGAATACATATGGTTCAATACCAAAAAACACCGGGAATACATCAACATCACCCTCGACGTGGAAAAAGCGGTGAAGAAGAGCGGGATTCAAGAAGGAATGGTTCTAGTTTCGGCCATGCATATCACGGCCGGGGTTTACGTTAACGACGCGGAAGATGGACTGATCGCCGATATCGATGAATGGCTGGAAAAACTGGCGCCTTACCGGGAGAATTACCGGCATCATTTGACCGGTGAGACAAACGGTGATTCCCACTTGAAAAGCCTCTTGGTGCACCATGAGGTCATCGTGCCGGTGACGGGCGGGAAATTGGATTTCGGCCCTTGGCAGCAGATTTACTATGCCGAATTTGACGGTCAACGCAAAAAGCGCCTGATCATCAAAGTGATTGGGGAATAATGCAAACCAGTGAACCAAAGTTTGAAAAATATGTTTTTGTGTGCATCAACGAGCGCCCGGCTGGTGAAAGGGTTTCTTGTGGTGGAACCTTCTGCGGTAAGGAACTTTCGGAAAGACTTAAAGACGCCGTGAAAACAGCTGGACAGGCAAAACGTATCCGTGTATCCAAAACCAAATGTCTGGATGTGTGCGAGGAGGGCCCCAATGTCCTGGTTTATCCCGATAATGTTTGGTTTAAACAGGTGGAATTGACGGATATTCCGGCCATTCTTGCCAAACTTGGAATCCGGCCGTAAAGTAAGAAAAGATTTTTTGAATCAATGCTGAC
This sequence comes from uncultured Pseudomonadota bacterium, assembly GCA_963770835.1. Classification (GTDB taxonomy): domain Bacteria; phylum Oederibacteriota; class Muellerivitia; order Muellerivitales; family Muellerivitaceae; genus JAJPJW01. Next base: position 178,711 of record CAVYRH010000005.1, read on the forward strand.
AATTAAAACGTGGGGGTGACCGGTTTCGACTGGGAAACTGAACTTTTGGGTGCGTGTCGAGGCGCCATCGCTCGTCAAACATGGCAACGGTTTAACTGCCGACAATCAGTTAGCTCTGGCCGCTTAAGCGGTTAGCGTTTCGCCCTTGATGCCTATTAGGGGGAGGAAACGTATGCAGTAGGCTGGTCCGGATCAGGCTTGTTCCACCGATGGCCGGACGAGATTCAATGGGACTGGCTCTCCGCCGGCCGCTCGGGAGCGAGCGGGGGGCGAGACTCTTTCCTGAGCTACGCACGTAGGGCCCATTACGGATGTTTTTCAGGACGTGGGTTCGATTCCCACCACCTCCACCATTTTATCGTTCCCGCCTGGCAATAGATCGGCAAGGGTTTTTTTATTAATTAATGGTGAACCGCATGAAAATATTAAAAATGATTTTCATCGTCTTGGTTGTTTTTATTATTGCTTTCGTTATGGTCGGATTTTTACTACCCACAAAATGGAAGGTCGAACGTTCCATTGTGGTTAATGCTCCTGTCAGCGTGATCTATCCTCTCGTGGCCAATTTTAAAGCGGGCTGGCCCCAATGGAGTGCCTTTGACTTTGAAGATCCCTCGATCCAGTACAGTTATTCGGGACCGGATGAGGGGATTGGAGCAACCCGGTCTTGGGTTTCGAAGAAAATGGGGGATGGTTCCCAAAGCATTACCGGAGCCGACCCGGCCGTCGGTGTTACTTTCCAACTTCAAATGACGCAAAACAGCTTTTCATTGAACGGCAAAATTACCTTTGAACCGACGGCGACGGGGACCAAAGTAACATGGACGGATTTTGGTGATGCCGGCAACAATTTGATGTTCCGTTATATGGCCACTTTGATGGATAAGATGATGGGTGCCACTTTTGAAAAAAGCCTGTTTGTTCTCAAACAAAAATCGGAATCCGTTACCCCGCATCTCTAAGCTCCGATTTCTTTAAGACCCCACCACTGAGCAGTATTTCGATCGTGCCCCGCCATAAAATTCGATAATCGTTTGTACACGTTTGAATTGGCGAAGTCTTTTTTTGTGTTTTAAAAAGGTGATATTCGTCATAAAAGAATTGCACGGCTAGTCTTACTCTTTGGCGAGATTTAACGTTTTAAACATTCCTTAAGTTTCAGAACGAACTGTCGTTAGAAGTTAGCAGCAAGTTTGTCAAACCGAAAGCCGGGCAGTTTGAACTTTGAAAAGATTAGGGCTTTTGTTAAACTATTTCGGCTTTCCCACCTTATGAATAAAAAGAGGCCATCCTTCATGAAAAAGTTTTTGCTCTTTCCAATGGCGGTTTTGCTTTTGCTGGCGAACAGCCACCAGGTAATCGCCGCAGGCCCCACGAACGTGAAGGATCCTATCACGGTTTCCACCGAATGGACGCGGGACAACAGCCCCTACGTCATTCAAAACGACATTGTTGTTTCCAAGGGCGCCGTCCTCACCATTGACCCTGGTGTTGAAGTTCAGTTCGTTGTTTCGGCGGGCACGAAGGTCGGTACAGGGCCCAATTTGGTTATTGAAGGTGGTTTAAAAGCGTTAGGGAACGCAACTGCCGCGATTTCATTCAACCCCGCGGCAACGGGTTCATTATGGGGCGCCCTTTATTTCTACAACGGGGATTCCACGAACTGTATTCTCCAAGGTTGCCTGATTAAGGGGGGGCGTATCGTCTGCAACGGGGCCTCACCCACGATCACCCAATGCGCCATTTACGGCGCGAAGACGGGCGTTGAAATTTACGCAAATTCTCAGCCCCAAATCGTCAATAACAAAATCACGGCCAACGGCTACGGCATTTCCTTGATGGCGGACACGGCCAGCCCCGTCATTACTAACAACGAAATCTACAACAACAATTTAGGTTTTGTTTTAAAAGATTTTGGAACGCCTACTATCTCAGGGAACAAGATTTACAATAATTTAAAATACAATATGGTCAATTACTCGGCAAAATCTTTGAATACTCCCAATAACGATTTCCGTATGGTGGACACTCAACAGATTATCCGGACCATCTACGACGGGGCCTATAATGCCAGTTTGGGGCGCATTAATTTTATGCCCTACGTTGGGATGCCTGCGGGCCAGGGGCAACCAATCGTGGCGAGCGCCTCCAACACATCCGCGAGCCAAGAAAAACCGAAAATTCAAGAAGAGGATTATTGGAGTTACGGCCGTCCCTTTGACGCGATGAAAATCAGTAATGTCGATGACCAAAAGAAAAAGCCCTCCAATACGGTCAAAGTGTTAGCGGTCGGGGCAACAGCCGTGGTGACGGTTGTACTTCTTTTTCTTTGAAGCGGCTGCATCCTCTCAAAAAACCGGATTTTGTTTTAATTTCGATGGCGTTTTCCCCGTCATAAGCCACGCCGGACCCATCCTTACTGGTGCCTGCCATGAAGCTAGAGAAACGAAAAGCCAGCCGTGTTATCCTGTCGGTACCGGTTCAGTACAAGGTATTCCAGATCGACCAACTTGAAGAGAATATCCAAGACGAGGTCTTAAGATTCAAAGCGAATCTCCAGGATGTCAGTTTAGGCGGGCTTCAAGTTGTTTCGGCCAATTCCTTCCGGAAAGGAGATATCTTGGAAATAGAAATAAAGATTCCGGCAGGCGGAGGAGTACAGTCGGTCGCCAAGGTCATTTGGTGCAAAAGGGAGGGTTCCGGACCGGATTATCGGTCGGGAATTCAATTCATCCCGGTATACGAGGAAGATTTAATCAAACTGAGGGATTATTTGAAAGGCGGCGGTTGATTCATGGCGGTCCCATCCCCCTTCGACAAAAGAATTTCCCCCCGCTTCCCAGTTCGTATCCACATCCGTTTCCGGCTTTTAAGCTCACCTGATGGGGAAGCGCCCGAACCCGAACTTCATAACGGCAACAACCTGATGTCGAACATCAGCCGAACAGGATTCTTTCTCTCGACGAAAAACTACCTCGAAGTCTCCTCACAGATCGAAGTGGAGTTTCCGCTGGAGGAATTCAAACAGGTGCTACGGGCGGAAGCGGAGGTTGTCCGCGCCAATCACGCGAATTTTCCAAATCAGGGGCGTTATGAATATGGCCTGCACTTTCTTTCCATGCATCCCCATTTCCGGGAGACCTTGGATAAATTCCTGAGGGTTGCGGGGGGCTGAGGGGTAATAAAGTCCCCGATTTCCATGTGCTTCTGAAACCTTTCTTGTCCTCCCGACTCAATTCGTGTAATATTTCCGCTCTATTCCTCCGGCCCCGGGATCTGCGTACCTTTTCCCAAAACGAAAGGGAACGGGTTGATTGAAAAGACGCGCGACGGAACGCCGGATAAAACTACTAAGGAGTTCTTATGCGTTGGATTGCATTGTTGTGCTGCTTTTTGACAGCTTCCATGGTTTCGGCCAAGGATTTAAAGATCGCCGTTGTGGATATGCAGAAACTTTTTAACAGTTATCCGGGAACCCAGAAGGCCAAGGATAAGCTCGCGGACATGGAAAAAAAGAAAAGAGATGATTTGTCCGACCAAGCCCAGGAGCTGAAAGACTTGGAAAAGGACCTGAGCGATTCCAGCTCGGTTCTCTCAGAAACACAACGGGCCCGTAAGACGAAAGAATATAAAAGCAAATTGGCTGCTTTCAGCCAGGACCAGGATGAAGCTCAAAAGGAAGTAATGGCGAAGGAAAGCGAAATGAGCCAAACCATCAAAGGTGAAATCAAGGACATCGTGGCTGCCGTGGCCAAGGACAAGGGAATCGACCTGGTCTTGGACCAGGATCAAACCGTTTACGCCATGGACGCCGCCGATTTAACCGAGAATGTCCTCAATAAGTTTAAAGATATGGACAAGGCCGATTCTTCTTCAAAATAGGCAAGCATTAATAAGATGGTGAGCATGGGGATTTCTTTTTCTCTGGAAAGCCTTGCCCGTGAGATTGGCGCAACCGCGCTCGGTGACAAATCCCTCGTGATTACGGGGGTGGCGTCTTTGGATTCAGCGAAGGAAGGGGATTTGACCTTTCTCACGAATCCCCGTTATGCGAAAACGGCTGCGGGCACAAAGGCATCCGTGATTTTGTGTGAAAAGGTTTTGCCCCAGGTTCCAAAAGCCTTTTTACTTGCCCCGAACCCTTATGCGGCGCTCGCCAAGGTCATCTCTCTTTTTTTCCCTCCGAAGATCCAAGCCTCCGGCATTCGAAAAGGAGCTTGGGTCGACCCCCAGGCCTCTGTTGATCCTCAAGCTTGCGTGGCGGATGGCGCTACGGTGGCGGCGGGTGCCCGTGTGGGAGCCCGTAGCATGCTTTATCCCGGAACCTATATCGGGGAAGGCGCCGTGGTTGGGGAAGACTGCCTCCTTTACCCCAATGTGACTATCCGGGAAAATTGTGTATTGGGAAACCGGGTTATTTTGCAACCGGGGGTGGTTGTGGGCTCGGACGGTTTTGGCTTTGCCCCCGAGGGCGAGGGCTATCGCAAAATCCCCCAAGTAGGAAACGTCGTGATCGAGGACGATGTGGAACTGGGAGCCAACACCTGCGTGGATCGTGCCGTCCTTGGGACGACGCGGATTGGAAAGGGCACAAAGTTGGACAACCTGATTCAAATCGGACACAACGTCGAGATCGGTCAACACACGGTTATGGCGGCTTTGACCGGCATTTCCGGTTCGACCAAAGTCGGTAACCATGTCGTGATGGGGGGGCAAGTGGGGCTGGCGGGCCACTTGAAGATCGGCGATGGAGTGACACTGGCCACCCGGACCGGCGTCATGGAAGACATTACGGAAAAAGGCGTTTATTGGGGCTCGCCTTCGATTGACATGGCCATGGAAATGAAAAACGTCGCCGCTTACCGCCAATTACCGGAGCTGATAAGACGGATCAGGGGCCTTGAAAAAGCCCTGGAAGGGCTTCGAAAGGGTGGGGAAGCAGGTCGAGATGGTAAATAAACCTGCCCTGCCCCGCCAAAAAACCATTTCCCATTCTTTTACCTTCGATGGCGTCGGATTACATACGGGAAAAAAGTGCCGGGTAAAAGTTTCGCCCCTTCCGGAAGGATCGGGCCTTCGGTTCTTCAGGTCCGATTTAAACGCTGAAATCCCCGTTACCCCCGAAGCGGTTTCCAGCACCAAGCGGGGTACTGCCTTGAGCGGAGAGAAGAACGCCGTCATCCATACGGTTGAGCATTTTTTGGCCGCTGTTCAAGGGTTGGGAATCACTAACCTCAAGGTTGAGATGGACTCGGAAGAAATGCCGATCATGGACGGCAGTGCGGCCCCGTTTTGTGAACTGCTGAAAGGAGCGGGGATTACTCCACAGCAAGAAACGGTTGAACCCTTACGGATTACGGCTCCGATTGAACTGAATTTTGGGGCTACGGTCTTAAAAGCCGAGCCTGCCGAGGGTCTTCAATTAGATGTCACCATATCTTTTCCTTATCCCGGTCTGGAAAACCAGAAAAAGACCTTTAATTTGCAAGACCAGAATTTTGAAATCGAGCTGGCCTCGGCCCGAACTTTTTGCTTTGAAGAGGAGGTTGAGCAGTTACGCCGACAGGGATTGATCAAGGGGGGGAACCTGGATTGCGCGATCGTCTTGGGGAAGACTGGGATTTTAAACGGCCCCTTTCGTTATGAAGATGAAATTGTCCGCCACAAAACACTGGATTTGTTGGGAGATCTGACGCTTTTAAACCGTCCCCTATGGGCGAAGGTCACGGTGAAAATGGCCGGCCACCGTTACCACGTGGAATTAGCCAAGGCCATCCTGAAACAAGCCGGGAACGGTACCCGGACGATAAAACCTGAATTAAGAGAGAGGGCTATGCTCGACATCACGGAAATCCAAAAAATCTTGCCACACCGGTATCCTTTTTTACTTGCGGACCGAATCCTGGAATTGGAACCCAACAAACGGGTGGTGGGAATCAAAAACGTGACGGCGAACGAACCCTTTTTCCAAGGGCATTTTCCGGGAAACCCCATCATGCCGGGTGTCTTGGTTTTGGAAGCAATGGCCCAAATCGGCGGCGTAGCTTTTTTGTGCAATCCGGCGAACGCGGGGAAGATGCTCTATTTAGCCGGGGTGGACAACGCCCGGTTCCGCAAGCCGATTGTGCCGGGCGACCAGATCCGCTTTGAAACCGAGGTGGTATTTGTGCGCACTAAAATCGGCAAGATCGCTGGAAAAGCTTTCGTGGACGGCAAACTGGCCGTGGAAGCCGAGCTCATTTGCGGGATTGTGGAGATAGGTTCCAAGAACGAGGAAATGTAAAAATGCCCGTGTCTTCCCTCAAAATCCATCCGACGGCGATCGTCGATTCCAAGGCCCGGCTTGCAGAAAGCGTAACAGTCGGTCCCTATTCCATCATTGACGGGGAGGTTACCATCGGGGAAGACACGGTGATCGGCGCACATTGCGTCATCACGGGACATACGGTGCTCGGCAAGAAAAACCGAATTTTCACCGGGGCGGTTGTTGGGAGCGAACCCCAGGATGTCAAATATCACGGGGAGGAAACCTACCTCGAAATTGGTGACGAAAACGTCATCCGGGAATACGCCACCATCAATCCTGGCACGGGTGAGGGAAGCCGGACCGTCATTGGCAACGACAACTGGATCATGATCCAAGCCCATGTGGGGCATAACTGTGTTATTCACAACCATGTCAAATTAGCCAATGGCGTGATGCTGGGGGGGCACGCGGTGATCGAGGATCATGCCACCGTGGGCGGGGGTACGCCTGTCCATCAATATGTCCGGATCGGAAAATACGCCATGATCGGCGGTGGGTTCCGGGTGGTCCAGGATGTGGTGCCTTTCATGATGGCCGGGGACGAACCCCTCCGAATTTACGGGATAAACCAAGTTGGTTTAGAGCGGAACCAGGTTTCAAAAGAAACCATTGAGACATTAAAAAAAGCTCATCGGGTTATATTCCGCAACAACCTAATCCTAAAAGAAGCCATTCAAGTCCTTTCGTCGGATTTTCCTCCCATTGAGGAAATTAAAAGCCTGATCGAATTCCTTAATACCTCCACTCGTGGGATCGTTCGTTAACAATGCCTTCTTCGCCCATCATCGGATTAATCGCGGGTGGCGGGGAATTACCCCTCCTTTTCGCCCGTGAGGCAAAACGCCGGGGTTTTTTAGTCCAAACGGCGGCTGTCCGGGGTTCGGCCCAAGCTTCCATTGAGAAACTGAGCGATAATGTCATCTGGATTTCCATCGGCCAGCTGGGTGCCCTCATCGGTTTTTTCAAAAAACGGGGTGTTAAACGCGCGGTCATGCATGGAAAAGTCCAACATTCCCAATTGTTCAGGAATTTCCGGTTGGATTGGAAAGCCCTCCAGGTGTGGAGCCGTCTCAAGGACCGGTCGGGAGAAGCGCTCTTGAAAGCCGTGGCTAAAGAACTCCAGGACTCCGGAACCACCCTTTTAGATGGCCGGACTTTCATGGAGAAAACCCTTATCCCCAAAGGGTACCTGACCGGCGTCCGGGTTAAGGGGGCGGTCCAAGAAACCATTATTTATGGGCTGAAACAAGCCCGCCGATTGGCCCAAGCAGGTATCGGCCAAACTATCGCCGTTAAAGGGAACGCAGTAGCCTCCGTGGAGGCCATGGAAGGAAGTGACGAGGCCATCCGGCGCGCCGGACGCTGGGCGGGTCCCGGTGTCATTGTCATTAAAGCCGCGAGTCCCCGGCAGGATTGGCGATTTGACATTCCCACTTTGGGTCCTCGGACCCTTCAAAGTCTTATTCAAGCCAAGGCCAAGGGTATCGTCGTTGAGGGAGGCCGTGCCTTTCTTTTAAACCGCCCTAAAACGGTCGCCTTGGCGGGGAAATACGGGATCTTCATTCTTGCCGTTTAGAACGTGAATTATTGTTGAAAGGTCATGAGGCATGAGTGGTCCCTCCCAAACAACCGGCTGGAGGAGCTGGACGGTTTTTCTTTCCGTAGCCCTTTTGTTAGGTATTATCCTTCGTCTTTCATTTCCAGGTGACATTGAATACAAGGGCGACGAAAAATATATGTTCGACGTCACCCAATCAATTGGTGTGACGGAGCCTTGGCCGGTTTTAGGAATGGTTTCAGGCGGCCAGGTGAAAAACCCGGGTATGAGCGTGTGGATTCTTGGTGGCCTCTCCAAAATCAGCCATGCCTCCACCCCTCCGGAACTGGCCCGGGCCGTCCAATGGCTTAACATCCTCGGCCTGTTGGTGCTGGCTTTTTTCAGTCTTTGTGTTCTGCCGGAGCAGGAACGACAGCCCTGGTGCTGGGCAACGGCGTTCGCGGCAGTCAGTCCTGTCGCCGTTCTTTTCCAGCGGAAGATATGGTCCCAATCCACGCTGCCCTTGTTTTGCGCGCTCTTTTGGATGGCGTGGCATTACCGGCAAAAGCGGATCGGAGCGTTCTTTTGGGGGTTTTTGGGGGCTTGCCTGGGCCAGATTCACCTTTCCGGATTTTATTTAACCGCAGGCGCTTTTCTTTGGACGGTGTTTCGGGACCGCCGGGCCCGATGGGACTTCTGGTTCTTAGGTTCTTTAATCGGAGCTGCCCCCCTTATTCCATGGGTGCAGTATGTTTTTTCCAACGCCGGAACGGGGCTGACCTTGATGAATTTATTTTGGGTTATTTATCCAAAATATTGGATCTTTTGGGTGACCGATTCTTTGGGAATGGGACTGACCCACAGCATGAAAGCATCGTATTTTTTGGATTTTTTGCGCTATCCCTTGATTGCCGAAAGAGGCACCTACCTCGTTGGGATTTTGCATGTTTGTATTATTGTGTGTGCAATCCTTATTTTTGTTTCAGCGTATAAAAAACGAGGCTTCCTGCGGGGAATTTCCGATTCATCCGAAACCGGATTGATCCTGAATTCGGCTCTGGTGATTTCGGGAATTTTGATGACCCTCTCTTGTTTCAAAATCAACCAGCATTACCTGATTATGAGTTTCCCTTTGGAATGGGTTTGGTTGGCCCGGCTGGGTCTTAGTGATCCCCGAGGTTCAAGGTGGTTGATGGCGATCTGGACGGCACAACTTTTGATTTCGATTTTGTTTTTAACCTACATTCATGTCAACCATGGCGTTCCGATGGGCGATTACGGAACCGCCTACCAATTCCAAACACCCTAACGACCGATGGCGTTTTTAGTGGTTTTTCCATACCAATAGGATTGGTCCGACAACTGCGAATATGACATTCGCGATCCAGACGGATAAAAAGGGAGACACAACGCCGGATTCGCCCAGGTGCTGGCCGATCTGCATTCCCCCGATATAAGCGAAGGCTACCAGCGCGCAAATGCCGACGCTGGCGATAACACCCGTGTATTTACGCATGCTCCATCCCCAGGGCACCCCCAGAATGACCATGATGATACAGCCGAAGGGTGAGGCGAACTTCAGGTAGAGGGTCACCAGTTCCTTGTGATAGTCCGACCCGTTGCGCTTGAGTTGTCGAATGTAGGTGGCCAGTTCCACCATGTTCAATTCGCCTGGTTCCTTTTGGGCTTTCAAGAAATCCGCGGGTTTCTCCGGGATTGGAAGGGGAAGGCGGTCGAAGGGCTGGTCCGAAATTTCAGCTCCCGTGTCGTCAAACGCCCTCCGGTAGCCTTCGAAAAAGACCCATTGGCCGTCCTCGTATTTCGCGCTTTGGGCGTCCAGGCGGGCTTTTAAACGGGTTTCCGAGTCGAACTCCAACATCAAGATATCCGACATAACATTGTTCGCCCCATCGAAGGAACTGATGTGGTAGATCTGCCCCTCGGCCCCGACCATGGAAATATTCTGGCGTTGGAGATTGGCTGACTCCTCCGTGTGTTTTGAGATTTCCACCCAAACGGTGTGGTGCTTTTGGGCCTCGGCCTTGGGAACGACGAGTTCGCTGAAGAGAAGGCTTATGGTGCAGATGAGTGCGCCGATGAAAAACAGGGGAACAGCCACCCTGTAAATATCGACGCCTCCGGAGCGCATGGCGATGAGTTCGTTCCCCTTGGAAAGCCCGCCGAGGGAAAAAAGGACCCCGAATAGGCAGGCGATAGGAATGATTTGAACCATAAAACCTGGGACGTAAAAAGAAAAATATTTAAGGGTTACCCAGATACTGGGTTTGAATTCCATCAAAAGGTGCATGTCGTTAAAAATTTGAACGATGAGGACAATAACGCTGAATCCGGCCAAAGACAATGAAAAGGGTTTTAGAAACTCGCCCAAAATATATCTTGTGAGGACTTTCACCGGATTCTTCCCCTTGTTCCTGCCCGGTGTCCCGGTGAAGGAAGATGCCTAAAAGCGGAGTGTTCCGCGACTACGAGGTAATAAACCGCGCATCCTGCGACTGCCAGGATTAAATTCGCCCCCCAAAGTCCAATCACGGGGCTAAGGATACCCTGGTTGCTCAACAATTGTCCAAGCGTGAACATGAGGTAATAAATGAAAATAAGGGCCAGTCCCAGGACGAATCCCATGAAGCCCTTGGATTTTGTCCAGAGTCCCAAGGGAGCACAGAACCAGGCCAATACGAGGCAGGCAAAGGGCAAGGCCAACCTTTTCTGGAATTCGGTCTTTAAGTGATTGAGCCTCCCTGGGTCTTTTTCGAGGGGAATGGCGCGCCCCAGCTCGCCCAAGTCCATTTCTTCAAAATCCTTTTTGACGTCGTTCAGGTGGGCCAGCTGGTTCTCAAAGTTTAGCCGGATAATATAACGGTCGAAGTAAAGCTGATTGTAAGTGTGATAATTGCTGTTGTCCCAGCTCATGACGCCGTTGTTGAGATGGAAAAAAACTTGGTAAGACTTCGGGTCGTTTACCAGAGCGCCCGTTTTGGCCACAGTCGTCTGTAGGGGAGCCTTGGGCGACCAATAATTGAAGGATTTGATGTTCGAAAAAGAGCCGTCAGGCTCCTGGCGGTCGATCAAGAATCGGTAGTTTTCAAATTGGTCGATCCACACTTTTTCCCGGATTGCCAAATTGGCCTGTTTTTGAAGGATTTTAAATTGGGTTTCTTTGCAGATTAAGTTAGAGGCAGGCAGTACTTTGTCATTGAAGTAAATCATCGTACCGGTAAGCGCCGAACCCATCACCAGTACAGGTGCTATTAGATGAAACAAATGGACTCCACTGCTTTTGAAGGCCGTGATCTCCATGTCAGAACTCAATCGCCCAAAGGCTAGGAGCGTTCCTACCATCATTGACATGGGAATGGTCATTGAAAGGATGAGCGGAACGAAACTGAGGTACAACACCGTTGTATCTAGGAAAGGAACTTTTTTATTAAGTACCATATCTAAGAACAAAAAAATTTTATTTGTCATTAAAAGGGTGGTAAGTAAGGCGACGCACAACAGGAATGAGGGAGTCATTTCGCTAAGGACGTAACGATAAACGGTTTTCAACTCGAAATCCTTGAAAAGGTGATCACGACTTATTGACGATCGGGCGCTGCTTTTTCGGCGAACCACCGGTTTAAGTGGTTGAAAGCTGACATAGGGGGAACCTGGTGCGGGCAGTATAACACGTGTATTTGCGGCCCCGGAGCACGCTTTTAGGGGCCGGGAGGCGGTTCGGGTATCTTTTTCGTCCTTTCGAGGATTCCTCGTCCCAACTTTAGGGCGTGTGGGATAACTTTACCGTAGGGCAATCAAGCTCGGTTTGGAACGGTTTTAACCGTCGCCGGGGTTGATTTTGGGCAGCGCGGTTCCCGTCCCACGGGGCGGGAACCGCGCTTTTAACATATCCATTTAGGAAACAGGGATAAACGTTGATTGAGATGGATAAATTCAACTCCAAATCCGCGCTCGTTAACGTTCATCACTGTTCCAAATCCTTGGGGTTTGGGGAGTTGGAACACGTTGTCAAAGGTGAAAATAAGTCGTTCGGATCTTTTCGATATTGCTATCATCTCCAGGAACAAGGGGTTTCATCCGGGTCAAACCCGGTTTGTTGAAGGAGGGGCCCCTCGAGTCAAGACCCGCCCGGGGGAATGGTGGATGAAACCAGCGCCGAAGACGGACTTTTTTCTTGGGAAGTTCTTCCTCTTTTTCGTCAATAAATTCTTTTTTCTCGATTTTGAAAAATCCTTTGTTGTCTCCTGCCTCAGACTTTTTTTAATTTGGAACCCCCTTTGGACCCTCATCGTCACACTGATATTGGGAAACGGTACCCTCGCTCTCTTTGAATGGGGATGGAGATTCCTGGTAGCCACTCTTGTGTGCCTGCTGGGATTGACGGTCATCCGGCTTTTCACCCTCTCGGAAAAGGTTTGGATGGCCAGCTCGGATCGCACCCCGCCTAACCACGGCACGGGGTGGTATCTGTTGTTTCTGGGTATCCTGGCTCCTCTGGGGTCTTTCATAGCCCTGCACATGATGGTAGCTGGCATTAACCTTTTCTTCGCCGGTGCCCCCGTTACTGCGAACTTTCAATGGGAATATTATTGGAAAGAAATTCTATGGGTTTGGGCGCTTTTATTTGTTTGTTTCCTCTTCATTCACTGGCAGGAATTGAGAGACGCAGCCCAACAAGGGCAAATTCGGGCGGAGGAATTGGAAAAGGAAAGGTTGCAGGCCGCACTAGACAAATTGAAGGACCAGATGAATCCCCATTTCCTTTTCAACACCCTCAACACCGTGGCGGCCTTAATTCCTGCGGATCCGGTCAAGGCTGAGGAAGTGATCGTCAAGCTTTCGAGTATTTTCCAGGGGGTTTTGGAAGCCACGCGCAAAGCCAATCATTCCTTGGAGAAAGAACTTGAGTTCTGCCGGAATTACCTGGACATTGAAAAAGCCCGTTTCGGATCCCGACTGGTTTCGGAGATCGAGATCGAAAAGGGCCTGGACACCGCCGGAGTTCAAATACCGGTACTCTTGCTCCAGCCGTTGGTGGAAAACGCGGTGAAACACGGCCTTTCTTCCCGCGCGGCGGGGGGCAAGGTTTGGATCAAGGCTGCGTTGCGTGACGGCCGATTGGAAGTAAAAGTGGAAGATGACGGGGTGGGTTTTGGAAACTCGCCTTACGCCGGTTCCGGAACGGCCCTGGAGAACTGCCGCAAGAGGCTGGAATTGGGGTTTGAAAAAGAGGGACGGTTGGAAATAAGGCCCCGCGAAGGTGGTGGAACAACCATTTTCCTGTCCATGCCGGTTTTAACCGCGGATTCGAACTGAATCGGCTTGGAAATTAAACATTTCCTGGAGGAACGATGATTAAGGCTTTGATCGTGGATGACGAGGCTCCCGCAAGGTCCCGGTTGGCCCGGATGCTCTCGGCCTTTGGGGACTTGGAAGTGGTCGGTGAGGCCTCCAACGGCCTGGAAGCCCTCCAGACCGTCCAAAACCTCCAGCCCGACCTGGTATTCCTGGACATTGAAATGCCCGAACTGAACGGTTTGGAAGTGGCGGAAGCCTGGGGCGGGAAAGGCCCCGCCGTGGTTTTCGTGACGGCTTATAGCGAGCATGCCTTAAAAGCCTTTGAGCTTTCGGCCCTCGACTACCTTGTGAAGCCCGTGTCCCCCGAGAGGCTGGCTGAGACCATCGAAAGGGTCCGCCGCCAAAAGGAACCCCGGCCCGCAGCCCATCTTCAAAAACTGATTGAGAGTTTGCAAGAAGGCCGAACCCGGCGGAGGATGGCCGTGAAGAGCGGGGCCAAGTACCGCGTTTTCGAGCCGTCCCAGGTTTCCGCCATTGTGGCCCGGGAGCATTATGCTGCCCTCCTGGTGGATGGCCAGGAATTGCTGGCCGACGACAGCCTGGACCAATTGGCCCAAAGGCTGGATCCGGCGAGGTTCTTGCGGATCCACCGCAGCGCCATCATTAACTTGGATTACTTGAGGGAACTGGAACACGAGGGGGACCGGAAATACACGGCGGTTTTATCGGACCCGGCCAAAACCCGCCTGCCGGTCAGCCGCGAAAAGCTGGAGGATTTGAGGAAGGTGCTGGGTTTGGAATAGCAATCAGGAAAAATCCGGGAAGCCGGATGGGCCCGAACCGACGGGAAAACGGCGGGATGCCTTTCCTGTCCCGAGGCCAAAAGTTTTTTGGGAGTTCGATGAATTGTGAGGCGGTTTTAAATGGCAGTCGGCGGACTTACTCTTCAACATCTACAACGGCGGGCCCTCTTGGGCCTGGTGATGGTTTTCGCCTTTGTTTTGCCATTGAGGGCTTTCGGCCAAACACAGTTGACCGCTTCCTCCGGCCTTTCGTCCCCATCGGGTGCCGCAGTCAGTTCGGCCCCAGCAACGGATTTGACCGTCAGTTCCGATGAAGAGATTAAAATATTAGACGCCATCGATTCCCAGTCCAACACTCCGAACGCCCAACAAACACCTTCGACGGCCGCTGCCCCCTCTACCCCGGTTTCAGCCTTAACCTCGGTGGCTTACGCCCCACCGAAGGCCCCCACGGGGTTAAGCGTATTGATCCTGAAGGAAGGGGTTTATCTTTCCTGGGATGCCGCACCGCCGGATTCGCCCGTCACCGCCTACAACGTCTACCGGTCCACCACCCCCGGCGGGGGATACCGGCTGGTCAACGCCAAACCACTTTCGGCCCCCTATTTCCTGGATAGCGCCCAAAATAGCCTGTCGCTTCCGAGGAACGGAGAGGATTATTTTTACGTGGTTTCCGCCACGGACTCCCAAGGCCAAACTAGTCCCGACTCGGATGAAATCACGGTTACCCCCCAAGGCATGGATATTCCTGAGGAAGCGCAGGCCGCCAAACCCACTCCCACGGCCACTCCCGAGGAAAAGGAAATAGCGATCCCCGAAAAAAACATCATCAATCTCCAGCTCCCGGCCGATACCCAGTTATCGATCCAGGGGTATAAAAAGATCGATGTCGCATTGGCTTTCCAGGATTTTTACAACCGGCCCGTGGCCAACGGCATCCTCCAGGAACAGGACACCACCCTCGTAAACCAGGAATTGGTGGTCAACTTGCAAGGAAAGGTGGGGAGAAACGTCGACGTGAACGTGGATTATAGCGACGTCAACCGGGCCGGCGGTGTGGACCAAAGCAAACAGATAATTTCCATCGTCTACCACGGCGACCAGGACAGCCCGGTCCAGGAGGTGGAATTCGGGGACCTCCAGCTGTTGCTGCCCAACACCGAGTTCGCGGGTTTCAGCAAAAACCTATTCGGGCTCCAGGCCAAGTTGAAATTCGACCAGTTCAGGCTCACTACCTTTTTCGCCCAGACCAAGGGTATCGCGGAAACCAAGACCTTCACCGGTAATTCCGTCCAGGTGGACAACGTGATCCAAGATATTACCTATATCCCCAATAAGTATTTCCTCATCACCAGGGAATTTTTGACTCCAACCTCGACATCAAGTTCCAATGGAGCCCTTCCGACGCCCAATTCCGAGCAGATCTGGGTGGATGCGGGCAACGGCCAATTGAACCCTACCGGGCCTAATTTCGGGGGGCCTAACAATGCCTTCGAACATTGGTTACCGGGGCGGGATTACACCGTCGACTACACCACCGGCATCATTACCTTCATACGGGCCATGTCTTCCACCGCCAGGATCGCTGTTGGATTTACAAACCAAAACGGCCAGTACAGGGGCCTGAACGCCTATAACAACAGCAACACGGCGAATTTCCCCAACACTACGCCCTCCACCAACCTCTTCGTCCCGGATGACGGGGTGGTCGGCGTTGCGGTCACTACGGGCGCTAAACCACACGGCCCAGGATATTTGATCAAGGATAACAACAATTCCGTGGGCAACAGCTCTCCCAATGCCATCGCCCTTTCGCCCCTTTACTTGGTCAATTATTACAACCTTGGCACCACCAAGATCATTCCCCCGTCGGAAGATCCGAATTTTCTTTTCCAAATCATCAACAACAGCAACACTGTTCTTCAAACAGGGCAAGGTGTCTCCCAAGTGGGCGCTTCCAATCCCTGGGTTTACAACGTGGACCTGGACTTCAACTACCTGACGGTCACCAATTCCAATTTCCTGGCCTCCAGCGCACCCCAGTCCTTTCTTTGGCCGGAACGTCCCTTCGCCAACTTGGACGCTACCGGTGGGTCCAGCTCCAGCGCGAGCCCGCCGGACGTCTATTGCCAAACCGTCGCTCCTTTCAGCCAATACAGTATCCATATCCGCTACAAAACCGAATCCAGCAATTACAGCCTGGGACGGTTCAACATCATCCAGGGGAGCGAATCGGTCTTCCTGGACGGGCGCCGCCTGCGCCGGGACGTGGATTACCTGTTCGACTATACGTCGGGCTTCCTGGACTTCCCCGACAAGAGCATCCTCCGGCCGGACAGCCAGGTCGTGGTGAGTTACGAATACTCGCCCTTCGGAAGCTTCAGCCAGGACAACATCCTGGGGGCCCGGGCCGAATACGACCTCACCGACAATTTCTTCATCGGTTCCACCTTCCTGGAGGAGGACGCCCAGCAGCCCATCGACACTCCCCAGATCGGTTCCACTCCCAATTCCCTGACCCTCTTCGACGCTGACACCCGGCTGGACTTGTCCCAGGACGACGTGAAATCCCTCACGAGCGCCATTCCCGGCCTGGAAAACTGGAAACCGCCCTTGAGCGTCAAGCTGTCGGGCGAGGTCGCGCAAAGCTATTTCAACCCCGACACCTTCAACGCGGAAGGGGAGAGTGGCGTGGCTATGATCGATAACATGGAGGGCATCGACAGTGTGACCGGGGCTTCCACGAACCAAACCAGCTGGCTGGTTTCGGCGGCCCCTGAGCCCGTGGCCTTCCTGGGGAATATACCCTACGACGCGGGGCCGGACCCGACCAATAACCGCACCCGGTTTTACTGGGCTGGCGCCCCCAACTCTAATATGGAAGTTTTCCAGACCATCGGAACCCAAAACACCGGGTCCGCGAACTTTACCAACGTTCCGGCCTACGGCGGCCATATCTACGCCCAGACGCAACAAGCCAACGACGCGGTCCAGGTCCTTCAATTTCCTTACAGTAACTTAACCAGCAATCAATGGGCGGGGCTTCGGCAGATTATTTCCGTCAACGGAACGGACTTTTCCAACGTTACCTACCTTGAAAGCTATGTTTATAACGACGGCAAACCCAAATGGATCATGGTGGATTTTGGGGTGATGAGCGAGGAATCCAATGGGGTAGTGAACGCTGCCCCTGGAAGCATTACCTTTTCTGATCCCAATGAATACGCCCAACCACAACTGCCGGCGAATTCGGCCTATGGTTTGCCGACTTTTTACTATCAAGGCAACCCTTGGTCGGCGGACGGAAGCTATGCCGCGCCGGTGAGCGGGCTGATCCGGAATGAGCAGACTTCCCAAGAAGGGGTCAGCGTGGGAAGTGGCACCAGTTACGTCAACGAGGACCTGAACGGCGACAATATCCTGGAAGGAAACTCCAACGATGCCTATTACGAATACGGCATCCAGGCCAACTGGACCGGATGGCATGAGATAAAAATACCTGTCAACTTCACGGCGCCGGACAGCATGAGCACCACACCCGACGGGATCACGTACTTTTTTCATACCCAAGGTTTGGCCAGCCCCACCATCATTCGCACGGCCCGGCTTTGGATGACGGGTACAAGCCCCTCTCCAGTTAGCGGGGACGTTTATTTCGAGAATATTAGTTTTGCCCACAACCTTTGGCAGCTACAGGTGGACCCCACGGCCCCTGCCGGCGTGACGGTCAATACCTCCGAGTTCGACGCGAATTCCATCAGCCAGGACCAGAACCCCAGTTACCAACCAACCTTGAGGTTCTTGACCGTTGAGGCCGGCCAGGACCAATCCGCAATCCTGTATAAGGAAAAAGCCCTGGAACTCACTTACAGCCTGACACAAGGGGATCCTTACAATGGAATGCTATATGCCACCCGTCTTTTCAACCAGGGTGTGGACCTCACCGACTACCTGGATCTTCGCATCGATCTTTATATGCGGGCATTTCAGCCGGGGGACGTATTGTATGTCCGCCTGGGCAACGACCCGCAGGACTATTACCAGTACAACATCGATTTAAGCGCGGCTGCCGTCACTTGCTTGAATACCTGGGGGGTGGTGGACCTTCCGTTAAGTGGTTCGGGGGGCAACCGCTCGCAGGTGGGAACGCCCTATATCAACCGCACCTCTACTGTCAGTTTCGGCATCATTTCGCACAGCGGGGTATCGGGTTTCGTGGGGGACCTTTGGATCAACAACCTGCGCGGCGTCAACTCCAACGTGCGAAGCGGCGTGGCCCGGCGTGCCGACGCAGCTTTCCTTATCGGGGACGATTCCAAGAAGCCCTTCGCTACGGTCAACACCCGGTACAGGGAAGTGGACTCGGGTTTCACGGAGATCGACCAGACCAGCACCCATTTCCAGCATTCCACCCAATTGGGGGCGGACTACACTTCCAGCGGGGTGTCCCTTTTCTCCCAGCCGCTGGTAACCCAGGCCTCTTATACCCACCAAGACCTGACTACCGAGTCCGCCTTGCTCAACAACCCCTATTACATCGCCCTGCCCAACACCCACACCGACAACGCCACGGGGAGCATCAGCTATACCAAGGACCTGGGGGCTTCCTGGGGCCGTTTGACGGCTGTGCGGCTATCGGGAAGCTACGACTACGAAATCGACAACTTCCCCACTAGCGACTACCTTTCCCAACCGGGGGTGCAAGGAAACACCCTGAAAGACCAGGAAGTCTATACGCTGGCCTCCACTTACGACGCCCCCCAGAAGTTCTTCTTCCTGCCTATTGGGGCCAACCAGCTCACGGAAACCTACAGCCTTACCCATAATTACCAGGGGTACCTTCCCCCGAACAACCTCGAACTGGCGAGTTACGACCGGACCACCCGGATGCAGACTTATGGCTGGACCAACACGACGGAGATCGTGAAAAACCTTGTTTTCACCCCTGGTTATACTTGGACCCTTACCGACGCGGAAGGGAACACCACCTCACCGGGCGTTCCGGTATCCATTTCCAGTTATTCCCCGACTTTCACGCCCTTCCAGGAGCAGACACAGCCCAAGGCGGGGCTGGTGTACCGGGGCATTCCAGGCCTCATCCCCTCGGTGGCCTATACGGGCAGTAACGGTTACGACTGGTTTTCCTATCAGGACGGACTTCGGTTTAACAATGCAAATACGCTTAACTACACCTTCAACTTTACGCCCAGCAGCTGGTTCGGTTTCCTGCAAAAAATAAACCCAACCGTGACCGCGAGCCGGACGGACAACGCCACGGCCGCCATTCCCGGCTACCACAACGGGCTTTTGAACTTCTGGCAACAATGGCTCATCGACCCTGATTTCAACGACTCCCTTACGGCCAGCCAATCGCGGACCGACCAGCTGACCGCAGAATTCAAGCTATTTGACGTGTGGGATTTCAGGCCCAACGCCTCCTGGAACAACCAGTTGAGCCTGCTTTCCCAGGGAACGAATCCGGTGCAGCAATATGGGAAAACGCTCGGCCTTACGACCGTCTATAACCATAAACTCTTCACCCTGCCCCTGGTGCCCCTTACCATGGATTCCGCCCAGTTCCAATATACCCATACGGACAGTACCCAGTATGATTCTTCCATACCGCCTAATATTTCTAATGAGACCACCAGCGACCTCTATGGAATCACGCTGCCTTACGAGCTCGGCAAGAATTTTGCCCAGGGCAACATCCATTTGCAGCGCACCACGGGCACCCAAAACGGACTTTCCACCTTGAACACCCTCGTGACACAATTGGACGACCAAGCCACCATCGAATACGACCAAAAATTGGCTCCCAACCTGGAGTTGCACATTCCCTTCACGCATTGGAAAATAAAGCTGGATAACGCCATCGAACTCAAGGCCACCTTCCTGATGGAATTCGTCAACAACCAGTCCACTTACATCACCAATGAAACCCTGACCCAAAGGTACCGTGGTACAATCGACATCAATTACAATGCCCTTAAAAACCTGCGAATCGGCATCGGCCTGGCAAATGAGTATTTTACAAACACCCTAAATAACCAATTAGATTACGTCCTATGGCAGGGTGACATTTCGGCCGAGGCGCGGTTTTAACCATGAAACCTAAAGACAGCCAAAAGTCGACAGTCCGCAGTCGGCAGCAACAGCCGCAAAAAACTTGGCTGTGGACTATTATTATTTTTGGGGTTTGTTCGTGGGCAGGGGCCCAGCCGCCTACCCCCACAGGCCTGACTGTCTTGCCGCCTTATGATGGGCAAATCAACCTCATTTGGGCGCCGGATTCCAATGCTACTCCGACCGTTTCGGAATACCAGATAATCCGACAACTTTGGGATGCAACTTTGACTCCCACGCCCAACCCAATCGGAACGCCTACCCCGATTGCGACAGTTCCTCTTCAAACAATCCCCAGCCCAGGCACGCCGGTTTACCAGGATTTCCAGGTGACCAATGGACTAAATTACTTTTACCAGGTTTCAGGGGTGGATTCAGGCGGTAATGTGGGGGCGGCCGCAACAGTCAACGGGTCCCCCTATTTGGGTCCCGTCGCCGTCCAGCCCGTCGGAGTCCAAAATATCCATTCGAACGCCCTGGATCTTTCCTGGGGAGTTCCCAATTCCAGTTACCCTGTTTCCTATTATCAGGTCTACCTTTATCAATACCCTACCTACACCCCAACACCCACCGGAACCTTGGCTCAGGCGACGAATACCCCCACCCCTCCCTTTCCCGTTGCAACCGTACCGGCTTCCGCGGCTTTGAGCAATACACCCCTAGCCGCTGTTTCGGGAACGACCTATAGCGACACGACCTCCAACTCCTCAGGCTCCCCGGCCTTTTATTACGTGGTCATGGCCGTGGACAGCCAAGGACATGTGAGCACTCCTCCCGCTTCTGCCGCGGGACCAGCTTTGCCCCATAATATGGCTTCCCCTGGGCCGCCGGCGCTTTCTGTGTTGGTTGGCCCAGCGGTTTCCCCGACTATTATTCCTTCGGGGTATGGCGCCCGGCTCGTTTGGACGGGTTCGCTTACTTCTGAAGGCGTGACGGTTTATCAGGTTTTTCAGAACAGCACGCCCATTGCCACCATTCCTTATCAACCAGCAACGCCCACCGTTACTTATGATGACACGACCCTTCCGGAGGGAAACGGATCCTTGGCGGTCACTTACAGCGTGGTTGCAGTTAATACTTACGGGGTCGGTACTTCCAACAGCGTTTCGGTTTCTTTGATCGCGGCCAATGAGTCCACGAATATTCAAGTTACGCCCAACGCCACTTCGGGCGCCGTTACAATTACCTGGAACCCCGCGACGCCTGGAATCTATGGGCTAGTCGGATACCGTCTCTATAAGAGCCTCTTTGGGGTCCCGACCTTTAATCAGACGCCTATCCCATCCATAAGCCCGACGGCCACATTGACACCCACGCCCTTTGCCATTGTGACTTTCAATCCCTCGGCCACCTTTACCCTGACCCCTTACGTGGATTCCCCGCCTCCCAATCTCAACCACATGAACTATTGGGTGGAGCCGGTGGATGCGACGGTGCATGGGGGGTTCACGAACTCAGCTTCAACCCCCGCGCTTAATCTCGCGCCAACGCCTCCGTCCTTTCCCGGCGTGGCCCCCCCGGTGGGGAACAACCAAATCGCGGTCTCCTGGACGGCTGGAGGCGCGGGATTTTTTGGAACACCGGTGGATTATGTTGTTTACCGGGTCATCTTGGGAAGCCCTACTCCTACTGTTCAAGCGGTTGCAACCGTTGGGTTCACACCCACCGCAACCCAGGTGAGTTATACCGATATCGTGCCTGGAGCTACTCCAGGGACGGAAATTGATTATCAGATCGGACTGGTGGACGTGATGGGGAACACCTCGGACCTTAGTACCTTAGGAAACCAGGTTTTCTCAACGGGAGTGACAGTACCGGCCGCTCCCACTGTACTTCCGATGGCTGGGTCGGCGGCTTCAATTCGTTTTTGCTGGTTGAATAATCCCCTTGCGGATAGTGTGACAAGTTATTCGGTTTTCGGCCCGGACTTGCCAACCATAACCCCAATTGCAACCCCACTCGCCGTGGTTTTTGTCCCCCCACTCTCCACTCCGACCCTGGTTTTCGCACCCACTCCAAACCCTTGGGCGGCCACCTTTTACTATCTTTCGGCCCAGAATAGTGTGGGTTCTAGCGCGCCAGCCACCCTTTCTGGAATTCCAGTGCCGCTTTATACGGTAACCGCAGTCATTCCTCCGGGTACACGGCAGGCCCAAGTGTCGTGGACAATGGTACCCGCACCGGTTTCAACGCCATTCGTGGATAGCTATGGGATTTACCGTTCCTTGCAACCCACTGCGTGTTTTACACCCATTGCCACGGTGATCATTCCGGGCGGGTCCTACACGGATGTGTTGCCGGCGGCCACGGCGGGTGTCAGTTATTACTACCGCGTCACGGCAAGGGCGGACGACCTCAACGGGCATTTGGCGGAGAGCTCGCTCCATCCCGCTATGACCCCAGATCCCCTTGGAAGTATCCAGGCCTGGCCCAACCCGCCCAGCGGTTTCACGGCTTTATCAGGTGTAACCCAAACTACCCTAAATTGGGCTGAGAATACTCCGCAGGAAGGTGTGACAAGCTATACGGTTTATTGGTATGGGACGGGGACTCCAACACCAATCGCTACTGTTTTGGCTACACAAGGCCCTTCGACGGTTTATTCTTTCGTGGCTACTGAAACACCTGGAAACCAGTCTTCTTACGATGTAGTGGCGAATAATCCCTCTGGGCCGAGCGATGCGTCCCAATCCATTACGGTCTTGGTGCCCCCCTCCATGACACCCAACATTGCTCTTTCGCCACCAACTTGGTTTGTCCCTGCGGCCACGATCACGCCGGGGGTCTGGATATCGGGGTTCACTTATCCCGGTGCTGTAAGTGGTTATTCCGTCTATTGGTTAAGCATTCCTACACCGGGGGGAACAATCACCCCCTCGCCCACTCCCGCCTATATATCTGTCGGGTCAGTGGTGGAGGGTATATCGACACCGGTCATCGAAGCTTCGCAAATGGCCGTAGGTTACGTGAACAATTACCAAGTTGTGGCCAATAACGGAGGATCTGTTACCGCAGTGTCAACTATTTCCGCACCATTAACTGTCGCCCTTTGGCCCGCAGCGCCCAATCCAACCTTATTACCAAGCAACAATTCGGTTACGGTGGCCTGGGGCACACCGGTGGGCAATGTCACTGTAACCAGCTACGACATCTATCGGAACATTTACCCCACCATGACCCCGGTAATGATTGCCTCGAACCTGTCTTCCGCCACTACGGTTTACCCGGATTCGCCATTGACCAATGGCACGGCCTACCTCTATTGGATGGATGCCCAGAATGCATCGGGGGGGGTGAGTTATTTTTCGGCTCCCCAAACCATCATTCCCCTGCAGCAGGCGCCCACCATCGCCATTACGCCATTACCCGAACGAAACCAGATTTGTTGGCTCCCGATTTCAGTGCCGACGACCAGCCCGGTCACGGGCTTTGCGGTTTACCGGGCCATCCCGACTCCCGGTGTTGTACCCAACTTCGTTGTGTTGCCGGGGGGAACCCTCGTGGAACCCCTCTCCAACACCAGTTACGTCGATGCGACGGTTAGCGATGGAGTGTCTTACCTATATGAGGTGGCTCCTACCTCGGCAAACGGCATTTTGGGGCCCTTTTCCAATCAAGCGGCCGTCAATGTTTTTCCCCAGCCGGTTACTGACCTTGTCGCCGCTTCGGGGGATACGCTGGTTCAACTGAGGTGGGAATACCAAGGGGTAGCGAATAACACCTATTTCATTACGCGTAAATTAGGGACCGCGCCCAATAGTTCAGCCCAGACCCTGAGGACGGGTTTCCAGGGGTTGAATTTCAATGACTCTGGTGTCGTCGACAAAAATTTTTATATTTATAACATTTACACGGTGGACGCCAATGGATTGACTTCCAATACTTCCGCGGCAGTGACGGCCCTTCCGGCAGCGGGACCGGCCCTTCCCCTTGTGTCAATACAAGGATCGAACGGTTCAATAACCACTGCTCCCGTGACCTTGACACAAAATACGGTTAGTACCCAGACCGCGATTGGGAACTCTCTTAGCTGGGGCGGGGCCGACCAAGCCAGCGGACCAGCCTCATTCAACTCCCAAACCATGTATCCCCTGGGTGGATATGAAGTTTCCAGTTCCTCGGATGGCGGGAATGTTTACCAAATCCTTGCGACCCTTCCGGTTACTCTTGTGAATGGATATCCAGCCCCGGTTGTTGGCTATTTTGACCAAGTACAGTTGGTAAGTGGAAGTACCTATTCGTATTTGGTCCAGGCTTTTGACAATCCGCCGGATCTTCCGGTGCCGCTTTCCCAGGCGGTTACCGAGGGATGGGTTCACGTTGTACCCTATCAACCGGTGAACGCCTATCCTATCAGTCCCAATACGGCCTTGGACCGGAACGCCATCCGGCCCTTCGGGGCCAGCAATGAACAGATCGTGAACATCCGCTTTGTGGTCACTTCGAAAGGAAACGTGGATATCAAGGTTTACACTTTGGACGGCACCTTCGTAAAGGAATTGGTAAACCAAAGTTACTCCCAACCCGGCATTTATTGGACTAAGTGGGACGCCCGCAACCGGATCGGTAACCTGGTGGCCTCTGGAGTTTATCTTGTCACCACCGAATCCCCCGGTGGGCACCAGGAGTTTGAAAAAGTTGCAGTTATTAAATGAAAATAAAATGGTAAATACGGGTTTCCTCGACTTTCTTTTTCCCAAGGCCTGCCAACGGTGCGGGGAAGGGTTTCGGGAGGGACTTTCCAATATTCTTTGCAAGGCTTGTTTTGATTCTATTCCCGCTTATGAAGACCCTGTTTGTGACCATTGCGGGATTTCACTGCTTGCCAGATCCTTTGAGGACGCGCTCCGGTTTCGATGCCGCGACTGCGGCGAGGATAATTATTTTTTGGATAAGGTCCGGGCGGTTGGATCCTATGACGGGGCGTTGAGGATCGCCCACCATGGGTTTAAATTCGAGGGCATGGAGTTTTTGAAGCTGGCCTTGGCGGGGAGGATGGTTTCTTCCTCCATTCCGGCTTTCTGGGGGGAGGTTGAGGCCTTGATACCCGTGCCCCTCAGCGCTGAACGGGAAAGGGAAAGGGGTTACAATCCCGCGGCCCTCCTGGCGGTAGAAATCTCGAAAATAATTCGAATCCCATTTCGACCAATGCTCCGGAAAATAAAATCGACCAAACCGCAAATGTCCCTGACACGGGAAGAACGGTTAAGGAATCCAAAAGGTGCTTACCAAGTTAAGGATGAAGGACCGGTTCCGCTTAAAGTGATCTTGGTGGACGACGTTTTCACTACCGGAGCCACTCTGGAAGAATGCGCCAAAGTTCTAAAAAAATCTGGAATAACTTGGGTAGGAGCAATTGTCTTTGGCAGGACACAACACCACTACCGGCAAATTTAAATTTAGACAAATTCAATTTCGAAACTCGACAATTTTCCTATTTCGATCAAACGTCATGATTGCCTTCGACATCCATGATGCCTGCTCTTGACCACTTAAACCCCATATGCTAGCTTGGCCGCTCTTAATCCACTCTTTTGGGAGGATTCTATGGCAATCAAGGTCGGTATCAACGGTTTTGGCCGTATCGGGCGCAATGTTTACCGCGCCGCGATGAATAACAAAGACATTGATATTCTTGCGGTCAACGACCTCACGGACGCGAAAACACTAGCCCACCTTTTGAAATACGATTCCGTGCTGGGAAACCTCCACGCGGACGTGAAGGCTGGCGACGGGACCGTCATCGTGAACGGCAAGGAAATTAAGGTTTACGCCGAAAAAGATCCGGCCGCCATTCCCTGGGGCAAGCACGGCATCGAGTACGTGGTTGAATCCACCGGCCGCTTCACCGACAAAGAGAAGGCTGTTGTCCACATCAAGGACAGCGTCAAGAAGGTCATCATTTCCGCGCCCGCTAAAGGCGAGGATATTACCATTGTCTTGGGCGTGAACGAAGACAAGTACGATCCCAAGAACCACCATGTTGTTTCCAACGCTTCCTGCACCACCAACTGCCTGGCACCGTTCGCCAAGGTGCTCCACGACAAGTTCGGCATCGTTAAGGGATTGATGACCACCATCCATAGCTATACCAACGACCAGGTCATCCTGGACTTTCCCCATAAGGACCTGCGCCGCGCCCGCGCCGCGGCCCTGAATATGATCCCGACCTCCACGGGGGCCGCCAAGGCCATCGGCTTGGTCATGCCGGAGATGAAGGGAAAATTGGACGGGTTGTCCATCCGCGTGCCGACCCCGACGGTTTCGGTGGTCGACTTGGTGGTGGAGTTCACAAAAACCGTCACGAAGGATGACATCAACAACGCTTTAAAAGAGGCGGCAAAGAGTCCCAAACTGGATAAATACCTTGATGTCACCGACGAGCCCTTGGTTTCGATGGATTTCAAGGGGAACCCCCACTCCTCGATCGTGGATGCCCAATCCACCTTCGTGAGCGGCGGAAATATGGTGAAAGTGCTTTCCTGGTACGACAACGAATGGGGTTATTCAAACCGGGTCGTGGACCTAATCGAGTATATGGCCTCCAAACACTAAAAAGCTTTATTGGCTAAGGATGTTTTATGCATCCAGTCGTATGGTGGGTTGCGACGGCGGTCGTTTTTTTCATCCTGGAACTGACGACCGCCTCTTTTTTCTTCCTTTGGATCGGGGCCGGTGCGGTCCTTACGGCCGTATTGAGCCTGTTTGTCGACAAAGACTGGATTGAGTACCTCACCTTTGTTCTTTCTTCCCTCCTTTTGGTCGGCCTCAGTCGCCGTTGGGCGCCCCGTTTTTCCGGAAAAACCCAAAGAGCCGCCAATGTAGACGCTCTTGTCGGTCAAACCGCCCATGTCATCAAAATTGAAAAGAACCAGCCCTCGCAAGGTTACGCAAAGGTAGGGGGCGAATTTTGGAAAGTGGAATCGGAAAACCAGGAACCCCTAAAGATCGAGGGTGAAGTCAGTGTGGTTTCCGTAAAAGGGAATGTACTAGTCGTTAAAGTCTAGTTTTTTTGAAAGGAGTTTCACATGGAAATCCTCGCGGGTCCGGTTCTTATTATCCTCGTTATTTTTGTACTGATTTACGTGTCGCGCGCCATCCGAATTGTCCGACCCTATGAAAAAGGGCTGATCGAACGCGTTGGGAAATACACGCGGACTGCCGAATCGGGTCTTACAGTCTTATTCCCGCCTTTTGAAAACATGCGCAAGGTGGATATGCGCGAGCAGGTGATCGAGGTTCCGCCCCAAGAGGTCATCACGAAGGACAACGTGGTGGTCACCGTGGACGCCATCATTTATTTCCACGTGACCGACCCCTTCAAAGTGGTTTACAACGTGATGAATTTTATCCAAGCCGCCTTGAAATTGGCCCAAACCAACCTGCGCAATACCATTGGCGAACTCGATTTGGACCAAACCTTGAACAGCCGCGAACGCATCAACACCCAGTTGCGGGAAATCCTGGACGAGGCTACGGACAAATGGGGCGTGAAGGTCACCCGGGTGGAAATTCAAAAGATCGACCCCCCGGCAGACATCGTCAACGCCATGAGCGCCCAGATGAAAGCCGAGCGGACCAAGCGCGCCGCGATCATCGAGGCGGAGGGTATTAAGCAAGCTGCTATTACGACGGCGGAGGGGCAGAAACAATCCGCCATTTTGAAGGCGGAAGGCGAGGCCGGGGCCATCGAGAGGGTTGCGACAGCCAACAAGTTCCAAAAAATTGCCCTGGCGGAAGGGGAAGGCCAAGCGATCTTGACCGTCTTCAAGGCCATCCATGATGGGAACCCCACGCAGGACCTGCTGGCGTTGAAATACATGGAAATGTTGGGGACCGTGGCGGATGGTCAAGCGACCAAGATTTTTCTTCCTTTGGAGGCTTCCGGCACGTTAGGGGCTTTGAGCACTATCGCGGAAGCTTTTAAAACGGATTTGAAAACAAAGGCCAAGTAAAAACACCCAAGTTTCCAGAAAGGAACAAGGATGGTTTCTTACAACAAATTGACGGTTGAAGACTTGAATCCGGCGGGGAAAAGAATCCTAGTTCGTGTGGATTTTAATGTCCCCTTGGATGATGCCTTGAAAATCACCGATGACACCCGTATCCGCGAATCCTTGAAAACGATTCAGTACTTGTCCGATAAGGGAGGCAAGGTCGTCCTTTGCTCCCACTTGGGCCGGCCCAAGGGTGTGGATGAAAAGCTTCGTTTAAAACCGGTAGCAGACCGTCTTTCCGAGTTGTTGAAGAAGCCGGTTAAGGTGCTCAAGGAATGCGTGGGACCTGAGGTTGAAAAGGAAGTCGCCGCCATGAAAAACGGCGAGGTCATTCTTTTAGAAAACGTTCGGTTTCATGCCGAAGAGGAGAAAAATAATCCGGACTTTGCCAAGAAATTGGCGGCCCTCGCCGATATTTATGTTAACGACGCATTTGGGACCGCCCACCGGGCCCATGCTTCCACCGAGGGGGTTACGAAGTTCGTCCCGCAATCGGCGGCTGGGTTTTTAATGATGAAGGAAATTAAATATTTGGGCGGTGCCTTATCCAAGCCGGCCCGGCCTTTCGTCGCTATCATCGGTGGGTCCAAAATTTCCTCCAAGATCGATGTAATCCAAAACCTCATAAAAATCGTGGATGTGCTGATCATCGGGGGGGGTATGGCCTATACCTTCCTGAAGGCCCGCAAATTCGAAATCGGAAAGTCCCTCGTTGAAAATGACAAGATCGACCTGGCTAAGGAATTGATGGGTCAATCCATCGATACGGATGTTCCTCTTCTCCTGCCAATTGACCACGTGATTGCGGATAAATTTGACGCCAAGGCCAATGTCAAAGTTGTGCCGCGGGGCGGTATTCTTCCCGAATGGGAAGGTATGGATATCGGCCCGGCCACAGTTGAGAAATACGCGAATTTCATCCGGACCGCCAAAACCATCTTCTGGAACGGTCCGGTCGGGGTATTTGAAATGGAACCCTTTGCTAAGGGTACTTTTGCCATCGCAAAACTGTTGGCTGAGGACTCTGGGAAGGGTGCAACGACGATTGTTGGCGGTGGTGATTCGGTGGCTGCCGTCACACAAATGGGTCTCGCTCCTAAGATGTCACACATTTCCACCGGAGGCGGAGCATCCTTGGAGTTTATGGAAGGGAAACAGCTTCCAGGGATTGTCGCCTTGACCGACAAAAATTAAGCTAGTTTAGAAAGGAACCGGATGTCACGCACACCTATTATCGCCGGAAACTGGAAGATGTATAAGACGGTCAAAGAGTCGGTGAATTTTGTAAAACTGCTTCACGAGAAGCTGAAAGACGTGAAGGACCGCGAGATCCTGATCTGTCCGACCGCGCTTTCGGTGCCTGCGGTTTCCGAAGCCTTGCGGTTTTCCAATATCCAAGTAGGGTCGCAAGACGCCCATTGGGAAAACGAGGGAGCTTACACGGGTAACATCAGCCCCTCCATGTTCAAAGAAGTAGGAGCGAAGTATATTATTTTAGGCCATTCGGAGAGACGTCAATACGATAATGATACGGACCCGAGGATCAACGCTAAGCTTAAAAATGTGCTCCGTAACGGTTTGAAAGCCATTGTTTGCGTAGGCGAAACCCTGTCGGAAAGGGAAGCGGGTAAAACGGAAAAAGTTGTCGAGACTCAAGTGAATGGGTGTTTTGAAGGTATAGGTCTGGGGGACTTGGTGAATATCGTGATCGCCTATGAACCGGTTTGGGCCATTGGAACAGGAAAAACAGCGACACCCGAGCAGGCGAACGAAGTCCATGCTTTTATCCGCCAGTTGATTGGCAAAAAATACAACTTGGAGGCGTCTGAAAAAATCCGCATCCAATACGGCGGAAGCGTCAAACCCGAAAATATTAAGCAGCTGATGTCCCAGCCTGATATCGATGGGGCTTTAGTCGGCGGGGCCAGCCTGAAAGAGGACTCTTTCACCACAATCGTCAAGTTTTAACGTAAAGTTGAACAGGTTTAAAAGTTTTATTGGCACATTGGGGTTGGTTTCATTTAAAATGAATCCACTTTTAGAACTTGAGGGGTTCCATGAGCGTTATTGTTACCATTTTGTTTGTCTTGAACGCTGTGCTGTTGATCGGGGTTGTCTTGATCCAACAGCCCAAAACAGCTGGAGGATTGTTTTCCGGAACAGGCCAAAGCCTTTTGGGTACGAGTGGTAAAACCTTTTGGACCAAGTTCACCACTATTTTGGCCGGAACGTTCATGGTGCTTTGCCTTTTAATGTCTATTGTCCACCGCTTTGAGAAAGCACCCAGCTCCGTCACGGATATCATCGAAAAGCAGCAACAGCAGGCGGCCTCTCCAGCCCAAGCCGCAGTCACAAATTCAAATCCGTCGGCGGCCAACCCACAACCCCAGGTGAATCCGGCTCCCCAGGGCCAGGCGGTTCCTAAAACGGTTCCTTCGTCTCCAGGTGATTTGAAGAAATAAGCATTCGGGTAAGGTGAATTTTAAAAGAGGTATTAAAACGTTATGATCAGCGGTAGCAAGTCCCGTTCGACTTTAAAGCAGATTGCCAAGTACTGCGGTGTTTCTCATACCACCGTTTCGATGGTGATCAACCAAAATCCACGGATTTCGGCGGAGACACGTGAAAAAGTCATGGCCGCCATCAAAAAGTTCAATTATTACCCTAATGTCGCCGCTCGAAGCCTTGTTATGTCCCGCACCAACACCATTGGGATCTTTGGAACCATGTTTGATTCCCCTTATTATAACGAAATCATCCGTGGTATTGAGATGGAATGCCGCCACGCGAATGTTGATTTGAAAATCTACAATTGCAATGGCAGCTTGGAGGACTTCAATGATTTTTACGACCGCATCTTGGGAGAACGGCGGATTGACGCGGTCATAGCCTTATCCGTGCCCATGGAAGACGCGGTCTTGGAACGTTTCCAGACGGAGGAATTACCCCTTATTATTCTTCAACCCGTTTCAATCGAAGGGCCGAACCATCTTTTGGAAAAAATTCCAACTTTGCATGCGGAGGATCGAAAGGGTATTTACAAAGCGGTGGGCTACCTGCTTTCGTTGGGCCACAAAAAAATCGGATTCGTGAATGGCCCTGAACATCTGAAGATCTGTCAAGACCGTTTGGCGGGATATCGTGACGCCTTGAGAGACAACAACATTCCTTACCAGGAACAAAACGTCGTTTACTCCCACGTAAGACCCGACGCCTTTACGATGGACGCTGGTTACCAAGTGGGTCGGGAGCTGCTTGATCAGATTCCAGACTTGACCGCCATTTGTTGCGTTTCCGATACAATGGCGATCGGTGTCATTAAAGCGGTCCGCCACAAGGGTAAATCGGTACCAGAGGATGTTTCGATAGTGGGTTTTGACGATACCTACGTAGCCCGGCTGGCCGATCCATCTTTGACAACCCTGCATCAGCCGCTTTTGGAGATGGGGAAGGCATCAGTAACTTTAACTCACGCGATTTTAAATAAGAAACCAGTGGAATACTTGCATCGTGGTTTTGATGTGGAACTGATCATCCGCGAATCGACAGGTAGGCCCCGAAAAATCGTCAAATAAAAATTCTTTCAAAATGCAATTAAGGTCAATGCGGAAACAAGAAAAGGCACTTCCCAAAAAAAACTGTAGAAATTCTCCCCCCGGTTTTTTACCTGTTCAGAAGGTTCTTGCGAATCGATATCAAATGGTTTTTCTAATCCGATAATCCTATGATCCTTCGAACGAACTTTTCTTGGTTATAATACCCTCATGAAAATGAATTTATCCTCTTTGCAACGAATTCTTTTGTGTCTCTTGAGCGCAGTCCTTGTTTGGTTTTCATTCCCCAATTTCATCAATAAAACATTGACGCCTCCAGCTGCTTTTTTAGGATGGATCGCGTTAATTCCGTTTTTTATTTCCCTTTATCAAACCACTCCCCGCCAGGGCGCTTTTTTGGGATGGTTTTTCGGTTTTTCCCAGTTTGGCGGCGTCCTCTATTGGATCGCATTTTTAGAAGCCGCCCATTATTTAAGCGGTCCGGCTTGGTTCATTCTTGTTTTTTATTTAAGCCTTTATTTAATGATTTTTGGATGGGTTTATCGATTCGTCGCGAATTATTTGAAAGGCGCAGTGTGGCTGGCCCCATTTATTTGGGTGGCCTTGGAGTACATCCGTGGTAGCCGTCCATGGGGAGGCTTTTCTTGGGGTGAACTTGGGTACAGTCAGGCGCCATATCCTTTGATACTGACCGTTACGCCCTGGGCAGGAGTTTATGGCCTGACATTTCTGATGGTCTGGTTTAATGCATGGATTTCTCAATGGGCCATTAAAGTCTTGGAGAGCCGGGAAAGCGCTTCGTTTTTTCAATTCCGCCTAAATTTACTAGGTTTAACTCCCGCCCTGGGAGTCCTGGTTATTTTATTGATGGGAGGAGCGGTTGAAATGAGAACCACCCCTCTTCAAAAGGCCGGTACCGTCGCCATGCTTCAACCCAGCATCGACCAGGATGTCAAATGGAGCAAAGAAAACGAAATCGTCACTTACAACAAACTGGAACGATTGGTGTTTGGCGCGAAGAAAGCCAAGCCCAGCCTCATTATTTGGCCGGAAACAGCAGCGCCGGCTTATTTGCTTTGGGCACCAACGGACTTGGCGCGGGTTATTTCGATCGTTCGCGGATCGAGGACGACGCATCTAGTGGGTTGCTTGGACGCACGGAAAAAGAAAAATGAACAGGTTCAATGTTTCAACGCGGCCATCCAATTTGAATCGAATGGGAAACCGGACGGTGTCTACCACAAGCGGCACTTGGTGCCTTTTGGGGAGTTTGTTCCATTTCAAAAGTATCTGACGTTTCTCGGCCCGGTGGTGGGAGATTTAGGCAATTTCGATTTCGGTGAAAATTATAAAAGGTTTCAGGTTAAGGGGTTCAGTTACACTCCGATGATTTGCTACGAGGTGATTTTCCCGGGAGACGTTTATCGGGCTTTTCAAACCGGCGCGGACGCCC
Organism: uncultured Pseudomonadota bacterium; assembly: GCA_963770835.1. Classification (GTDB taxonomy): domain Bacteria; phylum Oederibacteriota; class Muellerivitia; order Muellerivitales; family Muellerivitaceae; genus JAJPJW01. The sequence continues at coordinate 211,804 of CAVYRH010000005.1, forward strand.
TCGTAAACATCAGCAACGACGCTTGGTATGGCCACACCGCCTCACCTTACCAGCACGCCATGATGGCTGTGGTGAGGGCCGCCGAAGAGCGAAAACCGCTTCTGCGCACGGCCAACACGGGTATCTGCCTGGCAACCGATCCGTTTGGGCAAATTCTTTGCTCTAGCCGTTTATTTGATGAGACGTGGTTGTCGGCGGATGTCCTTTTGGCGCCTTCCGCTTCGCGGACCCTTTATTCCCGTTGGGGGAACTGGTTTCCGTGTCTTTGCTGGTGGGTGACGGTTCTTTCGGTTTTAGCGTCTTGTTTCGTAATGAAACGGCGGAATTCCCGCCAGCCTCCAAGTTTGGAAAATTATGCCGCGTAAAAAAATGGCTCGGACATTGAAAATAGCTTCTGTCGGTGAACTGAAGAATGGTGAGTCAAAGAAATTCATAATCCATCGTAAGGATCGTACAACGGAAGCTTTTTTGATTAAAACGAATGACCGGGTTTATGCTTATTTAAACTTATGCCGACATTGGACCGTAGGACTTGACTTTGACGACAATGAATTTTTTTCGGAAGATCGGGAATGGATCGTCTGTAAGAATCATGGGGCGCTATACAACCCTGTGACGGGGGAATGTGCAAGCGGGCCTTGCGGGGGAGCCGGCCTTTATCCGGTGCCTTTGTTCGAGAAAGATGATTTTGTCTACGCTGACGTGGCGCAGGTCAATTGGGGAGACTGAGTCATTTTCAAATTGGATGCAATCCGCGGCGCGTCAGGCCGGTGGTTTCATCCAATCCGAACATCAGGTTCATGTTTTGAACTCCCACATGGGCACCACCCTTGCCGATGCTGTCCAGCACGCTGAAAACCACGATTCGGCCTCGGACCTCGTCCACATCCAAGCCAATGAAGCAGAAATTGGTACCGGAGACACTGTTTACCCAAGGGTAGGGTTTGTACTGCCAGGAAACGCCTTCCTCCATAGGAAGATCATAAGCCTTGACGAAATATTCATTTTTATAGAATTCCTTGTAAAGCGCCATGACCTTGGCTCGGGTAACTTTTTTGGTTGGGAAGACATGACAGATATCCAGTATCCCCCGGATGATCGGAACGTAAACAGGCGTAAAACCGATTTTTACATTTTTGCCCGATAGAGCTGTCAGTTCTTGCTCCGCCTCATAAGTGTGACGATGCCCCGTAACGTTGTAAGGGATTAAATTATTGCCGATTTCGGCATGATGCGCGGGCCTAGAAAGGTCGGCGCCGATTCCTGCCGTTCCCGAGAGACCGTCTACAATGATTTTGGTAGTATCGATCCATCCGGCTTTGACCAGGGGTGCCAAACCCAGAATGGCCGCTGAAGCAAAACAACCGGGATTGGCGATGATGCGAGCCTTTTTAATCTCTTCCCGATGGAGTTCGGAAACGCCATAGACGGCTTCTTTGGCAAGGTTCCAGCTTTTGTGTTTCTTCTTGTAAACTTTTTCCCAAGTAGTGCGGTCACTCAAGCGGAAATCTGCTCCTAGATCGATGACTTTCGCGCCTTGTTTTATAAATTTTGGTGCCAATTCCATGGGAACACCCGTGGGCAGGGCCATGAAAACGACATCGCAGGGAGTCGTTTGGTCAGGACGAATGAATTGGATACCGCTACCGTAGAGATTGGGATGGTAATCGGCCACCTGGGCTTCGCTGCGGCTGGTAGCCCACGCGATTTCAACTTCTGGATGGTCCATCAGAACCCGCAAGACTTCGCCACCCATGTAACCTGTGGCTCCGTAAATGCCGGCGCGAATCATGAACTGCCTCCAAGAAATGTTGAAATTCCGAATTTACTTGGGAGATAAATGGCGACCCCAACGGGAGTCGAACCCGTGTTGCCGGGATGAAAACCCGGTGTCCTAGGCCTCTAGACGATGGGGTCAAAAGTTCTGAAAAACCCAAGAAAAGAGTGCAAATTTTAGGGGACAAGGCCAGGGAAGTCAAGGAAGGAACATTGTATTGAAATGTCGATGGAAAAGCCTTGTTCAATACAAACGCTATTAGTGCCAAGAAGTAAATTTACCCAAAGGCCCGCTATTCTTCTGAATAATAGACTTCAAGAAAATTCACCAGTCGACCAGGTGACGTTGAGGAATTCTGTCGTTATGATACGTTAATCATTATTTGCTGATGGAAGATGTGGTTCGAAAATCGAGGTTGGTTTTGGGCGGTTTGAAAAATCCACTGGATGGACAATGGCGAAAAAAGAAAAAAATAAATCCAAAGGTCCTTTTTGAAACCACTCAGGGAAAGTTCACGGTTGAACCTTTCCTGGACGTAAAAATAACGTCACAGAATTTTTTGGATTTAGTTTCATCAGGGTTTTACACCGACCTTCTTTTTCACCGCTATGTTCCGGGATTCGTGATCCAAGGTGGCGACCCAACCGGGACGGGCATGGGTGGGTCCCCAACAACAATCCCACTTGAAATCACGGAGCACAAACATGATAAGGGAGCCCTTGGGATGGCCCGTTCCCAGGATCCCGATTCGGCTTCCAGTCAGTTTTATATTTGCTTGGAAGATACACATCAGTTAGATGGTGGTTATGCTGTTTTTGGAAGGGTTGTTAAAGGAATGGATAACGTTTTGAAACTTCGCCAAGGCGATAAAATGACAAATGTAACGCTGCTAAAAAAATAAGCCGGGAAGGAGCCATAGGGCTTCCTTTAAACATGTTGTATAATAACAACAACTTATATTAGAGAAGCGAGGTTCCAAATCGATGGCCATCACCATCAAGGATGTGGCACAAAAAGCCGGAGTTTCTGTCGCAACGGTTTCCAGGGTCGTCAATCAAAAAGACATCCATAAAGTCGGAGTCAAGACCCAACAAAGAATCGAAAGAATCCTCAAAGAACTGGGTTATTACCCCAATACCATGGCGCGGGGCCTAAAAACCCGGAAAACCTACAACATTGGCGTCGTTTTCTTCTGGTATGAAAAACCATCACTCAGTGATTTTTATTTGACCCGCGTTTTGGACGGCATCATTAGTTTCATCAGTGAAAAGCGTTATAACATATTGATGAATACTTTCAGCCGTCAAATCCAAAATGAAGGAGTTTACGCGAATTTTGTTAATTCCGGACTTGTGGATGGGGTATTGGCCATCGCGCCGCCGGTTGAGTCCCGGTTTTACCAGGATTTGAAGCAAGGATCTTTACCTTATGTCCTCGTAAATTATCAAGTCAATGATCCAAACGTTTGCTTTGTCGATTGCCTTAATACCCAAGGTATCATCGACGTGGTGGACCACCTGATTTCATTGGATCATAAACGCATTGGATTTATTGCGGGGGATGTCAATTATTCGAAAAATTCGTTGGACCGGTTTAACGCCTACAAATATATCCTCAAAAAAAGGGGTCTCCCTTTTCACGAGGAACATGTTTATTTTGGAAATTGGAGTGAACAATCGGGAGCCAAAGCCGTAGAAGTTTTCTGGAAAACCAAGAATCCCCCGACTGCTTTGATCGGATCGAGTGACATGATGGCTCTTGGGGCCATCCGACAACTTCGTAAACAAGGTCTCCGAGTGCCCCAGGACGTGGCGGTTGTTGGATTTGATGATATTTCTAACGACAGTACACTGACCACTGTCCACCAGCCAGCTTATGACATCGGATACGAAGCCGCCAAAATGTTGTGGAACCAGATCGAAAAAAGACCCCTTGAATATACGCATCGGTTTTTCCCGACCAAATTGGTAGTGCGCGAAAGCTGTGGTTACTACTTGAAGAATTCCCAAGAACAAAAAATTTAAAATTCAAAAAACTAGGCTGGGGTGTTTTTAGATGATGGCTAAAAGCGCCTTCTTTCCTTAGGCCCCCCCGTAGGATGAATGTTCCATTCCCATATTGCCGTTGAAGGGCTTTGGGAAAGGTGTTATAAAAGCCTGCCCGCGCTTTGATTCCATCCCGAAAAGGAAAAATAACCCATGAAATTTCAGAAGCTCTTTTTTCCGGCCGTCATTTTTCTTGTCTTCGGACTTCCGCCCATTTCCCACGCTGGACCCGCAGCCGATATCACTGACACAACCGCCCCTCCACGAATTGACGGGGACTTATCCGATTGGACCAGCCAGCCTGTCATCACGTTGGATAAAAAAGAAAACGTGGTGGTTGGAGTGAACGATTGGACCGGCCCGGATTATTGCAGCGCTAAAATTTACATCACTTACGACAAAATCAACCTATATATAGCCGCAGACATCACCAGCAAAACTCCCCAGTTCAACAGCCAGGATGCCAGCAACATCTATAATGGCGACGCTTTGGAAGTTTATGCCGGGACGGATTTGACCGATCCCAAGCGGACTTCTTATTCACCCACCGACGTTCAATTCATCCTTTCACCCGGTAAAAATGGGGACAACGCACAGGTTTACAGCGCAACGGATAAGTCACCGGTTTCCGGGGCGAAAGTGGCCACCCAACTAACTAAGACCGGGTACACGTTGGAAGCCTCTATCCCTTTAAAATTCTTCTATAAGATCAAGGTCGGACTTGGAAAATCTATCGGGTTCGACGTGGCTTTGGACGATGTCGGTGCGACTTCCAAAGTCCGGACCTTGCAAATGGCTTGGTCTCAGCAAGATAAGAGCTGGCAGGATCCGTCCCAATGGGGCACTTTGACTTTCAAAGGGGATACGGTTTTTGTCAACAACGAACCGAAAATGGCCATGCCTGGCGCGGTTCAGGCAGACCTGGATCCGAAAGACGGGGCCAAAGGTGCTTCGACTGCGGGCACGCTTTTGTGGGGTTTCAATGGTGACTTGGGTGGGTTTACAGGCTCAGTGACATCGACCACCGACATTACCAGTGAAGGAACTGGAGCGTTATTAGTAAATACGGATGGCTCCTCTGGTTGGAATCAAAACCTGGCCGTTTCCACCACCATTCCCATGGCGAACAAGTGGGAGACATTCAAAGCCATTTCGCTTGATGTTTATTTCCCGCCAAAAAGTTTGGCTAAGGCTGGTTACGGCGAACTTTACATCATTACGCAAAGCCCGGCCAACAATTGGTATGAAATTAAAATGAAAATGAACGAAGGGTGGAACCACATCAAACAAGAGGTGGATTCCAGCCAATTCAAAGGTGGGGTCACTAAAGCCTACTTTGTTTTTAACTCAGGTGGGCCCATTTCGGGACAAGTAGCTATTGACAACATTCGCGGACTTGCTAAAGGCGCCGCCACTGTTTTAAAGGGAAAGGTCACCCAAGGTTCGGGTAAACCTGTTGCGGGAGCAATTGTGGCTGTTGCGAAAAAGCTGGTGAAGACATCGGCTAATGGCGCGTTCTCTATTGAACTCCCAGCCGACGAGTATACAGCCGAAGTTTTTTGTCCCGGATATGAAGCTTACCGGGAAAACGTCAAAGTTGATTCAACGGCCGAAAATATGTGGAACGTAACTTTGAAACCAACCTCGGCGATCATAAAACCTGCAGTTGTTGACGCCTTTTTCGACAAGCCGAAAGTTCGTACCATCAATCCACATTACATGTATGGGAACAATATTGCCGCTTGGTACGATCCAAAGTGGTGCACGGATGAAACTGGGCTAAAAAAGGCTGAAGACATTTCCTCCTACTATCGGGTTCCAGGTGGCGCTTACGCTAACATTTGGAATTGGAGAACCGGTGAGGTATTCCGGAAAGACGGCACCACAGTACAATGGACCCCCGACTTCAAATGGCCCCAGATGGTGGACTTCCTAAAAAAGACACATTCTGAGCCGCTAATGATCGCCAATATGGCGACACTCGACGTCCAAAACTGCTTGGATTGGATTGCGGATGCGAAGGCCCAAGGCTTGACGGTCAAATATGTCGAGTTGGGGAATGAACCTGATTACGAGGCTGATCTTTTTTATAAAGGCCAGGACCAGTATTGGACGGTCATTGATAATTATTGCCAACATTTCATTGAATTTGCCAAGGCGATTAAATCCAAATATCCCGACATCAAAATCATGGGGCCTACCATAGCCCAGGTGGAAAACCACGAGCGCAAAGAAGGTTCCCCCTGGCTGGCGGCGGCGTCCTCTCCCTGGTGGGTAGAAAAGTTTTTGGAAGAGTGCGGTTCCTACGTGGATGTAGTCTCAGTGCACAGCTACCCCTATTGGAGCAATGACAGCGACACTAATTTGCTTTCCAAAACCAACCATTGGGCCGAATTTATTCCCAAAATTCGGGAAGCCATCCAGAAAAATATTCCAGATCGCTACAAGCAGATTGAAATCTCCGTAAGTGAGTGGAACTCAGGGGATGAAAATTCAACTACGGCCCGTTTGGTCAACGGCTTATTTTGCGCGGATTACCTGGCCCAGATGATGCTCTACGGTGTTAACCAGGCAAATATTTGGGACCTTTATACCCAAAAACCGGGATTGGGTGGGGGACATGGGGTCCTTGATCCCAATAACGACCCGGATCATCCATTTGCCGAAAGGGCTCACTATTGGGGACTTTTCATGATGGAACACCACTTTGGGACGGTTCTTTACCAGGCCGTTGCTACTACGGATGATTTATCGGCTTACGCCAGCACGGCTAGCGGAAAAGAATATCTGATGGTTATCAATAAAAGTCCCAAAAACGCCTATAAGACCTCAATTAACACAGGAAGTTCCAAGATCCGATTTAAAACCGATTTCTACGAATTGAGCTCGAAGGAATACCAGTGGAGTGAAAATCTTTACCGCGCCGTCATTAATTCCGGTCCTAGCCACCTGAAGGGTGGACGGGTCGTTAAAAACCGCTTTGAGTACACCTTCCCGCCATATTCCATTACCTGCATTGAGATGACCCCGTCTAAATAACGGGGTCCTCTCCTTGAGTTTTGCGTTGGAACTCTCCCGATAAAGCCCTTGGCCTGGTAAGGGGCCTATGTTAAATTATTTTCCACCCTTAACTTTTGACGTCAAAGGCTTGCTTCAACCTGATGCCACAACCCCTCAAAGGTTGACACAAACCGAAGTTTCCCTTGAAGGAGTTTTTCTGCGGTGTCCGAAGATAAAGCCGTCCTTATTAAAACCGCTTATTCCTATTACCAAAAAGGTGATTGGGACAGGGCTATCGAGGAATACCACAAATTAGCCGATTTGGACCCCAAGGACTTGAACGTCCACAACATGTTGGCTGACATTTACGCCAAAAAAGGCGATGTTCAAGAAGCCCTCCAGCAATACGATCTCGTCGCCCAAGGCTTTGACCAGAAAAACCAAGTCGATAAAGTCCTTCAAGTTTATCGGCGGATGCTCAAACTGGTTCCTAATGATCCGGATTTACTCAACGCCGTTAAAAACCTAATTGATAAGTACCTGGCCCGTGCCGGCCAACTGGAAGATGTTGATCCCGGGAAATCTGCTGAAATTTACCGATTTGTTCTTAAAACTGAGCCCGCCCGGATCGACGCCCATTTCCAACTCGCCAGGCTTTTGGCCAAGAACGGACAAAAATTCGAAGCCGTTGAATCCCTTATGAACCTGTTGACGAATTTGGATCCGGAAACTCAAACAGGACGGCTGGTGGAGGTTCTACAAGTTATCACCGAGCTGGATCCCCTGAACATTGAGGCGCGTGAAAAAATGATCACCTTGTTCATCCAGGCCAAACAGACGGCGGCTGCCGTGAAGGGCCTGCAAGACTTGATCGAAATTTATATCAGCAAGAATGAGTTCACTCAAGCACAGGAAGCGGCCCAAAAGGCGATCGAGCTTGGAGACTCCAACACCTATTACCATTTGGGCGTGATTTATTTCAACCAACAAAAATACACCGAAAGCCGGCAGGCTTTTGAAAAGTTTTTAACTTTTCAAGAAGGGCATGTTGGTGCTTTGAAATACCTTGCTCTTTCTTTTATGCGATTGGGGCAGGCGCCGGAAGCGGTTTTGGTTTACCTCAAGATCCTTGATGTTTATTTTAACGAAAATCTTTTGGACGAGGCCAGGGAAGTTCGACAGACGATTCTGGAACTGGATCCGGCAAATGAGGCCGTCAAACGGTACCCGTTGGAACAAGCGGTTATGATACCTGAAACGCCGCCGGCCGAATATCCGCCTATAACTGATGGCGCTGCGTCTGAAAATGAGAAATCCCTTGCGGATCAACAGACGCTTCTTTCGCAAGCCACCGGCTTTACCGAAAGGGGATTTTACGAACAGGCGATTGATATTTATTTGGATATGCTAAAACGTTGGCCCCAACTGCCGGAAATCCGCATTCGCTTGCAACAAGTTTATGCCCTTATGGCACGGGCCGCAGAGCCTGCGGAAAAATACCCATCGCCCGAGGAAATCAAATCCGAACTGGAACGAGAATTACGGGAACAGATGCGCCGGGAACTGGACGAACAAGCCCGGATCGTTCATGAACAACAACGGGAATTAGAGCAAAAAAGGGAATTGGAACAGTTGCGACTAAAACAGGAACTGGAATCGAAACTGATGGAGCAAGTGAATCGAACCAAAGAAGAAGATCTGCGGCAACTACTTTCCCGAGAATACGAGGAGAAACAAAGACTTTTGTTGGTCGAACGGGACCGTCTGGAAAAAGAAAAAGATGAATCCCTGACCCGGTTGAAAGCCGAATTTGAAAAATCAAAAGTTGTTATGGAACAAAAACTGCGCGAGCAAATTGAAAAAGAAACAAAGGACAGGTTGGACCGGGAAGTTCAACTGAAAACTGCCTTGGAACAAGAAGAGGAAAAGAGAAAGACCGAGGAGGAAGAACGAAAAAAGTACGCAAACCAAAAAAAAGAACAAGAGGCAGCCAAGGCCAAAATTAACCAAGAAATATTACAAGGAATGGAAAGACTTCGCTTCGAAAAAGAAAAAGAGGCAAAATCAAGTCCGTCGCTGTCGACTTCTCATCCAAAACCTTTGATCGAAACCGTCCCCACTAATCCTTCCCCAGAGACCCAAGAGTCGTTAGATGATCCCTTTGTCCGGCAAACCTTGGCTGAAATTTACGCGAAACAAGGCCTTTATGTTGAGGCCCTTAAAATTTATGAAAAAATATTAAATGAGGAACCAAACAATGAAGATGTCCGTGAAAAATTGAGAGATATATTGCGTCTCAAAGGTATTTAAGGTTTCTAGCCATATTTAGTAGAGGCGTAACCCGAGTTGAAGGCGTCGTGAATAATTCTGTGAAGGCTTTTATCAAAAGCTTTAGTTTATTCAAACAATAAATATTACGCTTATTTCCCTTGTTTTCGTCCTGGTGCTTTCCCAGAATAACCCCATGAAATTCGAAATTGTCTCTCCTTTCAAACCGACAGGTGATCAACCGCAGGCAATCGACAAACTCCTGAGAAACCTTGAAAAGGGCTTGCCCCACCAGACCCTTTTGGGTGTGACGGGATCGGGGAAAACCTTCACGATGGCCCAGGTTATCCAAAAGACTCAACGCCCTTCCCTTGTGATTTCGCACAACAAAACTTTGGCTGCACAGCTTTATAGCGAATTTAAGGAATTTTTTCCGAAGAATGCCGTGGCTTATTTTGTTAGTTATTATGATTATTATCAACCCGAGGCCTATCTTCCCCAGACCGATACTTTCATCGAGAAAGACGCTTCCATCAATATGGAGCTTGACCGGCTGAGGCTGGAAGCCACTGCATTGCTGCAGGAGAGGCGAGATGTGGTTATTGTGGCGTCCGTTTCCTGCATTTATGGGCTTGGTTCCCCCGAGTATTACAAAAAAATGCACTTGGTGATTCGGGAGGGTCAGGAGACCCCAAGAGAAAACCTACTTAAAGAACTCGTTGGAATCCAGTACTCCCGTAACGATATTGATTTCAACCGCGGCAAATTCAGGGTCAAGGGCGACGTTGTCGAAATTTTCCCGGCTTACGAGGAAAATCCCTTTCGAGTCGAGTTTTTTGGGGATGAAGTCGAGAAAATATCGGAAGTTGATCCTGTCACGGGAAAGGAACTGAACCGTCGAACTGTTCTTCCTGTTTATCCAGCTAAACATTACGTTATGCCGGAATCGGTCATCAAAGGCGCGATTCAAGAAATCCAAGAGGAATTGCGGGAGCGGCTCCTGGAATTAAAAAAAGAAAATAAACTTGTGGAGGCTCAGCGCCTGGAACAGCGCACCCAGTTCGACCTCGAAATGATCGAAGAAATGGGTTACTGCCAAGGGATTGAAAATTACAGTCGGCACTTCGATGGCCGCAAGGCAGGGGAACCACCTTATACTCTTTTAGATTATTTCCCAAATGATTTCCTGACATTTATTGATGAGTCTCATGTGACCCTACCCCAACTCCACGGTATGTATAACGGAGATTTTGCCCGGAAAAAGAACCTCGTGGACTTTGGATTCCGCCTGAAATGCGCTTTTGACAATAGGCCCTTGAGGTTTGAGGAATTCCAAAAGAAGACCGGGCAGGTGATTTATGTTTCGGCCACCCCGGCCAAGGAAGAACTGGGATATTCCAAGGAAGTAGTGGTGGAACAAATCATTCGTCCGACGGGTTTAATGGATCCGGAAATAGAAGTTCGTCCGGCTGCTTCCCAGGTGGATGACTTGACCAGCCAAATCCGGGAAAGAGTGAAAAAACAACAGCGCGTCCTGGTGACGACCTTGACCAAGAAGATGGCCGAGGATTTGACCGGTTTCTTGAAGCAAATCAACGTCAGGGTGGCCTACCTTCATTCAGATGTGGAAACCCTGGATCGCATCCGGATCATCCGGGATCTCCGTCTCGGTGTTTACGACGTTCTCGTCGGCGTAAATCTCTTGCGGGAGGGATTGGATTTGCCCGAAGTGGGGTTGGTGGCCATTATGGACGCGGACAAAGAAGGCTTTTTGCGGTCTGAAGTCTCTCTCATGCAGACGGCCGGGCGGGCCGCCCGGAACGTGGAGGGAAAAGTCATCTTTTACGCCGATAAGGAAACCGCATCAATCCTTAAAACCATCCAGGAAACGAAGCGGCGTCGGAAGGTACAAGGGGAATATAACCAAAAAAATGGAATTACTCCCGCAACTATCAAAAAGCAAATACGGGAGATATTATCCACTGTCTATGAGGCGGACTACTACACCGTTCCCGTCGCGGCGGAGGAACAGGAACCCTACTTGGTACCAGAGGCTATTCCCAGAAAAATTGTTGCCTTAGAGAAGGAAATGATGGGGTACGCTCAAAAATATGAATATGAAAAGGCGGCGGAATTGCGAGACCAAATCCGACAATTGCGTGAACGGATTAAAAGTCCGTTCTAATCCTGCCCTGAACTTCCCAGTTTCGTTTTGGGGTTATCGACTGAGTCAACCGAAAAGAGTTTAACCATGCCCGAAAATAAAACGGAATCCTTAAAAAAGATGGTCGCTGGTTTCCCGGATTCATTCGGTGTTTATTTGTTTAAAAGCAGCGGCAATAAAGTTTTGTACGTCGGAAAGGCAGTCTCCCTCAAAAAACGAGTTGCGTCTTATTTCAACCAAGTAGCGAAAGAAAGCCCCAAAATCCGTTCTTTGGTAGCTCAGTCAGCTCATGTGGAGTACGTCCTGACGGAGGACGAAAGCCAAGCTTTCCTTTTGGAAAGCAACCTCATTAAACGGTACCGGCCCCGCTACAATGTGGTTTTGAGGGATGACAAAAGTTATCCTTACTTGAAACTTACACTTTCGGAGGATTTTCCGAGAATATTGATCTCCCGCCGACCGGCAGCGGATGGGTCCAAATATTATGGGCCCTATCCCAATCTAAAATTACGTGAAATGGTCAAGTTGATTTATCGTTATTTCAACATCCGGGACTGCAACCTTGAAATCGACGGCAAAGCTGAAAGGGCCTGTTTAAGTTATCAAATCAAACAATGCCCCGCTCCTTGCATCGGATTGATTCAAAAACAGGCTTACGGACAGTTAGTTGACCGGGTGCGTTGGTTCTTGGAGGGCAAGCACGACGATTTGATAGAACATGTAAAAACTGAAATGCTCAAGGCTTCCGATAACCAGGAATACGAAGAAGCTGCGAAGTACCGGGATCTTTTGACAACGATCGAGCAAATGCAAAGCGGTTATACGGTTATTATCCCCGAAAAACGGGATGTAGATGTTTTTGCCTTTGCTGCGGGTTTGGGCAAGGTGCTGGTTTCCGTTCTTCAGGTCCGACAGGGCAAAGTTGTGGACCACGTGAGACTGACACTGGATAACGAACTCGACCAGAGCTTGGAGGAGGTTTTACCACTTTTTTTCAGGCAATATTACGTTGCCGGGCTTTTTATTCCAGATGAGGTTTTGGTTTCCAGGGAGCTGACGCTGGATCCAGACATCGGCAGGAGGATTTCCCAACCCGGGGGGACTCCTATATCCCTGAAAAAGGCGGAAGGAGAATGGCGCCTCAATTTAATGAACATGGCCGAAAAGAACGTTTTAATGGCATTGAAAGAAGATGTTCAACGCGCCCAGATTTTGAAAGAATTACAGGAGTTGCTGGGACTTAAGGTCCTCCCTAGGGGTATTGCGTGTTTTGACATTTCAACCTTGCAGGGCACCTTTACGGTCGGGTCGGCTGTTTTTTTCAAGGATGGGGTCCCCGAAAAAAGCCGTTACCGCAAATTTAAAATAAAGGAAGTTCAAGGTCAGGATGATTTCAGGTCCCACCAGGAAATGATGCGGCGATATATCCGATTGGTGGAAAGGGAAGGGAACCCACTTCCGGATTTGTTTTTGATCGATGGAGGAAAGGGTCAATTGAGCGCAGTTCGGGTGGTTTTAGATAGAGAATTAGGAGAGGTTTACGGATTGGCAGCGTTGGCCAAAAGGGAAGAGGAGGTTTTTGTCCCAGGGCAAACCCATCCAGTTGATTTCAAGGGCCACTTAAAAGCCAGGCATTTGCTTCAGCGGGTGCGGGACGAATCCCACCGTTTTGCCGTTGGATATCATCGGATTATCCGAGACCGGCAAGCGGTAACTTCTATGCTTCAAAAAGTGCGGGGAATTGGCCCTTCGCGGTTACGGGCTTTGTTAAATCGGTTTGAATCGGTGAAAGGCGTCCAAGAGGCTGCTTTGGAGGATCTCACGGCTGTTCCTGGGTTTTCCAAAGAACTTGCCTATCAACTATTTAAAGCCTTAAACCCTTAGAGCTAAGTTGTTTTGAAAGCTTTCTTAAAACTCCCTCTTTTCTTCCATGAGTCCTAAGCGTCAAAAATTTCACAAAGAACTCACAAGGTGTTATGATTTGACCATAAAGTCAGTAAAATGACAAATTGCTCAAAAAGAAAGATTAAGTTTCCCCAATTTGTCGTGAGGCGAAATGAAACATAATCCAGTTTTCTTTCGAGGCAGTGTCCTGGCCGAATTGGTCAGTCGTACCCTTTTTGTTGGCATTGTAATTCTTTTTGTTTACGGTGGTTTTGCCTATTACGTTTCCAAGCGGACCTTTGACGCGGAATTGGGGGACAGGCTGCTGGCCATTGCCCGTCTATCGGCGGGCCAAACTAAATTCGAATGGCTTCCTTTTTTAAATGGCAAAGGAGAACTTTACGAAAGGTTCCGCGAATTTTTAGATGAAAAAAAGAATGAGAGCCAGGCTCGAAACCTTTTTATTTTGGATCTGGATGGACGCGTCTTGGTGGATGCCAACGGTCAGTATGAATTTAAAGAAAACAACTGGCTTCGGGATCTGGATTCTGAACCTTTCTTGATGGCGAAAAAGGGAATCCCCTCTGCTTCCATTCTGTTTCCAGAAAGTGACGGAGGGATTTACAAAATCGGATACGCGCCCATCTACAAGAACAAGAAAGTCATAGCGATTTTGGGCGTGGAAGCGAGCGCTAAGTTCATCTCAGGTCTCAATCAATTCGCAAAAGTCTTGTTTAGTTTTGGCCTTGTATGCCTCCTATTAATGGGTGGTCTTTTATTTGCTTTTGGTCAAAGGTTCATTTCTCCCATTGAAGAAATGGCTAAAGCTGCTCAAAGGGTTGCCGAAGGCGACTTTAGCCAAAGGATTTTGGTCACATCGGCCAATGAATTAGGAGCACTGGCCCAGGCTTTTAATGAGATGACCCGACGACTCCAAAGCCACAACGAATATATTTTAGAAAGCATGTCGAATGGATTACTTGTCATTGATTTAAGCGGTAATGTCACCACTTTTAACCAAGCGGCTGCCCAAATACTGGAAATACCCCAAGAGAAAGCCGTTCACGGGAACTTTGAGAATGTTTTTTCCGAGTATCCCACGTTCTTAAGCGCCATAAAAACGATTCGTTCGGGCCGCCAACAATTGGAAAACAAGGAAATCAATCTTTCCGAGGAAGCACCAAAATTTATTCGGATACGGAGCGCACCCTTATTGGGGCCGGACGCTCAAGAGCTTGGGACTGAAGTCCTTTTTACCGACGAGACCCAATTGAGGAAATTACAAGCCCAAATCAAAACATCTGAAAAAATGGCCACAATAGGAGAATTGGCAGCGGGTATCGCCCATGAGATCCGGAATCCCCTGGGGGCCATGAAAGGATTCACGGAAATACTTCAAAAGAAATTAAAGCGCCAGCCGGAGGAACAAGAAATGGTGGCCGATATTGCCTCGGAAATTGAGATTTTAAATAAAATTGTAACCAATTTCCTGGTTTTTGCGAAACCGACGTCCGTTGAACCCCAAGAAATCGAGTTATCGGAGGTGGTCCAAGGAATACTCCCATTGGTGAAAAAAGAGGCCGAGACCAAGAAAATAAAGGTTGTTTTTAATCCAAAATCAGGCCTTTTAACGCGTGTCGATGTGGAACAATTCCGCAGAGCCGTCTTGAACTTGGCTTTGAACGCTATTCAAGCCTCTCCCCCGGGTCGTGCCATCACCATTGGAATACAAGGTTTTTCAAGAACAGAGCTTCTCCGTTTTTTGAAGGAAAAGGGCCTTGAAGAATTGTTCCCTGTTGAAACCGAACCACAATGGGCTTCACTTTGGGTGTCGGATGAAGGCTCAGGCATTGCTCCGGAAAATATGAAAAGATTGTTTACGCCTTTTTTTACAACCAAAACAGAAGGCTTCGGGCTTGGCTTGTCGATCACGAAAAAAATCGTGGAATCCTTGGAAGGAAACGTGGCGGCCGCGAACCGCAAGGAGGGTGGGGCCATGTTTTTGATCTTATTACCCGCTGTGGAGAAAAAAAAGGAGGCTGCTTAATGAGTACAATATTGCTGGTCGACGATAAATCTAGTATGCGTAAGGTACTGAAACAAACACTCGAAAGCGAACAAAAAACAATTTTGGAGGCGGAAGATGGGGAAAAAGCCCTGGAAATCATCAAGGCCAAACACGTGGACGTCGTATTAACCGACATCAAAATGCCAAAACTCGATGGAATGACGCTTCTCAAGATGATCAAGGAATTGGATTCGGAAATCGTGGTCATCATTATGACGGCCTATGGAACAATTGAAACTGCCGTGGAGGCTATGAAATTGGGGGCTTATGATTACATTACAAAACCGTTTTCCACTGAACAAGTTAAGTTGACCGTCGAAAAAGCCATTGAGCGCCAAAAACTACTTTATGAGAATAAGTACCTCCGCGAAAAGTTGAATGACCAATACAATTATAAACGTATTGTTGGTAACAGTCCGGCTATGCAGCCAGTTTATGAGCTCATCGAGAAAGTGGCTCCGACCGATACGGCCGTGCTCATCCGCGGGGAATCGGGGACCGGAAAAGAGCTTGTCGCCCACGCCATTCATTTCAACAGTCGCCGGAAAGAAAAACCTTTCATCAAGGTTAATTGCGCGGTTTTGGCCGAGGGTGTTCTGGAAAGCGAGCTTTTTGGTCACGAAAAAGGATCTTTTACTGGGGCGGCGGGGAAACGGATCGGCCGTTTCGAGCTGGCGAACAGCGGCTCTTTATTCCTGGATGAAATCGGCGATATCAGTCCTGCCACGCAGGTAAAACTCCTACGGGTGTTGCAGGAAAAGGAGTTTGAGAGGGTGGGCGGAACTGAATGTATCCATTCGGATGTTCGCGTTATTGCAGCCACGAATAAAAATCTGGAAGAAGCTATTAAGAAGGGACAATTCCGTGAAGATTTGTTCTTCCGTTTGAACGTTGTTCCCATTCAGGTTCCGCCTCTTCGGGAGCGTCGGGAGGATATTGAAAGATTGGCGGCGCATTTTTTGAACCGGTACAGCCTAGAGGCCAATAAAAAAATATCCAAAATCGATAAAAAGGCCGCTGACCTTATGACCCGTTACAATTGGCCGGGGAATGTTCGAGAACTCGAAAACGCCATCCAAAGGGCTGTTGTTTTGGCCGATGCCGATACAATTTATCCATCCAACCTTCCCCTTGATATCCAGACTTTCCAAAAAGACGAATATCTTCATTACTTGAAGGAAGATGCGAGTCTTACCGAAAAAGTTGAAAATTATGAAAAAGAATTGATCTTAAAGGCTATGGAAAAAGCCGATCGGGTCCAGACCAAAGCCGCAAAGTTACTCGATATCAACCGAACGGCACTCATTTATAAGTTAAAAAAATATGGGCTTTTAAGCGAAGCGGTTGAAGGGAACGGCCAGCCGGAATGAAAAAGACTTGTGTCGTTCTTTTGCTGGGAACAGTTTTGCTGGGTTTTACACCCGTGTGGCCGCAAAAGACTGTGCCCGAATCTTCGGATTCAATTGGCAATTTGAATGATTTGCAGTGGAAGACCATCGCATCTCAATTCGAGGAATCGGTTTCTTCAATTTCCAAGTGGCTAGATAGCTGCCAAGCGGAAATGAAAAGCCTCCAAAATGATATTGGAAAACTAGAGAAGAAAATCGCCCGTTTGCGTGAAGAAAACCGAAACGGGTCAGGGGTTATCGATGAATTCCGCCTAAAGGGGTTATTGAATGAATTGAGGGATAAACTGGAAAAGAATTCGGATTTGCAGCATCAATGGGATGAAAAGCAAAAAGAGTTCGAACAAAAGGCGATGTCACTGATCTCTCTCTACAACAGTCGGATCGATAACGACCTGCAAGGAGCTGATCTTTCTTCCCAACCCTCCCAGCTCAATCTCACTCTGAACGAATTGGTGTTATTGATCCAAAAACGGAATCAAACCCTGGCTTTGCTAAAACGATATCCAAATAACGCCGTAGGCGAAAATCCCCTTCCGATCACAACCGTTGGGGCCCTCAAATTCGACGACCGGGAAGGCCTTCTCTTAACCTTGGATTTGATACGGGACCGAAAAAAAAGCCTGGAAGACCAGTTGGAAAAGTGGTCCATTGAGACGGATGAGGCGAAAAATGAGTTGAAGCTCCAAGGAAAAATGCGGGAATTTTTGGACGATGTTCAAAGGATGAATGAAGATTCCAGCTTTCCCCACGGCAGTTTAAAACGTAGTGATTTGGGGGATGTGGCAGGTGATAAAGAACGCAAAAGATTGCAATCTCGATTGGACAATCTTCAACAGATGACGGACCACAGTCGGGCAACGTTGACCCAACTCGATCAAATCATGCAAAAAGTCCAAAATCACCTGAGCGCTTTAGACGAGAGGAAAGACAAATGAAGAAAAAATGGCTATTACTATTTGCCCTTTTTGGCATTCTTCCAATACTTGGATTTTCACAAGAAACGAAAAATCTTTCTGACGTTAAGTTTGCGGCTGATTTGATTCCCCTCGAATTTGGCTTTCAATTTGGCGACAACGTATTCCAATCACCCGACCTTGGCGGAAGATTATCGGATGAAATTTATGTCTTAAACGGTGGGGCCCATGTGGGTTCGTCTTTTGGTATTCTCAAAGGCGATTTGGATTATCACTTAGGCGCCGATCAATACCAGTTTTATTCGATCTTGAACAACATTAAGAACCGATTTGATCTTTTGTTGGCGGCGGAACCAGGGGATTTTATTTTTTATTACAAGAAAGAGTATTTCGTTCGGGACAGCCAATATGAGCAGTTTAATTACTGGGATGACGACAATCTATTTGGCGCCCAGTGGAACCCATCCGGCCCGTGGAGCTATGAAGTTAAGGGGAAGAACTTCTCGCGTCAATATTACGGAACCGATTCGGCGATTCAGGCGGAGAATTTTATCGATCAAGGGGTTTTGGCAGGAATTGGGAGGGAAATCGATGAAAGAGTATCGGTGAAGTTAGAAGGAAGTTATAACAATCGGCAGTTCAACAGATGGGCGGTTACCGAAAACGCCGCCATTCCCGGAACCATTCAAACGGATGAAACCTGGTCCCTGCTTTTAAACGCCCACCTCTATTTTGAAAATATCCTCCAGGACGTGAATTTCGAGCAACAACGGACAAACTCTAACAGTTATGGTTTTTCCAATACGGTTCAAAGCGTTTCCTGGGCCGCGGTTGTCCGCCCTTCGCCGTCGATTTATCTTCAACTGCTATTCAGACTTTTTTCCAAGACCTATGATGTCCAACCCCTGGTAAATTCCGATCTCCATATTGGATTTATTGACGAGGACAGTCAAGACTTGCTCTCTCTCAAAGCAACATGGGAATGGGCACCCCAGTGGTCAGCCAGCCTCAGTGGAAGCCGGTTTAGAAACGAATACATTCAACCTGGGCAATATTATATCGAAAACCTTTTGACAGCAACGGTGCAACGGAACTTTTGAAAAGTGTTTTGATATCTTTTAGATGTTGTTGCTTATTCGAAGTTGGGTTCGTTGACAAGTTTCCGCCGGGCTTTATATGATGATCGGTAAGAAATAAGAAGGCGAGTTCATGCGAAAGCCGGATGACGATTTAAAGATAGATATCGCGGATCTTTTCGGCGGGGACCTTTCTGGCCCTTCGGAAAAGCTGGACGAAGCTTCCGCGCTTATGGACTCACCGGCGGGATTTCCCGCTCAAACGCTTTCCTCTCCCGAAGCCGATAACCATTTCAAGGAATGGATGAACAGCCGCAACGTTGAATTGGAAGCCAAAAGCCAGGAGCTAGAAAAAAAGTTTCTGGAAACTTCCGCTGCGGAAATGGTACCTGCCGAAAAATTTTCGGGTTCTGAAATTTTGACAGCTTCATCTGATGCTGAGAACTCCACTAACTCGGCCTCCACTTCCCCAATTGATTTTAACGCACCAATTGCGCCCCCTTTCATGGGGATGGCCCTCCCCTCCCCCCCTCCCCCGGAAACCGAACCTTCGATTCCGGCGGAGGCTCCTGTAGCGGCCCTTAACACGGAAGAATTAAAAAAGCTCCAGGGTGAATATGAGTTTTTAATGCTTTATGATGAGTTTCGAAACATCATTCTTTTCGAGTTAAAAGACTTAGTGGGGGAAAGAAAAACTTATACCATGTTGGGCCGGACTGTGGAATTGGCGCGAGAAAAATTTCCAGAGATTTTCCGAAACGCAAACTGGGACTCTGCCGGCAACTTGCTTGAAGACGGTTCGGTGGATAGCCAGCGTCTCATTGAGAATAAAAATACCTTGAACTTCCAGAAGGCCGATGAGGTCCTGGACGCGGCCCTGGCGGTCTTGTTGAAACTTCGCCTCCAAGCGGTGGAAAAAGGACTTGGGCCCGGCTTAAAAAATAAAGTTCGCGCTCATCTCTACCAATGGATTAGCGAAAAAACACAAAAAGCGGTCCAAGACGGCAAAAATGCCGTGAACCTGAAAAGGTTGAGTGGATATGTGGCATCGACTTAGGCGACAAGTTGACATGGCGAATAGAGAAAGATAAAATCCCTTTGACTTGAAATTGAAATTACCTATGGAATTCTTTGGAACCCCGTCTGCCATAAGCGCAAGATGGGGTTTTTTCTTTCCTAATCATGGGATCAAGAGGGTTTGATGACCGGCAAAATAAGACCTATACAATTTATTCGATCCTACACCCAGTATGCGGAAGGATCGGTATTGGTATCGATGGGTCAAACGAAAGTTTTGTGCAACGCTTCGGTTTCAGAAGAAGTTCCACCTTTTTTGCGGGGAAAAGGAAAAGGATGGGTTACCGCCGAGTATTCCATGCTTCCTCGAAGCACGGCGGAACGTAGTCCCCGCGATTCGGTAAAAGGGAGAATCAATGGGCGGACCCACGAAATACAACGTTTAATTGGAAGATCTCTCCGGTCCGTTGTGGATTTAGAAGCCTTGGGGGAGCGGCAAATCGTTCTGGATTGTGATGTCCTACAAGCCGACGGTGGAACTCGAACGGCTTCCATTAACGGAGCTTATGTGGCTTTGGTGGATGCCTTGGGAAGCTTGGGGAAAAAGAAACAACTAAGCCGAAAACCAATTCGAGAACCCATTGCAGCAGTCAGCGTTGGCATTGTCAAAGGCAAATCGATCCTCGATTTATGTTATGAGGAAGACTCACAAGCGGATGTCGATTTCAATGTGGTCATGACTGCCTCAGGAAAGTTTGTTGAAATCCAGGGAACCGCTGAAAAGGAACCATTCAGTAAGCAACAACTGGAGGAACTTTTGAAGCTTGCCGAAAGAGGTATTTATCAAGTGATCCAAGCTCAATCACGGGCGCTTCACAAATGAAGAAGTTGGTTATTGCAACTCAAAACCGAAATAAGTTTAAAGAAATGAAGGAAGCTTTGACTGGAATCCCCTGGGATATCCTACCCGCTTTTGATTTTCCCAACGTTCCGGATGTTTTAGAAGATGGGCTGACATTGGAAGAGAATTCACTGAAAAAGGCGAGGGAGATCGCTCTTTTTACGGGCTTGACTTCTTTAGCGGATGATACGGGCTTGTTCGTGGAAGCCTTGGGCGGCCAGCCCGGGATTTATGCGGCGCGATTCGCTGGTGAGAATTGCACTTATGAGGATAATGTAAAAAAATTATTGAAACTTCTTGTGAGCACACCGGATGATCGTAGGAATGCGTACTTTAAAACTGTTATTACTCTTTTTTCTCCCAACGATTCTTTTGACCAGGTGATTGGCGAAGTTGAAGGGTCCATTATCCGTGAACCGAGAGGGAATAGTGGATTCGGTTACGATCCCATATTTTTACCTTCGGGGTACTATAAAGTCTTTGCGGAAATGTCTTTAGAAGAAAAAAATTGGATTAGCCACCGAGGTAAAGCGGCTCAAAAGGCAAAAGAATTATTAGAGCACAAAAAAGGTGTTTAAATTTTATCTCAATATTAAATTGCCGAGGCCTGGTGGAGAGAATAGTTGTAAACGTACGAATTTAATTGAGGATTTGCTCGATTAGCTTTGCCGGCGCTGTGGTATTGGGTTTAGGTGGGTGACACAAAAGTCTGATTTTCAGGCCGGGGCGTAGCGCAGCGGTAGCGCACTTGGTTTGGGACCAAGGGGTCGTGAGTTCAAATCTCACCGCCCCGACCAGAAAACCAGTCAAAATCTAAATTTTGGAAAATTTCTCCTCATCTTCTCTAGTCAATTTCAATTTTGTTTCTGATGCGCCTGTAGCTCAGTTGGATAGAGCAACTGCCTTCTAAGCAGTAGGTCGGGAGTTCGAATCTCCCCGGGCGCACCATATTTTTCAACGGTTCTACAACTTCGCTTCTTGGCTGGTGCCCGCCCGTGTCATATCCGTGTCAAACTGCCGCTCAACCTGCTTCAGCGCGTTCACCCGGTCTTTCCGGTCAATCCGGTTATACCGTTTGAACATCGCGTAGGTCTTATGGCCCGATATGGACATGATGACCGAATCGCTTACCCCCGCTTTTCTAAGATTCGTAACCGCGCAATGCCTGAGATCGTGGAACTTGAAATTTCCGATCCCTACCATGCGGCACGCCCTCAAAAAAGCTGTCTTGACGCTCCGGATGCGCTTTCCCCTATGGGTGAAGATATAAGGGCTTCCCAGGGTCTTAGGCGTCCGTTTCAAGAGGTCTAACAAGCCCTCCGTCAACGGGACTTCCCGTTTCTCCTGGGTCTTGGTGTCCGCGGCTTCCAGGTTGACCACCTTGTTTTGGAAGTCCACCTGATCCCAACGCAACCCCAAAATTTCCCCTTTCCTCATGCCGGTCCAATAAGCCAATTGGACTATGACACTTAGGCGGGGGGCGCAATGGGGCAAAAGCGCCTCGTATTCCTCCGGCGTCAAGGTGCGGTCGCGGGATTCTTCCCGGAAAGGCCTTACCCTCTGGATCGGGTTTTTCTCAACCAAGTCGTTGAGGACCGCCCGATTCACGATTGACTTGAGAGTCCCAAGGTCCCGGTTGAGGGTGCAGTTAGTCAGCACCTTCCCGCTACGGCCTTGATTCGTGGATTGGTTTCCAGCCTTCCTCCGTTGGGTTAAAAAGCCCTCAACTATGTCCGGCGTTAAGCTCCTCAAAGGCCTGCTACCAAAATAAGCCTTGAGCCGCTCGACTATCTGAGAATCGTTCTTGTGGCTTTTCCTTCTTGCTTCGGAATAGGCCAGGAACGAATCCGCCGCCTCGTTGAAGGTGACCTCCGGTTTTTCCACAGCCAGAAACTTTCCTGCCACAATTTCTTGCGTGTGTTGGGCTAGTATCTTCTTGGCCTGGGTTACCGGTATTTCTCCCAATCGGACCCGCTTGCGTTTCCTCAATCCTCCTTCCTGGATGAAATAATCCAAAAAATACCCTTTTTCATCCTTGCGGAGAAATTGGGGCAATCCATGAACATTAGGTCTACTCATTTGTCCCTCCTAATGTCCCCAGCAATTTGAATACTACCAGGGACTAAGATTTTTTCAAAAGAACTTTCAACGAGAGTTACGAAAAACTCGAAAAGTTCAATACCGTACTCGAAGCATTGAAAGCGTGGTTTTTTGCTGTTTGTTTTGATTTTTGTTTGGATGAAAGAAGTAGTCGTAAATATTTCCGCAATATGGGCGGCATACCGAACCAAGAGGGCAGACCCCACTACCGATTTCCTGGATAAGAACTTGATCCAGGGGGAGTGGGGTCTGCCGTCGCAGGTGAGCAATCCGCCGCCCATATTGCGGTTTTTTCTTGGAAAAGGATGTGAGTCTGAGTCAAGTTCCGCTTTAACCTGTTTTAAGTTCCGTTTAAAGTCGGTTGAGGTTCTCTTTGGAGAAGTTTGAAAAATGGATTGGCTGTGGTCGAAGCCTTGGGTGATTTTGCCTTCGGCCTTTTTCCTATTTGAACGTTCTAGCAGGGAAGGGTCACAAATTGGCAAGGCGAGATCTTCGGCCCGTCTATCGGCCTTTAAATGCAAAAGCTCAAATTCAAGGTTCTCGATCATGACTAACATCCCGTAATGAGATCGACTTCTTGAATTATCTTGAGAGCCCGTGATTATCTTTTCAATGTATTTTATTTTCGACTGTCACTAACCGCCACTAGCCGTTCTTTACCATGCTTTACCATGGATTACCGTCACAAGATTTTTTTAGTGTCGAAAGGGGAATCGAGGCGATCAATCGGCGGTTTGGGTGGTTTAAAAACACTCGTGAAATCATTTAAGCAAGAATTGATAAGGGTTTGGATGATGTTCCATGGAAGTGAAACTTCCGCGCCATGGAAGTGAAATGTCCTACAGTAGGACATGGAAAGCCAATGTTTTTGATTATTTTGGGTGGGTTTTTCCATTCTCCGATGGCGAACCCCCCTATCTGCGCATCAAGGTTAGATGCGAGAAACGATAGGGGGGTTCGCCCTCTCCGAATGGAAAACTCTGATTGCAATCTGTCAAAGGTAACTGATGATGAAACTGATTAAAAATTAAGATGAAGACCAAAAGACAAGCTGTGGTAGGGGTCAGAAGTGCAGGGGTGGAATGTAAGTGGTAATGAAAATTGGCGGGGTGGTGATAAAAAAAGCGGGTTATAAGTTTAGGGGTGCGAGTCTTTTGGTGGTTGGGTTAACTGGGTATTGCTTGTTTAAAATGCTGTAGTAAAATCCACCTTAGAAGCCCGGTTTTGGTTTAAGGTCTTGTTTCCGGGTTGAATCGGCTATAATAATTTTTGAGGTATTAAGTCATGTCCAACTTAATCGAAAGAGTCACAGCAGACCCCAACGTATGCCACGGTAAAGCCTGCATACGGGGTACTAGGGTTATGGTTTCTGTCATCCTCGATAACCTGGCCGCTGGTTTATCCGTTGCGGAAATCGTGAAAGAATATCCTTCCCTCAAGCCGGAAGACGTTCAGGCTTCGATAGCCTATGGTGCAGAATTGGCGCGGGAACGAATAGTTGAAGTCACCCATACCTGATGAAGTTCAAAATCGATGAAAACCTTCCCTCTGAAATCAAACGCCTTTTAATTCAAGCTGGTCATGATGCCCTTACAGTTAAAGACCAAGATTTAACCGGCCAATCCGATGCAAATTTAGCCGTTGTTTGTTTGGGAGAAAGCCGGGTATTCATAACTGCCGATCTGGATTTTTCTGATATTCGGGCTTACCCACCGGAGAAGTATCCTGGAATAATGGTTATCCGGTCTGACCGCCAGGACAAACCAACGATGGTTGAATTGTTTCGTCCCGTGTTGGATTTATTGACAAAAGAACAGATAAACCAGAGGTTGTGGATCATTGAGCAAGATCGGGTAAGAGTACGGGAATAAGTCTTCGATACCGAAAGTTGGAGGGTGCATTGTCTTCAATGAGAAGCCACTTGATGTTAAAAAAGTCCTTTTATAATGCCATTCTTTTTTTAATAACTCTTTTATGTTGTTCTTTTGGATCATTTTCTCAAGCCCTTCCGACTGATGTTGTTATGGGTAATCCAATCAAAGGTGTTGAACTTGGAAAAATTGATGAAGCTTCAGGAACTTTTATTTTTCGTTCAAAGAAATACGATGGTTTTGTAGATATTGTTAGAAAAAATATGCCTGATGGTGCTGAATTTGGCGAACCCACAAAACGGGGCGCAAAAGAAAATCACTTAGGTTGGATACCGATTTATTTGGCGGATTTGGCGGGAAACGGGAAAAAGGAAATTTTTCTAATGGCCCCGGACAAAGAATCTGGTCAAAGAATGTTAATGGTTTTTGATGAAGATGGAAAATTGCTTGATCAACTTCCTTTTGAGAGTATTTGGCCATCATACATGGATTTCGGGTTGATAAAAAAAGGCGGGCCTATTTGTTTCGGCCTCCATTGGTGCGCGTTGGCGGCTGGGTCTTGTGAAGCGGAATTTTATGTTTTTTGCAATGAAAAAATAAAACCAGCCTTAAAGGGTGGAGATATAAGCGAAGATGGGAATTTTACCACGCCAGAATTTAATGATATTAATTACGATGCCATTAAAAGGGGCGATGCTGGAAACCCTACTCCATTTGTCCGGAATTACAAATGGCTTAATCCTAATGTAGAAACTTGGAAACATTTGAAAAAAGGTAAGGAGTATTACCACGCGCAAGATTACAGAAATGCTATCCAGGAATATATGGCGGCGACTTCGTGCGATGACAAAAACTATGAGGCGTGGGGTTTGATGGGTTATTCTTATTTACGACAAAAGGGTGCTGCTTATGCTTATGAAGCGTCGCAAGCCCTACAAACCTCAGTTCGAATTAAACCGGATTATTTAATGGGCCATTACAATTTAGCCATCGCTTATTGGGCATGGAATCAACCGATATTGGCTGTCAGAGAGGTTGCGAAAGTCGTTCAATTAGATCCAAAGTATCAAGAAGTCATAAACAAAGATCCACAATTTATCCAAATCTTGAAATCGGATGTTTACCAGACTTGGAAGAAAACTAATGTTTTACCTTGAAGAGCCCAAAATGGGAAGCCACTGCATAAAATGCAATAGGTCGTTCAATTAAAATCGGTGTCATATACGTGTCAAACTCAGTCATGTTTTACCGTGCTTGACCATCCCTTGCCGCCGTTGACCGCCACTTCAAAAAAAAGCCCTTGCCCTCGCTGGTTATAAAACCGTTGAAGACAAAGGCCTTTAAAAATCTGCTGGGGACTGTGAAATTTTAAAACTACTCGAAACAACTTATCGAATTAACTTCTAAGCAGTGGGTCACCGGTTCGACTCCGGTCAGGCGCACCATTTTTTCTTAACAAATGGTAATAATGGAATGGGAGTCGTGAATTTGAAGAGCCGATTGATGTAATTGTGTTTTTGTGTAAGCCCTTTCAGCCTTGGAAGAAATTTTCCCAGTCATTCCCGGCAAAACCAAATAAACCTTTACATTTTTCAAGGGGACTTTTACACTTTTAGGGCTTTTCACCCGAAATCCGGTTGATTTGATTTGGATTGGGGGTTGAAAAGGAAGCCCCTGAGACGACCTCGCGGTGCGGAAGTACATGGTGGGAGTAGCTCAATTGGTTAGAGCACCAGATTGTGGATCTGGGGGTTGCGGGTTCGATTCCCGTCTCTCACCCCATTCGTCATTATTCGGAAGATGAATAAGAGGAATGGGGTCGTGTGCCTTCTATGAAACTTTGAATAGAAAACGACACGCCCCATTTGACGTGGCGATCGCCGAGTTTGGATCGTCCCTGGATGGCTTGGGAGTGATGGCGGATGCGCCTGTAGCTCAGTTGGATAGAGCGACAGATTCCGGATCTGTAGGTCAGAGGTTCGAGCCCTCTCAGGCGTACCATTTAAAGGAATGGGTGATTAGCTCAGTTGGTAGAGCAGCTGACTCTTAATCAGCGGGTCGCAGGTTCGAGCCCTGCATCACCCACCATTTTATCTTTTAATTAAAGTTGGTTTTGATGGGAGTTATTTGCCTTCCTTAAATAATAATGTTTTGCTGGACTGGATTCATTAACCCAAGCCTTTATTCCATAAATAAAAAAGGGGAATTATGCGTTACGGTTACTTCGACGTTGCGAACAAAGAATATGTCATTGAGCGGCCGGATACACCCGTGCCCTGGATGAACTATCTTCACAACGATGAATATTGCGCCCTTATCTCCAACAACGGTGGCGGCTATAGCTTCCACCTTTCAGCCAGGGACAAGCGCATTTTAAGGTATCGGCTTAACAATATCCCAATGGACCGACCCGGCCGATATATCTATCTTCGAGACGAAAAAACCAAGGATTTTTGGTCGGCCACCTGGCAGCCGGTTTTGAAGGACCTTTCGGAATATAAAACCGAAACCCGCCATGGGTTTGGATACACCCGCGTCACTTCCACTTATCAAGGAATCACTTCAGATACCCTTTATGTCGTTCCGGTAGAGGACAACCTGGAACTTTGGAACATCACCCTCACCAATCGGACTTCCTCCGTTAAAAATCTCACCCTTATTTCCTATGCGGAATTGTGTCTTTTCTTCGCTCAAAACGACATGATCAATTTTCAATACACTTACAACATTGCCAAGGCATATGAAAAGAACAACACCATCCACCATGCCACGATGATTGAAAATGCAGGCCATTATGCTTTTTTCTCGGCCGACAAGAAGTTTGAATCCTTTGATTGCGATCGGGAGGCCTTCATGGGCCTCTACCATTCGGAAGCCAACCCCAAGGCGGTTTTAGAAGGGAAATGCTCCGGTTCCACGGCGGATGGGGGCAATCCGGTGGCTGCGACCTCCCTTTCGATAACACTTAAACCAGGCGAATCCAAGTCTGTGACTTATATTCTGGGCGTAGCCTCTTCCATCGTGGCTGGCGAAAAATTGATTTCGAAATATAAGAAGGTTGGAGCGGTCGGTAAAGTCATGTCCGACCTTCAAAAACATTGGGAAGAGAAATTAAACGCCTTTCAAGTTATTACCCCCGATAAAGACATCAACTTAAGCTTGAATCAGTGGAATGCCTACCAGGTGCATACGACTTTTAGCATGTCACGCGGGCCCTCTATCTATGAAGGCGGCATCGGCCGTGGAATGGGTTTTAGGGATAGCAACCAAGATGTCTTAAGTGTTATTCACACCGTGCCCCAGAAGGTCAAAAAACTGATTACCGATTTAGCCAAAAACATGTTCAAAGACGGAACGGCTTATCATCAGTTCTTCCGTCTGACCGGGGAAGGGGATGGAAAGGGCTATTCCGATGATCCCCTCTGGATCATTCTTTCCACGACTGCCTACGTTAAAGAAACAGGGGACTTGAAGTTCTTGGGTGAAAAAGTGAAATGGGCGGACGGAGGTTCGGCCAGCATGTATGATCACCTCAAGGCGCCTCTGGATTATACCTATAAGAATGTTGGTACTCACCGAATCCCATTGATGGGTTTTGCCGATTGGAATGATACCCTTCATATTAATGGTCCCAAGCCGGGTGAAAGCGTTTGGGTGGCCCAATTTTTGGTCAAGTGTGCGAGGGATTTTGCAGAACTGGCCGAAACCCTCGGTAATGCCTCCGACGCCAAGAAGTATCGTCGAATGGCGGAGGATATGTCGGCCCGCGTGAATAAGGTCTGCTGGGACGGTAAATGGTACGCCATGGCTTTTGATGGATGGGGAACCATGTTGGGGTCGGACAAACAACCTGAAGGAAAGGTCTATTTGAATACCCAAACCTGGGCTGTTCTTTCAGGAGTTGCGGATTCCAAGCGAGGCCCTGTTTGCATGGATGCGGTTAAAGAATATTTGGATTCCAAGTACGGTGTGGCCCTGATGTATCCGGGGTTCAAACACTTCAGCCCGCGACTTGGTGGCGTCAGTACCTTCCCGCCGGGGCTTAAAGAAAACGGTGGTATTTTTTCTCACGCAAATCCTTGGGCCGTAATTGCCGAAACCCGCTTAGGCCGGGTCGAAAACGCCATGAAATATTATCGTCAGCTTTTGCCGTCGACCAAAGACCAGATTCAAGATGTCCACAGGGCCGAACCCTACGTTTATGCCCAAGCCATCGCCTCGCGGGAACACCGTGATTTTGGCTTTGCGCGTAATTCCTGGTTAACAGGCGCCGCCACCTGGAACTTCGTTGCGGGCACCCAATATATACTGGGAATCCGTCCGACCTACTCTGGGTTGATGGTGGATCCGTGCATCCCCAAGGATTGGGGTAAGTTCACAGTCACCCGTAGGTTCCGCGGTTCAACCTACCATATCGCCGTTAAAAACCCTCGGCATGTTAGCAAGGGTGTATCATCCCTAAGTGTGAATGGTAAGAAGATTACTGGGAACATCATTCCTGCTCAACGCTCACCGAAAACGATCGAAGTCGAGGTGGTTCTAGGTTAGGGGGCTTGGTTGACAGCCCCCAGTACCCGTGATATAAAAACCAGGGTAACGTGTTTGAGGAGCGGAGGGAAAGAAGGAGCCACTCTTGGTAGGGATCATGACGCTCAAGGTCGCCGCAAAAAGTAATCCCTCCACCGTAGCTGGGGCTATTGCGAACAACGTCCGGGACGGCAAAAGTGTGGAGATCGTAGCCATGGGCCCCGAAAGCATCAATAACACGGTCAAAGCCATCGCCATCGCTCGGGGGTTTTTGAAAGGCGACGGGATGGACGCCAACTTCAAGCCGGAATTCATTCATTTGATGATTGATGGCGAAAAGAAAAGCGCCATCAAATTTTTTTTAAATATCGAAAAAAATTCAAAGTAAGTCCACGGTTTTTAAAGATGATTTCAAACCCTAGCCGTTTTAAACGAGCTAGGGTTTCTTTTTTATGCAGAGAAAATCGGGCGAATAGCTCAGCTGGTTAGAGCACCTGCTTTACACGCAGGGGGTCACAGGTTCAAATCCTGTTTCGCCCACCATACTTTTCAACACTTCTACGACTTCACCTCTTGCCCGGAAACGGCCCGTGTCATATCCGTGTCAAACTGCCTCTCGACTTGTTTCAGCGCGTTCACCCGGTCTTGCCGATCAATCCGGTTGTACCGTTTGAACATCGCGTAAGTCTTGTGGCCCGATATGGACATGATGACCGAGTCGTTCACCCCCGCCTTCCTCAAGTTCGTCACCGCGCAATGCCGGAGATCGTGGAACCTGAAATTCTTGATCCCGGCTTTGCGGACGGCCTTCCAGAAGGCGGTTTTGATATTCTTGATGCGCTGACCCTTGTAGGTGAAAACATAGGGGCTTCCAAGGGTCCTAGGCGTCCTTTTGAGGAGGTCCAAGAGCCCCTCCGTCAGCGGCACCTCCCGTTTCTCCTGGGTCTTGGTGTCCGCGGCTTCCAGGTTGACGACCTTGTTTTGGAAGTCCACCTGTTCCCACCGCAGTCCCAAAATCTCCCCCCGCCGCATTCCCGTCCAATAAGCCAATTGGAGAATGGTATTCATGCGTGGGGAACAATATCCCAAAAGTGCTTGGTATTCCTCCTGCGTCAAGGTGCGATCCCGTGATTCTTCCCGGAAGGCCCGAACCTTCTGAATCAGATTTTTCTCCAACAAACCGTTGAAGACCGCCCGGTTCATGATGCATTTGAGAACCCCAAGGTCCCGGTTCAAAGTGCAGTTAGACAGAGGCTTTCCCCCAAAGGCAATGTTGCCCGCCTTCCGCCGTTGGGTCAAATAACCCTCAACGATGTCCGGCGTCAAGCTTCTCAGAGGCCTATTACCAAAATAGCCCTTAAGCCTGTTCACCATGTGGATGTCGTTCTCATGGCTTTTCCTTCTTGCCTCGGAATAGGCCAGGAACAAATCTGCCGCCTCGGTGAAGGTAACTTCCATTTTTTCCTCGTCCAGAAACTTACCCGCCACGATTTCCCGCGTGTGTTGGGATAAGACTTGCTTGGCCTGGGTCAAAGGAATCAACCCTAACCGCACCCTTTTGCGCTTTCTTATACCTCCTTCCCGGATGAAGTAATCCAGAAAATACCCTTTGTCGTCCTTGCGGAGAAATTGGGGCAATCCATGAACATTAGGTCTACTCATTCGTCCCTCCTAATGTCCCCAGCAATTTGAATATTAGCAGGGGAAAAGATTTTTGCAAATGAACTACCAAGAAAAGTAAAGCCAAACCTGAAAAGCCCAATCACGTCCCAAAAGTACCGCAAGCATGGTTTTTGATGTTTGTTTGATTTGTTTGAATGGATTAAAGATGTGGTCGTAATTATTTCCGCAATATGGGCGGCATAGTGAACCAAGAGGCCAGCCCCCACTACCTCTTTCCTGCCATCACAAAGTGATGCAGGGGGAGTGGGGGCTGGCGTCGCAGGTGAGCAAAACACTGCCCATTTGTGGAATATTTCCTTAATTTTCATCACAACCTGCTTGTGGTTCCGTGTAAAGCAGCTTTACGTTCCGATTTACCCTGGATAAGGTTCCGCTTGAATTTTTCGGGAGCGAAAAAACAGATGCGGACTGAACCAAGGCATGGGGTATTCCCCAAGGCAACAAGTCTGAATTTGAGCGTTGGGATTTTGAAGAGGGACAAACTGGTTTGGAGGGATCTTCGGGCCGTCTATCGGCCTTTAAATGCAAAATCTCTGATTCAAGGTTTTCGATCATGTTAGTCATCCTGTAATTAAATCGACTTCTTGAATTATCTTGAGAGCACGCGGTTATCTTTTCAACGAATTTTATTTTGCGTTGTCACTGACTGCCACTAGCCGTTCTTTACCATGCTTTACCATTGATTACCGTCACAAGAATTTTTTAGTGTCGAAAAGGGCATCGAGGCGGTCAATTAGCGGTTTGGGTGGTTTAAAAACACTCGTGGAATCATTTAAGCGAGAATTGATAAGGGTTTGGATGATGTTCCATGGAAGTGAAACTTCCGCGCCATGGAAGTGAAATGTCCTACAGTAGGACATGGAAAGCCAATGTTTTTGATTATTTTGGGTGGGTTTTTCCATTCTCCGATGGCGAACCCCCCTATCACCGCATCAAGTACGGATGCGAGAAACGATAGGGGGGTTCGCCCTCTCCGAATGAAAAACCTCGATAGCAATCTGTTGAAGGTTACGGATGATGAAACTGATTAAAAATTAAGACGAAGACCAAAAAAAACTGTAGCAGGAGTCAGAAGTGGCAGGTTGGGATGAAAGGGCCAGGTGAAAATTGGCGGGAGGCTGAAAAGAAAGGCTGGCTTGGAAGGGTTAGACGGGGCAAAAGCTTGGGAAAGGAAACATGTCATTGTGTGGTTTGTTTGGCATGTATAATGACGCATGGATTTATTTAAGTTCGACAAAATTCTTATCTCGGAGTTTCTTGAAAAGGGCTATTTCGATTGGAGATTGCATGCCTTAGAAAGGGCGGCGGAACGAAGTATTTCGCAGGATAAAGTGCTGGAGATACTTCGCCAATGGGATGTGCTGGAAAAGGAATATAATCGAAAGCCTTTTCCAACGGCCTTGGTTATAGGCTGGAATGGACAACAGCCGATTCACGTTGTTGTTGCCATAGATGAAGCCCTGGAATGGGTGTATATTATTACCGTGTATGAACCGGACTTGGACCATTTTGAGCCAGGTTTCCGGGCGAGGAAAAAGCCATGACGACAAAAACAGCCGGAAAAATCTGCCCCCTTTGCGGGGGAACCAAAAAACCTGGGAAGGCCACTTTCACTGTTGAGACGGGGGAAGGGGTTGTTGTGGTTCGAAATGTTCCAGCCGAAATTTGCGATTTGTGCGGGGAAGAATGGATTGCCGCCAATGCCGCGAAAGAACTTGAAGCCCATGTTGAAAGCGCCCGCCAAAAACACCTTCAAGTTGAAGTTGTGCCTTTTTGATTTAATTCCCGTTTAGTCCGCTTGTAATAGGAGTAAATATTGGTTCGGAAATTTCTCCTAATTCCTTTATTTCTTTTTTGGGGGATTCCTTTTCAGGCCGAATCTCAGTCTGGCGAAGTTGTCAAACCGACTTTAGACCCATTGATATACATAAAATCAAAAGAAGGTGTTTTGCACCAGGATGTCAGGAACATTCGGGATATTGCCTTGGACTTCGCCGGCAATATTTTCCTCTTGGATTCCTTTCACCTGGGTGTTCAAAAGTTTACCAATGATGGCCATTTTTTAACGAATTGGGGTGCGACGACCGATAAATCCAAACGTATAGGTGATAGCCTAGCCATCGACCCAAAAGGAAACCTCTATCTTTTAACGATGAAAGGTGTTGTTTTTAAATACACGAATAAAGGTGTTCCTCTTCAACAATATGCCCCAAAGGAAATAGAGCCGGGACAGTATGAGGGGACTACTTCCATCCGTTTTTCGAACGGACACTTTTTTATTTTGGACAGGTATCATTGTAAGGTCCAGATTTTTGACCAGGATTTCCATTATCTATCCTCCTTTGAACTTCCATCCGAACTCCGTGATTCAGGCCGCATGAAATACTGCCTTTGCCGCAATATGGCCGTAGACAGCTTGGAGAATATCTACCTGGACAGCAAAGGGGAGATCGATAAGTACGATAAGAACGGGAAACTCCTAAAACGGGTTGGTTATCCAGGCAACGGGCATGGGGAATTCATGGGGATTAATGGGATAGCTGTTGGTTCGATGGATCGTATTTATGTTATCGACCGGGGCCGAATCCAGGTTTTTGACGATGATTTAAATTTTTTGATGCAATTCAAACCCCGTGAAATGGTCCAACACCTAGCCATTGATGGCCATGGCTACATTTACACTGCCGGTTTGGAAGAGAGTGTGGAGAAGTTCGCTAAGTATGACGGCCCCTTCATTCTGAAAAATGCAGAGGAATTTACAAAGTATTCCGATGACCACAATAGCCCGGATTATCCACTCCTCGAAGTCGGTCCGGACGGAAAAATCCCGCCGACCTTTTGGAGATACTCTCCTAGGATAGAAAAAGTCACCAGCGAACTTAAAACAGTTAATTCAAAAGATGATTTGATCGTATTTGGGAAAAAATATTCCAAATTCAGTGGCCAGGATAGCGACGAAGATACTTCTCCGGACAAGGGTGAATTCTTAAAAAAGCTCAAAGAGATGGGGTTCATCCCGGAAGCGGGAACCGAGTCCGGTTTCTTCCAGTTCAAAGAAATCCAAAGCCCCCATCTTTACTACTGGTGTTTCAACGATTTGGTTTATGGGATTTTCCCCGAAGACCCACATCAAGCGGTGGAAATAACCCGGTTTCCCGGTAAATTTACCGGAGTTTGGCGTATCAACGAAGTTATTTCTGCGGAAAAAATGGGGCCAGGCTGTTACCGATTTTCAAAGAGTGAATCAGGGAAATACGAGCCGAGCTCCACCCTAACGATTTCGGACGTGGATTTGAACCGGAAGAAAATGGATGCTTATTCATCCGAAGGTTATCTGAAAGACCTGGATCATAACGGCAAGAATGAGTGGATTTATTACTTGAGCACCGGGGACAAGTTTGAAATTTTCCTTTGGCCCTATGTCTTTTCCTGGGACGGACAATCTTGGGCAAATGTCAGCGCCACTTACCCCATCTTTTATAAGACTGAGGCCTTTGAAAACCTGAAATCTGTTGAAAAATGTTGCGTCGGCCAATATTACACTGACCCGAAATTGGTTGCCTTGTTGGAACAGGCCGCCTTGGCGGGCGGCCCCAGCGCGTTTAGTAAATAAACTGGATGTGCAGCCGTGTCATATACGTGTCAAACTCAACCATGCTTTACCGTGCTTGACCATCCCTTACTGCCATTGACCGTCACTTGAAAAAAAGGCCCTTGCCCCCGCAGGTCGTAAAACCGTTGAGAACAAAGGCCTTTAAAAATGTGCTGGGGACTGATAAATTTTAATAAACAATCTAAAAGAGCTTCCGAATATGGTCCGTGTGATTTACACGCAGGGGGTCACAGGTTCGAATCCTGTTTCGCCCACCAAGTTTTGCTTCCTGATTCGATATGAAAGTTGACGAAGTTTGGCCCCTTCGGCCTTGGTGAAGGAGAGGCGGCCTTTGATTGCAGCTAAGGTTGACGAACACTTTTATATTCCCCGGTTTGGCTTGTTTTTTTGGGGGTTTTCGTTAAAATTGCAAACCTCGGATTTGAGCCGAGAAGTGATGTTTAAGGTTGGGGGCGTAGCTCAGCTGGGAGAGCACTTCCATGGCATGGAAGGGGTCGTGGGTTCGATCCCCATCGCCTCCACCAATCATTATTAAAATGGTTTTTTAGTTAATGCCCGCTAGTCCGGCGGGCTTTTTTGTTACGGTTGATTTGGAGAATTATGGACCAGCGGAATCAGGCTTCGGGCATTCGGTCGACAGCCGGGTTTTGGCTATTCCTTATTTGGCTAATAACCTGCCTATTTCTTTTCTTCTGGAAGATACCGCCGCATCCCATCCAAAGTTTCCTCTACCTGATTTACTCCTTCAAATATTCCGAGTGGACCTGGCCTTCAGTGCTTACCGCTTGGATTCACCACGGCCTGTTTTTAATTTCCTTCATTGGAACATTCCTTGTTTTCAGCCGGACCGGCAATCATCTCTTGCAGTGGATCCGCCCGGAGAATTGGATTCACCTTGAGACTTGGGTATGGTCTCTTGCATTGGGATTCGGGTTTTGGGGGCTTTTGGCGGAAAGCCTAGCTTTTGAAAATATTTTGTATCCCGTGTTATTGAAGGCCCTCATGATACTGGCCTTAACTGTTTTTCTTTTATTTGAGCGGAAGAAGGCCTTTCAAGGGTGCTGGCCCTTCATTGGAAAGCTCGAAATGCCGTCCTTTTGGTTATGGCCCCTCGCCGTGGTTATCCTTTTAAGCCTTTCCAATTTATTGGCTCCGGAAATGAGTTGGGATGCCATTACCTATCAGCTGATCCTTCCGAAGTTTTATCTCATGAAGCACGGTTTTTATCCGGTAACCGGTATTGTGCCCGCTCATTATCCGTCATTGGGGCAGATGATTTTTTCTTGGGGACTGCTTTGGAACGACGATTCTTTGGCCCGGTCCTTTGGTTTTTTGGCCCATCTAGGAACCGCATTGGCGCTGGCATCTATTGGAAGCCGTCTTTTAACACCCAAGATTGGTTGGACCGCAGGAATCTTCTACTGGGTTTTTCCTTATTTGAATATCTTTTCGACGCGTGGATATGTTGATCTTTTCGTGGGCTTCTATTCAGTCTTGGGTTTGGGCTATCTGATGGTTTTTAAGAAATCCGGAAACAATATTGAAAATAACTCCTGGGGGATGCTTGCGGTTACCGCATTAGGCTTTATTTGGGCTATTAAATACAACGCCGTTTCATTCTGGCTGGCGGGCATCCTGCTTTTTCACGTTGCCGCTAAGGGCTACAAGACTAATTTACCCACGGCCGTTTGGTTGTGGGGAACACCCTTATTTTTCTTTGGGCCTTGGGCGCTTAAAAGCTTGGTTTACACCTCGAATCCCATTTATCCTCATCTTTCGGGGTTGTTCCATACCTTCGATTGGACCGCGTTTGATGCCAAAACATCAGCCATAAAATTTCATGTTGAGGGCTTGGAAGGTTTAGCGAAACTCCCATCCATGGTTTGGAAAATTGTTTTTGAAAATTATGCAGGGGCGCCAAATGAAGAGGTGAGTCTTGTTCCGCTCGTTCTTTTGCCGGTGCTGTTAACATTGTTGGTTTTTAAATGGAGGGAGCTTCGCTGGAAGTGGCCGTTTTTGGTGGCAATTGGGATACCTTTCTTTTTTTGGCTAATCACTACCCATCAATTGCGATTGATATCGGGAACCATTGCTTTGGCCTCGATTCCACTAGCGGTGGCTTACCAGTGGGCCGTAAACCGACGGGCACCCTTTGAGAGGATATTGAATGTGCTGATGGGGGGGGTATTTTGGGTTTGTACTTTTTACCTATTCCAAGGGCTTGCCAACCAGCCGACCCCTTTTGCCTGTTCCCTGGGTTTTCAAACCCGGGATGAATTCCTGAGCCGAGTTTTGCGGCCCGAGGGCTATGTTTCGGTCGCCAATACCCTCAACCAAACATTGCCCTCCGACGCTAGGGTTTTGATCATCGGACAACAAAACGGTTATTATTTGGACCGGATATCCTCTTACGACTTTGACTATACCTATCCGGTTTTAAAAAAATGGTCCGAGAAGTCATCTAGTCCTGAAGAGCTTTACCGGAAATTCAAGGAAAATGGCTTTACGCATATCCTTTACAATGCCAATGCCATGCTGGGAACCGCCATACGGGTAGATGAGTTGGGTGTGGATCGCTATCCTTGGACACCGCTGGAGCTCAAGAACTACGAGCAATTTTTCCTGAAATTTACCCGCAAAATTCCTTTGCCGGTAGGAAATGGCTATTCTCTTTATGAAGTTAGGCCGAGAGAGGGATTTTCGGATCTTCCTGACTTTCTCCCCGGAACGGAGCGTTATTACGTTAAAAATATGCAGGAAGTCATGGGTTTGCCCCGCGTGTCGGATCTTGTCGGGAAACCGATCCCTTCCGATGTTTACCTTCAAACTTACCTGCGGGTGTCTAACCAGTACCCGGAAATAGGCCTTCCGTGTTTTCAATCGGCTTTTGGCACTTTGGGTGTTTCCCCGGCGGATACTCGCCAAGCGTTGCAAATGGGCCGCAAGGGATTTGAGAGAAACGGCGATGAATCGGCGTGGGACGCCTTGCAGGGGGATTATTGCTTGGCTCAAAAGAAAACATCACAAGCCGTTACATTTCTGGAACGGGCTCAGCATTTGAGCCCGGAAAGGGAGGACGTCGCTAGGAATTTGGCGGTCGCTTACTATAATGAGCACAACCTGCAAAAAGCAGTGGAAGAAGCAGATCGGGCTGTAGCCTTGGCACCCTTTTCACAAGAATATCAAGAGCTAGCCCAACAGTTGCAATCTTTGATGAAACGTTAATGTTTTAGGAACCCAAATGAGAACTCGCGAACAACTTGAACAATTGGAAGACCAGGCTTTGGTTTCCTACGCCCAAAGGTCCAGCCAAAGCCGGGGCCGTCAATACCCGGAACCGGAGCATGCGTATCGCACAGCCTTCCAACGGGACCGCGACCGTATTATTCACGCTTCCGCCTTCCGCCGCCTTCAATATAAGACCCAGGTGTTCGTCAACCACGAGGGGGATTATTACCGCACCCGCATCACCCATACCATGGAAGTGGCCCAGATCGCCCGGTCCATTGCGAGGAGTTTGGGGTTGAACCAGGATTTAACCGAGGCCATCGCCCTGGCCCATGACCTAGGCCATACCCCTTTCGGCCATTCGGGCGAAAAAGTCTTGAATGAGATCATGAAAAACGACGGCGGGTTCGAGCATAACGCCCAAAGCTACCGGATTGTCACTCACTTGGAGGACAAATATCCCGATTTTAAAGGCCTAAATCTTTCCTACGAAGTTTTGGAGGGAGTGGACAAACACCGAACCCGTTACGATCGTCCCGGTGGGGACGGAGAGCAATACACCATGGAAGCCCAGATCGTGGACTTGGCCGATGAAATCGCCTATACCTCCCACGATGTCGACGACGGACTCACTTCCGGCCTTTTGGAATTTGAAGGGTTGGAGGCGCTTGCACTTTGGAAAAGAAACCTAGAGAAGGTGAAATCGCAGCATCCCCATTTGGTCCGGGATAAGGTCAAGTATCAGACGGTAAGATTTCTCATCAATGAACAGGTAACGGACTTATTGGAAGAAACGGGCAAGCGGATCGAAAAGTTCGGGGTCAAATCCATGGAAGAGGTAAGGCGTTGTCCGGAAGAATTGGCTGCCTTTTCTCTTGAATTTCGCCAAGAGTTTTTGGAGATGAAGCGATACCTGTTCCAGAATATGTACCGTCATTCTCGGGTTACCCGAATGGAGGGAAAGTCGGCCAAGGTTATACAGGAACTGTTTAAAATTTATGAATCCAATCCCGGTATCCTTCCCAACAACACACGTGAAAAGATCAAGGCCAACTCAGAGCCGCTCCGCCGCATCATTTGTGATTACATCGCGGGTATGACCGACCGTTTCGCCATTGAGGAATATGAAAAACTGACCGAACCGTCCATTCGGGTTTAAAACCCCTCTGTTTTTGGCGGGTTGACAGCCCCTTTCCGGGACATTAAGATGCCTTCCTAGATAAAAGTCCCCTGTAGCAAGGCGCCTTCGGCGTCGCGCTACAGGGGGCTTTTTCATTTTTCGGCACAGGAAAAAGACATGGATACGACCCAGATTATCCAAAGCGGCGATGACTATCTCCTACCGGTCTACAACCGGCAAAAGATCGTCCTTATGCGCGGGCAGGGGGCCCATGTTTACGACTCCGAAAGGGCGGTTTACCTGGATTTTTTCTCGGGTATCGCGGTCAACGCCCTGGGCCAAGCCTACCCCGAGGTGGTGGAAGCCATCATCGAGGAAGCCAAGAAATTGGGCCATGTTTCCAACGTTTACTACAACGAACCCAACGTAAAGTTGGCCAAGCTTTTGTGCGACATTTCCTTCGCCCAAAAAGTGTTCTTCTGCAACTCGGGGACCGAAGCCATTGAGGCGGCCCTCAAATTGGCCCGGAAACATTTCAGAAGGGAAGGGAAGGATAAATTCGAAATCGTCAGTTTTTATCATTCCTTCCATGGAAGAACCTATGGTTCCATCTCAGCCACCGGGCAAGTGAAATATCAGGAAGGCTTGGAGCCCCTCCTTCCGGGGATCAAGTTTGCCACTTTCAACAACATTGAGAGCGTCAAAGGCCTGTTGGGCGATAAAACCGCAGCTGTCCTGATCGAACCTATCCAATGCGAGGGTGGCATCCAGCCGGCCGACCCGAAGTTCATGAAAGAATTGCGGGAATTGACGCTCGAAAAAGGAGTTCTCCTCATCCTGGATGAGGTCCAAACCGGTATCGGCCGCACGGGCAAGATGTGGGCTTATGAACATTATGGTATCGAGCCCGACATGATGGCGTCGGCGAAAGCCCTTGGCGGCGGACTTCCTATGGGGGCCTTATTGGTCACCAATCAGGTGTCCCACGGCTTCAAGCCGGGGGACCATGCCTCTACCTTTGGGGGCAACCCTATTGTGAGCGCGGCGGCTATTGCCAACATCGAAGCCATCATCGGCAAGGACCTCCTAGTTTTGGCGACCAAGCAGGGTGCCTATCTCAAACAAAAACTCCAAGCGGTTCAGAACGAATTCCCCCAGCTTTTTACCGAGATCCGGGGAATCGGCCTGGTTTTGGGCATGGAAATGACGCGGAAGGCCGCCTCTATGGTTTCCCAATGCGCCAGGCAGGGATTATTGGTTGGCTCCGCCCACGAGAACGTCCTTCGGTTCACGCCACCCTTAATTATCACCCAAGCGGATATCGACCAAGCCATCGAAAAACTCCGCAAAGCGGCAATTGAAGAACTCAAGACGGCTTAAGGATCATTCATGCCCACCTCTCCCCGGCATTTATTGACATTGGAGGAATTTTCCCCAAAAGAGGTTATGGCCCTCTTGAGCCTGGCGGCGAAAATTAAAAAGTCGCCGGCGAAGTATCAAAAAGTCCTGGCGGGCCAATGCCTGGCCATGATTTTCGACAAGAGCTCAGCACGGACCCGGATTTCCTTCGACGTCGGGATGTACCAGCTAGGCGGCCACGCCCTTTTCATCAATGGAAGCGAAATCCAAATCGGGAAGCGGGAATCCGTGGGCGACACGGCGAAAGTCTTGTCCCGCTATGTCCAGGGCATCATGATCCGGACCTTCGCCCATTCGATCGCGGAGGATTTGGCTAAGAATTCTGGAATCCCCATCATCAATGGATTGACCGACAGCCATCATCCCTGCCAAGTGCTGGCCGATCTCCAAACGGTCCTAGAGAAATTCGGAAAACTGAAGGATCTCCAGTTGGTTTACGTCGGGGACGGAAACAACATGACCCACAGCCTCATGATCGGCGCCGCGAAAACGGGAATGCATTGCCGGGTCGTTTGCCCGCCGGGGTACGAACCGGATTCCATCATTCTGAAGTCGGCTCAAAAAGAAGGAAAACAAACCGGAAGTCGTATCGAGATTACCCATGAAATAAAGGGTTCGGCCAAGGGCGCGGATGTGGTTTATACCGACGTCTGGGCCAGCATGGGCCAGGAATCCGAAAAAGAAAAACGAGTCCGGGATTTCCAGGGGTACCAAGTGGATGAAAAACTAATGGCCGAATGCCCCAAGGCGCTTTTCCTTCATTGCCTGCCGGCGCACCGGGGCGAGGAAGTTTCGGCGGGGGTCATCGACGGTAAGCAATCCAAGGTTTGGGACCAGGCGGAAAACCGCCTGCATGCCCAAAAGGCCGTGCTGGTGACTTTGATGGGTAAAAGAGGTAAGTCATGAAATCACAAGTGAAAAAAGTCGTATTGGCCTACTCGGGGGGGTTGGACACGTCCATCATTATTCCCTGGTTGAAAGAAAACTACCGTTGTGAAGTGGTGGCTTTTATCTCCGATGTTGGCCAGGGCAAAGAAATCGGCCCGGCAAAAGCGAAAGCCCTCCGGACCGGCGCGGTCAAGACGGTCGTCAAGGACCAGCGCAAGGAGTTCCTGGAGGAGTTTTGTTTTTCCGCGCTTCGCGCCCAGGCCAAGTACGAGGGTTCCTATCTTTTAGGAACCTCACTGGCAAGGCCTGTTATCGCGAGGGGACTTGTGGAGACCGCCTTGAAAGAAGGGGCAGATGCTATTGCCCATGGCGCAACGGGAAAAGGGAATGACCAAGTTCGCTTTGAGCTGACGGCGATGGCACTGGCGCCTCATTTAAAAATTATCGCGCCCTGGCGGGAATGGAAGATCAAGTCCAGGGAAGACGCCATCGATTACGCGGCCAAACACGGGGTTGAGGTTCCCGTGACGAAGAAAAGACCCTATTCCATGGATGGAAATCTCTGGCACCTGAG
The DNA here is from genome assembly GCA_963770835.1 of uncultured Pseudomonadota bacterium. Lineage (GTDB taxonomy): Bacteria > Oederibacteriota > Muellerivitia > Muellerivitales > Muellerivitaceae > JAJPJW01. The sequence continues at coordinate 253,350 of CAVYRH010000005.1, forward strand.
CCATGAGGGCGGGGAATTGGAAGACCCCTGGAATGCGCCTTCCAAGCATGTTTTTCTTACGACGAAAGACCCCGCCCAGGCCCCCAAAAAGCCCTTGAACCTCATTGTGAGTTTCAAAGGTGGCATTCCCGTTGGGTTAAATGGCAAAAAAACGGCCTCGGTGGAGATCGTGGAGATACTGAACAAACAGGCGGCCGCCTATGGCATCGGCCGTATCGATCTGGTGGAAAACAGGCTAGTCGGAATGAAAAGCCGGGGTGTCTATGAGTCCCCTGGCGCCACGGTGCTTTATGAGGCCCACCGGGCCCTTCAAAGCCTGACAGTTGAAAGGGAGACCCTCCACTATGGCCAGGTGCTTTCGGTGAAATACGCCGAGTTGATCTACTACGGGCAATGGTTCTCGCCCCTGCGGGATAGCCTGGAGGCTTTCTTTGAGACAGCCCAGAAGAGCGTGACAGGTGACGTTCGGGTGGAATTGAATCCTGGCCGCGTGGTGGCCACGGGTGCCAGGTCGCCTTATTCCCTTTACCAGCAGGATTTGGCGACCTTTGGGGAAGATGCGGTTTATAACCAAAAAGATGCCGAGGGGTTTATCCGGTTGTTCGGATTGCCCATGAAAGTCGTGGGAATGGTGAAAAGGAAAAAGAAGTGAAAAAAACATGGGGTGGGAGATTCAAAAAACCGACCGACCCACAAGTCGAAGCCTTTACCGAATCGATTTCTTTCGACCACCGGTTAGCGGCCTTTGACATCGAGGGAAGCCTGGCCCATGTCCAAACCTTGGTTAATGCCAAAATTTTGAAACCGCAAGAAGGGAAAAAGCTCGCGGCGGGGCTACAAAAAGTAAAGAAACTACTGGAAAGCAAAAAACTCCCGCTGGATTCGAGCTTGGAGGATATCCACACCGCTGTTGAAAGGGCACTTACGAATATCGTCGGCCCTTTGGGGGGAAAACTCCATACCGGGCGTTCCCGGAACGATCAAGTCGCCACGGATTTCCGGCTTTACTTGCGCCACGCCGTTAAGAAAGCGGTCGAAGCAGGAACCCATCTCATCGGGATTTTGAGCCAGATAGCCTTACGCGAAAAAGAAACCCTGATGCCCGGCTACACCCATCTCCAAAGGGCCATGCCTATCACACTGGGCCACCACCTTTCGGCCTATGCCTTCATGGTTACTCGTGACATGGACCGGTTCCTTTCGACCTGGGACAGGGCGAATGCCCTGCCTTTGGGATCAGGAGCATTGGCAGGTACCAACCATCCTTTTGACAGGAAATTAACGGCGAAGATACTTGGGCTCAAATCGGTCCTTGAAAACAGCCTGGACGCAGTTTCAGACCGGGATGTTTACGTGGATTTCCTGTCGGCGGCGGCCATTACTCAAATGCACCTCTCGAGGCTTTCCGAAGATTTGATCCTTTGGGCCAGTAGTGAGTTTGGTTTTATTGAGATGGACGATGCCTTTGCCACCGGTTCCAGTTTGATGCCGCAAAAGAAGAACCCAGACGTGGTCGAGTTGATCCGCGGCAAAGCGGGCCGGACGATTGCGAATCTGACCGGCCTCTTGGCGGTTTTAAAGGGACTACCTCTTTCTTATAACCGGGACCTGCAAGAAGACAAACACTATGTTTTTGACTCGGCGGATACGGTGATCGCTTCCCTGAAGACCATGGCCGGCTTCTTGTTCACCTTGAAATTTAAAAGGGAACGGATGGAAGAGGCGGCGGACAAGGACCTGACCTTCTTGGCCACCGACCTGGCCGATGTTTTGGTGAAACAGGACGTTCCCTTCCGCTTGGCCCACGAAGTCGTGGGGAGGGTGGTTCACTACTGCTTGGAAAAAGGGAAGCGGATGCAAGATTTAACAGATGCGGAACTGGGGAGATTCTCTGACTTGTTTCCAAAGGGAACCGCTCAACATCTTTCAGTGCTTCACTCCGTGAACGCTAAACAGGCCGTGGGGGGAACCTCACCGCAAAATGTGGAGAAACAAGTTAAAACCTTAATCTTGGAAATCACGAAAATTAGAAAAAAAACATCCCAATTATGAGGAGATAGCGTGATCGGATTTCATTTTAAAAATAACCGTTGGTACTCGGACGGCGTAGCTCTTTCCAAGATCGCTGAAAAGGTCGGCACGCCCTGTTACGTTTACAGCCTTCCGGCTTTTGAAGACCGGTTCAAGGAAATCGACGATGCTTACAAATCGATTCCTCATCTGGTGGCCTATTCGATTAAAACCAACGACAATTTGTCGGTGGTCAAGGCCTTGGCCCAGCGAGGCGCGGGAACCGACGTGGTTTCAGGCGGGGAACTGTTCAAGGCTCGCAAGGCCGGCGTGCCAGCGGATAAGATCATTTTTGCAGGGGTGGGGAAAACAGACGATGAAATTGCTTATGCCCTTAAGGAAGGAATCCGCTATTTAAATGTGGAATCCATTCCCGAAATCGAAGCCATCAATAGTGTGGCCAAAAAAATGCGTAAAATTGCGCCTATTGCTATCCGTTTTAATCCTGATGTGGATCCTAAAACCCATCACTTCATTACGACGGGTAAAAAAGAAACCAAATTCGGGGTTTATCTGGGGGACGTTGATAAGGTGATGAAAGTTGTCCGCAACTGCCCCTCGGTGCATTGGACCGGAGTGCATGCCCATGTCGGAAGCCAAATGACCCAGATTAACTCGGTCGGCCAAGCCGCCAAGGTTATTGAAAAACTGGTACTTCAACTTCGGCGGGAAGGTTTTCCCATCCACACCGTCAATTTGGGCGGCGGTTACGGCATTGATTACCATGGCGAAGAGCCTCCCAAGCCTTCCCAGTATGCGGCATTGGTGGTTCCTGTTATCAAGCGCCTCAATGCCACGCTGGTGTTGGAACCTGGCCGCTATATATCCGGCAATTCGGGAGCGCTCTTAACCCGCGTTACTTACGTGAAACAAAGCGGCACCAAGACCTTTTATATTGTGGATGCGGGAATGGGTGAGCTCATCCGCCCCGCCCTTTATGAGGCTTATCACCGCATCGCCCCGGCTGAGGGACCCCAAAAACCGCTTAGAAAAGTGGATGTGGTGGGGCCCATTTGCGAATCCACGGACTTCTTTGCCAAGGGCCGCCAACTACCCAACATGAAACGCGGAGATTTGATGGTTATTTTCTCCGCTGGGGCTTATGGCAGTGTCATGGGGAGCACTTATAACTCCCGGCCCCTGCCACCGGAAGTGGTTGTCCGCGGCAACAAGTTCTCGGTGGCACGCCGGCGGCAGACTTGGCAGGATTTGGTCCGGCTGGAAAAAATCCTCTCCTGACTTAGCCCCCCGCAAACTTTACTTGCGATGACTGTCAAAATTTCCTAATATAACTTTCCAACAACATTAACCCCCGCTTGGGGGTTTTATTATTTTGGGTGCAAAGGATCGGTAAAAAGAATGTTTCGAGGTGCCTACACCGCGCTGGTGACGCCTTTCAAAAACGGGCTGGTGGATTATGCCGCCCTGGAAGCCTTGATTGAAAACCAAGTTTCCAAGGGCATTGACGGCCTCGTGCCCTGCGGCACGACGGGCGAATCGCCCACTCTCAACGAAAAAGAACATGGGGAAGTCATCGCCTTCACGGTGAAGACCGTCCACAAAAGGGTCCCTGTCATCGCCGGAACCGGATCCAATTCCACAGGAGAAGCCATTGAATTAACCAAGCGCGCTAAGCAAGTCGGGGCGGATGCCGCCCTTTTGGTTTGTCCCTATTACAACAAACCCAGTCAGAAGGGTTTGATCGCGCATTTCACAGCCGTTGCCGACGCCGTTGAGATCCCCCAGATCCTCTACAACATTCCGGGACGATCGGTTGTCAACATGGCCCCCGAAACGATCGCGGAGCTTTCCCGTCACGGCAACATCGTGGGGGTCAAGGAAGCCAGCGGAAACCTTGAACAAATGATCCGGATTAAGGCTCTTTGCGACCCCGATTTTTCCCTCATTTCAGGTGACGACACCTTGACCCTTCCTATCCTTTCGGTGGGCGGCGTTGGCGTGATCTCGGTGACATCTCACTTGATCCCGGCGGAAACCTCCCGGATGGTCCATTCCTACCTAGAAGGAAAGACCGAGGAGTCCCGCGACCTATTCATGAAGTACTTCGACCTGGTCAAGGCTGTTATGACCGCAGACGCCAATCCGGTCGGAATCAAGACCGCGCTGGCCCTGCGTGGCCAAATCAAGGAGGAACTCCGCCTGCCTTTGGTTCCTCCCTCAACCGAAGCCCGGGAGGCTATCCGAGTCCAACTGGACCGGCACGGATTACTGGCACCCGCCGGGCAACGCCGATGAACCTCCGGCTCGCCGTTTCCGGCGCTACCGGGCGGATGGGCCACACTATTCTGGAATTGGCCTCCCAAGACCCCCAGTTTGAGATCGCGGGTGCCCTCGAAAATGCCTCCCATCCTTCTATCGGCAAGTCCTTGAATGAAGTTTTGCCCTCCGTTGCCAAGGTCAAAAATCCGGTTGCAGCGGTTTTGCCGCAAATAACTCCCAAACCTGATGTTTTGGTCGACTTCACCCAGCCCCAAGCCACCATGGGTTACCTGCATGAAGCCATGACTTTGGGTATCAATATGGTTATTGGGACAACGGGATGCAACGAAGGGGAGAAAGAACAAATCCGCGAGGCCTCCACGAAAATTGCGATTGTCATGGCCTCGAATTTCAGCATTGGAATGAACGTTCTTTTCGCCCTGGTTGAGGAAGCTGCGGCCAAATTAGGTCGGAATTACGATGTTGAAATAATGGAAGCCCACCACCATTTCAAGAAAGACGCCCCTTCGGGTTCCGCTTTGAGCCTTGGGGAAGCCGTGGCCCGGGCTTGGAAAGTGAATTTGAAGGATGTGGCCACCCATGGACGGCAGGGACAGGTAGGGGAACGAAAGAACGGCGCCATTGGTTTCCACGCGATCCGGGGCGGGGACATCGTGGGAGACCATACGGTTCTTTACGCCGGACCGGGGGAAAGGTTGGAATTGACCCACCGTGCCCATAGCCGGGAAGCCTTTGCCCAGGGCGCCCTCAAGGCCACCCTTTTTGTTGCGGGTAAGAAGAACGGTCTTTACGACATGGGGGACGTCCTTGGCCTGCGTTCCGCCGATAAATAATTCCACGATCTTAAGGCCGAAATTCCATGAGAATTGCAAGACTTCTTCATAACAACAAACCTCGGTGGGCAATGCTGCTGGAATCGGTGGATACCTACCGTTGTTTTACCTCGGATGAGCCCTGGAACGATCCAACAATGGATTCGAAATCCAACCCCCTGAAGCCCTTCCAATTGCTGGCTCCGGCCACTCCCACCAAGATCGTTGCGGTCGGCCTAAATTACCAGGATCACATCCAGGAAATGAAGCACGAGGACCATAAGGATCCTGTTCTCTTCTTGAAGCCCCCTTCCTCTTTATTGAATCCCGATGGCAAAATCCTGTATCCTCCCTCATCTTCCCGCGTGGACTACGAGGCTGAATTGGCGGTGGTTTTGAAGTCCAGGCTGAGGAATGCGTCTCCGGAGGAGGCTTTGGAGGCAGTTTGGGGGTTTACCTGCTGCAACGATGTGACCGCCCGCGATTTGCAGAAGACCGACGGCCAATGGACCCGGGCCAAGGGTTTTGATGGTTTTTGTCCGCTGGGACCCTGGCTAGTGACGGATTTCAGGGAAGGGAACCAAAGAATCCTCACCCGCGTGAATGGAGAAGTGAAACAGGATTCCAGGATTTCCAAAAGGATTTGGAACACCGCCCAGCTTCTTTCCTTTGCCTCCCAGGTCATGACTCTGGAACCTTTGGATGTTTTCACAACTGGTACTCCCTCAGGCATCGGGCCTGTTAAACCCGGTGACACGGTGGAAATTGAGGTCGAGGGAATCGGCGTGCTTCGTAATATGATAGCCCTCAATAATCTCGGAGGATGAAATGGATTTTCCCCAGGCCGACCGCTTAAAAAAACTCCCTCCCTATCTCTTCATCGAAATGGACCGGAAAAAGAAGGCCGCCATCGAAAAGGGAGTGGACATTATCAGTCTGGCTATCGGCGATCCCGACTTGGCCACGCCGGATTTCATCATTGAGGCTCTTTACAAGGCCGCCAAAGACAAAGCCAACCATCAATATCCACTGGGGAGCGGCTTGCCGAAGTTCCGGGAGACCGTGGCCCATTGGTATGACCGCCGTTTCGAGGTGAATCTGGACCCCAAGGATGAAGTGGTGGCCCTGATTGGTTCAAAGGAAGGCATCGGCCACTTACCCATCGGCGTCATCAACCCGGGAGACGTGGTTCTGGTGCCTTCGCCGGGATACCCGGTTTACCACGCCGGTACCCTCTTCGCGGGTGGTGAGTCCTTTTTCATGCCTCTTTTGGAAAAGAACGGTTTTTTGCCCGATCTAGACGTTATTCCTGCCGACGTTTTAAAACGAGCTAAGCTGATTTGGACCAATTCACCCAATAATCCCACCTCCGCCTTGGCCGGCAGGGATTTTTACGCCAAGGTGATCGAGTTCGCGAAAAAACACAACTTAATCGTGGCGAATGACGCGGCTTACACAGAAATTTATTATGACAATCAAAAACCCGTGAGCTTCCTGGAACTGCCCGGTGCCAAAGAAATCGGAGTGGAGTTCCACTCTCTTTCCAAAACCTTCAATATGACCGGCTGGCGCATTGGTTTCGCGGTGGGGAACAAGAGCATCGTGAAGGCCCTGGCCGAAGTGAAGGGAAACCTTGATTCGGGCGTTTTCAATCCCGTTCAATACGCGGGTATCGCGGCATTGGAAGCCCCCGATTCCGTCACCGATAACATTCGCAAGATTTACCAGGAGCGCCGGGATATCTTTGCCGCCGGCCTTAAGAAGCTGGGCTGGAAGTTCCAAATCCCCCAGGCAGCCTTTTATATGTGGATAAAGGTTCCAAATGGAATGTCCTCGGCTGATTGGTGCGGGAAAGTACTGGAGGAAGCGGGCATCGTGGTCACGCCGGGCAACGGTTTTGGCAAGGAAGGCGAGGGCTATTTCCGTATGACCATCACCGTGGACAAGGCGCGGTTGGAAGAAGCGCTTCAACGCTTGTCGAGACTAAAGTAAGTCGGCAGTCGTCAGTCGACGGTCGACAGGTTAAATCTTAAGGCTGTCGACTGTGAACTGTCGACTGTGGACTGGTGTCAAATGGCGACGGTTTATCTATCCTTAGGCTCCAACCTGAGCGAGCGTGAAAAATACCTGGCGCAGGCGCGCAAGGCTATCGAAAAGTCCTTCAACCTTCCCCGTTTTTCGAAAATTTACGAAACTGAACCCGTGGACTTGCTGGATCAGCCCTGGTTTCTCAACCAAGTGGCCGAATTCCAAACCGATTTGGCGCCGGAATCTTTGCTAGAATGGGTTCGGTCTTTGGAGGCGCAGGCGGGAAGGCAAAGGCAAATTCCCAGGGGTCCTCGGACCCTGGATGTCGATATCCTCCTCTACGATGATTGGGTCCTGGAGGTGGATGCATTGGTTTTGCCCCATCCCAGGCTGGAACAACGGCGGCACGTTCTGGTGCCCTTGGCCGAACTGGCGCCGGAACGCTGCATCCCGGTAAGCCAGCGGACGGTTTTGGAAGCCCTGGAACAGGTTATCGACAAGGCACAGGTCAAACCCCATGCTTCAACATAAATACATCGCAATCGAGGGCCCAATCGGGGTGGGGAAAACCAGCCTGGCCGATATCCTCGCCAAAAAATTGAACGCCCGCCTGGTCTTGGAAGGGGCCGAGGACAATCCGTTCATCACCGATTTTTATAAAGACATCCAGAAACACGCTTTCCAGACCCAAATGTTCTTCCTCCTCTCCCGGTTCAAGCAACAGCAGGAACTGGCCCAAAACGATCTTTTCCAACAGGGACTTGTCAGCGACTACGTCTTCGCCAAGGACCGAATTTTCGCCAACCTGACCTTGGACGACAACGAATTGAAACTTTATGAGCAAATTCATAGCATCTTGGGTGGCCGCGTTTTAAAACCCGACTTCGTCATTTACCTGCAGGCTTCCACGGATGTTTTGTTGAAACGCATCGCCATGCGGGGGAGGAAGTTTGAAACCCAGATCACGGCGGACTACCTGGCGGAATTAAACCAGGCTTACAATTATTATTTTTTCCACTATCAGGAAACCCCTTTGATGGTGATCAACACCAGTGAAATTGATTTCGTCCACCGGGATGCCGACCTGGACGATCTCCTCAACCATTTGGGCAAGGTCACCCGGGGCACGGTCTATTACCAGCCCATTAGCGTGAAAAAGTGACATCCACCGCCAAAGAACCCAGAAAGGCATTAACCAAGATGGAAAAAAGAACAACCATCCTCGACTTCCAAACCAAATGCGACCGGGGTGAAAAACTCGTGGTGGTAACCGCTTACGACTACTCCATGGCCCTGGCCGTGGACGCCGCCGGGGTCGATGCCATCCTGGTGGGCGACAGCCTTTCCACGACCATGTTGGGGCGCCCCAACACCCTTTCCACCACGATGGACGAAATGCTTCACCATACCAAAGCGGTAACCCAAGGCGTGAAAAAGGCCCTGGTGATCGGCGACATGCCTTTTCTTTCCTACCAACTGGAACTGGAACAGGCCCTGGAGAACGCGGGTGAATTCCTGACGGAAGGCGGTGCCCAGGCGGTGAAATTGGAATGGTGCCCCCAAGCCCCGGAAGTCACAGCTTTCCTGGTGGAAAATGGGATTCCTGTCATGGGGCACGTTGGTTTTACCCCCCAGCATGTCAACCAGTTTGGCGGCTACCACCAGCAAGGCAAGGGGAAGGCCGGTGCGGCACGGCTGATTCAACAGTCAAAAATCCTGGAAAAGGCCGGTGCTTTTTCGATTGTTCTTGAACTAGTCCCTGCCGAGGTTGCCCAGAAGATCACCCAAGCCGTGAAAATCCCGACCATCGGCATCGGCGCGGGGCCCCATTGCGATGGACAAGTCCAGGTCCTCCACGATATGCTCGGACTCTTACCGGATTTTCATCCCAAGCACGCCAAGGCCTATTTAAAACTGCACGAATCCATCAAAAAAGCCGTTCAACAGTACGCCGGGGAAGTCCGTGGCGGCAAGTTCAATCCTGGTTCATGAAAATAATGAAGGTTTTCGACGATCCTCAACTCATGCAGGCGCAGTCGCGGAATTGGCGCCATGCCAAAAGCAGCATCGGCTTCGTACCAACTATGGGGGCCCTTCATGAGGGGCATTTGGAACTGGTGCGGGCTTCCCGCAAAAAAAACAACATCACGGTTGTTTCGATCTACGTGAACCCCCTTCAATTCGGCCCCAAAGAAGACTTTAGCCAATACCCCCGCACCCTTGAAGCGGACTTGGAATTGTTGAAGGCGGAAAAGGTCCACACCGTCTTCACCCCCTCGGATAAGGAAATGTACCCGAAGGGTTTTTCCACCTTGGTCGAAGTGAAGGGAACGTTGGTGCAGGGCCTCTGCGCGCCTTTCCGGCCCGGCCATTTCAACGGCGTAGCCACTATCGTGGCCAAGCTTTTGGGAGCAGTCATGCCCGACCGGCTTTACCTCGGGCAAAAGGACGCCCAGCAGTTGGCCGTCCTGCGGCAGGTGATCCGGGATCTTAACATCGCGGTGGAAACGGTGGCCTGCCCCACGGTTCGGGAACACGACGGATTGGCCATGAGTTCCCGTAACAAACGGTTGACCTTGGAGGGACGCCAAACGGCCCCGGTCCTCTATAAAGCCTTGAAAGTGGGGAAGAGCATCGTCGAATTGGGCGAAAGTAACCCCGAAAAAGTCCTGGAGGAAATCCGGAAAGTAATCGAGGTGGAAAAGAGCGTGAAGATCCAGTACTTGGAAGCGGCCGACGCCGAAACCCTCGTTCCGGCCACGGAAATCCAGCCCGGCACTATGATCGCCTTAGCCGCCTACCTTGACAATGTCCGCTTGATTGACAATATTATTATTTAACGATTGCCATCTACCCCAAATCATCCCTTGAAAATATTGGATCGGATTTCTTGGCTCTGGATGCACTGTTAATTTTAGGTTACACTGTCGCCCATTCTCCACAAGGGATTAAGCATGGCAAGGGTTTTCGTTAAATCCAAAATTCACAAAGCCACCGTCACCCAGACCGACCTGGAATATGAGGGAAGCATCACGCTGGATCCGGGACTCATGAAAGCGGCCGATATCGAGCCGTTTGAGCAGGTCCATGTCCTTAACCTCAACAACGGCAACCGCCTGGAAACCTACGCGATCAAGGGAAAAGCCAACTCGGGGGTGGTTTGCCTCAACGGGGCTGCGGCCCGGCACGCCGAAAAAGGCGACCAAATCATTATTTTGACCTATGAAAGCTTTGGGGGGAAGCCGCCGGCCGGGTATGCCCCGACGGTTGTTACGGTGACGGCGAAGAACAAGGTTTTAAAAGTGAAAGGGGGACGGTAACCATGTCACTCGATCTTTTTTTGGATGATGAGGAACTGATCGCCCGCATCAAGAAACTCAAGAAAGAACGCAACGCTGTCATCCTGGCCCATAGCTATGAGAGGCCGGAAGTCCAGGATATCGCCGATTACGTGGGGGACTCCCTGGAGCTTTCGCGGCTGGCCGCCAAGACGGACGCGGACGTGATCGTGTTTTGCAGCGTGCATTTCATGGCTGAAACCGCCAAAATTCTCTCGCCCCAAAAAACGGTTCTCTTGCCAGCTTCGGAGGCGGGTTGCCCCCTGGCCGACATGATTACTCCCGCCCAATTGGAGGCCGAGAAAGCCAAACATCCACAGGCCGCTGTGGTGGCCTATGTGAACTGTTCGGCGGAGATTAAGGCCATGGCGGATGTCTGCTGTACCTCGGCCAACGCCCTGCAAGTGGTGAATTCCATGCCTCAGGAAGAGATTCTTTTCGTCCCCGACCAGCACTTGGGCCGCTTCGTCCAAAAACAGACCCATAAGAAGATGATCCTTTGGGCGGGCTGTTGCCCCACCCACCAGCGCATGAAGGTCAAGGATATCCTCGATTTGAAAAAGCAATATCCTGACGCCGAAGTGGTGGTCCATCCGGAAAGCAACGAGGATATCTGCAATATGGCGGACGCCATCCTCTCCACTTCCCAGATGCTCCGCTATTGCCAGGCTTCCATTGTCAAAACTTTTATCATCGGCACGGAGATGGGCATGCTCCACCGCCTTCGCACCGCCATGCCGGATAAAACCTTTCTCCAGCCCAGCAAGGGGCTCATTTGCCCCAACATGAAGATGACCCAACTCGAGGATGTTTATGAGTCCTTGAAGGAATTGAAACATCCCATCGAAATCCCCGAGCCCATCCGCGTGAAAGCCCTGAAAGCCTTGGATGGCATGCTGGCGGCGGTCCCCACGAAGTGAAGCATCCAATTCCGAGGCGCCTCGGGATTGTTGGCTGCGGGGCCATCGGATCGCTGGTATCCCGGCTTCTCGAGAAAAAGAAATCCTCTTTCCGCGTGACGGCCGTCCTAGACAGCCTTCCTTCTTCCGCCCTGAAACTTTCCAAGAGCCTAAAATCCCGTCCCCTCGTCTGTACAAAGCTGGGCCAACTTCTGTCGAAATGCGACTTCGTCCTGGAAGCGGCGTCGGTGAAAGCCGCCCTGCCAGTTGCCGAAGCCGCCTTGAGGCGCCGCAAACCTATCGTCCTGATGAGTACGGGGGGATTTCTCCTTAACCAGAAAAAACTGTCGGTCCTAGCGCGCAAGTACCGCACCAAAATTTACCTGCCCTCGGGCGCCCTTTGCGGTTTGGATGGGCTTAAGGCCGCCCGCCAAATCGGGAAAATCAACGAATTGAGGATTACCTCCACCAAGCCGCCCGCCGGGTTTCAGGGTGCCCCGGGACTCACCCCCGCTCAAAAACGTTTGCTTTACAAATCCAAGTCGGCTTTTTATCTTTATAAGGGTGATGTGTGGGGCGCCGTCCGGCGCTTTCCGGCCAACGTCAATGTAGCCGCCACCACCGCCTTAGCCTCCGGCAACCCCAAGAAACTCAAGGTGCAGGTTATGGCCGACCCCAAGATGAAGTCCAACCAACACGAGATCCACGTTTCGGGGGATTTTGGGGAACTTACCGCCGTAACCCGGAACCGCCCTTCCCGGCAAAACCCCAAAACCAGCGCCCTGGCCATCCAATCGGCCCTCGCCTTATTTGAGCGGCTCGAAAGCTATGTCGAGGTGGGAAATTGAGCGCGGATGCCGCCGAGGGCCTTTCCTGCGCCATCCGTATCCGCGACCTCTCCAAAACCTACAAAACCGGTTTTTGGTTCACTCCGAAAGTCACCCAGGCCCTGAAGAACGTCCATCTCGACATCTATGAAAGCCAAGCCTTTGGCCTGATGGGCCTGAACGGCGCAGGGAAGACCACGTTGATCAAGCTGGTCTTAGGCCTTCTTAGGCCGACCACGGGCTCCGTCGTTGTTTTGGAAGGGTCCATTTCCCAACGTGCGGTGCGGCAACAGATTGGTTACCTTCCCGAGCTGCCTTATTTCTCAAAGCAGCATACGGGCAGGGAACTTTTGGGGTATTTCGGTTCCCTTCATGGTTTGTCCGGATCCGCCCTCCGGCACCGGGTGGATGAGATATTGGAGCTCGTCCGAATGCGTCCGGCGGCCGGCCAAAGGGTGTCCGGATATTCCAAAGGAATGCTCCAGCGAATTGGCATCGGCCAGGCCCTTATCGGGAAACCTAAACTCCTCATTTGCGACGAGCCCATGAGCGGTTTGGACCCGGTGGGCTACAAGGAAATGCGGGATATTTTCATCGATTTGAAAAAAACGGGAACCACCATTTTCTTGAACACCCATATCCTGGACGAGGTGGAAAGAATCTGCGACCGGATCGGCATCCTCCATGAGGGGGTGTTGAAGGAAGTGGTTCCGATCTCCAAGATCCTGGAATCTTCCGTGCCGGTGGATTACTGGGTGGACGTGGACCGTAAGGAAGTTCCCAAACTTTCCGGGTTACCTTTCCAGGAACCGATCCAAAAAAACGGAGGTGTCCAGGTTTCAGGCCTCGTTTTAGCGGAAACCCTCTCGCTTTTGACTTCGCGGCAGGCCCAGATCAACGGGGTTCGGCCCCTTTCCTCCCTCGTGGAGGCTTATTTTCTCAAGGCGATCGGGGCGCAGGAGCACTTGAACCGCCCCCAGGAGGGGAATAAGGCATGAACCGATTTTCATTTGTTAACATCCGGAAACGGAAATCGGCTCAATACCGACTTCCTTATTCGTTTCCCACAAACGGAGAGTCGGCATGCGCCGATTCTCCTTCACAAAGGACAATGAAATCGGTGCTATGCCAACTTCTTTTCAAAAGCTTTTCCAACGGAGAGTTGGCATGAAACGAATCCTTTCCGTTACCTCGTTTACTTTCCGGGAACTCATCCGGAGCCGTCTGTTGTTCGTGTGGCTCATCAGCGTGGTCGTGCTTTGCGGCTTGGCCTACCTTATTTCCATCCTTAGCTTCGGAAGCATTCTTGAAATCTTCATGGACCTGGGATTGACGGGGATGGAATTCGCGGGCACTTTGGTGCTTCTTTTAGCGCTTGCGGTCACCTACAACACTGAAATGGACCAAAAAGCCATCTTCCTTCATTTGGCCAAACCCCTCACCCGGGGGGAATATCTTCTGGGCCGCATCCTTGGATTTTGGTTAGTGATCAGCCTGGTGATCCTGGGAATGGGTTTGGTAGTGGTCGGACTGGTTGTCTTTGCAGGGGGCGGTACGGTCCCCCCACTCTTTTACGACTGCGTTGCTTTTATGCTCCTGGAAATGTTTGTTTTGACCGTCCTGGGCCTGACCTACCAGGCAATCGGCACCTCCATGGTGGGTGTTGTTCTTTATGCCTTTTTCACCATTTTCCTGGGGCACTGCGTGGGAGTGGTCCAATGGCTTTTGAACCAGCAATTGGCCAATTGGGTCATGGACCTCTTAAAGACGATTTATTACCTGCTGCCAAACTTGGAGGCCTTCAACCTCAAGGACCGCCTCTATGACCCGAATTTAATTTTAGGCTGGCCCCAATGGCAGGAAATCATTCTTTACACCTTTTCCTATTCCTTTGTGGTTTTTCTCATCGGTTGGATCAACCTTGAAAAAAGGGAATTCAAATGAGGGCGGGCATATCGGAAGGGGTCTTGAAAACGGTGCCGTGGCTTATCCTGTTTTTTTTCATCTTCCAGGCTCTCCTTTCCTCCCGCCTCCAGGATTGGGTGCATCCCACCCCCTTCGCGGTCAGCCAAGTCCAGGGGGTAGACAAAAAGATCACTTCCACCCTCCGGGCAGTGGCCTTATTGACGGGCAACAAGGTTTTGGTGGGCCATGTTTTTTGGATCCAAGTTATTCAATACTATGGGGACGACGACAACGCGGCCACGCGCTTCGACAAGCTTTATAATTATTGTTGCCTGGCGTCGGACTTGAACCCCCAGTTTATTTCCATTTACACCTTCGGGGCGAACGCCTTGGCGTTCCATTTGAAACGCTACGACCAGGCGGCCCGCCTACTGGAAAAGGGCATTAAGGCAAACCCCCACGCCGAGCGGTTGAAGTACCTCTTGGCCGCCATCGGCTTCCAGAATTCGGGCAAGGCGGACTTAAAGTTGATCATTCCCGTTTTGGAGGAGGAAGCCAGCCGGCCCGACGCTCCCCCCACCATGGTCAATATCCTGGCCAACACCTATCAAAAAGTGGGTCGCTACCAGGAGGCGGTCCGGGTGTGGCAGAAACTTTTGAAGGAAGGCGAAACCGACGAACAAAAGATTGTCGCGGGCCAAAAACTCCAGGAACTTTACGCAATTCTTAAAAACCAAAACGGACATTGAATCGCCAAGGGCGCCAAGAGAAACGAATGATAACGATGGTAAAACAGGGAAATAAAATGATGTTTAGCAAATTTTTTCTTGGTGCCCCTTGTGCCTTTGGTGGTTCAAATGTTCTTTTTCTTTTGATGGTTTGCCTTCTTCCTGGGGTCGGGTTCGCCCAGGTCAAAACCGATTCCTCCCCAAAATCCGTCTCGCCACTGACTACCGAAAGCCTGCCTAAGGTAAAGCCCGCTGACCCCTTTTTGGCCCATTCCCGGCATTCGTTTTATTTCCAGGACACCCTGGCCAGCGTCCTGCTGAAATATACCTCCAGCCCGGATTTCAACCCCCAGGACCCGGCCTCGGTGAACGACCTCGGTTATATTTACTATTATTTTGGCGAATACGCGGACGCGGCCACCCAGTTCAAAAAAGCGCTGGACTTGAACCCCGCTTTCGCAGACGCCTATATCAACCTGGGCGTGACGGCCTATAAGACGGGCGACACCGACCTGGCCCAACAATACCTGAACAAGGCCTATCAAATGGATTCCTCCCGGGGCGAGGCTGCTTATGACCTGGGTCTCTTGGCTTTCGAGCTAAACCAATTCTCAAGGGCCACGGGATTCTTCGAGGAGGCCTCCCAGAGCCTTTCCCAGGACCCCAAGGTATGGAACAACCTGGGTTGCGCTTATTTTCAGCAGAAAAACTACGCCCAGGCCTACCAGTGTTTTAAGGAGGCCGTGGATAAGGGAGCGGGCTTCTACCACGCTTATTACAACCTGGCGGTGGCCTCGGTGCTTTCCGGCAACTACGAGGGCGCAGTAGAGGACACCCAGAAAGCCGTCGAACTGGCTCCCGCCAACCCGGACGCCTATAACCTTTTAGGGTTGGCCTACCTTTTCAATCAAAGTTATTTGAAAGCGTCGGTAGCCTTGGCCCATGCCATCCAATTGGACCCACGCAACGCCGGCTATTTCAACAACCTGGGCCGGGCTCAACTGGGCCTGGGCCACACCAGGGAGACCGAGAAGGCGCTTAATCAGGCGCTTCTTTACCAGCCGGACTTAAAGCCAGCCCTCTGGAATATGGGTGATTTGAAATTGCGCCAGGGCAAGTATCCGGAAGCCCTGACGCTTTATGAAAACGTTGCGGATTGGGAACCGGCCATGGAAAGTCCGGTTTTCCAGTACAACTGGGGCGTGGCTTATTACAAAACGGGGGATAAGGACAAAGCCAGGGAACTTTGGGAAAAAGCCAGGGGCATGGACGCCCAATACATGGAGCCCCTTTATGGCCTAGCGGTCTTATATGAGAACCAAAAAGATTACGAGAAATCCTCCGCCCTTCTTCGGCAGGGGGAAACATTGGAACCCCAATCCTCACGCTGGGTGCGGCTGGAAGGCGACCTGGACATGGTCCAGGGAAAATCCGCCGAAGCCTTGGCCGCCTATGAGAAGGCGAAAGCGATGGGCCAGAAAGATGCCGATCTTTTCGCCCACATTGAACAGCTCAAAAATACGGATGAGTCTCCCTCCGCGACGTCGCAACCGGAAGAGGCCAATGACGAGGCGGGCTACCATGCCCAGGTTCTTCACCTGGAAGACGCGGGAAACCTGGACGAGGCCCTGGCCCTGGCCAGAAAAGCGGCTGACCAGTGGGGCTCCAAGCCGGAAGTTTGGGAAGACCTTTCGGACGTTTATTTGAAGATGGATCAAAAACCCCAGGCGCTGGAGTCCATGGAAAAGGCCCAACGCCTCTCCCCCCAGGACGGGCATTACCTGGAGGAATGCGGCCACATCGCCTATTTGAGCGATAAGTTCGAGATCGCCGAACATTATTTTGGGGAAGCCGCCCGGACAACTTCCTCTACTTGGCAGACCGCCCTGGGATTGGGCTCCTGCTACT
Source organism: uncultured Pseudomonadota bacterium (assembly GCA_963770835.1). Taxonomy (GTDB): domain Bacteria; phylum Oederibacteriota; class Muellerivitia; order Muellerivitales; family Muellerivitaceae; genus JAJPJW01. Next base: position 270,106 of record CAVYRH010000005.1, read on the forward strand.
ACCGCCAGAACCTTTTTACGGAAGCCATCGCCTATTGGGAGAAGGGAGCAGCCGCCTACCCGCACCAGCCGGAGTTTGACTACAACCTGGGCCGGGCCCATTATCAGAAGGGGGAATTCGCCCAAGCCGCTTTTTATTACAAAAAGGCGTTGGAACTCAAACCCAATTATCCCGAAGACATCACCAACCTGGCGGCCCTGGAACTGGACCAGGAAAATCTGGTGGAAGCCGGGCAAAACCTGAAGAAGAGCCTGGCCTTGGACCCCCAATTAGCCGAAACTTATTTCAATTTGGGGAACCTGGAAATGAAAACGGACCATTTCGACGACGCGATGAAATATTACCAGCAGGGCCTGCGGATAAATCCGGATGACGCCCAAGGTTATTATTGCCAGGGTGTGGCCTGTTTGAGGCAGGGCCAATGGGTGAAGGCCGAAACCTTCCTCGAAAAAACCCTGGAGAAGGACCCGTTAGATGCCGACGCCCTTTACAACCTCGGCAAGGTGGCCGTGGAACTGAACGATTATTCCACTGCCCGTAGATACTTCGAGGAATCCCTCAAGTACAAGCCGGGCCAGGATGACGCTTATTTCGGCATCGGCCTGGTGTATTATCACGAAGGGCAGTACAAGGATGCCCAACTTTATTTCGTGAAGGCTCAAACCAGCTTCAAAGTCGCCCATGAGGCGGCCTTTTACCTGGGCCAGACGGAGGAAAAAATGGGTGATCCGGATTCGGCGGAAGCCTTTTACCGGCAGGCCATCCAGTTGAAGCCGGGTTTCGGCATGCCCCATTTGGCCTTGGGCGATCTTCTCAAACAAAAGGGAAGGCTGATGGAAGCCCGCATGGAATACCAGAAGGCTGCGATCCAACAGGAATATCCCGAAGTCGCCAAAGTGGCGGAAGACCGGTTGGCCCAACTGCAATAAACGCAGATATTAGATGTTAGCGGTTCGATTTTGGCTTCGACTTTGGAGTTGTTTTGGCTAATAGTTAACAGCTAACCGCTAATGTCTGTCTTTCGAGGTTTTATGATTCACTTAGTCACCCTGAACCCGGCACTCGATTTGGAACTGGAGCTGAAAGACCCAGCCCAGGGGAAAATCGGCGAGGTTCTTCATTCGGATGTGGAAGCAGGCGGGAAGGCCCTCAATATCGCCCGTTTTTTAGGAAAAAAGGGGGCTGCCTGGACCGCTTGGCTGGGCACGGGCGGCGGAAGCCATCCAACCCATGTTCTTTTAAAAACCCTTTTAAAAAGGGAAGGCATTCCAGTTAGATATCTCAGTTCCAAAGCCCCCATCCGATTGAACGTCGTCGTGGGAACGGGGGAGAAAAAGCAAAAGTACAATCACTCCGGCTTTGAACTGGACCTTACCGATTTTGGACAATTGGACCGGTCGGTTAAAAGGGGCGACCTCCTGGTTTTGACGGGCCGCCTGCCCCATGGGATGAACCCGGGCCTTTACCGGGCCTGGGTTGACGCCTTCAATCGAAAAGGTGTTTGGACGGTGGTGGATACCTCCGAGAAGGCCCTTTATGAAGTTCTTCAAGCCAAACCCTGGTTTTTCAAGGTGAACTTGGAGGAACTGTCCGAAGCCATGGGATGGACGGTGCCGGGCCTTTTTGCCGTCCCAACCTTAAGGCGGACGGTCCTGGTCAAGGCGGGCTTGGTGCACGGGGCGGTCACGGATGGCGCCAATGGCGCGGTGGTTTGGAACGAAGAGGAAATCCTTTCGGTGAAGTATTCAGGGAAAGCGACGAAGGGTTTCGTGGTGGGAGCCGGGGACGGCTTCCTGGCGGGCTATTTGAGGGGGATTCACCAAAATAAAAACCTGAAGGATCGCGCCAACCTGGCCTGCGCTACCGCCACCGCTGTGGCCCAGACGGGGATTATGGGATTCAATCCGCAGATGGTTTCGAAATTGATCCAAGGTGTAAAGGTTACAAAGTTTTAAGCACAAATTCTTATCTGTGTGCATCTGTGGCTTAAAATATCCTTGCCTTACTCTGTGTCACTCTGTGAACTCTGTGGTGAAAAGGTTTTATGAACGGCGAATCCCGCGTTATCTATTCCGTCACTGAACTGGTCCAGACCGCCCGGGCGCTTCTAGAGGCCAAGTTTCCCTATGCCTTGGTCCAAGGGGAAATCGGCCGGTTCATCAAACACCCCTCCGGCCACATGTATTTCGACCTCAAGGACGAAAAATGCCTTGTCTCCTGTGCCTTCTTCAAGGGAAGCAACCAGGGACTGACCTTCCAGCCGGAACAGGGCATGAAGGTCATCGCGGGCGGAGTCCTAACCCTTTACGAAGCCAGGGGCCAGTTTCAGCTCAATGTCCGCACCTTGGAGCCCGTGGGAGTCGGCGGTCTCTTGCTGGCCTTCGAACAGCTCAAGAAAAAACTCCAGGCCGAGGGCCTGTTTGATGAATCCCGCAAAAAAACCGTGCCAGAACATCCCCATCGCATTGCGCTCATTACTTCCCCCACCGGCGCGGCCATCCAGGACTTCATGAAAATCCTGGAAACGCGGGTGGGAATTGATGAAGTGGAATTGTTTCCCGTAAAGGTGCAGGGGACCGAGGCCCCGGAGGAGATCATTGCCGCTATTGAAGAAGTTTCTAAAAGGGAAGAACACGACGTCCTGGTCCTGACCCGGGGCGGGGGAAGTCTGGAAGATTTGGCGGCCTTCAACGACGAAGGAGTCGTGCGGGCCTTGGCCGCTTGTTCCATTCCCACCATTTGCGCGGTCGGGCACGAGGTGGATTTCAGCCTTTGTGATTTCGTCGCCGACCGCAGGGAACCCACCCCCACCGCCGCGGCGGCCCACCTGGCGCCCGGCAAGGACGAGGTTCAGGAGCAACTGCAATATCTCCAACATCGGCTTCGGGAAGCCCTGGAAAGCCTATTGGACGGCAAAAAACGGGACTTGCAGGAACTTCTTAAGACCCTCAAAAGCCGCCGCCCTGACCTCCTCTTGGACCAAGCCCGGCAGGACCTCGACCGACGCATGGACGACCTGCAAGAAGCCTTGCGGAACTCGCTTCAGGACAAGCAACTCCAACTCCAGCGCCTTTCCGATTTCCTGGCCCGCGCCACTCCCTTGCAGGTGATGAAGCCCTTCCGCGAAAAGCTCAAAGGCTTGGAAGCCCAATTGCAGGCCTACCATCCCCACGGCCCCTTGAAGAGGGGTTATGCCATCGTTACCGAGAAAGAAAGCGGTTCCATCGTGCGGGATGCGGCCCAAGTCAAAAAAGGTGACCGGCTTATGATCCGGGTGAAGAAGGGCCGGGTGGAGTCAGAAGTGGTTTCGAAAGAAGAATAAGGCATTTGAACCACTAAGGCACAAAGGGGACTAAGAAAAGCCGAAGCAGTTTAGGATTTCGAACATTTAATCTTTTCTTTGTCTTCCTTTGTGCCCTTGGTGTCTTTGTGGTTCAATAGGTTTTCCTTTTAGGCCTCAAATTTCGGAGGAACCATGAAAAGCTTGAATCTTGCCCTGATCCGGTCGATGCTGGCGGCTGTCTTTTTACTCGCTGCCGGGGCTTACGCGGAGGATTCAACACCCGTGGGACATTATAAAAACTTCAAAACAGCCATCTACATCACGGTCGGTTCAACCAAATCCTTCACCGATGCCCAACGATTGGAAAAGGAATTCAACCGGGCCATGGGCCAGGTGAAGTTCGACAAGGTCTACCTGGAAGTCTACCGGGACAAGAACTTTTGCGATGAATCCACCCTGGATGGCATCAAGAAATTCTTCACCGACCACGGGGTAGAGGTTTGGGGTGGCATCACCCTCTCGGCCGGAGGGGGCAAGGGCGGCCAATTCGGGACCTTTGACTTCGAAAAGCCCGCCGACCGGGCGGAATGCAAGAGGGCGGTAGAGATCGCGGCTCGGCATTTCGACCACGTCATCCTGGATGACTTTTTCTTTTATACCAGCAAGTCCGACGCGGACATCAAGGCTAAGGGAAAGCGGTCCTGGACCCAATACCGCCTGGACACCATGCGTGAGGCTGCCCGGGACCTGGTTCTGGGACCCGCCCGCAAGATCAACCCCAACATCAAGATGATCATCAAGTACCCCAACTGGTACGAGCATTTCCAGGGCCTGGGCTACGACCTGGACAAGGAAGCCCAGATGTTCGATTACATCTACACTGGCACCGAGACCCGCGACCCTTACATCACCGACCAGCTCCTGCAACAGTACGAAAGTTATGAGATCTTCCGTTACTTCAGCAATATCCGGCCCGACGGCGGCAACTTGGGGGGCTGGGTGGATACCTATAGCACCCGCTATGTGGACCGCTACCCGGAACAGTTGTGGGACACCCTGTTGGCGAAGTCGCCGGAAATCACTCTTTTCAATTGGTACCCCGCCGCCGAATCCAAGGGAGTGGAACCGGGTGACCGGGAGGCCTGGAAGAACCTCGATACCAGCTTCAATTGGGACGAGATGGTCAAGAGCTTTAAGCCCATGGGGGGCGACACGGCCCCGGCCGGCTGGGGGAGGGTGGCGGGATACGCCTTGGAAAAGATCGACCGGGTTTTGGGTAAGCTCGGCAAACCCATCGGTATCGCCAGCTACAAGCCTTACCAGTCCACGGGCGAGGACTTCCTCCACAACTACCTGGGCAATTGCGGTATTCCCATCGAGCTTTATCCCCAATACCCGAAGGACGCGGATACCATCCTGCTCACCGAGTCCGCCAAGTTCGACCCGCAGATCGTTTCCAAGATCAAGAAGAGTTTGGCAGAAGGGAAGAACGTCTTCATTACCTCGGGGTTGTTGGGCGCGCTCCAGGACAAGGGCATACGGGACATCGTGGAGGCGGAGCCCACGGGCCGCATCGTCTCCATCCATGATTTCATCAACGGGTTCGGCGCGGGGAATGGGGCCTACTTGAACGACCCCAAGCAAGACAATCCTTCCATCCTGTTTCCGGAAATCCGCTTTTTCACTAACGACGCTTGGGGCATCATCCGGGGCGTAGCCTCGGCCAAGGGTTATCCCATCGTACTGATGAACCACTATTCGAAGGGGATCATTTATATCCTGACGATCCCTGAGAATATTTCCGATCTTTACAACATGCCCCGGGAGGTGTTGGCCGCCATCAAGGGTTATCTTCAAGCCGATTTCCCGGTGCGGATTGACTCGCCGGCCCAAGTGGCCTTGTTCGCCTACGACAACAACAGCTTTGTCGTGGAATCCTTCCGGCATGACCCCTGCGAAGTCACCCTAACCCTCCCTGGCGCGGATGGAAAGGTCAAGGATGCTGTGACCGATGAATCCCTGGCGCCTTTGCCCCGGCCCACTCCGGACCCCAAAAATTGGTGGGCCAGGCAGAATCCTCCGGCTCCCAAAACGGATTTCAATGTCTCGATTCCGCCGCACTCCTATAAGGTTTTCACCATTGAGAAATGAGTCCTTGGAAAGCTTCCAGTGGTGGGAGACTTTTCAAGTATTTTCAAAACGGTTAAGATGTCCTAGCTTTCCTGGGAGGGTTCAATGGTTGAAAATAGGCCGCTTTTTCATGAGGCCTTCCTGCAGGTGTTTTTTCGAGTTTGGGGCGTTCTTCTAGCCCTTGCGATGTTTGCTTATGCCTTTCAACACCAAGAAATAATTTTGGCTTTGATCTCTCTCGCATTAGTTCTATTTGGAGGTTATCTATTAACGGGAAGAGCCAAAAAATATGAGAACCAGATCCGAAGAATAGTAATTATTTTTCAATTTATTTTTGTTTTTATTTTCATTGCACAATGGGTTCTATCACTCATTAACAAAAGATAAGGTATTATCATGCCCAATAAATCAACCTTTGAAGACTCGCTCGTTAAACTCGAATCCATCGTCGAAAAGATGGAATCGGGAGACCTCAAACTCGAGGATTCCCTGAAGCTTTTTGAAGAGGGGATGAAACTAACCGCCGAGTGTAATCAGCGGTTGAATGAAATTGAAAAGAAGGTCAAAACCCTTCTCAAAACCGCAACGGCAAAATCCAAAGACGAAGAATCAAAAACCTAAATGAACCGGCAGAACCTTCACCCTCACCCCGACCCTCTCCCCTCAAGGGAGAGGGGGAAGGCTTTCAAGACTTTCGCATTCCTATCCCTCTCCCCTTGCGGGAGAGGGCAGGGTGAGGGGTGATTTTTATGCCTTTCAACATCGAAGCCTACCTCAAAAAAAACCGCCTTGTCGTGGACCGGGCCCTTCAACAGGTCTTTCGCAACGGTTCCAACTGCCCTAAAACCCTCTGGGCCAGCATGAAATACAGCGTCTTCGCGGGCGGCAAGCGGCTACGGCCTATCCTTTGCCTGGCCTCCGCCGAAGCCGTGGGGCTCCCTCAAGTAGAAGCCCTGCGGATCGGCTGCGCCTTGGAACTCATCCACACCTACAGCCTCATCCACGACGATCTGCCAGCCTTGGACAACGATGATTACCGCCGGGGCCGCAAGACCAACCACAAGGTTTTCGGAGAAGCCATGGCCATATTGGCCGGTGACGGCCTCCTGACCTTGGCTTTTGAGTGGGTTTCCATTCCCACCGCCTATGATGCTTCCTACCGAAAGAATCTGCCGCAAGTCGTCCACGAACTCGGCCATTACGCTGGCTATCCAGGCATGGTGGGGGGGCAAGTCGATGACGTCCTCGCCGAAAGACAAAAGCCCACCTTGCCCAAGGTTCTTTCCATCCACCGCCGCAAAACGGGGGCCCTGTTGCTCTCTAGCGTCCGTCTTCCGGCTTTATTGGCCGGGGTTTCGCGTCCAAAGCTCAAGGCCTTTACCGACTTCGGCTGGGCGGCGGGACTGGCCTTCCAGATCGTGGACGACATCTTGAATGAAACAGGGGACAGCAAGGCCTTGGGCAAGAAGGCCGGCAGCGACCGGGAGAGGGGCAAAATGACCTATCCCGCCGCCATCGGGTTGGAAAAGTCGAAAGACGAAGTCGCGAACCTCACCCAAAAGGCGCTCCTGTCCTTGAGGCCATTCGGACTCAAGGGAAGGCCTTTGATGGAACTGGTAATTTATATGGCCCGGAGGACGAATTAACCTTGAAACCCCTGGATCAAAGAGGAAGTCTTAATATTCTTTACGTGACAACGGCGGCTTGGGCCGTTGCACAAGGATTGAAGGTTGCTATATATTATGTGCGCCATCGGAAGTTCAACTTTCGCTTGTTTGTTGGTACGGGAGGCATGCCCAGTTCCCATTCGGCTTTTGTGTGCAGCCTGGCAACCGCCATTGGGATCGAAAGCGGCTGGAATTCACCGGTTTTTTTGCTCTCCGTTGGGATGGCCCTGGTCATCATGACCGACGCGGCGGGTGTGCGCAGGGCGGCCGGTCAGCAGGCCAAAATCCTCAATGAAATCGTTGACGACATGTATAGCTCCAAGCCTGTTCCGCCTGAACGGCTGAGGGAACTGCTGGGGCACACGCCCACGCAAGTGTTTGTAGGGGCCTTTCTCGGCATAGGGCTGGCTTTCGCCTACTACGCCCTGGCAAGGTGAAAGGCAATTATAAATTTTGAGTTCTCGATTTTAAATTGTTGAGGATTTCCGCTTGGCGGAAATAGCCTTAATTTAAAATTTAACATTCAAAATTAAAAATTCGACGAAGTTGGAGAAAGAATGTACGAGTACCTCGATAAAATCCAAACACCCGCCCACCTAAGGGCCCTCCCCGTGGAGGCCCTGCCTAAGGTGGCGGAGGAGTTGCGGGACTTTCTGGTGACCTCTGTTTCCCAAACGGGCGGGCACCTGGGCTCCAGCATGGGCGCGGTGGAGCTGACCTTGGCCATGCATTACGTTTACGACACCCCCCAGGACCGCATCGTGTGGGACGTGGGGCACCAGGCCTACGGCCACAAGGCTTTGACGGGCCGCCGGGATAAATTTCCCACCCTGCGCCAGTTCCAGGGCCTTTGTGGCTTTCCCAAGCGCAATGAAAGCGAATACGACACCTTCGCCGTGGGCCACGCCGGCACGGCCCTTTCGGCGGCTTTCGGCATGGCCATGGCCCGGGACATCCAAAAGAAGAATTTCCACGTCCTGGCGGTGGTGGGCGACGCCGCCATCCCCAACGGCCTTTCCATGGAGGCCTTGAACAACATCGGTGACCACCCGGAACTCAACATGACCGTCATCCTGAACGATAACGAAATGTCCATTTCCCCCAGCGTGGGGGCCATGACCAGTTACCTCAACAAGATCTTGGCGGGCAAGTCCTATAACGAAGCCAAAACCCACGTGGAGCGCTTCATCAACGGCATCCCCAAGGTCGGGCACCAGATGCTGCAGATGACCCACCACGCGGAAGAGGCCCTGAAGGGATTCATGACCCCCGGCACCCTCTTCGAGGAACTGGGCCTCCGCTATTACGGCCCCATCGACGGCCACGAAATCCGGACCCTGGTGGAAATCTTCAAGAAGGTCAAACAGCTGAAGGGACCCATACTCCTACATGTCGTAACCCAAAAGGGCAAGGGCTACGCGCCAGCGGAGGAAAATCCCGAGAAGTACCACGGTGTGACGGTGTTCGACAAGGAAACGGGCAAGAGCACGGCGGTGAGCGTGCCCGGCGCGGCGCCGGCTTATACCAAGGTCTTCGGTGACGCCATGATCGAACTGGCCAAGGCCAACCCGAAATTGGTGGCCATCACCGCGGCCATGCCCGACGGCACGGGCCTGAAGAAGTTCGGCGAAACCGTTCCTGACCGCTATATCGATGTGGGCATCGCGGAAGGCCACGGCGTCTGCATGGCGGCGGGGCTTGCCTGCGAGGGCATCAAGCCCGTGGTGGCGATCTATTCCACCTTCCTCCAAAGGGCCTACGACCAGATCATCCACGACGTCTGCCTGCAGAAGCTGCCGGTGGTCTTTGCGCTGGACCGCGGCGGCCTGGTGGGAGAAGACGGTGAAACCCACCAAGGTGTTTATGACTTGTCCTATCTTCGCTGTATTCCCAATATGACGGTGATGGCGCCCTCGGACGAGAATGAACTACGCAACATGCTTTACACCGCCGTCGAGCACAATGGCCCCATTGCTTTGCGCTACCCGCGCGGCAACGGGGAAGGCGTAAAGATCGAGGAAGGCTTCAAAAAGCTGGAAATCGGCAAGGGGGAACTCCTGCAGGATGGGAAGGACTACGCCCTTCTCGCCGTGGGCCGCATGGTGGGTGTGGCCAAAGCGGTGCGCGAGATTTTGAAGAAGGAAGGCCTTGAGGGCGCGGTGGCGAATATGCGCTTCGTGAAGCCCTTGGACGAAAAATTGATTCTTTCCATATCGGAAAAGAATAAAGTGCTTCTGACCCTGGAAGAAAATTCGGTCATCGGCGGGTTCGGCAGCGCCGTCTTGGAAGCCCTCCAGAGGCACGGCGTCACCGATTGCGCGGTGAAGTGCCTGGGCATCCCCGACCGCTACATCGAGCACGGAAAGCCCCAACTGCAGAGGGAAATGTGCGGCCTGGAGCCGGCCCAGGTGGCTGATGCGGTCCGGAAGATGCTGAAAGACCAGCAGCCGTTGCTGGGAGTTGTGTCCTAAATTAGATTTGTAAACTGTCATTGCGAGGAGTGGCCGCCGAATAGGCGGACGGTTACGACGAAGCAACCTCAGTCTTAATAAGACTTACACCACCCATGAACTGGGGAGTGCGGTTGTAGTTGGCCCAAAGGGCCAACCACGGTAGGCCGAATTTCGGCCTACCGCTTCAAGCTTGCCCCGAAGTTCGTGGCTCGCAATGACAGCAAATTAAATTTTGAGGTTGAATTTTGCTTTTTAACCGCCGTGTGGTTCTCTTCCTAATCCTGGACGCCGTGATCCTTTTGGGCTTGATGGGGGTCTTCGCGGCGGTCAACCACGCATTTGTCCCAGGGTCCTCCCAACAGCCCCCGGTCAGCGTGGCCGACACCGTCAAAATCACCCCCACTATCCAAGCCATCCCCCCAACAATCGCCGTGCGAAAACCCGCCGGGACCATCGCCGAAGCCACCACGGCCGACGTTTTCGATTTGAAGAAGATCGTCTGTAAGACCGTCAAAGTGACCGTCCATACGGTCCAGATGGGGGAGAACTACTGGACCATCGCCAAGAACAACAACCTGGACGTTTATTCCCTTATCGGTGCCAATCCCACCATGCCCTTCAGGGCCAAGATCAAACAGACCATGAACCTGCTTTCCCGCAAAGGGGTCCTGCACGTGGTGGCCAAGGGGGAGGAACTCGCCAAGATCGCCCTAGATTACGGTGTGGACGAGAAGACCCTCAAGATCGAGAACGGTATCCACTGGTGGCATAACTTGCATGAGGGGGACGTGGTTTTCATTCCCAACGCCAAACCCCTCCTCATGGTCAAGGAATGGAAGGACTATTTCAGCCGGCGGGGCATTTTCGGCGACCCACTGGGCCATTGGGAGAAGATCAATTCGCCCTTCGGGGTCCGGGTGGATCCCCTGACGGGTGATACACGCCATCACGGGGGAGTGGACCTGCACGCCAAATACGGCGACCCGGTTTATGCGGCAGCCAACGGCAAGGTGGTCTTCACGGGCGTCTCGGGCGGTTACGGAAACCTCATTGTGGTGGCTCACGGCAACGGATTACAAACTTACTACGGCCATCTTTCGAAGATTTACGCCAAAACGGGCCAGCGGGTGCATCGCGGTACGCTGATCGGCCGGGTCGGGGCCACGGGGCGCGTTACGGGTCCGCATTTGCATTTCGAGATCCGCAAAAACGGACGGGCCCAGGATCCGCTGTTGTATATTTGATCGTCACGAAGTCCACACCCCCGGTTAAAAATCCGTCTTTCGAAATAAAGCTGAAATTTCCGGCATATTTGGGCGCAGGTTCAAACAAGCCAGTCATTGGTCCGGATTGTGAACTTTAATTTGTCCCCCCCTCATGATATGGTGTTGACCACATGGACCCTCGATTTATCAAAGAAAAGGGCGTTGAAACCTATACCGGCAACGAGCTGATTCTCAAGGGCGGCCTGGAAGCGGGGTTAAACCTGCTGACCGGTTACCCCGGCTCACCTGTCGCGGATGTCTTCGAAGCCGCCGCCAACGCCACCCCCTACCTCAAAGAACACGGCATCCTCGCCCAAATCGCCAACAACGAAGCCCTCTCGGCCGCAAGGCTTAACGGCGCCCAAATGGCGGGCTTGAGAGCCATTACGGTCATGAAATCCGTAGGCTTCCACGTGGCCGCCGACGCCTTGGTAGCCGCCTCTCTTGCCAAAAAGGGCCACCAGGGGGCCGGTGTTATCGTTATCGGGGACGACCCCTGGAGCGACACCACCCAGGTTCCGGTGGATTCCCGCCGCCTGTCCGACCACCTCTTTATCCCCGTTTTGGAGCCAGCGACTTTCCAGGAGATCAAGGATTGGGTTAAGGTAGCCTTCGAGCTCTCCGAGGAAGCCGACCTCTTTATCGCCTATCTCCTCATCACCTATACGGCCGAGGGGGGCGGAAGTGTGGAAGTCTATCCCAACCAGCCGCCCAAGGGCTTCAGCACGCTCAATAAGGCCACCCTGGACAGCTCCAAGTTCGACATCACCCATTCCATCGTCTTGCCGCCCCATACCGTGCCCCTGGAGCAGGAAGCCTTGGAAGTCAAATTCCCCCGGCTCCTGGCCGCGGCCCGCAAGAAGGGAATCAACAAGCTCATACCGCCCAGTTCTTCCTCTGGCAAAAATGATAAAGAAAAATCGGGCATGTCCCATTCTCTTCTGGATCATGAAAACAATGGAAATGGGTCGGCCAAAGGCAAGGCTCCTTTTGCCTTCATCACCGCCGGGGCCTCTTATACTTACCTGGAACAAGCCCTTTCCGAATTCGGCATGACCGGCCATTTCCCGATCTTGAAATTGGGCCTTACCTATCCGGTGGACCCCGAAGCCATCCAGGAGGTTTTGAAATACACGAACACCCTCGTCGTGGTGGAGGAGAAGCGTCGTTTCATTGAAAGCCAGGTCCGCAACATCGTCATGGATCTTCATCAATCCGGCAAGATCAAGGAAATGCCGACGGTCTGGGGCAAGACCTTCCCGGCAGACTTGACCGGCTTCCCGGCCGACCAGGGTTTGAGCCCCGCCGTGGTCATGCGCACCCTGGCCCCGCTTTTGGCGCACACCGGACTTTCGACCCCCCAGGTGAAAAAAGAAATCCAGTTCATGGACAGCCTGGAACAATTCGAGGTCGCCATCCCCAAGCGCACGGCATCCTTTTGCCCCGGCTGCCCGCACCGCGACTCTTCCTCGGTCTTCCTCCAGCTGGTGGCGGACTTCAAGGACAAGGACTACATGAAAAAAAAGCACAAGCGGGAACCGCTGGATATCCTCTTCCACGGCGACGCAGGTTGTTACGTCCTGCTCTTCATGCCCCCCAACGGGCCCCTCATGCACAACTATATCGGCATGGGCCTGGGCGGCGGCACGGGCGCGGGCCTTTCACCCTTTTCCACCAACAAGTCGGTTTGCTTCATCGGCGATTCCACCTTCTTCCACTCGGGGCTGGCTGAAATCTCGGACTCCATCAAGAACAACCAGGATGTGCTTTACGTGGTCTTGGACAACAAGACCACCGCCATGACCGGCCACCAGCCCCACCCGGGCATGGAAAAGGACCTCATGGGCAACCCCACCTTCGGGCAGGACATCGAAAAGGTGCTCCACGGCCTGACTGAGGGCGAGGATGTCTCCATCGCGCGCGTAAACCCCGAGCTTCGGGACGACTACCGGGAAATCCTGGAGGACATGATCCTGGAGCCCGGCGTGAAGTTCGTTATCGCCGACAAGGAATGCGGCATCACCTTCCACCGCCGCAAGCGGCTGGAAGTAAGCCGCCAGAAGGCCAAAAGGGGCTATCTACCCGTGCAGAAGCGCATCAACGTGAACGACCACACCTGTGAGTATTGCCTGGAATGCACGCGCCTGACCGGCTGCCCGGGCCTGGCCATCGAGGACAGCCTCTACGGCCCCAAGATGTCCACCGACCTTTCCTATTGCGTGTCCGACATGGCCTGCACCCGCGTCAAGGCCTGCCCGGCTTTCGAGGAACTCACCATTATCCGCAAGCACAAATCCGCCAACCCCATCCTGCCCGACCCATCCCATCTTCCCGTGCCCGAACCCTATAAGTTCGACGAGGATTGGCGGGCCTACGTGGCGGGCGTGGGCGGCATGGGCATCGGCAGTTCCACGGCGGTTTTGGTGCGCGCGGCCCTGAAGCACGGCTACCACGTGACCTTCTGCGACAAGAAGGGAATTGCCATACGGAACGGCGGGGTTTATTCCCAAATCACCTTCTCCAAACAAAAGAAGGTGGTGGCGCCCCTCCTGCCCCAGGGCAAAGCCAACCTGCTCTTAGGGCTCGATATCCTGGAAGCGGCCCGGGGCCTGGACCCGCGCATGACCTTCCGGGTCGGGCTCCAAGGAATACACCCATTCGGTGGTCAATACCCACAAGACCCACACGATCCTGACCCTCATGGGCCTGGATGACTTTGACACCGCCCAATTGTCTGAGATCTTCAAGCGGTACACCAAGGATTACTTCGGCGCGGACATGAGCAAGATCGCAGAGGATTACCTGGGCAACAAGGTGTTCGTGAACATCCTCCTCTTGGGCGTGGCCTTCCAACGCGGGCTTTTCCCCCTCACCCTCCACGAGATCACCGACGCCATCAAGGACAACTTCAGCCCCAGCGCCGCCAAGCACAACATCGACGCCTTCCATTTGGGGCGGGATTTGGCCGTGCACCCCGAAAAGTACAACGCGGAAGTGCGCATGAGCTTCCAAGAAATGATGATGAAAAAAGCCTCGCTACTGGGCGGCAACCGGGCCAGTGCCTACCTCGCCATGGCGGGGGATTTCCTGCAGGTTTGGGAGGGGGACAAGGAAACCCGCGTGCAGTTCGTGAACCGGCTCTACGACCTGATCGAATTCGAGAATTGGCGCTATGCCCAGAAATACGTGAACCGGGTCATGGCCACCCTGAAGAAGGACACCAAAGCCGCTGAATTCTCCGGCACCAAGGCGGTCGTGAAGTACCTGCATAAGGTCATGGAAATCAAGGACGAGGTCTACGTGGCCCATCTTTTGACCAGCCCGGAGAAATATGAGAAGGACGCCCGCCGCTACAAGGTGGATTTGGCCGGTGGGGACAAGATCGTGTACAAGCACTTCAACCGCCCCGAATTCGACGTCCTGGGCATGAAAATCCGCTTTGACATGAAGAGCCGCGACTGGATGCTGAACGCCATGAAACACATGAAGTTCCTGCGCCGCTTGTTGCCCCAATGGCACAAGAAGGAAAAGGCCTTTAGGGCCTGGTATGAGGCTTTAGTGGACCGTTTTGAATACACCAGCCCCGAGATGTACGAGCGCTGGGTGGCCGCCCTTTCTCTCCCCGAGGAAGTGCGTGGATACCGTGGTATCAGGTACCCGAAGATGGAACAGGCCATGGATCAAGCCGAGAAGATCCTGTCGGGAAAAACCTCGCCCGCCGTCAATCCTACAAACTCGCCTAAACAACTTTCAAAAGTTTAAGCGCGTAAGATTCTTTTGATAAAACCCATCATGCTCCGGCCTAAACTAAAGCAAATCCTTCTTCTTCTCCTTTTTTTGATCGCCATTGGCCTTTCTCCCAAACCCACATTCCCATTCCTTGAATCTGTTCTTAATGCCCAGCCGACGCCAAATTTTCAAGATCCTGCCTTGGAAACCACGTTTAAGAAATATCCAATTGTCACTCCTAAAAAACTGGAACTTACCAAAGAATACTGCCAACAGCATTACGGATTGGATTCTTACAAGCTTGAAAATCCACAAATGATTGTCATTCATGACACTGAGATATCCACTCTTAAAGCATCATTACAGGCCTTCAAAGCCGATGAGGTCCTAGGTTTCAGGAAGGAGTTGGTCGGACATGGCAGGGTAAATGTTGGAATTCATTTTGTCGTGGACCAAAACGGGGATATTTATAGCCTTCTTCCAACCAATATCGTCGGCCGGCATGTCATCGGGTTTAACCATGTTGCCCTGGGGATTGAAAACGTGGCGAGTGACGAAAACCACTTAACGGCCCAACAAGTGGAGGCTGACGTTAAGCTTGTGGAAATTCTGGTCAAAAAATTTCCGTCGGTTCAATATATGATCGGCCATTACGAATACATGCACACCGAATTACCGCATTTCAAGCTCTTCAAAGAGCTGGAAAAAGATTACAAACCCACGATTAAAAGTGACCCGGGTGGAAAATTCATGCATGATTTGAGGGAAGGGCTGAAAAAGGACGGTTTAACTTTACAAGATTAAATATAAGTGAGGCATTTATGGGAGAGCGGAAATGGCTTTATATCTTTTTGGGAGTGTTTCTTTTAGCCGGTTTTCAAAACGTTTCGGCGCAAACCGATCCATTTCGGGAAGTCATTGATTATCTCAACAATAAACCGTACACAGCTGACAAGGCCGACCTGACGAAAGCCGATTTGAAAGTTGGCGATGAAGTCGATCAGGCACTGACTGATGTCGGTCTTTCCGTCTACACGCTCCTTCGAAACGAACCTTTTGCCCGTCACGGCTACCTCTTCAAGGATATGATATTACAGGACATTTTCTCCCAAACTAATTGGTATAAAGGGAACCCGGATTTCCAGTTCGGACAACTGAGCCCCCAAGAGAGCAAGAACGTCGAGTTCATCAAGTCCATCGAAAGCAATTACGATTACGATAATATCGCGAATTCCTTGAAAACCCTTAATAGCTCGCTTCTCGACGATGATCTTTACAGCGCCATGTCCCTGCCCTTTCCCCACGATGTTTTGATGTCGCTCCACCACGTTCGGTTGAACCCGTCCCGCCTGTTGCGGAACCTGATCTTTGCGAAACGCGGGTACATCTTTAACGAGCCATTGCTTAAAAATATTTTCTCAAGGACGGACTGGTATTCGCCGAAATCCGGGAATATCGCGGATATCCTTCCACAGATGTCCAAGACGGAAGTAAGGGATATCGAATTGTTGCGGAAAAAAGAGTGGGTCGACATTTTAGACTCCGTGAATTTCACGCTGCCCAAGGGCATGTTTTTCATTCCCACCATCGGGTTTAACGCCCTGTTCATCCGTGAATTGACGTTTCAAGGCGAACCCTACTATTACAGTTCTAGCTTGTTCGACTTCGCCGAGGCCGCGGACGCCGGGATTTTGGATGGCCACAAAACAAACGCGGAAGAGCTGGTGGCCCCGGATGTCATCGCCAAGATTGAAGCCGAACCGGATCCGGCCAAGAAACTCGTTCTGTTTTTTAACAATAAGAAATACAAGGGCTACGCGGATACGATCGTTTTCAACCATAGCGACATGCAAGTTCCCACCTATCTTCAGGAGGCGGTCAAGGATTATGGCGTGGATTACCTGGTTTTGCTCCGGAAGGAAATCCACGCCAGGGTCGGCGTCAAGTTCGCGGACCAGAGAAGTTTCAATATATTTTCTAAATGCGGTTGGTACAAAGCTCGGTATGACTTGACGCCTTTCACCGAAAGCCGTTTTCCCCCGGAAGCGAAAATCAGCAAAACCGAAATCCGGAACTTCTCCCTATTGGAGGGGGTAGAGCTGGCTCCGAAAGCCTTGCTTTACAGGGATAAAAACATGGTCGCGGACCTTAAAAACGATAGTTTTGTTTTCGTTAAGGTTGGAAGAGTGAAGATTCCCAGTTCGGAGTCCGATGAAGAATCCGACGAAGAAATGGAAATCGGGTCTGAATATCCAACCCTGGAAGCCTATGAGAAGGGGTCCTTGCAATCGGTAATCGACGATATTTTTAAGCGAATCAGAATCGATGGGAACGAGTATAAGGAACAAGAAGTGGGGTATACCGCCAGAGGAATGTGAAACCTCCGGCAAATTATTAACGGAATCTTAATATTGAAATACCGGCCATGACCGGCCTTAAGCGCCGGTGTCTGTTCCAAACTTCCGGCATTCCTTCAGGAAAATACGGGATAATAAGGGAATTCGACGGTAGAAGATTTTTAACCCATAAGGCGGACCCAATGGCCAAGGTTTTAGGTTTGATCTGGTTGGCTCTTTTTGTTTCCTTGATGGTTTATTTCTATTCATCCATTGACGGTTTACCCGACCGGCTGGCGGTTCATTTTGACGCCGGCGGGAATCCCAACGGGTTCCAAAGCAAAACCGCGTTTACGGGCACTTTTCCACTGTTTGTGCTGCTGATCAATGGTCTCTTGGCGGTTTTTTGCTGGGCCATCCATAAAATCCCGGCCCAGTTCATCAATGTCCCCTGGAAAAGCTATTGGCTGTCCACACCCGATAGAATTTCTCAAATGAACGAGAGGATGCCGGCAGCCATGATGTTGGTGGGGCTTTTCGTCAACGTCGTCTTCTTTTTCGCGGTTCACGCCATCGTGCAGGCCAACAGCAAGGAAGCGGGGATCAACATCCCCATCAACGCCGGCGTGTTGGGGATTTTTGTGCTTTCCCTTTTTTTATTGGCGGCACTCTTGATGATCTTTAAGCCTCGTGGCGAATAGCCGTTCCTTTTGCCCCCGCAAACCAAAACCCCAAGTTTTAACAGAATCTTCACATCGAAATACCGGCCATATTCGGCCTTGAAAGCTCATGCCCGTCCCTCGCTTCCGGCATACCTTGCTTATTCGTTCCAGAAAGCGCATGATGCTCATCCGGCCGTT
Organism: uncultured Pseudomonadota bacterium; assembly: GCA_963770835.1. Classification (GTDB taxonomy): domain Bacteria; phylum Oederibacteriota; class Muellerivitia; order Muellerivitales; family Muellerivitaceae; genus JAJPJW01. The sequence continues at coordinate 287,829 of CAVYRH010000005.1, forward strand.
CTCTTCGCCGAAGGAGCCACCCCATGAAACAAGTCCGATACCCCGAAAGCATTTTCTGCGCGGAATGCGAAAGCCATGTCGAAATGCGCAACTGCAGGATCCTGGACCGAAAAACCAAGGGGAAGACCCAGGTGGAATTCGACTACGTCTGCGTCACCTGCGGCCACCGCGCTTCCGCAAGCCGCGACTTCGAGTACCTTCAATTCAGCGAGAGGGACTTTTGCCAATCCAAGGGCCTCGCCTTGGCGGGCCGGGCTTAAGCGCTTTTCCTCCATTTCTAAAATTCTCTCCCATCCGGCAAGGTTAACGCTCCGTTAAGGGTGGATTTTCCAGAAAATCCACTCATCCTCCCTTTGATTTTCCGGCCAAGAGTTCCTTGAAATTTTCCAAACAAGTCTGTATAACCCCTTCATCCAAATACCGAACATCGCCTTTCCTCGCCACCCTTTGAAATTGGGGGATTCAAAGTTGTCTACGAAGCCTCAATATCGATTTTCCTTAGCGCGGTTTTTCCTGCCCTTCGCATTTGGCCTTTTTGCCACCTCTCTTCACGCCCAAAGCGCCTCGGTGACCGCCTCCACGGCAATAGGGGATGACAGCACCGGTTCCTTAGGCGCGGCCATTACGGCCCTGGACGCCACTTCCAGCGGCGGCAACATTCAAATCACCTTCCCCAACAACAGTTCCATTTCCTTACTCCAATTCATCGGCAACGGCACCCAGCCCATCACAATGATCAGCCCCAACGGGGGCGTTAGCTTTGGGCTCATCGGTAACAATGCCAATAACGGGTCCACGAACTACAATTTCACCCAGCTCACCCTGGGCCTCAACGTGGGTTTTAACCTGACGAACTCCGGCCCCACCACCGTTTCAACGGACACCAATGACAGCGCGGGCTTCAACATCACTTCATTGACCCTGAATTCGGGCTCCCAATTAAGCGTTACCTTCGGCCCCGGGCAAATCGGCACTTCCGACGCCAACGGCGCGGTGGGCGGGAACGCTTATGTCACTGTGGGAGGCGCTACTTCCCTCAATGGCGGCACCTTACAACTGCTGGGCGGTACGGGCGGGCAGGGTGGAGTTAACGGTGGGTCCGGCAGCACGGGCGGAGCGGTCAGCCTAAGCCTGGGACCTCTCAGCGGCAGCGGAACCCTGAATCTCCAGGGCGGTACGGGCGGCCAGGGTAATTCGGGCGGCGGCTACGCCAACGGCGGCGACGGTGGTTCGGTTCTGGCCTTGATGGGGCCGGTCAGCCTTTCCAATTCCGCCCTCACGGTGGAGGGCGGCACGGCGGGGGCGGCCCAAAATGGCACGATCAGCAACGGGGGCTCGGGCGGAAGCGCCGGCGTCAGCATGCAATCCCTCTATCTAAACGACACTTCCACACTGTTTGCCGGCGGGAATGGGGCGGTGGGTGGGGCAGGCGCCCAAGCCCAGAGCGGACAGAACGGCGGCAACGGCGGTTCGGGCGGGGCCTTAGGTGTGACCCTGGGCGATTTCACCATGACCGGTTCAAGCTATAGCTTGGGGGCCATTGGCGGTAACGGCGGGGCCGGCGGCGCGGGCGGGAACAGCAATACGACCACCACCAACGGCAACGGCGGGACTGGCGGCACGGGCGGAACCGGGGGCGGCGCCTTGTTCACGGCGGGGGCGGTTTCCATGGCCGGAACCAACCTGAGCCTGGAAGTCCTGGGCGGAAACGGCAACAGCGGTGGTAACGGGGGATACGCCAATCCCGACGGGTCCGGCGGCAGTGGTGGTAACGCGGGCGATGGCGGGAACTCAGTTTTTGATTCCACCAGCCTGTCCCTCGCTGGCGCCTCCGTAACGGTTCAAGGGGGTGCGGGTGGAAATGGCGGGAACGGCAGTACCGGCGGTAGTTGGGACATGGGCTCGAGCTACGCTGGCTTTACGGGTGGACAAGGGGGCCAAGGCGGTAACGGGGGCAGTGCGGGCCTGACAACAACCTCCTCCCTTTCCCTGAGGTCGGCCGCAACCCTGACGGTTGTGGGCGGAACCGGGGGCAACGCGGGCCAAGGCGGTTCGGCCGGCAATGGGGATTATGGCGCGGACGCCGGCGGCACCGGGGCCAATGGCAACGACAGCGGCGACGGGGGCCAGGGCGGCAATGGCGGCAACAGCTCCATCCCCGTGACGTCGATTTCATCCGGAACGACAACTATCTCGGATACCTCTCCCGGCCAAACCGGCGGCAACGCGAACCTTCAAACCTCCAATCTTTCCATGGGTGTTTCCGACCAATTAACCCTGTCCGGCGGCAACGGGGGGGTGGGGGGGACTCCCGTGACCTCGGTTTCGGCGGGGGTCACCACCATCACGGCTAATTCGGGCGGCCCGGGTGGCGCAGCGGGTTATTATTCCGCCGGCGCCGGGTCCCCGGACACCAGTGGTTATGTCTCCTCCACAGGCGGTAATGGGGGCAACGGCGGATCAGGAGGCGGAGGCGGCTTGGGGGGCAATGGCGGCAACGGTGGAAACGCCTCCTTGAGCGCGGGGGCCGTTTCCCTAGGTTCCTACGACCTTTTGGCCGTCACCGGCGGCGCGGGCGGCATGCCCGTGACCACCGTTTCCTCCTCCGGCGGGCAGACGATCGTGACGGTTTATTCCGGCGGCAACGGCGGCGGCGGTAACGGCGGCAGCGTGGGGGGAACGGGCAGTTATGGCCGTAACGACGGTAACGGGGGCAACGGAGGGGCGGGCGGCACGGGAGGCTTCGGAGGGGATGGTGGGGCGGGCGGCAATGCGTCCATGGCCGTTTCCAGCCTGACCCTCGCCGGGGACGGGGACATGGTGGACGTGACCGGCGGGGCGGGCGGCAATGGCGGGACAGCCGGATCGGGCGCCCAAGGCGGCTTGGGCGGATCGGATAATGGAGGCGTGGCCAGCTACAACCAAAGCGGCACCAATGGTGACGGGGGCTACGGCGGCAACGGCGGGGGCGGCGGTTTTGGCGGCGCGGGCGGGATCCTAACCCAAAGCATCAACAACTCAGGAGTCACCACGACGAATGTGGTCTCGGGCGGGAACGCGGCCTTGACCGTATCCGGAACCCTTTTAATGCAGGGGTCGGGCGACGAGGTGAATGTGGCGGGCGGAGCCGGGGGAACGGGAGGGCTGGCCGGCAATGGAAACCAGGGCGCCAGCGGCGGCATGGGCGCCTCCAGCGATAACGCCGGTACCAGCGCACCCGGCGGAAACGGCGGCTACGGCGGGTTCGGCGGCTTTGGCGGCAATGGCGGCAACGCAGGCGTGAGCCTGGGGATGCTTGACATGGCTGGGACCAATGAAATCTTCAATGTGACCGGAGGGGCGGGCGGAAACGGCGGCTTTGGCGGCGAGGGCGGCAACGGCGGCCCCGGAGGACAGGGAGCCGATGGCGGCAGCTGCAGCGGATGCTCGGGTGGCCAGGGCGGCAACAGCGGATACGGTTCAGCCGTCGCTTATTTCAACAGCCAATTCAACTTCACCTCGGGTGGTTTTGGGGGCTTTGGTGGAAACGGCGGGAACGCCGGACTGACCGTGGGTTCGCTGTCCATGGGCGTATCGGGCGACATCCTCAACGTGGCCGGCGGGGCTGGGGGCGGCGGCGGCTTCGCCGGAGCCGGCGGCAACGCCGTGACGGCCGGCGCGGGGGGCACGGGCCAAAATGGGGCGCCGGGCGGCAACGGCGCGCCGGGCGGCAATGGAGGAGCAGGCGGCGGGGGTGGAAACGGCGGCGCTGCAACCCTGGTGGCGGGCTTAGCCACAATGGTTTCGGGCACGGCGGTTTCGGTTACCGGCGGGAATGGAGGCGCGGGAGGCGGCGGCGGGAATGGGGGCAACGGCGGCACGGGCGGCGTGGGCGCCTCAGGTTCTTCCGGCTTAAACGGCGGTTTCGGCGGCAACGGCGGCGCGGGCAACAACGGCGGCGGAGCCGGCATGGGTGGCGAAGGCGGCATGGGCGGCAACGCCTCGGTCAGCCTGGGTTCCCTTAATATGGCCTCCAACTCGACCTTTGCGGTTCTGGGCGGAAACGGCGGCTACGGCGGCATCAGCGGTTCGGGCGGGGAAGGCGGCAACGGCGCCAGCGGCGGCAACGGCGGCGACGGATACCAGATTGTTACCACGGTCATCAGCGACACAGTGGCCATCATCGGCTTTATTCCAACTGCGGGCCTATCGGCTGGGATCGTGGACCTGACCCTGGGCATCTACGTTCAGGCTGAGAACCAGGAACAACTTGAGGTCGTCCAGCCACCCCCCAACAGCGGGCTTCCTGATTACAACCCGGTTTCCCTGCAGGGCGGCAACGGCGGCAATGGCGGCAACGCCTTCTATAACGGAGTCACCTTGAACATGGCCTCGGGGGACAATTTCACCGTCGCGGGAGGTTACGGCTGGAACGGCAGCAACAACGGTTTCGGGGGTTCGGACGGAGTGACCGGAACCAACGGTTCGAACGGCAACAACATCGGCGGCGGTTTCGGCGGCGGGGCGGGGCCCGGGGGTGTCGGCGGTTCGTCGGGCGGGGGCGGCACCGCGGGCAGTGGCGGAAACGGCGGCTATGGCGGCAATGCCTGGGTGACTCTGGGCGCTGTGACCGAACTTGGCAACATGGGGGGCCAATCCACGACCTTCCTCGTGGGAGGCGGCGCGGGCGGCGTCGGCGGCAGTGGAATCTTCGGCCAGGGCTCGACGATTACGGTGGGCACGGGCGGCAACGGCGGCGCGGGCGGCAATGCGGCGGTTTCCATTAATTCCATGGCCCTCGTCGGGGCCCAGGCCTGGGTGACGGGGGGAGCGGGCGGCCAAGGCGGCGCCAGCGTCAGCGAAAGCGGCGGGACCGGCGGATTGGGCGGCAACGCGGCCATGACAGTGGGCTCCCTTTTCTCGGAAGCCAGTACGGTAGGTATCCTGGGTGGCGCGGGCGGTACGGCGGGCGCGGACGGCGGAAGCGGCGCGGCGGGTGGCGCGGCCAGCCTGATGGCGGGCGGCGTGACGCTGGTTTCCGGTTCCACGACCCTGGTGAACGGCACCGTGAACACCTATACCTCCCTTTTGAACGTCCAGGGTGGAAAAGGCGGAAGTGTCCTGGCCGGGCAGGGGGGCCTCAGTGGGGCCAACGGCGGGAACGCCTTTGCCCAGATCGGCACCCTGGCGGTGCAGAATTCCACGGTTACTGTGGCGGGAGGGATGGGGGGCAACGCCGACAACGGCGGCATCAACGGCACGGGAGGCTCGGGCGGCGGGGCCACCCTGGTTTCCTCTAACCTCAACATCTTGTCGGGCTCCATCCTGGTGGCCGGCGGGGCGGGGGGAACGGGCGGCGGCGCGGGTGCGGGCGGCAATGGCGGCAACGCGAATTGGGGCGGTGGCGGCAATGTGACCCTTTCCGGCCCTGTTAGCGTGATGGGCGGCCTAGGCGGCAACGGCGGCCAGGGCAATTCGGGCGCGTCGGGCAGCGGCGGTGCGGGCGGAAACGGCGGAAGTGTGGCCTTGGACATGCAGAACCTGACCATTGTCTCCGGAAGCCTCCTGAACATCGCCGGGGGCGGAGGCGGCACGGACGATTATTCCAGCCAAAATTACGGCGGCGGAGCAGGCAACGGTGGAAGCGGCAGCCTGACTATTACCGGCACCCTGAGCCTCTCCAGCGGCGCCACCTTGGACGTCTCGGCCGGCGAAGCGGGCCTGGCCGTGGGCAGCGACCCGGCGGGCACGAACGGCTCGGCCAGTGTTTCCATCGGCAACATCCTGGGCAACGGCACCATCGACATCACGGGCCAGGGTCAATCCACCTTCCAGATCGGCGGTTTCGGGGGCTTCGGCGGGACGCTGGAGGGGACGACCCAAATGGACGTCAACGGCGCCTACGTGACCTTGACCGGCAACAATACCTATAGCGGCGGCACCAGCATCTCCAACGGGGGAATCCTGACCGTTGCGGACGGTAATTCCTTGGGCGCGGCTGGGACGACAATCGACTTAAATGTGGGCACCCTGAGGATCGGGTCCGATTCCAATGTCAGCCAGCCCCTGGACATGGTGAACCGGGGTTTCGTGGACGCCATGGGCAACGCCGTCACCTTGTCCGGCGCCATCAGCGGCCCGGGCGCGCTCTGGCTTTATGGGAATGAGTACAGCGGCATTTATGGAGGCCCGGGGACCATCGCCCTGACGGGCGACAATACCTTCAGCGGCGGGCTGACAGTGAACATGTACACGACCTTGAACGCGGTCAACGACAATAATTTCGGGGCCGCTTCCAACCTGTTGGACATGATGGGCCAGTCCACCCTGCAGGCCGGGGCAAATTTCGATGTAAACCACGTGATTTCTCTCGACGAGGGCAGCGCCAGCCTGGACACCCAAAATTACGGCGTCACCTTGAGCGGGGCGGTGAGCACGGACAGCCCCAGCTATTACGGCACCCTCTATAAGAACGGCACCGGCACCCTCTACCTGCGGGGGAGCACCGGGCCCCTGGTCGGCTACCAGGTCAACGGGGGCTTCCTGAATATCCTCAACGATTCGGCCCTGGGAGTGAGCGAGCTGGCCGTCAACCTCAACGGCGGCGGACTGCAATACGGCGACAGCACCTCTTCCAGCGTGACGGTCTATTTGAACCCCGGCAGCTCCGATTTCCTGGACACACAGGCCTACAGCGTCACCTTGAACGGCCAGATCACCATCGATGTGACCGGCTCCACCGAAGCCTTGAGCAAGATGGGGTCCGGCACCCTTCTCTTGAACGGGCAGGCCAACTTCACCGGCCCCTTGAGCATCCTGGCGGGGACCCTGCAACAGGGTTCGGTGACGGCGTTGGGAAATGCCTATGACCTGTTCGTCAATACGGGAGCGGTCTTTGACTTGAACCACTTCAACGGGACCCTCGGTTCATTGAGCGGAGGCGGTGCGGTTTCCATGGAAACGGCTGGCCTGGCCTTGGGGGATTTCAACTCGACCACCTTCGGCGGGGTGATTTCGGGCACCGGCGGGCTGACCAAGCAGGGGACGGGCACCGAGGTTTTGGACGGAATCAACACCTACACGGGTGGAACGACGGTATTGGCGGGCAACTTGGAGGTGGGGGATGTCAATGACCCCGGCGCGGTGATCGCGGGCGGGGTGACTGTGGCCGCAAACGGCACCCTTTCCGGCCATGGAACCGTCCTTGGCGCCGTCAATAATAACGGGACCGTGTCGCCGGGAGGTACGGTGGGTGTGCTGACGGTGGGCAATTACAACCAGACAGCCAACGGAAGGCTGGACATGGAAATCTCACCTAGCCAAGGAAGCCTCCTCGACGTGACAGGGACCGCCCATTTGGGCGGGGCCCTGACCGTGACCGCCGACCCCGGTGGTTTTGGCGTCCGGGACAGCTATGTGCTGCTCACTTCCGGATCGTCCCTGCTTGGAACCTTCTCCTCATTCGGCGACAATCTTTCCGGAATGACGCCCACGCTCTCCTACGGGACCGATGCGGTGACGCTGACCCTGACCCGGCTGAACGCCTTTTCGCCTTATGTCCAGACGCCAAACCAGGGATTGGTGGCCGATGCGCTCAACCAGAACATCCCCACGGCCCAGGGGGAGCTTTTGGCAAAGATGGGTGAGATAGTCAACCTTCCCTCGGGGCAATCACAGGTTTTAAATGAACTTCAAGGGCAGATTTACACGGCGCTGCCCAACGTGATGCTCAACAACTTGCAGTTCGAGGACAACCTATTGTTCTCGAGACTAGACGGCTCGGTGGGCCCGTCGATGAACCCAGCGCAAGCCGCCATGGTGGGAAGCATCCTGTCCGGAGACGCGAACCAGATGGGGCAGGCCGCCAACGCGGCTCCCCTGGCCTCGGTCAAGGCCCAGGGCCTTTGGATCCAGAACACCGACAACTTCGGGTCGGTGGCGGGGAACAGTGAAGTGACGGGCTTCAATCAGTCCGATTATGGCTTCCTGGGCGGCTATGACACCGAACTCCTGCCGGGCCTCACCGGCGGGCTGATGGGAGGATATGTCCACACCAACGTAACGGCCCAGGATGGCAGCGGCCAGACGGGGGTGGACGGAGTCCAATTCGGGGTCTATGGAAACCAAACTTTGGATAAGTTCGACATTCGTTTAGTGGCGGGGTATGGGACAAACCACTTCACCACGAACCGCACCATTTCCATCGGCAGCGACCTAAACCTGGTTCAAGGAACCACCGACGGCAGCCAGATCATGGCGGCCCTGCAGGGGGATTACCGGATGGAGGTTTCAGGGGTTTCGGTGAAACCCCTCGTGGGAATGGAATACGCCCATCTCGGCGAGAACGCCTTTACGGAGACAGGTTCCAGCGGCTTGAACCTGGCCATGCCCAGCCAGTCCTACGATTCCTTGAGGCCCTATATCGGCGTGAACGGGGCCAAGGCCTATGGCTTGGGCGGGGACATGAAATTGACGCCGATGGTGAACCTCTCCGCCAGTGAGGAATTGATAAACAACGCAGGGCAGTTCCAGGCGGCCTTGGGCGGCGCGCCCGGAAACAGCTTCACGGTGACGGGAATCACACCTTCGGCCACCCTTTTCGGAGTCGGAGCGGGCCTGGACCTAGCCTTCGGCGCCCCAGTCAATCTTTTTGCCTCTTATAAAGGATATTTCAGCGGGACAGAATCCCTGAATACCTTCAGCGGTGGATTAAGCCTAAGTTTCTAAGTCCTTATTTTCCAGCCAAGTCTTGGACCGAGGAATCGATCTGCTCGGGAGTCACCTTGGAGTCGAATCTCTGGACCGCCTTCCCATCCTTGCCGATTAGGAACTTTGTGAAATTCCAGCCGATGTCGGACTTGCTGCCGGTACCGGGCTGGGCCCCCTTCAGGAATTTGTAAAGCGGGTCGGCGTTATCGCCGTTGACCTCGATCTTAGCGAAAAGCGGGAAAGTGACGCTGTACTTGGTGGAACAGAAGGTCTTGATCTCCTCCGCTGTGCCGGGCTCCTGGGCCCCGAATTGGTTGCAGGGAAAGCCCAAAATCACGAATCCCTTGTCCTTGTACTTCTCATAAAGCTTCTCCAAACCTGCGTATTGCGGGGTAAATCCGCAATGGCTGGCCACGTTGACGATGAGAAGCGTTTTGCCCTTGTAATGGTCCAGGGTGACCGGCTTCCCGTCGATGGTGCTCTCCTTGAACTGATAAACCGTGTCTTGCGTCATGTTGTCCCCCCAAACCCAAGAATGGACCACCCCAACCGCCAAAACTGCCGCCAACGTCAAAACGAGCTTTTTCATGAAGACCTCCCGATGAATTGAATATAGTCTTGAATAACGAGAGGGTGAAATCAAGGTTACAAGAACTTTTTCAAACCACCTGTCCGGCTGCCCACCCTGAAGACCAGGCCCATTGGAAGTTGTAGCCGCCTAATTGGCCGGTGACGTCCACGACCTCACCAATGAAGTAAAGTCCCGGAATCTTCTTGCATTCCATGGTTTTGGAGGAAAGTTCGTCCGTATCCACCCCGCCCCGGGTCACCTCCGCTTTGGAGTAACCCATGGTGGAAGCGGGGGTTAAAGTAAAGCTTTGAAGGAGGCGGCTAAAGTCGCTGATCTTCTTGCCGGATAACTGAAGAAGGTTGGCGTGGGGCGGAAGTTCCAGTTCACAAAGCCTTTCGGCCAGCCGTTGGGGAAGGAGATCGCCTAAGAGGGTTTTCACCTCGGATTTGACCCCTTTCTCCTTTTTCTTCAAGAACCACTCTTCCAGGCTCCCGGGCTCAAAGGACGGCAGGAAATTGATCTCAACCGGGTCGTCGGTCTCCCAATAAAGGGAAGCCTGGAGTGCGGCCGGGCCGCTCAAGCCCGCGTGGGTGAAAAGCACGTTCTCCGGGAAAGACGCCTTGTTGCAGCTGACCAGGGCATCGACCGATACCCCGGTGAGGTCCCCGAAGCGCTTTAAATCCTCCTGGTTGAACCGGAACCCGTCCAGGGCCGGGGATGGGTAGACGACCTTGAGGGCGAATTGATGGGCGATGCGGTAACCAAAATCCGTGGCGCCGACCTTGGGGATGGAAAGGCCGCCCGTGGCGATGACAAGGGAATCACAGGAAAAATCCCTTTGATCCGTTTTGATCTCAAACCCCCCGGGCTTCTGCACTTTCTCGCACTTGTGATTCATGAAAAAATGGACACCGGCTTTTTCGCACTCTGAAACCAGCATTTCGACGATGTCCTTCGCCGAATGGTCACAAAAAAGCTGACCAAGTTTCTTTTCGTGGAAGGGGATTTGGTGTTCCTTAACGAGATTTATAAAATCCGTGGGGGTGAAGCGGGACAAGGCGGATTTGCAGAAGTGGGGGTTTTGGGAGACATAGTTTTCCGGCCCTGCGCCCGTATTGGTGAAGTTGCACCGGCCCCCGCCGGAAATGAGGATTTTCGCCCCCACTTTATCGGCGTGGTCAAGGAGAGCCACCTTTCGGCCCCTTTTGCCCGCTTCCCGGGCGCACATTAGGCCCGCGCCGCCCGCGCCGATGACCACCACATCGAAGGTTTCCATGGGCCTATCCTATGCAAAACTCCATTTGAATCCATCGAAACAAGAGGTAGGGCGTCGTGCCTTTCTTCGGTATCCTGTGTTTTCCCGGGAATTGAAAAATTTACCAAGAGAAGTATTGCAAACCCCGGAAACTAGGTGACAATGTTGCCACGCCCGCTGGTTTTGAAGAACCGAATATCCGAGGGCGGGCGAGGTTGGCCATGAGGTGCAGGGGTTTTCGGACGATTGATTCCAGGGGCCATTTATGAACGTCCCCAAAATATTTTTGCTTCTTTTTTCCGCGATATTTTTGACCACTGTACCCGGCTGGTCGGCGGTGGACGCGACCTCGACCCAGGCTACTTTTTCCTCGGTCACCGGAAATGTAACCCTCCAAGGCCCCAACTCCAAAAAGAAAACAACGGTCAACCTTAACTCCACGGCCCAGGAGGGCGACCGGGTCACCACCGGGAAAGATTCTTCGGCCACGCTGGTCCTCTTCGATGGCTCCCAACTGCAAATCGGCGCCCAATCCTCCCTTATCCTTTCCAGCCTTCAAAAACCCTCCGCGCTCGACAAGATTTTAAAATTCAGACTTTTGGTGGGCCGGGTTTTGGCGAAAGTAATGAAACTTACTTCGGCCAAATCCTCCTTTGAAATCCAGGCGGGCGGGGTGGTTTGCGGCGTGCGGGGGACGGTCTACTCGATGCACTACCAACCCGAAGCCCAAACGGTGGATTTGTCCGTTACCGAGGGAACGGTTTATACCTCGGTGAACGGCGGGCCCGCGAGCAACGTCAACGCCGGCCAGACCCTGCATCTCACCAAGGTTTCGGGTTCTAATTCCAATGGCAACTCGACATCGACCGGAACAGGGTCCAAGTCCAAAGGCCAGCAGCAGGCGTCTTCTACGAGTAATTCCGGCAATGGAACCGGCGGCGCCGGCACTACGCTGACAAACGGCGGAGTCGTTATCGGAAAGGGAACCGGCAACGGCGGAGCCGGGTTAGGCGCGAGCAATACCGCAGCTTATAGCAATCCTGGGGGAACCACGGTGGTTTACGGCGGGAGCACCACAGTGGTATACGGCGAAACCACCACTAAGGTTGTCAACGGGGTCACCGTGGTCACCTACGGCGAATCCACCACATTGAAAAACGGCGGAGTCGGTTTAAGCCCAAACAAACTCTCATCCTATAGTGGGGGCATCACCACCTACTCAAACCCCATTACCAGTAAAAGCGGCCAGGATTCCTGGCTTGCCCCCGGCTCGGGTTCAGGCGGTGGCGGTTCCACCGGAACCTCGAATACCGGCGTCAACTCCACCGGGTCTTCCGGTAACGGCGCCAACACCAGCAACGGAGCTAACGGGAACAGCGGCGGTCCTTCCACCTTCACTAATACTTTGACCAGCAAGGCCGGTCAGGATTCCTGGCTCGGCCCCGGCTCGGGCACCGGCGGTTCCCCCGGAGCCTCGAATACCGGGAACGGCAACGGCTCCGGCAAACACATCCGAAAAGCCAGCCCCTATCTGAGTATGGGCAATACGACTGGAAACAACGGCTCGAACGGGAAAAACATCAACATCACCAGTTTCAGCTTTAACACCGGCGCCACTACGTTGACCTCCTCCCAATCCAACACCATCAGCGGTACCGTCAGCGCGACGGACAGTTGGTTGGGCCCGGGCTCAGGGAGCTCGAACTCCTCCAACGGGAATGGCGGCGCCACCAAGAGCAACGGCGTCAGTGCCACTGGTGCGACGGACGATTGGAACGCCCAGGGCCCGACGAATTCGACCTCCTCCCAATCCAACACCATCAGCGGTACCGTCAGCGCGACGGACAATTGGCTGGGCCCGGGCCCAGGGAGTTCGAACTCCTCCAATGGCAACAGCGGCAGCAGTTCCGCTTCCCCTACCATTGCCGGCCCCGGCAACAACATTAACTACAGCGGCACTCTCACCATCAACTCCACCAGCACCCTCACCGTCACGGGCGGGAACCTGGGCAACATTGGCAACGGCGGCATCAGCTTCACCACCACCAGCCCCGCCACACTGACAGGCGTGAACCTGGGCAATAACGCGGGTACCGGCATTATTACCTTCAACCCCAACAGCATCGTCACCCTGACGGGTGTGAACCTCGGCCCTGCCCCAGGCAACGGCACCTTTACCTTCATTCCCAGCAGTACCGTCACCGTGACGGGTGTAAACCTCGGCCCGGGCCCGGGCAACGGCACCTTCACCCTCAACGGCAACAGTACGATCGGGTTCACCGGCGCGAATTCCGGTACAGGCAACAACCCCTATACCGTCACTGTCACCGTCACCGCAACCAACCCCGCCACCCTCACGGGCCTCAACATTGGCCCTGGCCCCGGCAACGCCACAGTCACCTTCATCCCCACCAACCCCGTTCCCACCGTCAACAACCTTGATAACCCGGCCCTGACCGTGTTGGACACTACCTTCCAGTCGGGCATCCTGGTGAACGGCGAGAACGGCCTGGGCCTTGCCAACCGCAACCAGGTCATCCTTCTGCTGGTCCCTCCCCAAGAGGCCGTACCATGAGGCCCTGGAAAACCCGGCTCCTATGCCTTTTCATTTGGATACTTTCCGGTGCGGTTTTCGCGGGCCAGTTGGGCCTGGGCTTCCAATACCAAAACTGGTCCACCAACAGCAGCGCGCCGTGGAATGGAAATGAATTCCTGGTGCCGCTCACACTCTCCTTCGACCCTGTTAAGGACTTCAACCTTTACGTCCAAGGCGAATTCGCCAACGGCCAGTACACCGACCCCATCAACAGTACCCAAAACCTCGGCGATTTTTCCGATACGGTGGTGGGCGGCAAGATCGGCTTTCAAAGTTTTTCCGTTCCTTCCTTGGTGGACATCGCGGTCAATCTCCCGACGGGGAACCAGGCCTGGGAAACCGAAACGCAGAAGGCCAATATCCCCGCCGAATTCGTGGATTACCGGTACGTAGCCAAGGGCTTCGGCCTCAGCGGGATTTACGGGATCGCCCTGCCGGCAGGCGCCACCCAGTACGGAGTGGGCTTAGGTTATTTTTATTCCGGAGCCCTCAACCCTTTTTCCAATTCGGTGGATAACCTGAAGCTGGGGGACTCGATGTTCCTGTCCGTGAACCAGGTAACTAAATTCCCTGCAAACCAAACCCAATCCATCACCGCCTCTGCCTATTACTTCCTGCCCACCCTCCAAGACAACCAGGATTACCTTTGGATGGGGCCCAATCTCAACCTTTCCTACAGCTGGACCAATCCCGCGGCCTTTTCCTTCGAGGCTGGCGTCCAGTATTTCCTGCCAGCCCAGACGGCGGTCAACGGCCAATGGGTGGCCGAGCCCCATAACTCTTTAGGCGCCCGGCTTTACTTGGACCCCTCATGGGCCTTCGGCGATTTCCTCTTAACGGGTCGGGTGAAATACGTTTTAGCGAACGGCTATAATTCCAGCCCCAGTGATCTTTCTTATGACGGCGGGGGGTTTCTGCTGGGGATTGAACCTTCGTACAAAATCAAGCTGGATAAGGAATCCGCTTTGAGGGTTTCGGCTTCTTACGACTACATAAACGCCGATGGCTATGGGACCGATTCCCTGGGAAACCGCGTGGACGTTCTCTTTAACCGGTGGACGGTGGGGGCCGACTATGAAATCAAACTATAAATTTTACTTTTCGGTCCTCGCCCTGATGCTCCTCGTGGGCTGCCATTCGGCCAACAATACCAACGCTCCGGTCGCGCCCCTGCAGGGAACCAGCCTCACCATCAACATGCCCACCGATTCCATCAGCGGGTCGCTTTTGGGGGCCCCCGTTAACACGATTCTTTACTTCATCACCGGCCCGGCGATGCAACCGGTTCAGGGAATTGTCGGCCCGATGAATACCCCTGCCAATTCGGGCGAAATCTCTTTCACCATACCCGTACCCCTGGGGAATTCCCGGCTCCTGGCCTTCCAATTGAACAACGCCACCAACCAACTGCCCCTGGCCGTGGGGGCGGTGGAAACGGATTTCACCTCCCAGCCCTCGGGGCCCCTCGTCGTCGAAATGGGGTCAGTCGCGAGGAATTGCTACAACATTTCCACGGCGCTTTATAACACCGGGTCTTATTTCACTTTCGAGACCGACGCCCTGGCGACTTCGGCACCCGTGTCCTATGACGTTAATTTTGTACCGGTCACCGTGGGTTCCACGGTGGGTTTTCAAATGAATGCCTCGGGTACGGACTCGGTGGCTTATATGGGAAACGGCAACCTAGTGGGTTTTGCGGCCGCGCCTTCCAGCGGTTATGCGGCTTCCTCCGGGGCGGCCAAGCAAGCTGCCGGGGCCTCGGGGACTCTGCTGCAGGCGGGGGATGTCTATTGCGTGCAATTGAACGGGGGAGGGCATGCCTGGGTACAGATCATCAACGGGGGTTCAGCCACTTCGGGGCCCTCATTCCGCTTCAGGGTGAACACCACGGCGTCTTATTACGCTTATGAGCAGACGACCATCGACAAATCGGGCAATTGCCCTACGGCCCTTCCTACCCTCACTTCCACACCCACCCTGACGGCTACGGTGACTCCTACCTTCACCATCACCAACAGCCCGACGGTCACTGCCACCTGGACCCCTTCTTCTACGCCTACTCTGACGGACACAATCACTCCCACCGGGACGCCCACGAACAGCCCCACCGCCACCTCCACCAAGACGATCACTTCCACCCCGACCGTGACAAACTCGCCGACCATTACACCCACACCCGGGACAGGGCCCATTACCGTCTCCGGTTCGGTTACCTATACCGGGTTTAACACCGTCGATACCATTCAAGCCCTCTGGTTGATCATGGTGCCGACGGGTGGTGTGGGCCAGCAGGCGGAAACGTTCGTCACCGTCAACGGAGGGTCCTATACCCTCAACTCGACCCCCGGGAACTACAACCTTTTGGCTTTTTACGATTATGCCAGCGGGTATAACGGAGGCCCCCTCCCTGTCGGCGACGCCGTGGGTTATTACCAGGGGGCGGGAATGACCTTGGCTTGCCCAGCTCCCGGCACCCCTCCCATCACGGGATCAGTGAGTAACCTGAACGTCACCATCGGAAACTTAGACTGTTTCGGGAGCCCCACGCCCGTCATCACCCTCAATCCAACGGGGACCTTTACGCCCTCCTACACCCCAACGGTTTCACCCACTCCCTCGTCCACTTTTACGCCGAGCGCCACGAACACCCCCGGAGGCATCCCCATTACCGTTTCCGGTTCGGTGTTTACAGGTGGCTTCACGGGCGGCACCCTTTGGGCGGTTTTGGTGCCTGTCAGCGGCGGGACCTCGCAGGTGGTTGAGGCAATCACGAGCGAAGGAGCGCCTTACACCTTGGTCACGACAGCCGGTTCCTACAACTTGCTGGCTTTTTACGATTATGGAAATCAATTTTACTATGGAGGCGGCGTACCCTCGGGCTCCCAGTACAATTTTTATTACAGCACCGTTACCCCGGTTTGCACCCCGCCCGCCACTCCCTTTATCACGGGATCGGTGAGCGGCTTGGCCCTTACCGTCGTGGGGGGGGAATGCAGCGCCAATACCCAGACACCCTTGATCACCCCGGTTCCGACCAACACTCCCACTATCACCCCTACTCCAACCACCACTACCACCCCTACGCCTTCGGCCACCCCCACCAGCACCCTCGGCCCCGGGGACATCATCACCGTGGCGGGCAATGGGACGGCCGGTTTCGGGGGTGACAGCGGGAAAGCGGTCACCGCCGAGCTGAGTGGCCCCTCGGGAATAGCGGTGGACTCCTCGGGCAACCTCTATATCGCGGACTCTTTAAATAATCGGATCCGGAAGGTGGACACGAACGGAAACATCTCAACGGTGGCGGGAAACGGAACGGCGGGATATTCGGGCGACGGGGGCTTAGCCACTTCGGCGGAGCTGCTCCAACCCTGGGGAGTCGCCGTGGATTCCTCCGGAAATCTTTATATTTCCGACTGGCAGTACAATGTCATCCGGGAGGTCTCCGGCGGGATCATCAACACCATCGCGGGCTACAACCAAGCAACCCCCCCATCTTGCGCCTCCAATTGGACGGGTTTCCAGGGCGACGGCGGGCCGGCCACCTGCGGCGAGCTTCAATACTCCACCGGAATCGCCTTGGACTCCTCGGGCAACCTCTATATCGGGGACACGAATGACCACCGGATCCGCGAGGTCTCGGGCGGGATCATCAACACCATCGCCGGCGGAGGCGTGGGTTCCGGTTTCACCGACGGCGAAGCGGCCACCCTCGCGGGCATGGCGGGCCCCTATCAGGCGGTGGTGGACTCCTCCTCCAACATCTACATTTCCGATTTATCAACCCAGGAAATCTATGAAGTTTCATCAGGAAATATAACGCTGTTGGCGGGAACCGGGTTGCAGGGTTACTCGGGCGACGGGGGGACGGCCACCTCGGCGGAGCTGGACAGCCCCAGGGGAATCGCGGTGGATTCCTCGGGCAACGTCTATTTCGCGGATGCTTACAACCAAGTGATCCGGAAGATCAGCGGCGGCATCATCTCCCTTTACGCGGGTTCGTCCACCATCGTGGGAAGCACCACCTCTGGCGTGGGGGGGTACTCGGGCGACGGAGGGCCGGCCACCTCCGCCAAGCTTAGTCAACCCGCGGGAGTCGCCGTGGATTCCGCCGGAAACCTTTATATCGCGGACACCAGCAACAACGTGATCCGAAAGGTGCTCCATTAAGGCCTGGCCAGGACTGTGATGAGTCCGTGGTTCTCTAGGATACCTACGGGCATCGCGGTGGATGGAAACGGGTTCATCTACGTGGCTGACGCGGGTCTTTGGATCGTCGGGATATTCAACCCAGGGTAACCTTAAAAATCAAACGGCAAGGAGGCTTCGATGAAGACATTGACTTGGGTTTTTATTATTTTCATGGCGGTCTTGGGAGTTTGCCGCGCGCAAGACGATAATCCGGGCGACGGCAATCCAACGGCCACTGCCAAACCCAAATTCCAACCCATCGAGATCCAGACCTTCGGGTGGGGGAACCACGCCACGAACGGGTTCTATTACAACGGTTTGCCCCTGACGGATCCGCGGGACTTCGAGCGGGTCATTGACCCCCTCAACGACGCCCAGGCCAGCCAAATGCTCCGTTCCGCCGCGGACGAGAGCGGCTGGGGGACGGGCCTTTTGGTGGGGGGTATCGCGTTGGAAGCGGCGGGTTGGGTGGATTTCACCGTCGTGATGGCATCCTTGGCGTCCGATACCGGGGATAAAGGCCCCGATATAGGACCGTCCTTGATCATGATCCTGGGGGGAACCGGGATATGGGTCGGGGGCCTGCTTTTGGATGTCAACGCGGGCAACGACCGCTACAACGCCGTCAATCGCTACAACTATGTGGTCCAGCATGGTAATGGCCTGTCCTTGATGTTCCTGCCTGATACCCAGAAACCGGGCTTAGCTTTTACCCAACGCTTTTAATCCATCTAAACTTAAAATCGCCCGGAAAATATCTTTCATCGTCCGGCGCATTTCAAATTTATTGTTCTAAAGTTGTCCACGGCGGGGAACCCCGCACCCCAGAGCGGGGCAGTGGCATTGGACAAACAAATTAACCAAATGAAGGAGGCGATTGTGCGGAGATCGAAATCGATAGGGAAGATCAGTTTGGCCCTGGGTCTAATTTTATTGGGCATGAATTATTTGGGCTGCTCAAGCTCTGATAACGAAGCCGACAGCAAGGCCTACGTGGATAAAGTTGCGCCGGTCATATTCAAGGATTGGGATACGACTCTTATTTTGGCGGAAGCCGATCCGGATTTGAAGAATTACGCTGACACAAATAAAGAAGTCTTCGAGAAAGGTATCCAATCCTTCAAGGATGCGGTCGGTTCCATGAAAGCTTACAAAGGCGCAACCCTTTTGGGAAAACCCACCGAGGGACCGGACCATACAGTTGTTGCCGCTTATTCCGTTGAGGCTGATTTTGAGAAAGGGACCAGTAAGATTATGCTGACCACTACCCTCCGTGATGGGAAATGGCAGATGGGCCTTTTTAACCTAGATCCGCAGGCTGAGCTA
The DNA here is from genome assembly GCA_963770835.1 of uncultured Pseudomonadota bacterium. Taxonomy (GTDB): domain Bacteria; phylum Oederibacteriota; class Muellerivitia; order Muellerivitales; family Muellerivitaceae; genus JAJPJW01. The sequence goes on from CAVYRH010000005.1 coordinate 306,456, forward strand.
CAAAGGATGACAAAGGCCATGACCCCGAACCCCTAAACAACCGGATGAGCCGGGAGTTTCTGCGGCCTTGCTAAACCATTAGTCTTTTGCTGACGAAAACTTTGTCCACGACGGGGACCCATCGTGGACATCGTGCCAGAGGAGGGTTTGCAGAGCCAGCAGGTGAGGGAGTAGGCCGATGAGGGTCAACCCAAGTCCTGACCAGGTAATCACCAGAGAGCCTGGAAGTCAGCCCCCGGCGTAGGATCGAGAGGTCCTGCCCGAAACGGGGTCATAAACCTCATTTAGTGAGGGAACAATCCAGCAGTCCGCAACATCAAGTGAATCCTGCCGCTTCGTGAATGGGACACCGAAAGGTGCAAGGGGATGCCGAGCCGCGTGTCTACTGGCGAAGGCCACGATCCCGCTGAAGAATCTGGTAGCAAGCGGGGCAAGTCCTCCGGAGTATGGGGAACGGAATGTTGGAAAGGCTATGCAAGCAAGCTGGGAGATCCTACCCGCCAAAAGACTTGCCGCTATAAGGCTAAAACCGAAAAGAGGCAAGGGTGGGAGGAAGTCGGAGGGGGTCACAGTACCGATGAAGGGGTGGACAACAAAACCACCCTGAGGGAAGGACCCCTGCTTCAACCATGTGTCTCAAAGAAGGTAGGCGCTGGAGCATGCCCCAAAAGGGCCAACAACTCTGTAGTACCAAAGCGCGAGGCCTTTGACAACAGGCACTATGCCGAGCGGCCAAGGGGGAAGTCGAACCTGTAAAGCCGCCGGAGGAGAGGTTGTCGGAAAGCCGTATGATCGAAAAGGTCACGTACGGTTTGACGAGGGGGCGCTGGAAACGAAGTGATGAGGGAACCTCGTTGGGGCACGGAACCGGAAACGGGGAAACAGATCAAGGAACCCTCTGCACACCATCGCGCCAGTGCTCTACTCTGCACCCCGGCCCCGCAAGGGGGATTGCGAAGCTTGGCGGATGGATACACAATCGTATATACAGAAAAGGAGGTTTTCCAATGAAAATTTTAATTGTCCTTCCCGATGAATTGGGGGCGGAACTAAAGCATTCCATTCCCGCGCGCCAAAGAAGCCGGTTTGTCGCGGAAGCGGTTGAAAAACAACTCCGGTCGATGAAATTCAAGAAAGTCCTTAAGAAAACAGCCGGAACATGGACGGATAAAAACCATCCTGATATGACAACCCAAGCCGGTATCAACCGCCACTTGGGCCGAATCCGGGGATGGAAATAAGCCAATCCCATGGCCTACCTGATTGATTCCGACGTCATTATTTGGGCCCTTCGTGGGCGCCCGTCGATAGTGAAACTCTTATTAAACCTCTCCGAGGAAGATTCCATAGCCTGTTCAGCCATAAATGTTCTGGAGGTAGAAGTCGGAGCCAAACCCCCTGAAATGAAAGCGGTCCGCCAACATTTGGGAAGCTACGAAATACTTCCGGTTCTCCCCTCAACAGCCCAAAAAGCAGCTGAAATTCTTCGTTCGTCTTCCCGCAAACCTCACCCGGGTGAATGGGCTGACGCGGTTATCGCCGCCACGGCCCTACTTAATGATTTAACGTTGGTCACCTTTAACACCCGTCATTACCAATACCCAGGGCTTTCACTTCATACAATGAAGGACTTAATTTAGGGTTTTTGGGCGAACGGTAGGTTGTCCACGACCTGTCTCCCGACCTGTCCCCCGGAACTTTAGTGCAGGGGGAAGTTCAATGAACGTAGGGAGTACGGGGACCCATCAAGGGCCAAGAGAAAAAGCGTAAACCAATCTTCGTATAAAGGCATTAATTAAAAGATGAAAAGGAAATATTCGGAATTTTTTGAGGCGAGAAATAGATTGGGGCATCAGGTTTTTTGGATGTGGCTTTCCTTTTTCCCCCTCGTGTTTTTAATCGCGGTGTTCTCCAAATGGATCCCGGGAATTGCCGGATTACTTCTTTCCCTGTTCCTTTTTTATGTTCTTCTGACATTTGGGTTTGGTATCGCCTATTCTTTTTTAAAATGCCCGCGGTGTAAAAAAAAGTTCACTCGGTCTTTAGACATAAAATTTGAATCGGGCTTGGATTTACTGCGGATATTCAGGGGTAGGCAATGTTCTAATTGCGGGTTGATAATGCCCCGGCCCAAAAAGTGATGGATTCAAGGGTTGTCCACGGCGGGGAGGCTTATTCGACAGGTGAAATTAAAAATAGGACCAAGCGAGGGAATGTGAGACAAAATTCTTTTAGATATTTTATTTTCTTCATTTTTTTAATGCAGGCTTTTTCTACATCCGCACAAACCTCTGTTTCCGTTGAAGATTCCATGAAAAGGTTGGCCACTGACCCGAATTTTATCGATATTACCAACTTCAAAGGCGTCACGATCGACCTCAAATACTCCACAACGGATAACTTTACCGGAACCAACCTGTATGGGAATTTTAAAATAGCTTATCTTCATAAAATTGCCGCCGGGAAATTAAAAAAAGCAATTGATCTGCTTCAAGCCAGCCACCCCGGTTATCAATTTATGGGCACCTCTAAAAATTCTGTTTGAAGGCTTTACGGTCACCTCAAACCAGTTTGCAACCCTCAACCAAAGGAGTTCGTGGAAATTTTTGGCCCGGAATCTCCCTTCGGCTACTCCCAGAACCTTTCCTTAGCCCCCAAAGTCTTTAAAATCTATGCGTTCACTGCCTCCGGACGCATTCGTCCCATTAAGTACGTAAATCGCTGCATGTTGTAAGCCAGGTTCCGCATTCCTATCTTCATCCGGGCCCTCACCTTGCCCACCACCCTCAACCAGTTTCCACCCATCGCCGTTTCCATGTGCCCGAACACATGCTCGACTCTCGCCCGAACCTTGGACCGCATCTTGTTCAACTTTTCCTGGAACTCCGTCATGGGATGATTCCGATTCGACTTGTAATGAATCTGGTTGTTATATCGCCTGCGCTTCAAGGTCTTGTTCTTCTTCTGTGACCGGTATGCGCTGTCTGCCCACACCTTCTTGCGGTTCTCCACGTCCAACAACTCCTCGAAAACCTCCCGGTCGGGTACCGAAGCCGCCGTCACCTCAAACTTCCGGACCAGCTTGTGTTTCTTATCCACGTTGATATGGTTCTTGTACCCGTAGTGATTCACGCCGTTTTTTTGCACCCATCTCGCATCCACGTCTTTTTGCCTCATCTTATCGGTATCCCCCTTCCACTCCTGAGGTGTTTCCCCCTTCTTGATCTGGCCGTTTTCGTCTTTGGTGTTCCTCTGCCGGGGCACTTCCACTATCGAAGCATCGATGATCTGCCCTTCCTGGGCCTTCAGCCCGACCCGATCCAGGTGCCGGTTGAATTTCCCGAACAACTGGTCAATCCAGCCGCCTTGGGCCAGCTTGTTGCGGTATAACCAGATGGTCTTGGCATCCGGCACATCCTTATCCATACCCAGCCCCAAAAACCTCATGAAACTCAGCCGGTCCTGGATATGGAATTGTGTCCTTTCGTCCGCCAGGTTGTATAGGGCCTGTAAAACTAGCACCTTGAACATTAGTACTTCATCGTACGGGGTACGCCCCGCCTCGCTTTTGCGTTCCTTATCGCGTAATGCCTTGCGCAACATACTGCGGAAATCCTCCCAGGGCACTACTCGGTTCAAGGCTTCCAGCGGGTCCCCCATTTCATCCAGGGATTTCAAGCGGTCTTGAAGGTCGAAGAATCCGGTTTGGCCCATTGCGGCACCTCGTTCAAGGATTTTTCAGCGTTTTCACGCGCTGTTTTCTCCTTGTACCTCCTTCACTTCGTCTCTACAACCAATTTTTAGACGTGCCCTTATCGTTTTTGATGCTTTGCGGCCCCGCTCCGTTCAATGGGAGCTATGGAATCGCGTTAAAGGCACGGCCCAGCAAAAGTTTGTGGCGACCCCCCAAATGGGCTCAAACCATAATTATGGTCTCGCCGTGGATATCGGTCTTTTAGATGAGAATGGAAAATTGCTTGATATGGGCGCGCCCTTTGACGGTTTTACCCCTCTTTCAGAACCCCAACTGGAAAGTAAGTTTTTGAAAGAGGGGAAATTGACCCCAAAACAGGTGGGTAACCGGCTCATTCTTCGTCGGGCAATGGAAGGCGCCGGATTTATACAATTGCCCCATGAATGGTGGCATTATGATGCCTTGAAATCGAAAGACATCCGCGGAAAAATGGAAATTGTGGAATAAAGTTATGTTTTGACTTTGAATAAACCGAAGGCCCATTTTAATCAAACCTTATGGAGCCGTGACCATTGCCCCAAACTCCAGCCTTATCGGAAACCAAGACCGTTGAAAGGGTTGGGATTCAGCCGTTCCACCGCCTTTACTTTAAAGCCGCCGCAACCTGTTTCCAAATAAAACGGTCCATCGAAAACAAAAATAATTCCCGAAAACTATTTTCGAAAGGAAATGGGCCCGATTTCCCGTTCTTATTGGCTGAATCAAGGTCTTCGATTTTCAGCGACCGGCTCCAAGAACGCCCGTTTGAAAACGGCAAACTTGAAAATCTTAGGATCGCCACTCAAGCCCTGGACAAACTTGTCGTGGATAAAGGCGCTGAGTTCAGCTTCTGGAATCAAATTGGCAAACCCACTGCAAGCCGCGGCTTCCAGGTGGGACGGGAAATCCGTTGGGGATGTATGATTCCAGGAGTGGGCGGTGGACTTTGCCAACTATCCGGCGCTCTTTTTGATTGCGCCTTACAAATTGAATCGCAGATCACCGAGGTTCACTCCCATACCCGCCGCTTGCCAAATGTCATTTACCGGCCCGAGATGGACGCGACTGTATTTTGGAATTACGTTGATTTATGTTTTAGGCCCCATTTTGATATTCTCATTGAACCCGTTTTTTCCGAGGAATCCTTCATCTTGCGATTTTGGGGGAAATCGCCCCGGACGCCCCACCCCGATAAAACTCCAGGCATCGAAAAAGCTTTGGCGCATGACTGCCTGGATTGCGGTATCGAGGATTGCCATTATCATGAAAAAACTCAAATCGCCCTGAATTACAAAAACCTTATTTTCAGCCCCAGCCTTGGACCGCTATCTTTAGTTCAAAGGCTGAAATCCCGTTTTTTATCAATCGCCGCCAGAATTCTTAACCGTGTTTTGAGTTCCCTTTCTTTACCGGTTGGGAAAATCGCGATCTTTCGTAACCAAGCTTTAGCGTTTTTAGTTAAAACTGTTTATCCCTTCCAAAGATCAACGGCATTAATTTCCCAGGATTTAGCCCCTTTCCTTAAAAAGTGGCTTCAAAAAGGGAACGTCCCTTATGTCCTTAAGTTGGAACATTTACCGATGAGGGAACTTCAAAACCGGCTCGACATTCTAGCGGCGCTACATCCCGACGACTTAAGACTTCGGGACTACCGTGTTTCTGAATCTATTAATGAGCATGAGATGGATTGCATTAAAATCGCAAAATCATTATTTACCGACCATCCCTATTTAAAAGAACTGTTCCCGGAGGCTGAGTTGAAGATGGATTTGCCGGCCCCCCCGGCCCCGGGTTTTCGAAAGAGCCCGGCGAAGATGATCCTTTTTCCCGGTCCCTGTTACGCCCGGGAGGGAACCCAGGAGGTGCTACACGCTGCCGGACGGTTGAATCTGGAAGTGCTATGTCCCCATTTCTCAGCCAAAGGGAAGCCCTTCTTAAAATATGTCGAAAAGGCGGAGATTCCCTGGGAAAAAGTTTTAGTTTACGTCCATCCTTGCGTGTTTGACCGCCCCAACGAGGTCCTCCTGCAAGTGGTACACCATGGAATTAGGATTGTTGGAACCCTCGGCATTCCTTATCGTGGGGTACTTTTCAGCCAGTGCGCCTTGGGGGACGCGATGGATTTGGAGGATAAGCTTCGGCAAATCATAGACTTGAAAGGGGGTTCGTATGTTTAGAAATGTAATCCTTTGTATCGTGGGGTTTTTAACCCTTGCAGGAATCACAATGGGGAGGGCTGCCGCGGACCCCGTCCGGGTAATGGCCTTGAGCGCCACCAGTTCCAAGGACGCCCATTTTGACCTTGCGAGCCTTTTGGATTCCAGCGCCACCACCGGTTGGCAACCCGGCCTTTCCGGCAGCGGCGCAGAGGAGGGTGTCCTCCTCGAGTTTGAAAAACCCGTCAAGGTGGATGAGATCCAGCTTTCCGGCACCGATACCTTCAAAGTTTCTTTGAACGGCCGTGAAAATGACAAGATGGGGAATGAATTCAAAATGAAAATCCCCGTGGAACTCAAATCCCTTTTCATCCATGTGGCATCCCGCCCCAAGGGGCCAAGCGAATTGAAGGGGTTTAAGCTCCTGCGCAATGGCAACCCCATCGAACTCCAAAAGCCCTTGATTGTCCGGGGGGAAGTGACAGCCCAGAATGTCCTCGAACCCTTCATCGCCTACGGCCCTTTCCGGCTTTTCGACTCGAAAATCGATATGGCTTTCGCGATGGACGGGAACAAGATCAACCCTTCGGCGCCGATCCCGCTTTTCGACCTGACCTTTCCAAAATCCCTCCGGCTGAAAGGGTTTTATATCTGGAACGGCTATCAGCGGTCGAATCAACACTACTATTCCAACGCCCGCCCGGAAGTTCTCACTGTGGCAAGCGGCGGCCAAAAAGCCCAATTCCCCCTGAAGGACGACATGGGGGCCCAGTGGGTGGCCTTTCCGGGAAACGGATGGGATGCTTCCTCACTGCATTTCACGGCCGACAAGGTTTATCCAGGCACCACCTACAAGGACCTTGTGGTATCGGAGATTTCCTTCGTCACGGAAGACGGCCAAACCCTGCTGGTGGACGCGCAAAAACCGGTGGCGACGGTTTCAAAGGAAATGACGGGCCTTCTCGACCAATCTTTCAAGTCCTATCCCGACGACGAATACCATTTTGACATTAAGTTTCGAAGCGACGGCACTTTCGCCGCATTCCAGCACAAAATCTCGCAGGCCAATACGGACCGCTGCATCTACGAGGGCAATTGGGAAATGAAGGACGCAAGTCATTTGAGGGTATTCGGGCGTTATTACGAGACCTCCCGGGAGCTGCAGGCCGCCTACGGCGTGGGCACTTCCACCGAGCAATCGGGTATTTTCCAGACTCAGATCCAGGTCACCTCCTTGGACCGCCTCACGCCATCCCAGAAGAAGGAAATCTACGATTTTGAGAAGGACCGGGCGACCCTACCGGATTTTCCACAAGATGAAGAAACCTTCTGGAAGGCGGCAAAAGAAAAGGGGGGGATGTTTTTTATCAAATCCAACCTGTTCTCACAGATTATGGTTGCCGATAATATTGAAAAATAGCCGCCTCTTCCACGGCCTCCCGGCCGTCCTGACGGTTTTGGTCTTCGGGGCTTGGCTTTTTTCCCGGGCCTATCTGCCTGGTTCGGACGGCTATTACTTTCTCGACCAGGCTGTCGGAATCCTGAACTCGGGCTCGTTGCGCATCAAAAACCACGACCCGACGCCCTATTTCATCGCGGGACTCATCCGCCTGGGGATCCAGCCCGAACTCAGCGTAAAACTTCTTTTCCTGGCCGCAACCGGAATGTGGTTTTGGCTGGGCCGCAAGGCTGAAACGGCCCTTTTCTACCTGTTGGCTCCGCTTTTCCTCTTCCACTTGATCCAATTTCCAAAGCTGACCCTCGCCTTGCTCCTGGCGATCCAGGCTTTCCAATCCCTAGGATGGGGTTCCCGCATTACATGGCTTTCGGGGGCAACCCTCTTCCATCCCATCGGATTGGCATCCTGGGCGCTGGCGAAGCTGAGGGATGTGAAACCCTGGGCGCCATGGATCGGTTCGGCGGCATTAGCCGCGGGGTTTGTGGTTTTCGGGTGGTTCCTCCGGAGCCAGTCCTTTTCCCTCACGCCCGTAGGCGTCAAGTTTTTGGTCAACCCCCATTTGCCCATCCTATTCCGTATTTGTTGCGGGCTTTGGATGGGGCGAATGCTTTTCGCCCCACGCCAAGGCTGGCTGGTCCTGGGCCTGCTGGCGCCCAGTTCTTCCGGGGAGTTGTTCGGCAGCCTGGAACGGTGGGACTTGGCACTGATACTTTTCTCGCCCTGGCTGCTTTCCCGGGAAAAATGGAACTTTTTTTGGGCCCCCCTGGCCCCCGTTGCAGCCGGATGGATGCTCCTGCCGATGCCCGTTTACGACTACTCAGTGCTGGACCAGGTGATCGACCTTTCCAAAAACTTGGACATGAAGATGTTGGTGGTGGACCAGACGGGCAAGTTCTACTTCACGGCTAAAACCGGCATCGATGCTTATTTTTTCGAACCCGAAGACGGCTGGCCCAAGGAAACCACCTGGAGGCTGGCGCGGAATGTCTCCTCCGGGGAGCTCTTGCCCTACCTGGAGGGGCCCTGCGCTCCGGGTTCCAAAACCTGGTTTACCCTCAGGCCCGGGACCCTTTTGATACGGGAGGATTGCTGGGAGGAAATCAGGTCGAAGATCCTTCCAGGCGAGAACGAGGATCTTTACGGCAGGATATGGGACAATCAGTCCAATCCGTCCCACAAACGGCCACCGTTTTTGGATATCCGTCATTAGGCTACTGGGAAAAATGTCCACGACGGAGACCCCAAGTGGGCACCCTGAACGTGGAATCCCCGGCCCGATTGTTTGGGTAAAAGATATCCCTCCCCTCAAGACCTGCCCCCATCACCGGTTTCCATCAAATAAATTCCCAACCTCTTTTGGACGGCGCTCCTGGGGGGTAAACTGGATGGGTGCCGCGGGCCTGAAAGCCCGCGTTTTCCGGAAAAGGTGAAGCTTGGCTTACCGCCCCTCTCATTTATTTTTCCGCCGAACGGCCCCGACTTTTTTTCTGGTTTGGGGCCTGGGCGTTTCCTGGGCCCAAACCCCGCCTGCGGGATACAGCCTTTTTTGGAGCGATGAATTCAACGGCGCCGTGGGCAGCGCGCCCAACGGGGCCAATTGGACCTATGACACCGGTGACGGCGGCTGGGGCAACGCCGAGCTGGAAAATTACACGACCAGCCTCCAGAACTCCCAGATCATCGCGGACCCCAACGCCACCGACGGAAAATCGCTGGCCATCATCGCCCTGGATACCGATCCCGGAAGCACGGCATACGGCACGGTGGGCCGGTACACCTCCGCCCGGCTTTTAACGAACGCGGCGGGTTTTCAGGGCGTGACCTTCCAATACGGCTACATGGAAGCCCGCATCCAGATGCCCTATGGCGACGGCATTTGGCCGGCCTTTTGGATGCTGGGGACCAGCATCAATACGGGCACGGCCTGGCCCAATTGCGGCGAAACCGACATCATGGAAAATATCGGCAAAGCCTCGGACCAGCCCATCAACCACGGTTCGCTGCACGCGCCCAATTGGAACCCCACCGGCACCTACACCCTTCCGGGCGGGGCGCTTTACCACAACGCCTACCACACCTTCGGCGTGCTTTGGCAGCCGAACCAAATCGACTTTTACGTGGACGGGACGGATTACGAGACCCAGACCTTGGCCGGCGCCACGGCGGCCGGGGGCACCTGGGAATTCAACACCACCATGTTCTTCCTGCTGAACATGGCGGTGGGCGGGAATTACCCAGGAAGCCCCGACGCCAGCACTTCCTTTCCGCAAACCATGCTGGTGGATTACGTGCGGGTCTACGAGCCCAACACCCCCACCGCGACGCCCAGCGCCTCGCCCACTTCCACGCCTTCCGGGACGCCCACGCCCAGTTCCACCCGGACCGCCACATCCAGCCCCACTTCCAGCCCTACGGCCACCGCATCGAGGACGGCTTCTTTCACTCCGACGGGCACGGCAACGGCTACGGCGTCCCCGACGGCCACGGCTATCCCCAGTGAAACTCCTTCCGCGAGCCCCACGGCGACCCGGACGAATACGACGGTCAACAGCCCCACAAATTCGGCCACTGCATCCCCAATAGCTTCGATGACCCCGTCCGCCACCAAAACGGCGACCGTTACGCCGTCCCTCACCGCTTCGCCGACGCCAACCGCCACACCCAGCGCGACCCCGGCCAATAGTTTGACGAACAGCCCGACTTTCACTCCAACCTCTTCGGCCACCACATCCCCAACCCCGACGGCTTCGAAGACCCCGACCGCCACCAAAACGGCCACCGTTACGCCGTCCCTCACCGCTTCGCCGACGCCAACCGCCACCGGCACCCCCAGCGCGACCCCGGCCAACAGCTTGACGAACAGCCCGACCTTCACTCCGACCCCCTCGGCCACCGGCATTCCCACCGCTTCGAACACGGTAACCCCAACGGGGACTTTTACCCCGACACCCAGCCTCACGATCACTTCCACACCGGCCCTTTCCCCCACCTCTTCGCCCGCCGGGGTGGTAATAGGGCTGCCTTATCCCAACCCCGTGATGGGCTCGGGGCCGGTGACCGTCCAGGTCCAAGCGCCCGCCGGTTCCACCATCGAATGGAGCGTCTTTACGGCGGCTTTCCGGAAAATAGTGGACGCCTCCCAGCCCGTCCCGGGGGACCACTTCGCCCTGGTTTGGGACCTGGAAGACCAATGGCGCAAACCCGTGGCCAGCGGTCTTTATTACCTCAGGGTCCAAGTGACCGGCCCGGCCAAGGCCTCCAAAGTCCTGAAGGTCCTGGTCCTCCGTTAGAGCGGGTTCCGCGGAATTGAAAATGGATTTAATATCTTGTCCACGGCGGGGACCCGAATTGGACAATGAAACAAGGTAATAAGCGAATAAATGAACATCACTTTTTTAACGGTGAATTGGATAATTAGCCAATTTGGAATACAATCTGAACAAGCAAATGTACGCAAAGGGGATCGATCATGAATCTCGCCGTCAAAGTACCTGTGGACCTTGAAAATCTCATCCAACAGCTTTCCGTGAAAGACAAAATCAAGCTGGCCCACGAGCTCGAAAGGCAGACCCGGCGTGAACGTTGGACCCCCCTTCTCAACCGCATCCAAAAAAGGACCGCAAAGAACCGTTTGAGCGAGAAGGAAATAGTGGCTTTGGTCAAGGAAACCCGCAGGGAATTACGTGGCAAGAGCCGTCATTGACACCAATATATTAATCAGCATTCTTCTTGGAAGCCGAAATTGTCTCGCCGTTCGAGGGGCTTTCTTGGATGGACTTTTCGAGATAATCACCTCACCCGAACTCGTCACCGAGTTTAATGTCGCCTGCCGGAAACCCAAAATCTCAGCATTCGTCAATCCCCATGACATCTTGAATACCCTTGAGCTTCTTAATAGTGATGCTGAATGGATTTCCCCCGATATCAAAGTTGCCGCCAGCCGCGACTCCAAAGACAATCCTGTTTTGGAATGCGCTGTCGCCGGTCAGGCCGACTTTATTATTACAGGCGACAAGGATTTGCTTGACCTCAAGTCTTTCCGTGGAATTAAAATTATCACCCCCCGACAATTTTGATGGTTTTAAAAAGGGATTAACTCTGGGCTGTCCACGACCTGTCTCCCGACCTGTCCCCCGAAACTTTAGTGCAGGGGAAGTTCAATGAACGTAGGGAGTACGGGGACCCGTTCGACAAGCTCATGGCAGGCCTCGTCGGACAGCCCATTTCGAAGAATGAAGATGTTTTTAAACTCCGCAACTTGGCTGGGGAAGGCCATCCCAGATCCTGGCTTCTGAAGAAATCCCCTGAATAAATAAGCTTTTTTCAACTAATGGGTGAATTTTGGGATTAAACCGGGGGTTCCCCGTCTAGAGGTTGGCGAATATAACGCTGATCCTGTATCTATCAAAACCTATTGGTTTATCAAGTTTTCGAAGGGGGAGAATATGGTGAGGAAACCTATTTGGGGGTTGATGATCTCTTGCGTGGCCTTGACCGGGGTAATTCTAACGGGCTGTATCAAAAAAATCAGCAGTCCTACCGCGCCCCAACCTCCCGCAACCGCCACGGTTGCTTTCACTTCAACCACTACCGCTTCCAACCAAACGCCCACCGCCACGCCAACGCTCACGGTGTTCAACACCTTTACGCCGACCCCTTGCGTGACGAATACGCCCACGACCGATCCGGGAACCAGCACTCCCTCAGCCACGCCGACGCCTTGCGTCACCAACACGCCTGTGGCGACGAACACCTTTACGCCCACGCCCTGCGTCACCGACACGCCTGTTTCGACGAACAGTTTCACCCCAACGAACACCACCTCGATCCAGACTCCCACGGCCACGCCGACCCCTTGCGTCACCGATACGCCCGTGGCGACGAAAACCTCCACCCCGACCTTAACACCCAACGCAACCAATACTCCCACCCACACTGCCACCAACACACCGTCCTCGACCCCCACGGTTACGGGAACTTGGTACACCTCAACCCCCACGAATAGTCCCACACCCCGGTTCACGGCCACTCTTTGCATACCCTGCTCTTGGACCCCGTCCGGAACCATCACGCCGGCGGCGACGAATACGCCGACGGGTTCCTATACCCCCACCAATACCCCCACCCCAACGGGAACCTGGTTTACTCCAACCCCCACTCCGACTTGATTCGCCATCGAATCCGTTTTGCCAAGCCCCACCCGGGGGTTCCCGGATGGGGCTTTTTTATTTCGGAACTATGCACTAGACGTACTTTGCAGTAAAAACCCTCGCCCCTTGGGGGAGAGGGTAGGGTGAGGGGTGTCATTAGTCGTCAAATTCACCCTCATCCCAGCCTTCTCCCCTCAAGGGAGAAGGTGAAAATAGCAGCCAACAGGTTTTGCTTGTAAATGGTACGCCAAGTGCATAGTTCCGTTTTATTTCATGTCAAAATCGTCAATGGTGGGGACCCGCCATGGTCAAAGCGAGGCAAAACTTTTAACATTTCCGCAACCCCCTATTCCCGCCTGAGTTTATAATCCCGCTTCGTTTAATCCATTCAAGGCTATCGAAATGCGCTACTGGCTCTTCGCCCTCTTTGTCATGATTAGCCGCTTCGCTTCCTCCCAGGAAACCGCCACCCCCACTCCCGCACCCAGTTCGAGCCCTACCCCGGGTTTCTACCAGATGAATGAAGTGGTCGTTTACGGGCAACAATTGGGAAATAAAATTCTGGAAGGGCCGGACCTGGAAACCTTGGAAGCCGACGGACGCCTGGGGGATCTGCTGGGGGAACTGCCCTCCCTCGAATCCCAGGGCCTGGGCGGGGCCAAAAGTTTCAGCAACCCCTCGGTGCGGGGAGGGGATACGAACCAGACCGTGATTCTCCTGAACGGGCAAAGGGTGAACCAGGGTTTCGACCTGGGCACCCTGCCCACCGACGACATTCAAAGCATCGAGCTCATCAAGGGGCCGGGCGCGCTGGCCTATGCCCCCGATGCCACGGGCGGGGTCTTGAACATCGTCACGCAAAACGGGGAATCCAAGGGGTTGCTGGGCGCCTCCACCGGCGACTTTGGCACCTACCAATTGCGCGCCGCCACCGGCACCTGGAAAGCCGGGCCCTGGAAAGCCGGGCCCTGGAAAGCCGGGCCCTGGGAAGCTTCCCTGGGGGGCAACTGGGACCAAACGAACGGCTATGCCGTCAACACCGACCAGGCCTCCGGCGAGCTGGATCATACCTCGCTCTTCCACTTGGGGGCGGGCCAACTGACCCTGACGGCCCAATACACCTACCGCAATGGCGGGGCCCCCAACGGCGACAGCCTGGCGGCGCAGGATATCGGCGAATTCGATACCGACGACCGGGGCGAAAAGCAAACCTTCACGGCGGCCCTCCAGGATGAACACCCGCTGGGCGACTGGGTCCTCGACAGCTCCTTTTCCTACAACTACGCCTATGTCTACCGCTTAAGCCCCCTGCAGGCGGACAACGCGGCGGGGGTCCCTCCCGTGGACTTGAACAACTACGATACCTTCGACGGGGCCGCCTCGGCTTCCCTGAAACAGGAAGGCTGGGGCCTGACCCTGGGGCTGGAATTCCGCTCGGAGCAGGTGCAAGGCACCGAGGGCCTGGACAACGGGGGCACCCGGGAGAATAACGTGCTCTCCCTGGACGCGCGGGGCAGCCTCCGTCTCGCCCCCTCCCTGACGCTCGATTGGAGCGGCCGGGTCGACTCTTTCACCGACTACAACACCACGGTTTTCAATCCCGAGGGGACGATCCGCTACGAGTGGGAGCCGGGCCTTTCCCTCTACGCCGAGGCGAGCACGGGATACCGCCGGGCGGATTTCGACGAGCTTTACCACCCCAACATCCCCTTCGCCCCCGGCGGTCCCCAGGAATTCGGGGCGGGGGAAACGGGCAATCCCAACCTGCTTCCGGAAAGCTCGGTCAATGGGGAAGTGGGGGCGAATATGGCCTGGAAAAACCTGGCTTTCCAGGCGGATGGTTTCGCCGATTTTTATTCCAACCTCATCACCCCGGCACAGGACGGCAACGGGTTCTGGACCTTCGAAAACATCAGCCAAGCCCTTTTGCTCGGGGTCGAGGCAGATTTGCGGTGGAGCCTGGCGCCCTGGTTTTCCCCCTACGGAAACTTTCTCTATGTCGATTCCCAGGACCAGCAAACCCAGCAGCCCATCCCCGACCGGTTGAAGGATAAATTCACAACTGGATTCCGGTCCGAAATCGCACCTGGAGTCGAATAGAACCTGTACACCCAATATGTGGAACATAATCCGGTCCTCTACCAGGGCGCCTATGATGAGGAAACACCCCTCATCACCACCCTCTCCTATTGGATCTGGAACACGGAATTCAGTGTCCGGGTCGATTCCGGCCTCAAGCTTTTCCTTAACGGCACCAACCTCTTTAACCGGTACTACGACACCCTCCAGGGCTTACCCATGCCCGGGCGCTACGTCGAGGCGGGAACAACTTGGGGGTTTTAAATCGGAAGGAAATGGGTTCCGTCCACGACGGGGACCCGCATTGGTAGGGCATCTTCCCAACAACCTTCATTTGTGATCTTCACGCCCCTCGGTTAAACTAACCATCTTCTGTTCCACGGGCGGTCATTTAAATGCAAATTTTTTAGGATTTTAGAATGAAAAAAGTTTACGGTGATATCCGATCCATTTTAGTGTTGGGGCCTGCATCTGCTTTTCTTTTCTATATGTATATTGAAAAACAAACGTCTTTGTATCTTTTTTTAGTTTGGTTTTTCTTTTTTTTAAATGCGCCGAATTCACGGAGTAAGTGCAACACTTCGCCGGAAGACTTCCGCCGGAGTTTGAAAGCCCAGACACTTCTTAGGCCTGTTATTGAGGGACCTTTCGATTGCCTTGAGCTTCTTGGAGGACACTTTAGCAAGGTCAGTCTTTTTTGGCAAATAGCGGCGAACAAGACCAATGATATTTTCCACGGAACCTTTTTCCCAACTGTGGAAAGGAGCGCAGAAAAAGGATTTTGTACCAAGGACTTGATTGGTTTCCAGATGGTTGGTGTTTTCGGTTCCATTGTCATAGGTCAGACTCAGGCGAGCCTGTTGCGGGAAGCGGCTTAAAGTACGGTTAAGGCTATGACTCATTTGGAGAGCTGTCTTTCGTTTGAGCTTTCCCAGCTTGGAGAACCGGCTTTGACGCTCGACGAGAGCGCGTACAGCAGCCTTACTTTGACGGGAAACCATAGTGTCCGTTTCCCAATGGCCAAACTGCTTGCGATGCTTGACGGTCTCTGGTCTCTTGTCGATGGAAACACGGCCTGGGATATGGCTTTTGGCGTGCCTGTGGCTGTGACCAAAGGCGAGCCGCCGCCGGTGGTGACGGACCAGGCAAGGAATCAGATCAGTGGCCTCAGCGTAAATCCACTGGTAGATGGCTTCGGGACCAATGGTTTGCTTAGGCCGCAGGTGGCCTAAACGGCCTGAAATGAGTTCGGGAGACCAACCGCGTTTCAATTGGCGACGGACGTAGGCACGAATTCGTTTTGTTTTCAGGCGTAAACGACGAGCCCGTTGTTGGTTACGGGCCACATACCGTTGATGGGCCCGATGGGAAAGATAGTAACCAGAACGGATGGGGGGAGCGTTGCGCTTGAGTTCCCTGGAGAGGGTGGAAGGAGACCTCTTCAAGGCGCGGGAGATGGCCCGAAGGCTAAGGCCTTTTCCCTTCAAGACGGATAAATGATCTCTTTCCTCAACACTTAAATGCTTGTAGTTCTTTTTCATGGCCGCATATCCTATGGATGCGGCCTTCTTCAGGCACTAAGTGTTGCACTTACTAATGGAACTCGGGTGCTTTATTTTTTTATTTTTTTTCTTTTTGGTCTTACAACGCGAAGGGTTTTAAAACCAACTTAATAAAAACGAATGAGTATAGTTGGAGTGACGTGAAACAAATAAATTCCTTAAAATATTCAAATTTTGTTGTGATCGTGACGAAAGATAACTTCGTGCTTATTTTAACCGCTTCTTTTACCCGTCAATATTTCAAGGTTTTGGCGGATGTTGTTAAGTGTGTCCAAAAAAACAACCCATATGCCTTTATCCCTCCAACGCTACTAAAAAAATTAAAAAAACCGCCAAAATTTTACATCTTCTGAGGCCCCAATATTAACCGAATGGTTTTGTTACAATGGCGTAGTTAAAAAGCGCGGGGAAGGCACTTCAATGATTGTAACTAAAAGTCAAGTAGCGGAGATGGTTAAAGACCTGCCGGAGAAGGTGGATTTGGACGATCTGATGTACCGTCTTTATCTCCTCAAAAAGATCGAAAAAGGTGAAGCGGACATCCGGGCAAAACGTACGATTTCGCATGAAGACTTGTTAAAGAAAATCAAAATAAAGAACCGTTAAAACCATGAACTACCACATCGTCGTTCTGGCCGGGGACGGCATCGGGCCGGAGATCTGCAAGGAATCAAAGAAAATCCTCAACCGGGTCGGGGAAGTGTTCGGGCACAAGTTCGAATACGAAGCCCAGGACGCGGGCGGGATCGCCATCGACAAATACGATACCCCCCTGCCGGACCATACCCTAAAGGCCTGCCAGGCCGCCCAGGCGGTTTTGAAGGCCCCCATGGGTGGGCCTAAGTGGGACAAGATCGAAAACAAAAAGCGCCCGGAAGCGGGCATATTGGGCCTCCGCAAGGGACTGGACCTTTACGCCAACCTGCGGCCCGTGAAACTTTTCGACGCCCTTAAAGATGCTTCGACCCTTAAACCGGAAATCATCGATGGGGTGGATATGCTCATCGTGCGGGAACTGATTTCCGGCATTTACTTCGGCGAACCCCGGGGCATCCACGGGGAAGGGAAGGACCGTTACGGGGTCAATACCGAAATCTACAGGACTCCCGAGGTGGAACGCATCGTGGGGCTGGCTTTCGGGCTGGCCAAGCTTCGCCGGAAAAAAGTCACCAGCGTGGACAAGTTCAACGTGCTGGAATCCTCCCGCCTCTGGCACGACGTGGCCGAAGAGGTTTCCAAAAAGCACCCGGACGTGGCCTTCGAGCACCAAATCGTGGATAACGCCGCCATGCAGTTGATCTTGAACCCCAAGCAGTTCGACGTGCTGGTGACCACCAATATGTTCGGCGATATCCTCTCCGATGAGGCCTCCATGCTGACGGGTTCCCTGGGGATGCTGCCCTCCGCCTCCTTGGGAGGGAAGGTTGGGCTTTTCGAGCCGTCCCATGGGTCGGCGCCGGATATCGCGGGGACGGGTAAGGCCAATCCACTGGCCATGATTTTATCCGTAGCCATGATGCTCCAATATGCCTTCAAGCGTCTAAAAGAGGCGGAGACGGTCGAGAAGGCGGTCGAGAAAGTGCTGAACGAAGGCCTGCGCACCGCAGACCTGGCCAAAAAGGCCGAAAAGGCTGTTTCCTGCAAGGAAATGGGCGACGCGGTTTGTAAGGCGATATAACCACGAAGGCACTCAGGGTATTGAGAAAAGCAAAGAGCAAGGATTTGAAAATCGTGAGCCGTCACTATCTTATTCTGTATTTCTTAGCCGCATATGGGCTGGCTGGTTCCCTCTGCGCCCAGGCCCTGAGACCTACTAATGCTCCCTCGGCCACGCCTTTCCTCCTCGCGGCCCTTTCCCCCACCAGTACCTTGCCGCCGGCGGCCACATTCACCCCGACCCCGACTTTGACAGCCACGGCCACCGGCACCCTTTCGCCCTCGCTGACCCCCACGCCCACCCTGACCCCCACTTCCACGGGCACCTCCACCTTTACCTCCACCTGGTCCTGGACTTTCACCGTGACGGTCACGCCCACGGGTACCCTTTCGCCTTCCCTCACCCCCACGCCCTCTTCCACTCCCACGAAAACCGGCACTCCCACTGGAACACCCACCATCACCGACACTCCCACCATTACCCCCACGGGAACCCTGTCGCCTTCCCTGACGCCGACTCCCAGTTCCACTCCCACGGAGACCGTTACCAAAACGCCCACCCGAACCCCCACTTCAACCGCCACGGCCACTTCTACACCGGGTGTGTTCCAGTTCTCCGTTTCGCCCAAGCCAAATGAGAAGGGGGAGATTCATTTCGCATGGGGAACCACCTTTCACGCGGACCAGGCTTATATAAGGGTTTATACCAGCGGTTTCCGCCTGGTTTGGGTGGAGAACTTTAATAAGAATGAAAAACCGGAGTACCTCGATTCCGGTACCCATGAAACTACTTGGAACGGGCTGGACGACCAGGGGCGGCGGATGCCCCCCGGAACTTACCTATGCTTCATTTCGGTGACCACTGGAAAGAAAACCTATGAAACCAGCGGCAAGACGGAAGTTCCATAAGAGGGGCTTTTTGCCGTGAACCGGCGTCCTTTGCGGCATTGAAACTCATCTCGAATATGTTATTCTTTCCCTTCCCAAAAGGCGGTTCGCAGTCGGCAGTTGACGGTTCGCAGCTACGACTTAAAGGCAAAACGCCGCCGATATAACCGTTTTGAGGTTTTTCCCGCGCGGATTTCACGGAAAGTTTAAAGTGGCGCATAGAAAGCGCCGTGTGACCGGTCCATAAGGAACAAGGAAATGAAAAATAAAAAAGTCGCCGTCATCGGCGCCACGGGAGTGGCGGGCCAGCAATTCCTGGCCTCCCTTTCCGGGCATCCCTTTTTTGAGGTCGTGGCCCTGGCCGCCAGTGAGCGGTCGGCGGGCAAGGCCTTCAAGGACGCCATTACCGACGCCCATGGGGCCTTCCGTTGGTACTGCCAGGAGCCCTTGGACCCGGCTTTCGCCAAAATGAAAGTGGAGGACGCCTCCAAGCTGGACGCCTCCAAGGTGGACCTCATCTTCACGGCCGTGGAGTCGGACGCGGCCAAGGATTTGGAACCCCGTTACGCCAAGACCACTCCGGTGGTCTCGACAGCCTCGGCTTTCCGCTATGAGGAAGACGTGCCCATCTTCATCCCCGGCGTCAACCTGGACCATGACAAGCTGATCGCCGTCCAAAAAAAGAACCGCGGCTGGAAAGGCTTCGTCACCCCCGTTCCCAACTGTACGACTATGGGGCTCGCGATGACCCTCAAGCCCCTGCACGACGCCTTTGGCGTACTGCAGGTGATCATGACCTCCCTGCAGGCCTGCTCCGGCGCGGGGCGCTCACCCGGCGTCATCGCCTTGGATATCATCGACAACGTGGTTCCCTATATCCCCAAGGAAGAGGAAAAGGTGGAAATGGAAACCCAGAAGATCCTGGGCACCATCGTGGGGGAGAAAGTGGCCCCCGCGCCCTTCCCGGTCTCCGCCACCTGCACCCGGGTTCCGGTGTTGGAAGCCCACACGGAGGCGGTTTATGTTTCCCTGGGGAAACACGCCACCGTGGACGACGTCAAAAAGGTAATGCGCGATTATGGAAAAGAATTCGTGGCGCACAAGTTTCCTTCCTGCCCGCCACACCTGATTGAAGTTTCGGACGATCCTTTCCGTCCCCAGCCCCGGCTGGACCGGGACAGGGAAGGGGGAATGGTGACTTCCGTGGGGCGCGTCCGGGCGGACCACGCCCTGCCCAACGGGATCAAATATATGCTGGTTTCGCATAACACCAAGATGGGCGCGGCCAAGGGCGGCATGTTGGTGGCGGAATATTTGACGCACCAAGGCCACATCTGACGACAGTTGACAGTCGACAGTCCACGGTTGACAGCTTAGCTTAAAGGCCGCTGGCTAGTGGTTGACGACCGTGAGCTGACTTTAATCTTTAAGGAGAGAAGCCATGCAGGAGAGAAAAGGCGTTGTTACGTTTAAGGGAGGGCCTTTGACGCTGATCGGCCCCGATATCAAAGTGGGGGATAAGGCCCCCAATTTCAAAGTTTTGACCAACAGCTTGGGCGAGGTCACCCTGGACAACTTCAAGGGGAAGACTCTCATCCTTTCCGTGGCGCCTTCGCTGGACACGGGTGTTTGCTCGGCGCAAACCCACCGGTTCAACGAGGAAGCGGCCAAATTGCCGGCCTCCGTGGAGATCCTCACCATCTCGGCGGACCTGCCCTTCGCCCAGAGCCGCTTTTGCGGGGCGGAAAACATCAAGATCCAGACCCTGTCGGACCACCGGGAAATGTCCTTCGGCGACGCCTATGGGACCCACATCAAGGAGCTGCGCCTGGAGGCCCGGGCCCTGTTCGTGGTGGGGAAAGATGGTAAAATCAAGCACGTTGAATACGTGAAGGAAGCCACCACCCATCCGGATTATGACAAGGCGCTTGCGGCCGCCAAGGCCGACGCTTAACCGCAACCGGCACAAAGGTTCCCAACCGCCGGTTGGCGGCTGGGAACCGATAGCCGGCAGCTCTATTTAAGGAATCCCCTAAAATGTTCATCCCTGTCTTCCTTTTTTTGTTTGTCTTTGAAACCTACCTGCTGACCCATTGCGCCACCTTCAATATCAACGACTCGGGCGAAACCATCATGGTCTGCAAACTATTGACCATCAGCCATTCCCCCGGCTATCCCCTCCACACCCTTTGGGGAAATGTCAATTGCCTCCTGCCCATCGGGCAGCCCATGTTCCGGGTGACCTTCGCCTCCCTGCTGACCTCCAGCCTCTCCGTGGTCATGATTTACCTGATCCTGCGGTTGCTGTTCAAAGGGATATTCGAGGCGCAGGCCTCCTCACCCGCCCCTGCCCAACCGGCACCCGAAACGCCCCAACCCACACCCTGGCTCTGGGAAATTCCGGCGCTTTTTGGGGCCCTGGTTTTCGCCTTCTCGTACCAGCATTGGTTCCAAGCCGGCGGTGCCAAAGGGGGGGTCTATACCCTGAACACCCTGCTTTATACCCTTATCGTTTACTTCCTCTTTAAGATGCGCCAAAGCGGCTGGTTCCTGAAGTCCTTCTTCGTCATCGCCTTCCTCTTCGGCATGGGGTTGACCCACCACTGGCACGACCAGTTGGCCATGTTTCCGGGATATCTTTGGTTGATCCTGAACAACCAAAAGAAGGTTCCCTTGGACGACCTTTACCGATGGGTGGTTCATCCCGCCTTTTCCATTTCCCTGTCCGCGCTTTTCGTCCTGGCCTTCATTTTGGGGTGGCCCATAACTTCCTCCGCCTCGGATGGGTTCATCCTGGCGATGACCGTGGTCATCGGGGCCTTGGTTGTGGCGGTGACCGTCATCTTCATCAGCATTGCCATCCGTTTCCATGGGTGGTTTTTCCTGTTATTTACCGCCATGGGCTTCGCGATCATCGCGGTCATCTTTTTGACTTTTTTCAATTACTTGATTCCCCCCTTGTACCTGTTCGGTATCGCGGCCTTTTTCGTGGCCATGGCCATCCTGCCCCGCATTTTCGGGTGGATCAATTCCATCCGCGCCATGGTTTTCGGGACCATCCCCCTGTCGGTTTATTTGTTCATGCCGATCCGTTCGGTGCAGAACCCCCTAGTGAACTGGTGGAACCCGGATAACTGGCAGCGGCTCAAGGAAACGATCCTTCGCAAGGGCTACCAGGACATTGGGGACAAGGATTTTTGGGCTTCCTACACCCGCAACGTCAAACGGTTTTGGTTCCACGCCCAGGACCAATACGGGGCGATTTTCACCATCTTGGTCATTCTTCTCCTCATTTGGGGCCTTTATTGGCTTTTAAAGCGCCAAAAAACCACTCCGCCGGGTATTGTCTTGATGGCCGGTGGAATCCTGATGGGCGTTTGGATGTATTGCAAGCCGCTGGAAGGCTACCAGTGGACCTTGGACAACTTTTTTTCCACGATCTTCCTGATTATGGCCTTGTTCGCCGCCGCAGGCGTGGCGGGAATCCTGGAATGGATCGCCAAGGAACTCCCCTACCGCCAGACGGGTATTTTCGCGGGGGCTTTCTGCATGTCCCTGGCTTTGATGCCCCTGATCCTGAATTACCACGCCGACGACCAAAGCCGTTACGTCAGCTCCTACGACGAGGGCATGAACATGCTCAAGACCGTCAACCGCGACGGCGTCATTCTTTGCAACGGCGATATCGACATTCTCCCGCTGTGGTACCTGCAGTTCGTTGAGGGTAAAAGGCAAGAGGTTGTCAGCTTCACCATGCAGCTGATTCCCTACGATTGGTACAGGGACCCTCTTTTCAAACGCTGGCCCTTCCTTTATGTCCCCATGCGCAAGGACGTTTACGGCCGGGAGGACATCCGCCCCGACACGGTCGTGCAGGATATGATCGACCAGCATTCCAAGGACCGTTCCTTTTACTTTACCAACATCTTCACCGCGCCCTGGATGCGGGAGAAAAACCAGGCCCTGCCCGAGGGGTTCCTTTGGCGAATGGTAAACACCAAGGACCTCAGCTATCCCATCACTTCCGAGCGGATCAACCAGCTTTGGGATACCTACCGCCTGCGGTATTTGGACGCGCCCGACCGGGGTTATTGGGATGAGTACACGGATGTCATGAAGGACTCCTACGGTATCGGCTACGATTTCACAGGTTATTTCGCCTACATGAATAAGATGCCGGACCTGGCCCTTTGGAGCTTCAACAACGCTCTCAAGTACCGGCAACCCCAGACCTTGGGGCGTATTTACATGATGCTGGGTGAAACCTACCTGGGGATGAACGATTTCGCGGCGGCGGTCAACAATTACCAGGAATCCCTGAAGCGGGACTCGCGGAACCCCGGCGTACCCTATATTTTTGCCCGGATGGGCGACGCCTACCGGCTAATGAATGATTACTCCAACGCCGATGCGGCCTACCACCAGTCCCTTCAGTTTAATCCCCAGCAAAAGGAAGCCTTGGACGGCCTTCAGCTGCTGAACAGCGGTAAAAAAGAAATGCCAACAGGGGCGCAGGGATTCATTCGTCCGTGAGTGAGCGCAACATCCGTCTCACCGTCGAATACGACGGGACGGCTTACTCAGGCTGGCAAAAACAGCCCCAGGCCCCCACGGTCCAGGGAGCCCTGGAGGACCGCTTAAAACTGATCTCCGGCCATCCGGTGGACCTTTTGGTGGCGGGCCGCACGGACGCCGGGGTGCATGCCCTGGGCCAGACCGCCAATTTCCACACCCGTTCCCCCCTGTCCGTCGGCCGCATCTACCAAGTGTTGAACCAGCTTTTGCCCCATGACATCCGCATCGTGAAGGCGGAGGAAGTTCCCGCCACTTTCCACGCCACCTATCACGCCTCGGCCAAGCTGTACCGCTACGTCATCCGCAACGCCAAGGACTATACGGTCTTCGACCGCCACACCTATCATCACTTGCGCCTGCCGTTGGACCTTCCGGCCATGCGGGAGGCCGCCCGGCACTTGGTGGGAACCCATGACTTCACGGCCTTCCGGGGAACACTAGGGAAACGGGCAAACCCAAAGCGCACCTTATTGAAGATTGAGATCAAAAAGAAGGGCCCGGATGTGATCCTGGATTTCACCGGGGAGTCCTTCCTCCACCAAATGGTGCGCATCTTGAGCGGGACCCTGGTGTACGCGGGGACGGGAAAGATCGCCCCCGGGGACATACCGGCCATCCTGAAGTCCAAGGACCGGAAAAAAGCCGGGCCGACCCTGCCGCCCAACGGGCTTTTTTTGGTGAAGGTGTTCTACCCCAAAGTTTTCCCGCCGGTGAAAAAGCACAGGCCGCGAGAGGTGGAGGAATGAAGCCGTCCATGGTTCTTTACCGGCTGGGAGCCCTGGGGGTTTTCTTGACCTTCGGCGTTTTGGGGGAGGAACCGCTGGCGGGATCCCTGCGGCAGGATCCTTCCGTTTGGCTGGGAACCGCCATCCTTTTCGGGTTCGCCGGATTAGCCGGGTTGTTTCTTCTCTCGGTGCGTTATGACTGGCTTCGGCGGGAGAACCGGACCTTGATGTTCTTTTCCCACGGCGCGGCCCTGATCGCCGTGCTTTGGCTGATCCTCTGGTGTTTTGTCTGGCTGGCGAAGATGATGGCCATGGGCGACAACGCGGAAATGTACATCAAGCACACCGCCTACCTGCACCTGTTCGGCGTGAGCTTCGCCATGGCGGGCTACGCCACGGGTTGGATGGCCCCCCGGCTGGGGGAGCGTTCGGCGAGGTTTTTGATGACCGTGGGCTGGGCCGTCAGCTACATGGCTTGGTTCAACCTGTTTTTGCAGCCCGCCCTGAAGTGGCTCTGGGCCCCCGCCATCGGCGGCCTTTTGGCGGCCTTGGGTGCCTTTTTGATGTCCCGGGAGCCAAAAAGCAACATTGTGACGGCAAAGTCACTGACGTAGAATGATCCGTCCAAAACACCAAAAAGCTTTATTAGCCACAGATGCACACGGATAAACACAGATTAGAATTTTAAGAAAATCCGGTTTGTCGTCCGTGTGAATCCGTGTTCATCCGTGGCAAATCATTTTAAAGGATTTTCCGTGGCCTATGCTTCTTTAGTGGAATTTGTCGAATTCCTCGAAAAAAAAGACGAACTGGTCCGCATCCAAGACGAGGTGGATCCGGTCCTGGAAATCACGGCTATCGCCGACAAGGTTTCCAAGTCCCCCCAGGGCGGCAAGGCGCTTCTTTTCGAGAAGCCCAAGGGAAGTTCCTATCCTGTCCTCATCAACGCTTTTGGTTCCTACAAACGCATGAGCTGGGCCTTGGGTGTGGAGGATCTGGAGGAACACGCCGAGGCACTACGGGAACTTTTAGAGTTGAAGCCTCCCAAAGGTTTCGTCGAAAAGCTGAAATTCCTGCCCAAGTTGGCCGACATCGCCAAGTTCCCGCCGACGGAAGTGGGAAAGGGCGCCTGCCAGGAGGTAGTCGAAAACAAGCCGGATTTGACGACCCTTCCGGTTTTGAAATGCTGGCCCCAGGACGGGGGCCGGTTCATCACTTTTCCATTGGTCTATACCCAGGACCCGGAAACGGGCGTCCGCAACATCGGTATGTACCGCATGCAGGTCTATGACGCTACCACTACCGGCATGCATTGGCAGGTGCACCACGGCGGGGCGGGGCACCACCGCAAGGCGGAGAAGATGGGGAAGCGACTGGAAGTGGCGGTGGCCTTGGGCGGCGATCCGGCCCTTACTTACGCGGCCACGGCGCCCTTGCCGGAAGGTATCGACGAACTGCTCTTCGCGGGTTTTTTAAGGAAAAAAGCGGTGGAACTGGTCAAGTGCAAGACCGTCGACCTCATGGTCCACGCCGACGCTGATTTCGTGTTGGAAGGCTATGTTGAAGCCGGGGAACGCCGGTTGGAGGGGCCTTTCGGCGACCATACGGGCTATTACAGCCTGGCGGACCAATACCCGGTTTTCCACGTGACTTGCCTTACCCGCCGCAAAAACCCCGTTTATCCCACCACTATCGTGGGCAAGCCGCCCATGGAGGATGGTTATTTAGGGAAGGCCACGGAACGGTTGTTCTTACCCCTAATGCGGAAGGTGCTTCCGGAGGTTGTGGATATGGACCTGCCGGTGGAAGGCATCTTCCACAATTTGGCGATCGTCTCCATCGACAAGCAGTATCCGATGCACGCCCGCAAGGTCATGTTCGCCCTTTGGGGCTTGGGGCAGATGATGCTCAATAAAATCCTGGTGATCGTGGACAAGGATACGAACGTGCATGACTACGGCCAGGTGCTGTGGCGGGTCGGCAATTGCATGGACGCCAAAAGGGATGTGGTGATTACCGAAGGTCCCCTGGACGTGCTGGACCACACCTCGCCCATGTGGGCCTGGGGCGGGAAGATGGGAATTGACGCCACGAAGAAATGGAAAGAAGAGGGGTTTAACCGGGAGTGGCCGGAAGAGTTGGTGATGAGCCAGGATGTCGAGAATAAAGTAATGCCGATCCTCAAAAAATATGGATTAATCAAGTAAAGGAACCTGAAATGAGCCAGCAAATTCAGACGATGTTTTCGAATATAGCATCTACCTACGACCGGGCGAACCACGTCTTGTCGTTCAATAAGGACGTCCAATGGCGCAAGGATGCGGTTCAACAGATGCTCAAGGACGGGTTCAAACCCAACCGCGTGTTGGACCTCTGCGCCGGCACGGGGGATTTCGCCCTGGCGGTCAGGGAGCAGGTGCCTGGCGCCCAGGTGATCCTGGCTGACTTTTCCAAGCCCATGCTTCTTTTGGCTAAACAAAAAACAGGGATGACACAGGGTTTTGAAATCCTGGAGGCTGATGCTTTGAAACTGCCTTTCCAGGACATGACCTTTGACGCGGTGGTTTGCGGGTTCGGCGTCAGGAACCTGGACGTATTGGAGAAGGGTTTGAGGGAAATTGCCCGAGTCTTGAAGCCCGGCGGGAAAGCCGCCATCCTGGAGTTTTTTAAACCGACGGGCTTCCTCAACCGGCTCGCCCATGCCTTTTACGTGGGAACCATTGTCCCAATTCGGGGCGGTGTCATTTCCGGCAACAAGGAAGCCTATGACTACCTCCAAAAATCCGCGAAGAATTTCACTTCCCTTAATGAATTCAAGGGACTCATGGAAAAATGCGGGTTCAAGGACGTTGCCTCTGAAAGCAAAACCATGGGGGTAGCCGTCAGCATCGTTGGGATTCGAAAGTAGGAGCCGCATGAAGAAAATACTTGTCGCAGTCACCGGGGCTTCGGGCACCATCTATGCCCGCAGGTTTTTCCAGCATTTTCCCTA
This sequence comes from uncultured Pseudomonadota bacterium, assembly GCA_963770835.1. GTDB lineage: Bacteria > Oederibacteriota > Muellerivitia > Muellerivitales > Muellerivitaceae > JAJPJW01. Next base: position 333,431 of record CAVYRH010000005.1, read on the forward strand.
CGACGATTGGGAAGCGCACGCGGTGGTTTCCGAATCGGCGCGGATCGTGGCTTCCCACGAGGGTGGGCTGAATCTGCCACCCCATGTGAAGGAATGGGAAGAAAAGGATTTGACTGCCCCCTCAGCCAGCGGCTCCAACAAGTTCGAGGCCATGGTGGTTATTCCTTGTTCCACCACCACCCTGGGGAAATTAGCCCACGGCATCGCGGACAATTTGATTACCCGTTCCGGGGAGGTCTTCCTGAAAGAACGCCGCAAGCTCATCCTGGTGCCCCGCGAAACGCCCCTCTCCCTCATTCAGATCAAGAATATGGAGCTACTTACATTGGCAGGTGCCCATGTCATACCCGCCACTCCCAGCTTTTACGGTAACCCCAAAACCATTGAGGATGTGGTGGATACGGTGATCGCCCGGGTTTATGACCATGCGGGTATCCAGGCGGAAGTATCGAAACGTTGGAGGGAAGAAGAAACAGAGAAAAAAGAAAAACATTTGGAAGCTTAATTTTTCAGGGGAAAAGTATGAAAAGGTTATTTTTTACTTTTGCTGTGATGTTGTTTACTTTTCCCGTTTCGGCGGATGATTTGCAGCCTGAACCTCTAAACCAGGCGATCAAGGAATACAAGAAATTCTCTAAAACCGACGATGTTGATCCGGCGAATGACGTAATTTGGAAACTTTATGTTCTCTTCAATGTAGGCTCGAATGCATCTTATGGATCGATTACGTCCGGTTCGTTATTCTTGGGAGCCGCTTCGTCTGGGATATCTTCGCTTGTGATTTTTCAGAAAACGGATAGTTATTCAAATCCTGACACTTTGTTGGCAGGATTGACCTCGGAACCTGATTTTTTTGTCTTGCTTCCCGTCAACAATCTTTATAACTATTTTCGTCCCATTCCCAAACCGGGTGATGTTATTGTCTTAAAGGGGAGAATTTCGGGCCATTTCAATTATCAAACTCATGCTGGTCAAAAAGTTTTTATCTTAAGCGCCCTCAATCTTTATTTGGAAGATGGGAAAAAACTTCCATTCGAACATTTTGACCCTCCGAGGGACTATTCTATAATGCCTTCGGTTACGCCTGCGATTTTGACCCCCGAACCGGTGCCTGCTTCGATGGCTGGCCCGACAACGACTTCGACTAGTGTGGTTTTTACACCAGCTTCGCCAACGGCTGTTGCTTCATTTACTGCGACTCCAGGCTTCTTCAAATCCAGAACCGTAAACCAATAAACCATTTTGAATAAAGGCATAGCAGGGTGACTCTTCAAAAACTCAAAACCCTTTCCGATCTTGTGGTTTTGCCCCACTCCGTATTCGCCCTTCCGTTCGCTTTGGCGAGTCTTTTGACCGCTACCCACGGCAGGCCGTCCCTTCACGTCCTATTTTGGGTCATTGTGTGTATGGTTTTGGCCCGGACAACGGCCATGGCTTATAACCGGCTGGTGGACGCGGACATCGACGCTAAAAATCCCCGGACCCAAAACCGGGACATTCCAGCGGGGCGCATTAAGCCCTGGCAGGTACGGCTTATGACGGTCATTTGTTCCCTTTGTTTTGTGCTGGCCTGTTATCCCTTGAATGTCCTGGCATTTAAGTTGTCCCCCCTGGCGCTCGTCATTGTCTTCTTTTATTCCCATACCAAGCGTTTCACTTGGGCTTCCCATTTGTTCCTGGGGTTGGCGTTGGGGGTTGCCCCGGTCGGGGCCTGGATCGCGGCCACGGGTGCTTTCGCACCGGAACCTTTCTGGTTGATGGCCGCCGTTATCTGTTTCCTGGCGGGTTTTGACATTCTCTACGCCACGCAAGATGAGGCTTTCGACAGGAAAGAGGGGCTCCAGTCCTGGGTCGTGCGCTGGGGCTTGCCTAATAGCCTGAAAGCCTCTCGATTCTTCCATGCCTGTATGTTAGGATTTCTGGCCGGTTTCGGGGTTCAGGCCGGGTTTTCGCCCATCTATTACTGGGGAATCGGCGTTATCGGGGCGGTCCTGCTTTACCAACATAAAAATGCTTACAAGTTGGAAGCCGTCGGCGGCAGTTCGCAGTTTACCCTTTCTCCTTCCATGATGAAGATGAACGGGTGGATTTCCATCCTCTATTTCGCTGTCGTAGGAGTCACCATTTGGTTCTGAAAAAGCTTTTAAACCAGTCGCCCCTCAAAGACATCTATGAGAAAGTTGAAAAAAGCATCCGAATCACGGATGAGGATGCCCTCCGTCTTTACCAGACCAACGATCTTTATATTTTGGGAGCCATAGCCAACCTGGTTCGGGAAAGAAAAAACGGGAACGACACTTACTACAACATCAACCGGCATATCGACTACACCAACGTCTGCGCCACCACCTGCAAGTTCTGCGCTTTTTCCAGGTTTGAGGGGGAAGAAGGCGCCTTTGAGTTTACCCACCAGCAGATCGCCCAAAAAGCCAAGGAAGCCTTCGAAAAGGAACATATTACGGAGCTGCACATCGTCGGAGGCCTCCACCCGACTTATGATTTCGAGTGGTACGAGGACATGCTACGGCTCTTGAAGAAAACCGTGCCCAGTGTGCACCTGAAGTGCTTCACGGCCGTGGAAATCAACTTCTTCGCCGACAAGTACAATCTGTCCTACGGGGAAGTGTTGAGCCGGTTAAAAGCGGCGGGGTTGGATTCCATGCCCGGCGGCGGAGCCGAGATTTTCCACCCAGAGGTAAGGGAGCAGATCTGCCCCGGCAAGGCTACGGCGGACCAATGGATTGAAGTACACCGCACCGCCCACGGTCTGGGGTTCAAGACCAACGCCACCATGCTTTACGGCCATATCGAGAAATACGAGCACCGGGTGGACCATATGCGGCGCTTGAGGGAACTGCAGGACGAGACCGGCGGCTTCCAAACTTTTATCCCCCTGGCCTTTCACCCCGACCACACGGCCATGGACCATTTCGCCCGGCCCTCTGGCATGGAAGACCTGAAAACCCTGGCCGTTGCCCGGGTTTACCTGGACAATTTTCCCCATATCAAGGCCTATTGGATCATGTTGGGCGTGAAGCTGTCCCAGCTTTCCCTTTCCTACGGCGTGGACGACATCGATGGAACGGTGATCGAAGAAAAAATTTATCATATGGCCGGAGCGGATACCCCGGAGATCATGACGGTGGGGGACCTGCGGCGCCTGATCCGGGAAGCGGGCCGCACACCCGTGGAACGGGACACGTTGTACAAGGAACTTAAAACCATTCAGGAACCGGCACTCTCGAAGTAAATTTCAAGTTAAAGAGGATATGGAATGAGCGATACCACTGCCGATACCCCAGCTGCCGCGCCTGCCCCGGCGCCAAAACCGGCGGTGACGCCCGCACCTGTGGCGACAGCAACTCCCGCTGCGGCTCCCGCAGCCACTGCCACTGCGGCTCCGCCAACGGCTGCACAGCCGGTTAAATTCATTGCGAAGCCCATGAATATCGGCGTCATACCCTTCCTCAACGTCCAGCCACTGATCTGGGATATGAAAAACCACCATCATTTATTTCCCGTTCCCCCCAGCCAAATGGGCGCCTTGCTCAAAAAAGGCCAACTGGATGTGGCCATTGCTCCCGTCGTGGTGAAATTCCTGAATCCGGAGCTCCAGATTGTTCCGGTGGCGGCCATCGGCTGCAAGGGGCCGGTCAAAAGTGTCCGCCTACTGTCCCACGTTCCATTAGATCAAGTGACCCGGCTTTTCGCCGATTCGCGTTCCCAAACTTCGGTCCTTTTGACCCGTTTGATCCTGAAAAAATGGTATGGGGTCAAGAAACTGGAGGTGAAGCACGTGGAGACGGAAAGCTTTAAGCCCAACCAAACCAAGCCCTGGGAAGCATCCCTGCAGATTGGGGACATTGCTTTGGAATCAGCCCCTTCCGGCATGAACGTTTTGGACCTGGGCGAGGAATGGTTCCTTCGTACCCAAAAACCCTTCGTCTTCGCCGTCTGGATGGCCCGTAACGTACAGGTTGCCCGTGAGATCGAAATGGACCTTTTGGCCGCCAAGACCGAGGGTCTCAAGCATATTCTGGAGATCGTCGATGGTTACCATGGCATCTGGGTTTTCCACCGGCCCCAAGCCAAGGAATACCTGGAAAAGAACATCGATTTCACCTATACCGCTAAAGAGGTCCAAGGCCAGTTGGAATTCGAGAAACTGCTGAAAGAAGAAGGTTTAATCCTTTAATACCGAGGAAACGTTGAATGTCCCTAGCCACCGTTGAAATGCTGCAAGAGAGGGTTTTAGACGGCCACGTGGTGGACCGCCAGGAAGCGCTGGAGTTGTTCCAGGGTTCCAGCTTGAACGAACTGGGGGCCATCGCCGACACCCTGAAGGTCCGTTCCAAGGGCGACAAGATCGCCACCTACCTCATCGACCGCAACATCAATTACACCAATGTCTGCGTGACCTATTGCAAGTTCTGCGCCTTCTACCGAGAGCCCGGCGACACGAAGGAAGGCTACGTCAACGAGGCGGATAAGATCATCCACAAGATCGCGGAAGCCAAGGAAAAGGGCTGCACGCAGATTTTGCTGCAGGGCGGCCACCACCCGGATTTGACGCTGGACTGGTACTTGAGCATGCTGTCGAAGGTCAAAAAGGCCCATCCGGATATCACCCTACATTCTTTCTCCCCCCCGGAACTGGTGCATTTCTCCGGTCTTTTCGGGATGACAGTTATCGAAATTCTTAAGAAATTCAAGGAAGCGGGCATGGACTCCATGCCGGGCGGCGGGGCCGAGATATTAGTGGACCGGGTGCGCAAGGAAATCGCGCCCCTGAAGGCTTCCACCGAGGAATGGCTGGGCGTCATGCGCGACGTGCATTCCCTGGGCATGCGTTCCACGGCCACAATGATGTTCGGCCACGTGGAAACCATCGAGGACCGTATTGAACACATTTTTCATATACGGGAACTTCAAGAGGAAACGGGCGGATTCCTGGGTTTCATCCCCTGGCTTTACCAGCCGGGCAACGAAAGCCTGGGGCTAAAAAGCGCCAGCGGTCAAGAATACCTGAAGACCCTGGCCCTTTCCCGCGTCATCCTCAACCATTGCCTGCCCAACCTGCAGGCTTCCTGGGTCACGCCTGGCAAAAAGATCGGCCAAATCGGCCTCAAGTACGGGGCCAACGACCTGGGCAGCATCATGCTGGAAGAAAACGTAGTGGCTTCTACGGGCCTCAAATACCTGATGAGTCTGGAGGAAATGCGGCGCCTGATCAAGGAAATGGGTTATGAGCCCCATCAGCGCGATACTTTTTATAACCTGGTCAATTGACGGAATTCCCAAGAAAGAAAAATTAATGAAGGAATATAACGAGAGCCACGCCAAGTCGGGGCTCAACATAAAGCTTCCCAGTATTGAGACCTTTCCCAACCAGTTTCCGGCTTATACTATCCGTATCGAAATTCCCGAATATACGGCGGTTTGCCCCAAGACCGGCCTGCCGGATTTCGGCACCATCATCTTGGAATATGAACCGGTGAAGAATGTTTTGGAATTGAAATCCCTGAAGGGCTATATCCTGGCTTACCGGAACATCGGCATTTTTTACGAGAACGCCGTCAACCGAATGCTGCGGGATTTCGTGGCCGCCGCCAAGCCCAAATGGTGCCGGGTGACGGGGCAATTCGCCACCCGAGGTGGTATGCATTCCACTATCTCAGTCCTTTACGGGAAACCGGTCAAGCGCTAACGTTTTTGGCGGTCTTTTGGGCCCTTTAAGCCTTGGATTAAATCGGATGAAAACCGTCTATAAGCCGAAGACCAACACTCCCTATTTAATTCCTGAAATGGTTCGCTCGAAAATCCGAAGGGGTGTATGATCTTTCCCATAGACCGGAAAAGGCTGACTTGTACAATTGGCTGAAAACGTTTTTTGCCAATTTTTTGATGGTGGGAGTTTATTGAGATGAAAAATTCCAAAATCCTTCTTCTGATCGGTATAGCCGTCCTGGCTCCCGCTTTTCTGTGGGCGGGGTCCACCATTACCCCTGAAAACGACTATCGCAAAGGGCTCGACCTTTACGCCAAGGGTAAGTATGAGGCGGCATTGGAACGCTTCCAATTGGCCATCGATGAAAATTGGAACTTCTGGCAGTCCTATCAAATGGTGGGTTATTGCTATTTTGAACTGAGGGATAAAGAAAGTGCTCTCAATGCCTTCGAAGAAAGCCTCAAAATCAAGCCCGACAATCCCAAATTGGTGAAGATCATCAACGATTTAAAAGCCGGAACCCTCGATATCCCCGTCCGGCCCGTGGAAGCTGAGGTCCAGCCTGTCGGGACCCCGGTTTATCTCCAGACGTATTACACCTATAACAAATAGTTTCCGCCCTTCCAAACCCCCTTTGGAATTTTCCCGTTTCGGCTATAATTCCCCCATTCTTGAACTCCCCGTAAGGAGAACACTCCATGGCCACTAAAACCGAATGGACCACCGACAGCTTTGGGCATGTTTACAAAGGCCACTCCCTTTACAAAGGAAGGACTCCCTTCCAGTCCATGGAGATTTTCGAGGACAAGACGTTCGGAACCCTGCTCTTTCTGGACGGTAAAATCCAAATCTCCGACGGGGATGAAAACCGTTACCATCAGTACCTGGTGTCGGCTCCGCTTTTGGCCCACCGGAACCCCCAAAGCATCTGCATCATCGGTGGCGGGGACTGTTTCGCGATCGAGGAAGCCGCCAAGTTCAAGAGCCTGAAACGCATTCTGATGGTGGAGATCGACAAGGGAGTTGTGGATTTCTGCCGGAAGAATTATCCGGAAATCGGAAGATGCCTGAGGGATGAGCGGGTGGAGATCATCTACAAGGATGCCCGCAGATGGTTGCAAGACCATCCCGAAACCTTCGACGTGCTCATCATCGACTTAACCGAGCCCCATGGGCCTTCCAAGATGCTTTACACCCAAGAATTCTACCGGCTTTGCAAGAAACGGATGAACCCCCAGGGACTCATCGCCATTCACACGGACAACTATTATTTGTTTCCCGATTCTTTTGCCACCATCTATAAGACCTTCCGTTCCGTGTTCCCGAACATTCTGACCGCTCGGGTGGACATGCCTTGCTTCGGCATGGGCTGGACCTATCGCATCGCCTCCTCTTCGCCCATTTCGGTGAAACTGATGGAAACCAATATCAAGAAGCTGAAGAAGCAGGGAATCACCTTTGATTATTTCACACCTTCGACCTACTTGGTCCAGCCGACCAGTGAGGAATTAAAAAACCTTAAGACCCGGGGCCGTATTTCAACGGACAAGAAGCCCTTCGATAAGTTCGAGAAGATGGAAAAATACGTAACGAAGTGAATCCGGAAATATCAAATATCCGTTTCGGAAATTATTTTTCCTTTATTGAAAAAACTCTAATTGTGGGGGAATGGGATGGATACCATCGGAAGCCTTGTTGACAAATTGTCGATTTTGGAAATCAGGAAGGACCATACAAAGGATTCTGATTCGATAAGGGTATTAAATGAATCAGCCGAACGGCTAAAAAACGAGATTAATGAAATTATTTTAAAGATACTTAAAGGCGAAATTTGTGATGAATGGACGATTAAACAGCCTAAACTTAAAAATTATGCCCACCAAGACAATAACATGGAAAAGTCCGAAGGTTTGGCAAAAGTAATACAGAATCTTATCGTGGCCAACATACAGCTATGGAATATTGAGGATACAAGACGAAACAAAAGTTTGGCCGATAATGTCAGGCTTGGAGCGGCCGACCAAGTATCCGTGTGGAATAAAAAACGCAATGACGCAATGGATAATATTGACAAAGAAATATGGCTATTGGTGGTTGCCAAAAAAGGTAAATGATCCTGAAGCCGCCGAATCGGCAGTTGACCCAAGGGCGTATTGCTATCCCCCATCCAGCCAATCACCAGATGGGGCATTACAATTTGTAACCTCTGAAAAACTCCCTGTTTTGGTTTGAAACTCTTCTCACCAGGGTTTTCAACCCCGCTTGGAGATGTTTTTGTTTCTCCAAAGGTGTTGCACTTACTCCTAGAACTCCTTTTTCGACCCTTCTTGCGTCATCTGCCTCTGAAAAAACTCCCCTTAGCTCAGGCCGCCGCCAACTTTACGGCTCTTTTCCCATTAAATGCGATGCCACAGATCAACACCCAAATCTTGTTTCGGGCCATCCCGTAGTACCTCATTCGTCCCATCGAACACCACCGCTTCAAGGTACTCATTGTCGCCTCGATCCCGCACCTCACACGGCCCCAAACCTTGTTTTGCTTTAATTGCCTCTGGGTCAGCTTCTGTCCCCGCCAAACACGATGTAACACTCGATTCCGAATCCCTCGTTCCTCCAAATATTCATCGTGTTGCGCCGACCGGTAAGCCTTGTCAGCAAATGCCTGTTCTACCCCGCGAGGAACCATGTCTTTGAAATGTTCGTGATCGTGTTCCTCAATATGACTTAGATCCATCTTTCGAATCAGGCCGCTTTTCTCGTCCTGACCCACATGAACCTTCATCCCATCCACGGCTTTTCCTTGCCGGGAGGTGTAATGAACATCTTCATCCACCGGCTTTCCCTCTTGATCCTTGGATTCCGGTTTACAGGCTCCTTCCACCAGGGTGGAGTCCACAATGGCCCCTTTCTTGACCAAAAGGCCCTTCCGGTCCAAACCCTGTTGCACTGCCCCCCAAACCCGGTCTATCAAACCGGCTTCCCGAAGTCTTTCCCGAAACTTCACCAAAGTGGTGTCGTCGACGGTGCGTCCAGAAAAGGCAGGTGTGTTCAGCAAGAGATAGTCTTGCATGGGTAATAGCCAAAGCCCATTAGCTAGGATGGCAGGCAAGCGGGAAACCAAATGCCTGAAGCCCATCAACAAAGCCATCGAAAGGATGGTGAGCGAGTCGTCGGGCCGTAACGAAAGTAAATGCACAGGTGGCCCCGAAAACACTTGCCTCGGAGGCTGAGTCCGCCGTCGTGGGACGAAAGCATCATGGGACAGCGCGGAGAAATGGCTGAAGCGCTGGAACACTCCGACGGGGTGATAGCAACGGCACGAAGACAAGGACACGCCAAGCAACTGGAGAAACCCTCCTTGCCCCAGGCAGAAATGCTTGGAGAAAGGTAGGCCGTATAACCGTGACGCGGGAAAACGGTCGAAGGTGAGAGGGTTTAGGATGGGTTCATGGTAGCGATGAAGCGGGGTAATGCCCGTGGAGCGAAGGAACCCTGCTGTTGTTAAGTCCCTCGACAAAACGGAAGGCAGTGACGGTATGAAAAAGACGTCAATTAACCTGCAAGACCTGAGACGAGAGATATACGTCAAAGCGAAGGCTGAAAAGAACTGGAGTTTCTGGGGACTGTACACCCATGTTTGCAAGATGGAAACGCTTCAACAGGCTTACCGAATGGCTAAGGTAAATAACGGAGCCCCTGGAATAGATGGGGTGACGTTTGATGCCATTGAGGAGGCCGGAGTGGAGTCGTTTCTGGAAAGCATCCGGGGTGAATTAGTTCAAGGCACGTATAAGCCCGTTCGAAACCGGAAGAAGGAAATACCCAAGGGAAATGGGAAGGTAAGAGTCCTTGGGATACCCAACATTCGGGATAGAGTAGTCCAGGGAGCACTGAAGTTTATTCTGGAACCGATTTTTGAGGCCGATTTTCAAGAAGGGTCCTATGGGTATCGACCCAAGCGGACCGCTCATGCGGCTGTGAACAGGGTAGCATCGGCAATCGTCTGTAGAAAAACCCGAGTCATTGATGTAGACCTCAAGGCATATTTCGACACGGTAAGGCACGACCTTCTGATGAAGAAAGTTGCCCGAAGGGTTGAGGATGAAACGGTGTTGAGATTGTTGAGGATGATCCTGAAGGCCAGCGGCAAAAGAGGAGTCCCGCAGGGAGGGGTTATTTCCCCTCTTCTGGCTAATCTCTACCTCAACGAGGTGGATAAGATGCTGGAAAAGGCAAAAGAAGTGACTCGGCAAGGGAAGAACAACTATATCGAATATGCGAGGTTCGCTGACGATATGGTGATCCTTGTTAATGGATATCCGCAATGGGAATGGTTGGCAAAGGCTGCCTACCGAAGGTTACTTGAAGAATTGACCAAGCTCGACTTGCAAATCAACACGGACAAGACGCGGATAGCAGACTTAACGAAAGGTGAAAGTTTCGGGTTTCTGGGGTTTGACTTTCGACAGGTGAAAACCCGTCGAGGGAAATGGGGGGTGAAGTTCACGCCGAAAATGAAGGCGCGAGCAACACTTCTGGGTAAGCTCAAGGAAACATTTGGAAGCTTCCAATCTCAGCCGGTGCAGAGGGTGATTGAGATTATCAATCCCAAACTGCGTGGGTGGGTGAATTACTTTCGGATAGGGAATTCTAGGCGCTGTTTTAACTACGTGGAAAGATGGGTCGAGAATAAAATCAGACGGCATATGATGCGTGCGAAGAAGCTCGACGGTTTTGGGCGGGATAGGTGGAGTAGGGAGTGGATATATAAGTATCTGGGGTTGTACAGAAGCTACCAAATACGATATTACCAAGAACCGAAAGCGCTACCCGTCTGATAGGTCACATAAACTTTGACAGGAAAGCAACAGGTGAGCGTAGTGCGGGAAATCCGCACGCTACGTTCGAGGAGGCGGGGACTGGAAACGGAGCCAGAAGGCCACCGCACCAGTCCTCGACCCTACTGGTACTCCCGGACCCCTTCACCCACGAACCGCTCAAAACTGCGCCGGTCGTGGATTTCTTGGACTACTTCCACATCCGACAGGCCGTACCAGGATTCCAGCAAAAGGCATTTAAACAAGATCAAAGGCGGGATGGGAGGTCTCCCCGTGTTGCCCCGGTACATTTCCATCAGCAATTTCTCGATCTTCGGAAAGTCCAGAACCTTATCCACTTCCTCTAGCATGGTCTTTTTGAGTCGCCGGTTCTTGTCCTCGTACATCCCGAAGCTGATTTGCATGGAATCCCTCCGTCTGGAATGCTGCTATTATATTTCAGCATTTAGACGAAGGAGTTTTTCAGAGGTTACAATTTATTTAATCTTTCCAGGTGCAGCTTAACATCCGCGACGATTTTCCCGACGTCCAGCGCCTCATAACATCTCACCTTTTGACAGGTCTTTGCCATCTTGTTAACGCAAGTGATATTGCGGCAGGGGCTTTCGGAAACGTAGGTTTTGGACCACACGTCCTGGTTGGCGGGAGGGAAGAGTGGATTGGTCGAATCATACCCCGACATACGGGCTGGGGTTGCGCCAAAAACCGAGATGACAAAGGTTCGGTTCCTGAATTTCACATTTCCCGTTCTGGAGTATTTGCGAGCCGCCGCAATATGCAAGGGACCGGTATCACCGGAAATGAATACATCGGCGAAATCCACTAAGGCGGCGTAAGCATCGATTGGCAGGGTAGACGGGACGACGACAACCTTCTTTTTTTCATCCGCCGACAATGTTTCCAAAAGTTTTTTTTCGACGTCCTTATGGACGAAAGCGGTTCCGAAAAGAACTATCGAATCTGTTTCCAGTATTTGTTTTAGCATGGCAGCTTGGTGCTCAAAAGGCATTAGGGTATACCGGGAGGCCGTGTCCGGGTTCATGAACACCAGGGGTTTCCCCGTGGGAACGCCGGATTCGCTTAATAAGGTCTTAGCTTTTTCGTGAGCTTCGTCGGAAAGAGTGACCGGGACGCCCGGAAAAGGCTTGTCGGGAAGGAAAGAAATCGTTTCCCTTAGGAGCTTTTCCACGAATAAGTAGGATTGGAAAAGAAAGTGGTTGATACCTGTTTGGTCGATCTCGTTTCTTACCAATTGGGGGGCGACGGTCAAGAAATTTAATATCTTCTGTCCTTGCGGGAAAAGACGATCATCCTCAAAAAAAGGCGAGCAGTTAAAGCATAGGTCGTATTGATTCTCAACCACCAACTTTTGGATGCTTTCGATGTCGTTGGGATCCGGAAAAACGCCGCCCGTGAAAACCGGGTAGAGGTTTGAAATGGCGGGGTTTCCCTCAATAAGACAGGCCACCGATTTCTTGATGACGTAATCGATACGAGCCGCAGGGAAGAAATCCCGGAAGGCTTGGACCGCGCCTTGCATCATGACCGCATCTCCGATGTGGATGTCAGGAATGACGAGGATTTTTTTGAATTGGGGAACGCCGCGAAGGTTTCTGAGGTTTTTGTGCCGGATGTGCTGGACCAAGAGCTTGTTTCCCAGGATGGGCGGGATCGTGCTGTTAAAAAACCAGGCCCCCCCCCGGGGAAACCAGGTGGTCAAAAGGCTCGTCCAATGGAAAATGGTTTTTTGTAATTTGTTGTCGAGCATAGGAGCTTCGCTACTTTAAGGAACCCGGCCAATTGGGTCAATACTTACCCGGCGGTTTGGGACGTAAAATTGCCTATAATCGTTTTTTTGCGGATGTTAACCTATAACCCATGAGTCAGCGTCTCGTTCTTTTTTCCAAATACATCCTCACGATGGACCGGCCCCAGCCCATTGAGGATGGCTTTGTCCTGATCCAGGGCTCTCGCATCCTCCAAGTGGGAAAACGGAAGGACCTTTTTTTTCTCCCCTCGGTACGCATGCTGGACCTGGGCGACACGATCCTCCTACCCGGGTTCATCAACGCTCATTGCCATTTGGATTTCACTGGTTTCAAGGGTCGTGTGCGCTACCAGGGCGGCTTCCGGGAATGGCTGCGAAAAATGGCGGTCAAGTCCCGGGAAACAAGCCCCGCCGAATTCCGGCGGTCGATCCAAAAGGGAATCAAGGAAAGCCTGGATTACGGCACGACCACGATTTGCGATGTGGCCACCAGTTGGGAAAGCTATCCTCTGCTTCGCCAATCCGGATTGCGGGCCTTTGTTTTCCTTGAAATGATCGACCTGGGACAATCCTCCACACCAGCTTATTGCCGGCAATTCCAGGAGAAATTGCGGGCCATCACGCACACGGCGCCGCCCACCCCCACTTTTCGCTGGGGCCTGAGCCCCCATACGCCTTTTACCGCCTCGAAGGAGTTACTGGAGTGGACAGGAAAATACCTGAACGATCACCGGGACGTTCCCACCACCATCCATGTAGGTGAAAGCCGTGAGGAAGGGAATTACTTCAAAAAGGGGTCAGGCCCCATGGCCGACCGGATCCGGGTCCTAAACCCGGATTGGAATATTCCCCGGCGCACTACGCCCGTTCAATATTTAAATGATTGCGGCTGGCTGCCGAAACTGGACCTGGGAGTCCACTTGAACGTCCTGGACCAGAGGGATATTAAACTCCTGGCCAAAAACCGCATCACTGTCGTTCATTGCCCTGGAAGCCACGGTTATTTCCATCATCCGACCTTTAAGTATCATTCTTTGCGCCGCCACCGAATTTCAGTGTGCTTGGGGACCGACAGCCTGGCGAGCAATCGATCCCTTTCCCTATTCCGCGAAATGAGGCTTTTTAAGAAGAACCAACCTATGGTGTCTTCGGAAGAAATCCTATCCATGGTCACGGTCAAACCCGCCCAGGCCTTGGGGCTAGGACACCAGCTAGGGCGCATCAAGCCCGGTTACCTGGCAGATTTGATCGGCCTTCCCGTTCCGGCCCGGAAAAGGGCCAAGAATATAAGCCTCTTTGACCAGGTTTTGCGGTATCGGGGCACGGTTTCCTTTGCCATGGTCCAAGGGGAGCCGCGGTTAAGATTGACCGGTGGATCAACGATTCGGGGGCTTACCAGTTCTTTCCGTTCTTGACACAATGACGAAAACCCTTATAATTCAGGCCCTTGTCCCTCTTTGGGACATGATGATTTGAGGAAAGAGTAGGATTGGGTTACATGCAAAAGACAATGCTCGCATCGAAAAAGGACATCCATCGCCAATGGTGGATCGTCGACGCCAAGGACCAGGTTTTGGGAAGGCTGACTTCCCAAGTAGCCGCCATCTTGAGGGGTAAGCACAAGCGTACCTTTACGCCGCACGTGGAAAATGGGGACCATGTGGTCATCATCAATGCCGAGAAGATCGTCCTGACCGGTAATAAATGGGAAACGAAAGCCCACCACCGCACCTCCGGCCGACCGGGGGGCTTGTCCACCGAAGAGTATAAGCAAATCCGCCACACCCGCCCCGAGCGGATTCTAGAATACGCCATCAAGGGAATGCTGCCCAAGACCTCCCAGGGTGACAAGATGTTCGGCCGCGTCAATATCTACAAGGGTGACACTCACCCCCACTCGGCCCAAAAGCCCCAGCCGCTGACCCTGGCTCACAACGCCAAAAGAGGAGACGCTTAATGCCCGCCACGAAGGAACAATTCGCCGCAACCGGACGCCGTAAAACCTCCGTTGCCCGGGTCATTTTAAGGCCGGGGAAGGGGCAATTCATCGTCAACGGCAAGCCTCTCGAGAAGTTTTTTCCCGAGATGAAACTAGCCGTCGTCCGGTCCCCCCTTGAAACCGTATCGGCCCTGGGAAAATACGACGTGTTCGCAAACCTGACCGGCGGCGGGGTCACGGGGCAGGCGGAAGCCTTGCGCCACGGTATCTCCCGCGCCCTCTTAAAAATCGACGCCGAGATGCGCAAGCCCTTGAAGGCCGCTGGATTCCTGACCCGCGACCCGCGCATGGTCGAGCGTAAGAAGTACGGGCGTAAGAAGGCTCGCCGCCGCTTCCAGTTCTCGAAGCGTTAATTTCGAGGACGTTTTTCCCGATCCCGCGCATCTTTCAGGATGCGCGGGATTTTTTGTTTAAGAACATCGCCATGGACCAAAAAGAACATAAACCCCAAGTGACGCCCAAGATCGCGGTGAATGCCGTAATTTTTAACGGCAAGGATGAGGTTCTTTTGGCCAAGCGCACGGACAACGGCCTTTGGTGCATCCCGGGCGGGCATGTGGATTTGGGGGAGACGCTGGCCCAGGCCTGCTTGAGAGAACTTTACGAGGAAACGGGTTTGAGGGCCGAGGTGGTCCGTCTGGTGGGGATTTACTCGGACACGAAGGGCTCCCTTCATATTGCCCAGGGGGCCGAATGGCACACGGTCCGGGTTTCCTTCCTCTGCAAGGTGACGGGCGGATCCATTCAGCCCAGCGAGGAAACCAGCGAGATCCGCTATTTCGACGTCAAGAAGTTGCCCCCGTTGATCACTGACCACGCAAGGCGTGTCCAGGACGCCTTGGAAAACAAGAGCGAAGCGGTCATCGCATAAAACGCCCAAGGAAGGCCAACATGTCAAAGTCCAAATCCAAACCCCGCGTCGAAAGGCGGGCCATCGCCCGGCCCAAGAACGGGTTCTCCTCTCAGAACCCTTACATCGCCAACGACTTCAAGGAGCAGGATACCTGGCGGATGTTTCGCATCATGTCCGAGTTCGTGGAAGGCTTCGAGGCCCTGCGCAATATCCGTCCCGCCGTGACCATTTTCGGCTCGGCCCGCACGCTCCAAAACGCGGAGGATTTTCAATTGGCCCGCCTGATTGGCTACAGCCTTTCCAAGAAGGGCTTTTCCATCATCACCGGCGGGGGCCCGGGCATCATGGAGGCGGCCAATATGGGGGCCCATGAGGCGGGGGGACGATCGGTGGGCTGCAACATCGAACTGCCTTTCGAGCAAAAGCCCAATCCCTATATCAACCTGCCGGTGAACTTTCATTATTTCTTCATCCGCAAGGTCATGTTCCTGCGCTACACTTCGGCGGTGGTTGTGATGCCGGGCGGGTTCGGTACCATGGATGAGTTGTTCGAGACACTAACCCTGGTACAAACCCACAAGATCGATCCCATGCCCATCATCCTGGTCGATAAAAAGTATTGGCAGGGGGGAATTGATTGGATCAAAAACACGATCCTGGGGGACCGCCATTACATCGACAAGGACGACATGAACATCTTCCATGTGGTGGACAAACCTGAGGAAGTTGTCCAAATCATCACCAAGTATTACCGCTATAAAAAACTGTAGAATCCAGGTTATGCGCCAATCGCTATCCGCCACCCTCCTTTTCCTGGCCTTCCTAGTCGCTGTGGTTTCTCCAGTCCGGGCTGGCATTTCGTTCATCGACCTTTCCAAGGCCGCCAACATGGGTCCGGCCCAATCCTTCGATGAGGCCGTTCCGGGTGGGGAGGACCTCAAGGAGAAGGAAGGTTTTGCCAACATTCCGCAAGGACCTCAGACCTTGCGGGGCATCCCTTTTCTAATGCTGGAAACGGACGCCAACCAGGGCAACTCCTTTATTGCCTTGTATGGACGGCGGCACGGCATTTTTCCCCAGGCGGTAGCGATTAACGTCGGGGGCATCAAGGCCAAAAACCTTTATTTCCTCCATTCCTGCCGTTGGGGGGGAACGGCCTCCAACATCGCGGTGGCCGAATACGACATTGTTTACGGGGACGGCCAAGTGGACGTCATCCCCCTGAAAGTAGGGGCGGAGCTGACGAATTTCACGGGTTCAGACGACACCCCCGAGAGTTACCTGGCCTGGTGGCACAAATACAAAAACATCGATATGGGCCTTAATTTGTTCGCATGGAAAAACCCCCAGCCGGACGTTCCCATCCAGACCATCCTCTTCAAATCTATGAACAAAGCCCCGGTGCCCATGTTGTTCGCCATCACGGCTTCGGATATGGAAATCCCTATTTCTCCCACCTCGCCGAAACCGGAAAAAACCTTCCAGACCGACACCCGGGGCTGGTTTCCTTTCCAACCTTCGGACGCCTCCCCGGTGGGCACATCTATCGACATGAGCTTTCTCCTGGACGCGCCCGCCGGAAAGCACGGCGGTGTGACAACGGAGGGCGAGAAACTGGTTTTCGCGGACGGTACGGAGGCCCGCTTCTGGGGAACCCAGCTTTTGGGGGACTGGTGGAACCAAACGGACGAACAATTGGCCGGGACCGCCGAACGGCTGGCGGCTTATGGTTGCAACCTCGTAATGTTCGACACGCTGCCCGATGGAGCCGGGGGACGGTTGCAGGATTTGTTGGCGGCCCTTAAACCCAGGGGAATTTACTTGGACCTGACCAGCTTGGTGAACCAAGAACTTCCGGACGGACTAGTAGCGGACCCGGCTGTTTTGAAGGATGGGGTGGATTGGACCATGACGGATGATTCTTTCAGCGCGGCCTCCCACAACCCCTCTGCCACCGGTGAGTTCCAGGACCTTCCCACGGTTTTAATGTCCAATATGCGCAATCCGTTGTTTTTGATCCTGGGCCGCCTGTTTGGAAGTCCCTATCGGGCTGGATGGAGCGAAGACTGGCCGAACGAATATTTGGGCGAGATCCCCCCCCTGATGGCCGCTTACGGATCCTTCGATGACTGGACTGCCTGTGTTGGAATGGGAATGGGTGGGACCCATTGGGGGGGCAGCCTCTCCCCGGCAGTGTCCCTTTACGATACGCCTCAACTTTTGATCCAATGGCCCGCTGCGGCCCTGGCCTTTTTGAGAAAAGACGTCAAACAAGGGCGATTTTATGACCTGGAAAACGCCAAAGGAATGCTGGGTGACATGATCGGCGCGAATCAGGCCCCGGATATGGAAGACCTTCTGAAAGCTCTTGCCCATTGTTCCGGGGTCAACAAAAACGATCCTCGATTTAAGACCGATAGCGCGGGAACTTTAAAGGCGAAAATCAACCTCAAGCAGAAAAGCTTTGTTTCCGACACGGGCCAGATCAGCTGGCAGGGAAACGTCGGGGTATTCCAAGTTTCCAGCCCGCGCTTTCAGGCGGCCGTTGGTTTCTTGGGGAACCGGAAACTGGTGAGCCCCGTTTGGCAAGTGGAGACCCCCAATTTCTTTGCGTCCCTATCCCTCGTTTCGCTGACCAAGACGAACCTTTGGGCTTCGGACCACATGCTTTTAACCGGGGTTACGCGCATGGAAAACACCGGCCAGGTTTATAACGCGGCCAAGACGAAATTGATTTCCCTGGGGAAGGGTCCGATCCTTGTGGAACCTTTGCAGGCCAAGATCACTCTTTTTCGTTATATGGCGGATCCCAAGCTCAGAATCCGTGCGTTGGATGCGAACGGTCAAAGCCTCCAAACAAAAGTTCACGTAAAATGGGTAAAAAACAATCTGGTCTTTTCATGGGTTCCGGGAGCCTTTTACTTGGAAATATTTAATATCAAATAAAAGTGAATATTGGGTCATGCTATTTATCTGGAAACGCTTGCATGTATATTTTTCATACCAAAATCAAATCGATTTAACATCCCAGTTTGATTAAGGTATCATCTGTTTACCGTTTTATCTTCAATGGAAAACGCAGCAACCCGTCGAGGCAAAAAGATGAACCAGCCTTTTAATCCCAAACCTGAGCGGCGCAAGCATCCGAGGGCCAAATTCCAGGAAACTGTCGTAATCCACAATGTCGTGGAATCGAAATCAGGGAACGTTTTTGAGGTTCAAGGCACCCCCCTCATGGCAAAGGCCCAGGATGTCAGTGAAGGCGGTATCCGGTTAGAAATCGGAAACACGACGACCCTGAACAGGATCTTCAAACTGAATTTTCAAGTCCAAAAAGACAAGTCGGTGGACGTTTATTCCAAGCTGGCTTGGGCCAGTGAGGGCATATTAGGCCTTCAATTCATCGTGGCGGACGAGGAAATCCGCCGGATGATCCGCGGTTTCGTGGAGAAAAGCAGGTAGCTTTTAACCTGTGTTTATAAGACAATTCCGAATCCCGCTCCCCGCAAGGAGGGCGGAATTTTTTATTTTTACTACAAAATTTCTAAAAATTTTATTGCTGTCATTGCGAGCCTCGAATTTTGAGGCGAAGCAAACTAAGTTTATGGGCGGTTTTGTCCGTGCTTATGTATTCTTTGTAACGGCATATTTAAACTGTGGTTGCTTCGTCATAGGCGACCGCCTATTCGGCGGTCATTCCTCGCAATGACAGCTATTTTTGATTTAATGGATTCTCAATGAAACGCACCTACCGGGATCTAAACGAAGAACAACGTGAAGCGGTTGTCCACAACGCCGGCCCAGCCCTGATTTTGGCGGGGGCGGGTTCGGGCAAGACCCGTGTCATCACTTATCGCATCCTCCGCCTTATGGAGGAAATGAAGGTCCCTTCCTTCCGGATCCTGGCGGTCACCTTTACCAACAAGGCGGCCCAGGAGATGAAGGACCGAGTGGCCAACCTGGCGGGCCACCAGCAGGCGAGGGAAGTTTTCATCGGCACTTTTCACCGCCTTTGCCTCCAAATCCTGAAGCTCCACGCGGAGAAGCTGGGTTACCAGCCAGGGTTCACCATTTACGACGACTCCGACCAGAAGGCGCTCATCAAGGAATGCCTCTGGGACCTCAAATGGGACGAGAAGCAAGTCCATCCTTATGCGGTGCATTCCCATATCAGCGCGGCCAAGAATGAGTTGAAGAATCCCAAGGAGTACGAGGAACTGGTGGCGGGTGTTTTCCAAGAACGGGTGGCCCAGCTTTACCCCCGATACCAGCAGAAGCTTAAAGAAAACAACGCCATGGATTTCGACGACCTGTTGTTCAACGCCGTCCTCCTCATGAAACAAAACCCCGATATCCTGGAAGGCTACCGGAAGCGCTTCGAGTACATCCAGGTGGATGAGTACCAGGACATCAACACGGCCCAATACCAGCTCATCTCCTCCATCGCCCATCCCCTGAACAACCTCTACGTCGTGGGGGACCCGGACCAGTCCATTTACGGCTGGCGGGGAGCGGATATCCGCAACATCCTGCGTTTCGAGCACGACTTTCCAGGCGCCCGTATTTTCAAACTCCAGCAGAATTACCGCTCCACGAAGTCCATTATCCAGGCCGCCCAGGCGGTCATCCGCAACAACTCCCAGCGCAAGGAAAAGGAACTTTTTTCATTGCGGGAAATGGGGGAGACACCCACCTATTACCAGGCGGAGGACGATAAGGACGAGGCGGAATTCGTGGTGAAAACCCTATATGAGCGGCTGGCCCAACCGGGCCGGTCCTTCCGGCACGTGGCCATTCTTTACCGCACGAACGCCCAGTCGCGCGTATTGGAAGACTCCTGCCGCAGGCACAATATTCCCTACATCATTGTGGGTGGGCTGAAATTCTACGACCGCAAGGAAGTAAAGGACCTGCTGGCTTACCTGCACGTGCTGGTAAACCCCAAGGATTCGGTGTCCCTGCGCCGCATGATCAATACCCCCATCCGGGGCATCGGCAGCGGCACGGTGGCCAAGCTGGAGGAAAGTGCTAAGGGGCAGGACCTCACCTTGTTGGAAGCGGCCCGGCAAGCTTCCCAGAACGGCGAATTCCCTAAAAAAGCCACCCAAGCCCTGGCCAACTTCGTGGCCATGATGGACAGCCTCATCGCCGAGAGGGATTTGATTGCCCCCTCCGAGTTCGTGAAGCATGTGTTGGAAAGGTCGGGTTACCTGACCGATTTGGCAACGGAAGACACCTTGGAAGCCAAGATGCGGGCCGAGAACCTGAAGGAACTGGTGAATTCCGTGGTGGATTACCAGAAGAGCGCCGAAAAACCGACCCTGGAGGGCTACTTGGACCAGGTTTCACTCGTTGCCGATATAGACAAGCTGGAGGATAAGAGGAACTGCGTGACCCTCATGACCATGCATAACGCCAAGGGCCTGGAATTCCCAATCGTTTTCATCACCGGCATGGAGGAGGGGCTGTTTCCGCATAAAAATTCTATGGAAGAGGACAACCAAGTCCAGGAGGAGCGACGCCTCTGTTATGTGGGAATGACCCGGGCCATGGACATACTCTATCTTACAGGCGCTTCCTCCCGCATGGTCTATGGCACCCTTCAGTGGCGGACTCCCTCCCGGTTTCTTTCTGAAATCCCGAAGGAAATGATCCAGACGACCGGCAAGGCGGCAAATATTGTTGCTACTGAGGGAGGACTTTACGAGGTCAAGGACGTCAAAAAGAAGGAGTTCGACGAGCTCAAGGACCCCGAATGGGACGATGAACCGGTGATGGTTCCCTATGGATTGAAAGATACTGTTCGGCACAAGATGTACGGGAAGGGAATAGTATTGGGCTTTATCGGATCCGGGGATAGCCTAAAGGTGACGGTTTCTTTCCCCAATCACGGCAAGAAAGACATTTTTGTTAATATGAATAAACTGGAGAAGGTCGAATAATTTCGAGGAGGGTTTGAATGACGAAGCTTATTGAAAACACGGTCCAACTTAAGGTTTCCGACGGTACCGAAATGCAAGCATTCGTGGCCAAGCCGGAGGGGCCTTCCAAATCCGGAGTCCTGGTGTTCCAGGAAGCTTTCGGCGTAAACGTGCATATCCAGGAAGTGACGCGGCGATTGGCCCGGGAAGGCTACTTAGCCGTAGCCCCCGAGCTTTTCCACCGCACCCTGCCGCCGGGCGGCACACTACCCTATCCAACTAACAACGATTGGTCCTACATCATGCCCCATTTCAACGCCATCACCCGGGAAGGTTCCCTGGCGGATTACCAAGCCGCCTTTGATTGGTTGAAGGGTGAACTGAAGTCCGACAAGATCGGTTGCGTCGGTTTTTGCTTGGGTGGATACTCCTCCTTCACCGCCAACAGCCGCCTTCCCCTGAGGGCCGCGGTTTCCTTTTACGGCAGCCGCATCATGCAAAGCTTCGACTTGGCGCCGGAGCAAAAGGCGCCCCTTCTCCTCATCTGGGGTGGTAAAGACCAAAGCTCCACGCCGGAAAAACTGACGGAACTCGCCACAGCCTTAGAGGGAAAGAACTATGTCCAGGCCGTCTTTTCCGAGGCCGGACACGCCTTTAATTGCGACGACCGGCCGGCTTATCATGCCGCTTCCGCCGCCACGGCCTGGGCCATGACTTTGGGGTTCTTCAAGCACCACTTGGCTTAACAGGATGTAACCCTGAAAAAGGGTTTTGTAGGGGCGGCCCTCTGTGGCCGCCCGGCATAAAACCGTTGAAAACAAAGGCTGAGCGATCACGATGGATCGCCCCTACAACTGCTAGACCACAAATCGAATCAAGTTTTTCAGAGGTAACAGGATGCTAAAAAGTTCAAAAGATTTACGGGTTTAAGAGGTTTAACTGGGCGGTGCCGTCCAGGGACATCTGGACCTGGATGCCGTCCCGGTCCACAAAAGCATCCAGGACCCGGAACGAATCCACTTGGGTCACGAGACGGCTGTATTCCCCCACCGGGCGGGTCAAGACGGCGTTCATCCGTTCCCTCAATTGGTTCAGTTTCCCGCCGATAGGGATGTGGGCCTTCTTACGAAGGGCATTGAGGATGTCGGACTTCAAGATCCAACTGGCTACCTGCATGAGAAGGTCCCCGGTTTTCACGTCGAAATCCAAGTGCCTCAAGTAAAACATTTCCTCCGCCGCATTGTATTGCGGGACACCCCGGAAATAAATCGTCATTTGGGAAGGGCGTCCCCCGAGGTTGATGAACGGGTAGTACTCGATCCGGGTCTCGGCGATCACCTGCCCGGCCGCGCCGTAGAGTCTTACCCCCTTCACCCGCAAGTGGTAACTACCCGTCCCCCGGATGGGATAATTCACCAGGCCGCTTTTAGGATCGGCAAGGATGCGGTTGGCTTCCGCGAAGCTGATGGAAGTATTTCCGACGGCGTGGAACCCGGTGGAGCCGGGTTTGTAGGGCCGCAAGGGTGGAAGTACTTTCTTGACCAAGGCGGGTTTTTCCCCGAACGTTAAAATGGGGTAAGCCGTCATTTCAAGGACCATGTTCCAAAACAGGGGATTATGTTTATCGGTTTGGGCTAGACCGCTGCTCAGGGCTTCGGGCCGGATCAACAGCCAAATATTCTTGTCAATGAAGATGGGTTCCTGCATGGCGTCCCAAAGCTTGGTGATGCTTTCCAGCCCTGAAACTTCCATCACTGGAGGGGTAAGCCAGTGAAAGTCCCCGGGCTTTTGAACAGCGCTTCCTATTTTGTGGATCTCATGATCCACCCATAGGGTCAAATCCTTGGGGATTGAGCTTATTTTCGGCAACTTCACCGGAAGGCGGATGATGGCGGGCGGAGGAGGGCTAAAGGTGCGGGCTGCCGAGTCTGAAGGGGAGATGTAAAGGGACGATGCGGTGGTGGCACAACCCGAGAGTGCCAGTTCCAAGGCTGACAAAAGGGCGAAAAGAGAAAATCGTTGCGATAGCATGCCTTTAATATAAAACAGCCCGGGTCCGGTATTGGCCGAAAATATTGAGCTTTTGGGGTTCTTCTGGCAAGATAAGCGGCCCCAACTAATTAGGAGAAATGAACAATGGCCCTATCCGAAAAAGACGTCCAATACGTCGCCAAGCTGGCCCGCCTGGAAGTCACCGACCAGGAAGTGGCCAAATACACCCAACAATTGGCGAATATCCTCGAGTATGTCGAGCAGTTGAACAAGCTCGACACTTCCAACGTGGAGCCCTTGACCCACCCCCTGGACGTGAAGAACGTCTTCCGCCCGGATGAGCTGGTGCCGTCGCTGACCCAGGCGGAAGTGCTGTCCAATGGGCCTGAGGTCCAGTCGGGTCATTTTAAAGTTCCCAAGATCATGTGATTTGAAATGAAAAACGAACTACTCGAAAAAACCATCCACGAAGTCTCGTCAGACCTTAAGGCCAAAAAGGTCTCCGCAGTCGAACTGACCAAATCCGCGATGGATTACCTGGAAGAAATCGAGCCCAAAGTCCAATCCTTCATCACCATCACCCGGGACGAGGCATTGAAACAGGCTGCTGAAGCCGACAAACGCCTGGCTTCCGGCAAGGATATTCCCCCCCTTACCGGCGTGCCTATCGCCATCAAAGACTTGCTTTGCACCAAGGGCATCCGCACTACCTGCGCCTCCCGGATGCTGGAAACCTTCAAACCACCCTATAACGCCACGGTGGTGGAGAAGCTTTATGGGGCGGGGGCCGTTTCCGTCGGCAAAACCAACATGGACGAATTCGCCATGGGCTCCTCTACCGAGACTTCCTTTTACAAAAAGACAAGAAACCCCTGGAACCTCAACTGCGTCCCGGGAGGCTCCTCCGGCGGTTCGGCGGCTTGCGTTTCCGCCGACCAGGCTTTCGCCTCCTTGGGGTCCGACACCGGCGGTTCCATCCGCCAGCCGGCCGCCCTTTGCGGAATCGTTGGATTAAAGCCTACCTATGGCCGGGTTTCGCGCTATGGCCTGATCGCTTTCGCCTCCTCCCTGGACCAGGTGGGTCCCTTTGGCAAGGACGTCGAGGATTGCGCCCTCATGTTGGGGGTCATCGCGGGCCACGACGCCAAGGATTCCACCTCCGCCGACCTGCCGGTACCTGATTACGTGGCCGAGGCGAAGAAGGGCGTCAAAGGCTTGAAGATCGGTTTGCCCAAGGAATTTTTCCCCGAGGGGTTGAACCGCGAAGTGTCGGTGGCGGTGAAAGACGCCATTGCCAAATTACAAAGCCTGGGCGCGGAAGTGATGGAAGTCTCCCTGCCTTCGTCCCCTTACGGATTGGCGGCTTATTACGTCTTAGCCCCCTCGGAAGCCTCTTCCAACCTGGCCCGTTACGATGGCGTCCGTTATGGCTTGAGGGAACCGGGCGAAAACATAATGGAAATGTATTCCAAGACCCGCGCTGCGGGGTTTGGCTCCGAAGTCAAGCGCCGCATCATGTTGGGCACTTACGCGCTTTCGTCCGGTTACTACGACGCCTACTACTTGAAGGCCCTCAAAGTACGACGCCTGATCAAGCAGGACTACGATAAGGCTTTCGAAAAGGTGGATGTCATTGCCACCCCCACAGCCCCCAACCCGGCTTTCCGGTTCGGGGAAAAGACCGGAGATCCCCTTTCCATGTACCTGGAGGACGTCTTCACAGTCTCCATCAATATTACCGGCCTCCCGGGGTTGTCGGTACCATGCGGAATGTCCAAGAGCGGGCTCCCCATTGGGTTGCAGTTAATCGGCAAGGCCTTTGACGAAGCCACGCTATTACGCGCGGCTTATGCTTACGAGCAGGCCACACCCTGGCATAAACAAAAGCCGTCGTTGAAAGAGGATTAAATGGCGACCGCACCGACGCAAAACAGCGTCGGCGCCATGAAAATGATGATTATTTATCCATTCTTGAATAAGAATTATTCAAGAATGGAAAGACATTTGGAGAATTTCCATGGAATATGAACCAGTAATTGGGCTTGAGGTTCATTGCGAGCTCAAAACTGTCACAAAGCTCTTTTGCGGCTGCCGCACGACCTTTGGCAACGAAGCCAACACCCAGGTTTGTCCCGTTTGTTTAGGTTTGCCGGGTACCTTGCCGGTCATGAACCAGAAGGCGGTGGAATATGCCGTTAAGATCGGCCTAGCCCTCAACTGCACGATCGCCAAGTACGCCAAGATGGATCGGAAAAACTATTACTATCCGGACCTGCCCAAGGCCTATCAAATTTCCCAGTACGACAAACCTCTTAACTATGGCGGTTACCTGGAAGTGCCGCTTAAAGATGGGATCAAAAGAATCGGGATAACCCGAGCCCACCTGGAAGAGGACGCCGGCAAGTTGGTGCACGCGGGCGGCAAGGCAGGACGTTTGGATTCCTCCGATTATTCCCTGGCCGACTACAACCGGGGTGGCATTCCGCTGGTGGAGATCGTCTCCGAACCTGATATCCGAAGCGCCGATGAGGCCTATGCCTACCTAACCGAATTAAAGAACATCCTGCTTTATATCGACGTTTCGGACTGCAATATGGAAGAGGGTTCCTTGCGTTGCGACGCTAACGTGTCCATCCGCCCGAAGGGAACCGAGAAATTCGGCACCAGGACTGAAATTAAAAACATGAACAGTTTTAAATTCGCCAAGCAGGCCATGGAATATGAAATCAAGCGCCAGGCCGCCCTGCTGGATAAGGGCGAAAGGGTAGTCCAGGAATCCCGCCTTTGGGACGTGACCGAGAACAAGACCAAAACCATGCGCTCCAAGGAAGAAGCCCACGATTACCGCTATTTTCCCGAACCGGACCTGGTACCAATCATCCTTTCTGAGGATTACATCAAGAAGATTAAGGACCAGCTCCCCGAACTGCCGGGCGCAAAGCGGGCCCGTTTTGCATCCAAATACGGCTTGACCACTTATGACGCAGGGGTTTTGACCGCCGAACAGGAATTGGCCCATTGGTTTGAGGAAGGGGCCAAACACACGAAGAGCCCCAAGGGGCTCGCTAATTGGATGATGGGCGATATGACCGCCAAGATGAAGGAACAAGAAAAGGAACTCAAGGACCTCAAGTTCGACCAGAAGAAGCTATGTGAACTGGTGGACTTAGTGGAAGCGGGCACGATCAATTCAAAGCAGGCCAAGGAAGTCTTCGCCGAGATGTTCGATATGGGGGTTTCCCCGGCGGAAGTGGTGAAATCCCGTGGCATGGCCCAGGTCTCAGACCCCAAGGCCATTGAAGGTGCTGTGGACAAGGTCTTGGCCGAAAATCCAAGTGTTGTGGCCGATTACAAGGGCGGAAAACAGGGTGTGATAGGGTTCCTGGTCGGCAAGGTCATGCAGTCTACCCAGGGCAAGGCTAATCCCAAATTAGTGAATGAGATTTTAAAGAAAAAGTTAGATTCCTAAGATTTCGCCAAGAGCTCAATGAGTTCCAACTGCTTTTGGTTTCCGTAGGGTTTTTTACCCACTGTTTTCGTTTATGGGCCTTCCTTCCGGGTGTAGGCTGGTGGGGTTTCCGAAAGTCATTCTAAAAGAGGTGCTTTGATGATCAACTATATTTCTGGGCTCATTTTCGTCATCCTGCTCATCGTGGGCGGGATTGTTTCTTTCACGCTGGGCACGGCCAACGTGGGTCTGGGCGTTCTGGTGGGCATTCTTTGGCTGGGGATGGATATCATCATTTCCTCCGGCTGCCAGCTGGCGGCCCAATGGGAAAGAGGCGTGATTTTCCGCTTGGGCCAGTTCAGCGGCATCAAGGGACCTGGCTTGTTCTTCATCATTCCCCTGGTGGACCAGGTCAGACTGGTGGACACCCGCATCCGGGCCGTGGACATCCCGGCCCAACAGGCCATCACCAAGGACAACGTGCCGGTTAAGATCAACGGCGTCATTTTCTTCAAGGTGGATAAGGCCGAGGATGCCATCATCAAGGTGCAGGACTACCGCTACGCCATTTCCCAGTACGCCCAGACGGCCTTGAGGGACGTGATCGGCCAGATGACCCTGGACCAGATCTTGAGCGAAAGGGAAAAGATCAGCAAAATGATCCAGGCGGCGGTGGAGAAGGACACGGAAGGCTGGGGATTGGAAGTGACCGGGATCAACATCCTCGACATCGACATGCCCGAGGAACTCAAGAAGATGATGTCCCGCCAGGCCTCAGCGGAGCGGGAAAAGCGCGCCACCATCACCAAGGCCGAGGGTGACAAGGAAGCGTCCATAAACCTGGCTGCGGCAGCCGCCACCATGGCCACCAGCCCTGGCGCCATGCAGTTGCGGACGCTGCAGACCATCGACGGCCTGGGGCCGACGGCTTCCAACACAGTCGTGATCGCCGTGCCGGTTGACCTGATGGACGCCCTGCAGTCGGTGGCGAAATCCCTCAAAGCCAAACAACAGGGGTGATCCGGCTGCCATGAGCCCTGTTTCTTACGGTCCTTCGGACGTCATCAACCCCCGCGGAAACCCTTTCGCGGGCCCCGTGCCGGAAAGCTTCTGGCTGACTAAGGCCCTTTTGTTCGACTTCGACTGGGTGATGGCCGAATCCAAGAACCTCCATTACAACAAAAAGGACTACGAGGACCCGACCCCCATCACGGCTTTAAAGGATTGCTTCCGCACGCTGCGCAGTTATGAAATCCGCCTGTCCCTTACCTCTAACCGGAAGAACAGTGACATCGTCCCGGAATTGGCCCGCCTGAACCTGGTGGAGGATTTCGACAACATCCGCTGCTTTGACGACGTCAAGGAAGTGAAACCATCCCCCGAAATGCACCAGCTTTCCATTGATATGTTGGGGGTGAGGTCCTGGCGGGCGGTGGCTTTTGAGACGACCCTGGAAGGAGTGCAGGCCGCCAAGGCCGCTGGTATTTTTTGTGTGGGAATGCCTCCTGCGGTCAATGGCCAGGCGGATATGAAGATGGATTCTTTCCTGGATACCCCGCTTATTCACGTTCTTGAAAAAATCGACCAGCTCAAACGCTCAGCCATTTCCCAAGCCCGTTAAAGCCCTCAATTTTTCCCGGCAGTTTCATCTTCCCACAAAACATGCGTTTTTAGCCTTTGGCATTACGGCTCTATTTTTGACCGGTTAATGTTTTCCTAAAATTCGGGCAAGCACCCAAGAAAAATACAGCGAAAGGGAGTAGGGTTGAATGAAAGACCGATCGTTTTCGGGAGGGGGAACATGAAAAAGGAATGGGCGGTCATCATATGCTTGACCATCATGGGATGCCTGGGAGGGGTTGTGGGCTGCTTGAACGAAAATAACACCTCAACGCCCAAGGGGGGGAATTATGGCTTGGGAGGGCCCAACCCAACGTTCACTCCGGCTCCTTCCTTGACGCCGACAGCGACCGTAACGGCCACGCCGACCGCCACCCCGATGTTATTCTTTCCTACTCCCACGCCGACCCCCACTTTGTGAATTGATTTTTATTTTTTTCTAAGGCAGGATTTTTCAAAATCCTGAATTGGCTTTTCATATTGGTAGGCCACACTGGGAAAGTCGTTATGGTTGATTCCCTTAATCACCAGCCATTCTTTCGGTTCCACCGCTTCCTCGAAAACCTTCTGGCCCAACTCAATCGGAATAATCGTGTCTTTTTCGGCGTGGGTTTCCAGCAAAGGGCAGGACCGTTCGGCCACATATTTGCCCGTCTCGAACTCGTCCCGAATCATGAAGGGAAAAACCAGGAGCCAGGGGTTCCTTTGCCGGCTGACGGCGTAAATGGAAGGGAAGGCTCCCTCCAGGATCAGCCCGGCGGGATGGGTTTGGGTGGCTAGCTCCGCCGCCACGGAAGAACCGAGGGAGTGGCCCCAGATCAGAATCCGGTTGTCCGGGATTCCCTTGTATCGGAGCCATTGATAGGCGGCGAAGGCATCGCCATCCACGGCCTTTTCGCTTAAGGGGGCCTTTTGGCTGCCACCATAACTTCGGTAGTCAAAAATGAGGGTGTCGAAGCCAAAATCATAAAAGATTTTTGAAACTTCCGCCAATTGAGAAAGACAGTCGGCATTCCCGTGGCAATAAAGAAGAACCGGCCGATGGTAATCCTTTTGGGGATGCTCGATCCACCAACCCGTCAGGGTGACGCCATCAAAGGAAGGAAAGGAAACGTCCTTGAAGTTCTTCAGGTGAAAATCGGCAGGAGTGGCGCCCGTCAGGCCGACGGGGTGAAAGACCAGTTTGCCTTGAAAAACAACGTAAAGACCCAGAATGGACAAATAAGCCGAAACAAGCGGTAGCAGGACGATGCGGAGTTGTTTCATTATTTCTCTTTTGGACAGGGATTTATCAATTGGGTATAAACCTCAAATCAAAAAGCAATTTAGCCACGGATGAATGGGATTCACAGGATGGTTTAAAAGCAAAAAATCAAAGGAACTTAAAGTTTTAGTTTAGGGCACCTCTAATAATTCATGCTTCACCCTCACCCCGCCCTCTCCCCTCAAGGGAGAGGGTGCAAAAGATAAGCAAATTCCACATTCCCCTCGCCCCTTGGGGGAGAGGGTTAGGGTGAGGGGTGCCGTTAGTTTTATTTTTAGAGGTGCCTTTTATCCAATGTATCCCATGCATCTGTGGCTCATAAGCCGTTGTTCTCAGCTTTTAGCGCTGGGGACCGACTTCCAAACCTTGTCCACTCCGGCGGGCAGGGAATCCATGTGCTTCAAAAACAGGACCACCTGCCAAACCTGTTCCTCCGTCAGGGTTCCGCTGAAGGCGGGCATGCCGGTCAACCGGATGCCGTGCTTTACCTTCCAATAAATGACCCCCTCGGGATCGTCCTCTACTCCATCATCGGCCAACTGGGGGGCATGCTGATATAGGCCCATAGCGATGTTGGAGGCCTTGGCGTCCGAGGCTCCATGGCAGGCCGCGCAGTTTTGGGCGTAAAGCTTTATTCCAACTGTGAGGTTGGCGTCGTTTAGGGCAACGGGGACGGGCCCCTTGGGGGCTTCCCGTTGGATAGACGCATGAAGGGATTTGCGGGCCATCCATTTTTCAATCCATGGGGGTTTCCCGTCCGCGTTCGCCGGCATGCATCCGAAGGAAATAAAGGCATAGGCTCCAACCACCAGTGCAACCAAGGTCACGATGACTCCAGCCAGGAACTTCTTCATGGTTCAGCCTCCTTAGGCGTTCAGCAAAGAAAACCGCTTCCTAAGATTGCAAACTCAAGGAAAGATGGCAAGTTCTTCTTGATCGTAAGGACGAATCATGGGCCTGAAAAGTTTTGAGACGGGCTTGAACGGGTTAAGGCCGGTAAAGGGAAAAGTCTTCTTACTGGGCTGCGCCCAAGTGGACTTCTTGGCGGAGAACCTTCGAGCCGGAGGTTACGACCAGGTAATAAGTTCCCGGAGAAGCCACGGAGCCGTTCATATCCTTGCCGTCCCAGGTAAAGGTCCGTTTTCCCGCTGGGAGAATACCAGCGAAAAGAATGCGCATTTCCTTCTCCTGTGGGTCCATTACCTTTACCGTCACAAGGCCCTGCTGGGGATGAGTCACCACAACGGAAAGCTCCTCGTGGATTTTTCCGCTTTGGCCCGAATTAGGGGAGGGTGCCGTGGAATGTTTTTTCGCATGGGCGGGTTTAGAGGACTGGGACTTGGGTGATTCACGGGAATGGGTCGGCTGAGGCGTAAAAAGGGTGGAAGGGGTTTGGACCCGGAACAACCAACGGTAAAGGCAATAACCCGACCAGGCCAGGAACAGGAATAAAAGGGACCAGAGAAGGATGCGGAATGGACGGAAGCCGGATTTAGGGAAGAAGGGGGGCAAAGGCTTCTCCATCCACTTGGGCTCCGGAAGGCCGAGTGATCGGTAGTGCGCTTCCATCAATTCGACGAAACGCTGGGCGTCTTCCGGCGAGGAAGAAAGCCCTTGGGCCATTTGTTCTTCCTCGGACTCGGTCAGGTCCCTCTTGAAATATTCGTCCAACAGCGGATTCACGATTTCTCCCCTTTCCACTCACCCTCAAAAAGGTTTCTCAAAGCTTTCCGGCAGCGCGCTAACGGGGACATCACCGTCCCCATGGGAATTTTCAGGGTCCGGGAGATATTGATATAGCTCTCGCCTTTTTTGTCGCGCAATTCCAGGACTTTGCGGCACCTTTCGCTCAAAGAGTTGGTGATTCGGCCCAGAAGCGCCAGACGAGCCTGTTTTTCCTCTTCGACTTCTCTTTCCTCCCCCGGCGAAAGGGATTGGGGAAGGGCCAACCTTTCCAAGTCCTCGTGGAGGGACGCCAAGACCTTCTTTTTCCGCCTCAGCCTTTCATAGCAGAGGTTGGCGCAAATATTGGATAGCCAGGTGTAAAGGGTGGACCGGAATTCAAATTCCCGCAGCTTCCCCAGGGCAATGAGGAAGGTTTGCTGAAGGATATCCTCGGCGTCATCGTCCTCCGGACCCAAAAAGTGGATGCAAGTGTGGAAAAGGCGGCGGGAGTTTTCCCTATAAAAAACGGTTTGGGCCTCCACGTCGCCCGCCAGGATCCTTTTGACCAACTGCCTTTCGTCGGACATTCTTTCCTCGTAAATGTAGTGAATGGGGCGGCGGTTTATTCCCCCCCGGGGCTCACCGGGTGGGATTGTCGGTACCGGGCCATCCAGTCTTTCAAGGCCTGTGCACCGGGTTTCAAGCGTAAAACCTCAGTAAAGCATTGTATGGCGTAATCGGGCTGACCCGACTGCCAATAGAGGTTTCCAAGATCCATCCAGGCTTGGGCATCATTGGGGTTTTGCCCCACCTTCTGCCCTGCCTCATCCAGGGCCTTTTCCAGTTCGGGGGATGGCGTGGAGGAAGCGGATACCGGGGATTCCACCGTGTCGGGGATTTGAAAAAAGGTTTCAACCTTCACCACTTGGTCGGAAGGAAGCTGCGTTGAGGAAGGACTGAAATTGAGTGAGGTTATAGTGGGTGAGGGAGAGGGTTTATTGGAAACCACGGCCGTATTTGTCGGGCTCGGGACCTGAAGGTTTTCCGGGCTTGGGGTAACAGAAGGGGAAGCGGGGGTTGGGAGACGTGTGGAAACCGGCGTGGGGGAAGGGAAAAGGAAGGTTTTTGCCGGAACCGGAGTGGGTTTCGGGGTTTGGGTGGGAGAAGGAGTGGAAACCGGGGTGGGGTGGGGGATTGGGGGCCTTGAAGCTGGACTGGGCAGGCGGTAAGTGAGGCCGACCATTTGGGAAAACCCCAGGTCGCCGTCCGGCGCGTAACTGTAGTCCAGGCTGAAATCCTGAAAATCGAAACCCAAGCCACCGGTCAGGCCCCGGAATCCCGCAATGTAATTGTTATTCAATTCCCATTGGTAGCCCAAGCGGGCGACCAGGACATTTAAAAAAGGCTGTTCCGCCCCGAATTGAAGCCTCGCTACGTTGTAAAGAGGAAGGGAAAAAGTGGATTCCAGGAGGGTTGGATTTTTAAAGAGCAAGAGGGTAGACCAGGATGCCCCAACGCCCAAAAAGCCGACCCCAAGCTGGGAGTCCGTATTCAAAAAGGTATAGGAGGCTCCCAAATCGAAGTTTGAAAAGGGATTCCAGAGCGCTCCGGCTTGCAAGGAAGAAGACAGGTTGGAGATGCCGGGGGCCAGGGATTGGAAAAGACCCTGGACTGAAAGCCCAACTGAGAAGCCGGAAAACCAGGGACTGCCCCATCCCAATGAAAGGGAACCCCTAAAAGGATGGTTGGAAGAAGTCGGGTTTCCCAATGCGTCATAACCCTCTAGCGGCCCAAAGTCGAGGTAGTTCGCGCCAAGTGCGAAACCGCCGATTTTTCCGGTTGGAAAGCCGGCCAGGAGGGTTTCCTGGGAAATGCCGGCGATCCAGTCCTCGTGGACCAGGGACAACTGGAAGGAATCCAGCCCGCCCAAACCGGCGGGATTGTAAAAGAGGCAGGCGGGGTCCCCCGATACCGCCGTGAAAGCCTCACCCAGCGCGGAAGCCCGGGGGGAATGGCCCAGGTTTTCCAACGGGTAAGGTGTATTAGCGGTGGTATAAATCGTCTGACTGAAGGAGAGCGCCGGGAGGGAGAGAACGCCTCCCAAGACGCAAGGCAGAAGCTTCTTGGGAACCATGGGTTTAAAATCTTTCAAAGCGCGGAACATGCGATCAACCTTTTGGGTGCCGTGCACAGGCGTGTTTTTTATTTGGAGACGATGAACTTGAAAAGTGGGAGGGCCGATCCCCCTCCCGAGTCCAGGGTTAAAACCACGCGGCAGATGTAAACGCCGGGACGGTAATGGGTTAGGTCCAAGTAAACCTGTTGGACGCCAGCGTTGTTCGATTGTTGGGTTTGGGCCGCCAGGTCGCCGGCCTCGTTAAAGATGTAGACGGTGGCGGTTCCGCTTTCGGGAAGGTTGTAGACGACCCAGGCGGAGCTTCCTTGGGATGGGGAAGGATAGACGAAACACTGGCCTTCGGCCGGCACCTGTAAAGCGGAGGCTTTGGAAAGTAACAGGAAAAAAACCACGAAGGTTTTCGCCCAAAATTCGAGTCGCCAGATGGATGAGAAAAGTTTCATAAGGTCTTTAGGGAAAGGAATTGAAATAACTCGGAAACCCTGGAAAAGCAAATCCAGCCAGCCTTTTGAACGAAAATTATTTTATCTTTTGTCTGGTCAAATGAAAGACATCTCTTTGGGAAAATTATTTTGAGTTAGGGAATAAAAAGGCGGGCCGATCACAATACTTTCATTCGAAGGCGCAGGCCGGTTTTTGGCTAGTTGTGATAAGCTTTGGCAATTAGGGAATAAAACCCACGTTTTGACACTATACGGTTGAAGGAAAAAAGGCGTGGAGGGATATGTTATGAAACGCTTCATTATTCCAATGTTTTTATGTCTTTTGGTCTCGAACCTGGCCTGCAGGGGCACCTATCCACCTACCTCTCCGTCGGGCCCCATTACTTTGACTCCCTCAGGTACTGTTACGCAAACTGTCACCCAAACAGTGCCCGTAACTCTTACGGGTACTCCTAGCCCCTCCGGGACCATTCCCGTGACGGTGACCGTGACCTCGACGGTTACATGGACTCCAACAGCCACCCTGCCCGTTACTTTAACGGGTACGCCAATCCCTTCCCCAACCAATTCGATCACAGCCACTTGGACTCCCACGTCAACAATGCCCGTTACTTTAACAAGCACACCCAGTTCTACTGCAACCATTCCAGTCACGGTGACTTTGATTCCCACAAGCACGGCCACTCCCACCGGGACGTCAACGGCTTCGCTACCTACCCCCTCCTGCGGCACGACATGGTATTTAGGATTCCCCGCGAACCAGAACTCCTTTTCCATATCAGGAATAACCGACGCTTATGACCAAAGTACCGCCCCATATTCTGGAATGGTCTCCAGCCTTCATTTTTACGTTCCATCCGGTGGAGTGACGGCCAACGTCGGGATTTACTCCGATAACGGCGGCCAGCCGGGGACGCAGTTGTCCTCATCTAATGTTTTCATCGACGGTAGCGGGTGGAATACAGTCTCCCTGAACACCCCTGTTAATGTAACCGGCGGGACCAACTATTGGCTGGCCGTTTGCTTCGGCTCCTTCACGACGATCGGGGGCGGGAACAATGCTAGTTACAGTTATCTTACCCAACCAGTAAGTTCGCTCATCCTTCCTTCCTCCTATGGCGGGGGAGCCGCTTCAAATATTGGATGGCTGGCAATTTACGCGGACATCTGCCCCTCCGCTGGAACCCCGACCTCGACACCAACCTCCACCGCCACGCTAACCGGCTTGGATATTTCGGGCCCTGTTACTCTTTCCGGAGGAAATTACGACTATTCCTATGTTCATGTTCACTCAAACACTCTTTATCTCGGCGGTCCGGTAACCTTTAGCCTAACGGGATATTTCGCTCTGGATGCTGGAGCATCCATCACAGGATGGGCGGGCTATTCCGTGACTGAGCCAGGAGTGCCTTCTAATTTTGCTTCCGGCGGCGCCGGTGGAGGTCATGGCGGCACGGGCGGGGCGGATGCCCAGGGAAATAGCGGTGGGTCGGCTTATGACAATATCCTGGCGCCAACCCTTCCGGGAAGCTGGGGAGGAGGGGGCAGCTGCAGCCAGCAAGGATTCGCCGGCGATTTGATTCAGGTTAACGTAGTGAATGGCCCTGCGACATTGAATGGTATCATTTTCGCGAGCGGGGGTGCTGGTACTGTTTCTAATTGCGTTGGCGCCGCCATGGCTACAGGAGGGGCTTCGGGTGGAACCATCTTTATCCAGGCGGATACCATCGAAGGCAACGGCGCATTGTTGGCAGATGGCGGCGCGGGAGGCGCGGGCAGCACCTATAACAGCGGCGGAGGAGGGGGAGGAATTATCCTTCTTTCTACCCATACGGCGAACAATTTCACTGGCACCAATTCCGTGCAAGGCGGAATAGCGTCCTCCCCCGCACAGGCTGGCCAGCCGGGTGCCTTTAACAACACGACTTATTAACCCTTTACAAACGGTCCAAGCCACTAGGTATGCCTGGTGGCTTGGCACAGCCGATGATTAATGCCCAGTAATGAGCTTTCTCCATTGTTTCCGCAGAACATGGGCCGCCAGTTTGGGACGCCGGTCGCGGGTGAAGACGCCCTTCCAGTTCATGGCGCCGGGCCGGTGGGGGGCCTGGGCGGTCTTGAAATCGCAAAGATTCCAAATATGGGCTCCAGCCACGTAGGGGAGCTTATCCAGGACCTTCAGGTAACGTTCAATCATTTCGGCCTGGTATTCCTCCGAAAACATCTCCGGCGGTTCGGCATGATGGCCCGGTATGGCATCCGCGCCAAATTCGGTCAGGATCAGGGGTTTTTGAAAGCGGCGGTGGATGGTCTCCATGTCTTTGGGAAGCTTTTCGCAAGCCTTATCCAAGTCGCCTTCCTCGCTGTACCAACCGAAGTAACGGTTAACGCAAACTGCGTCCAGGAACTGGAACGCTTCTTCCTTTAAACCGATATAGCTTGCGAGGGTGATGGGGCGGGTTTTATCAAGGCTCCGGGCCAAATCCGCCAGGTTCTTGAAAAAGCCCCTGGCAGCGGGCCGGTGGGAATGGGGCTCGTTGGCCAGACTCCACAGAATGACGCTGGGGTGGTTCTTATCGCGGTCGATCAGTTCCTGCGTGTATTGGCTGCAAAGCTCAAGGCGTTTGCCCAAGCCCTCCTCGTTGAAAAAAAGGCCCACCGCGGGCGTTTCATCGATCACAAGGAAACCCATCCGGTCGGCCAGGTCCAGGATTTCCTCCGAATAGGGGTAATGGGATGTCCGGAAGGAATTGGCGCCCACCCATTTCATCAATTCATAATCCTTGACCACCACGGCGGCAGGTAGATGGCGGCCGGTAACGGGGAAATCCTCGTGGCGCCCGAAACCCCTCAGGTGGATGGGTTTTCCATTCAAAAGGAAACGGCTCCCCTTGACGCGGATGGTCCGAATGCCAACGGGCAAGTCGATTTGATCGATGATTTCATTGTTCTGGACCATCTCCACCTTGAGCTGGTAAAGATTCGGCGAACCTGGGGCCCAAAGCCTCGCATTGGGAACGCTCAAAAGAGCCGTGGTTTTCCCTGGGCCGATTGCTTTGACGGCGATTACTTTGCGGTCGAATCCTGTCAGGCAGAAACGCGCAGTAAGGGATTGGGAAGAATCGGTGGCCACTTCGACCTTTACCGCGCCCGTCTTGCCGGAGATATCCGTTATGACGGTTATATCCTGGATAGAGGTTTGGGGAGTTGCGACCAAAAGAACAGGCCGATGTATTCCGCAGTAAGGGAAGAAGTCGAACGAAGCGGGTGGGTTAAAAAAATTATTAAAACGATCCTTGGGATCGGGCGGGACATTGCCGGGAGGTACCCGGTTGGGGGCCAAAAGGCCTTCAACCCTTACCACCAAGAGGTTATCCTTGGGTTTTAAATGTGGAGTAGTTTCCAAAACAAAGGGCAGGTGTCCCCCTTCGTGTTCCCCTAATTTCGTCCCATTGAGCCAAACCTGGGCCAGGTAGTTCACCGAGCCGAACCGGATGGAAAGATGCTTGTCTTTAAATCCCCAAGGTAAGTCAAAACGAGTTTGGTACCAGGCCGGTCCCAGATAATCCCGCGTGTCCTGGTATTGATCATTCCAGCTGGAAGGAACGGCGATGAGACGGTCCTGGGGGAAACCCTTGGACCAGCCTTTGGAAAGGCCCGAATCTTTCGGGTCCAGCCGGAAATCCCAAAAGCCCGAAAGGTCCTGGAATTGACGGAAGGAATTATTTTGGGGATAAATCACGGTTTTTTCTTGGGCTGCGGGTATTTGCTCTCGTAAGGATTTAACATGTTCCGATATGAAGGGTTTTTCCAAAGGTCCTTTCCCTTATTGGGGGTCTTCTTGGTTTTGGGCTTCTTGAGCTTCATTGGGTGCGCTCCTAAAACAAAACTGCCGAAAGGCTGATGGCGCCCGTGACCGTCACGGCTGAAAGGAGGGTCGTGATAAACACTACGTCCGCCGTGAAAGTGGGCTCTTTATTATATTCGATGCCGAATAAGACCACGGTTACGGCGGTGGGGAAGGCGCTGGAAACGAACAAAACTCGGGCCAAAAGGCCGTGGAGCCCCATGAGGTGAATCAAGCCGAAAGCCAGTAAAGGGCATAAAAGAAGCCGGGCCGCCACCGTTACCCAGACTTGCAGGGGATGGCGCAGCGAAATACCGCTTTGCCCCAATTGGGCTCCTAACGTTAAAAGGGCGATCGGGGCCATGCTGTCCGCCACCCATTTTAACGGGGTCATCAGGGCGTCAGGCAGGTCCAGGTTGAAGCCACGGATCGCGAGGGCGAGAAAAAGGGCGTAAAGGATCGGGAGCTTGAGGATGGTCTTGACGCCCATTCTCCATTCGCTCCATCCCCCCACAACTAGGATCCCCAAGGTGTAAGTAATGACATTCATGGCGGTGATGGTGAGAACCTGGATTGCGACCCCCTCCCCCTGAAAGGCAAGCATCACGACCGGTATGCCGTAATTGGCTGAATTAAAAACCATGACGGCCAGGGTGGCGGCGGAGGCAAGATTGGTTTCGAACTTAAGCAGGCGGGTCAGCCCATACATGACCCCGAAAGTGAGGCAAGCCAATAAGATGTTGAAAAGGATAGTTTCCGCCATGGCCTGGTTGGCGGGTTTAAAGATGAGCAGGCTGTAAAACATGAAGACGGGGATAAAGATGTAAAAATTCAACTTGGAAAGGGAAGCCAGGTCCAATGTGAAATATTTGGAAACCAAAAAACCCAAACCCATGACGATGAAGATCGGAAGGATGACATTGACGGCGATAAAAAGGAACAAGAGAAACTCCAGTGAGAAATTTCCCGGCGTGTAGAACGGTTATTTTACTCGACGGTTCGAACACAACGGGCAACATTTATGTTCAAAATTTTCATTCCCATGGGCTATACTTTGATTCCAAGATGACATTCTCCACCGGAACTTCCCAGAAATACGATTTCCCAGGTTTCCCGCATCTTTTGAGGCGGGAATTCTGATGGCCAAAGATGAACGCCACCATTTCCTGGTGGTTTTTCTTACCGGTAGCTTGGGTATTCTTCTCGGGCTATCCCTCATCCCCACGGGCGCGAAGC
Organism: uncultured Pseudomonadota bacterium; assembly: GCA_963770835.1. Classification (GTDB taxonomy): domain Bacteria; phylum Oederibacteriota; class Muellerivitia; order Muellerivitales; family Muellerivitaceae; genus JAJPJW01. The sequence continues at coordinate 372,190 of CAVYRH010000005.1, forward strand.
CAAACCTCTTAGGAAACATTGGATCGGGCGCCTCTTTTTCCTTTATGACGGCTTCGGCCTTTGTGCCTGGGTTTTTCCGCTAGTTTTTTTCCGGTTCGCCGTTGCCCGATTCCAAAACGCCCCGCTTTCCAAACCCGGCTTGAAAATCATCGGTTTGTTTTTGGGGTTGGTATCCCTCTGCGCGGCCCTGCATGTCCTTTTTCCCAATATCCAAATGTTTTCCCCCGCGCAAATGCGGGAGGAGATCGAGTGGGGGGGCAAATTGGGCCAAGTGGTGGGGGACCGGATGGAAGCGGTCCTAACGCGCTTTGGCACCGTGGTCATCTGCCTGATGGTATTGGTGTTGGCCGCGTGGTTTTTGGAAAAGGAAGAACACCTGGTGAGGGCGGCTAAGGGGACCCTGGAAGGCTTTAGCCGGGGGGGAAAATGGTTCCAGGAACACGGTTTTGAGGCTTTCGCCCTTCTCCACGAGAAAGCCTTGGCCGCCTTTTCCGACTGGAAAAACCGCAGGCAAGAAAAAAAAGTGGCCGACGAGGCAAGGCGGAAATTAAAAACCGGAACGGAAACCGTTAAATTCCCAACTCGAGAAGAGCCAGCTCCCCGGAAACCCAAACCCGCACCGATCGTGGCCACCGTGGAATTATCTTCCAAATCAGCCCTGCCGCAAAAGACCTCCGCCAAATCCAAGGGCTTTTTTACCGGGGAAGTGGAGCCCGAGGAACTTTCCCCTAACACTTTCCATCCCGCTGCGGATACAACGCCTGAAACCGAAGACGATGTTGTATCCGCGGCCATGGCTGAAGCCAAGGGACCCGATCCACTGACCCGCCGGCAAAAGATGGAAGCCGCCAGTATTGAGATTGCCGGGGAAGAAGAGGAAGCTGGGGAACCCGCCAAGCCCGTACGCGTTATCCGCCAATGGCAGCTGCCGACCCCGCATATCCTCAAATCCGTGGAGGAATCCAAGGATTGGCCCACCGACGACTTTGAGGGGGTGAGCCGCACCCTTAAGGAAAGTCTGACCAATTTCGGGGTGGACGCCAACGTGGTGGGGGTCAACCCCGGTCCGACCGTCACCCAATACGAAGTCCAACCCGCCGCCGGCGTGAAGATCACCCGCATCGCGTCCCTGGCGGACGATTTGGCCCTGGCCCTAAAATGCGGACATGTGCGCGTGGTGGCGCCTATTCCGGGCAAGGCCACCGTCGGCATTGAAGTTCCCAACGTCAAGGGGCGCATAGTCACTTTAAAGGAGCTTATTTCCCAGGAAAATTTTCTTTCCTCAAGCAAGAAGCTACTCGTGGCCCTGGGCAAGGACATCGCGGGCGACATCGTCTTGGCCCCCATCAGGGAACTGCCCCATGTCTTGATCGCCGGTTCCACGGGTTCGGGTAAGAGCGTTTGCGTGAACACCTTCATTGCCAGCCTCATCTTCAAATACAACCCTGAGGAACTCCGGATGGTGCTGATCGATCCCAAAAGGGTGGAAATGGCCATTTACCAGGGTTTGCCCCATTTGGCCCTACCGGTCGTCAACGACCCCAAGGAAGCCCACTTTGCCTTGAAATGGCTGGTGAGGGAAATGGAAGAACGCTATCAAGCGCTGGCTCACGCGGGCGCCCGGGATATCGACACCTACAACGCGAAAATTCTTCAAAAGCGAGCGGCGGGCGAAACAGACCAGTACCCGATGTATTACATCGTCGTGCTGGTGGACGAACTGGCGGACTTGATGATGGTCGCCAAGGACCAGGTGGAGGATTCCATCACCCGGCTAGCCCAGATGGCCCGGGCCGTTGGCATCCACCTGGTTCTGGCCACCCAGCGACCCAGCGTGGAAGTCATCACGGGAATCATCAAAGCCAACTTTCCCTCGCGCATCGCCTTCCAGGTTTTTTCCAAGGTGGATTCCCGAACCATTCTCGACATGAACGGCGCGGAAGCGCTTCTAGGGCGCGGCGACATGCTTTACCTGCCTTCGGGCGCCCCCAAACCCTTGCGGCTTCAGGGGGCCTATGTTACGTTGGAAGAAATCGAGCGGCTGGTGGATTTCTGGAAATCCCAGGGATCACCCCAATATTCGGCCGATTTAACCGCTTCCAAGTCCAAGGATGTTGTTACCGAGGATTCGGAGGACGAACTTTACGATGAGGCGGTGGAGATCGTTATGCGGGCCAAACAGGCCTCCACCTCCCTGCTCCAACGGCGCCTGAAGGTTGGCTATGGCCGGGCGGCGCGGCTCCTGGATGACATGGAAGTGCGGGGAATCGTGGGTCCCGCCGACGGCAACAAACCCAGGAAGATACTCGCCCCCAGCGCGTCTAATCTTCCGATGGAAGACGATGAGGAAGCCCTTGATGAAAAAGTCGATTAAACCATTTCTTGGTCGTCAGTTCTCAGTCATTAGCAAAGGCATCATCTTTGGTGTTTTTTCCTTGATGATAGCCTCAGGCGTTTGGGCTGATGCGGCGAAGGACTTGTCCGTCGACGAGGTTTCCAAAAAAGTGGAGGACGCCCAAGCTGTCGTCAAGGATGTCCAGATGGACTTAAGCATGGAAATGAAGGATTCCCTTTCGGGCACCCAACAAAAGGTGAAGGGCCAGATCAAGATCAAGTCGCCGAATCTGGTTTATGTCCATTACACCCAGCCCACCGAACAATTCCTTTACGTAGCCGGGACCTCGGCGCAAATGTACCAACCGGCCCAAAAGATGGTTTACCAACAGCGCAATGGCAATGGAGCGCAAGCCGAGCCCGTCTACCTGGGAGTGGGTAAGGAATTAAAAAGGTATATTAGTATCAGCCGGGTTTCCATCATCAAGGACACCGAGAGTGAAATCGAACTGCTTTTTATCCCGGTGGTGGAAGACGCAGGTTTCGACAAGATGCGTGTTTCTATCCATAAAAAGGACTGGTGGCCCTACCAGATGGAAGTGGAAACGCCTTCCATGACCACCGAGGCCGTATTTTCCAATTTTTCCTTTAATCAGGGCCTGGCCGAAAGCCTCTTCCAATTCACCCCGCCCAAGAGCGCGCAGGTCGTGGAAGGAGCGGTTTTTTAAATGATCATCGGTACGGAATTAAAAGAAGCCCGGGAGTCCAAGAAGATATCCCTGGATACGGTTTCCAAACGGACCAAAATCCCCCCGAAATACCTGGAAGCCCTTGAGGAAAACCGGTTTGACATTTTCCCATCTCATACCTATGCCAAGGGTTTCATCCGGGCCTACGCCAAAGTCGTAGGGTTGGATCCGGCAGTCCTGACCCGGCAATTCAACGTCGAGGTCCAGCCGGTGGAAATGCGCATCCAACCTAAAAATGCCGAAGCCGAATTGGAAAAAACCTTGGGTTGGCGGCCCACCCTGGACCGCCCGCCGGTCTTCCGTAAACATGACGAAGAACCCGACCTGAACTTGGAAATGGTGGAAGAGGAGGCGACCCAGCACAATCCATCGATCATACGCCGGAGGGACTTTGCCCTGCGGCGGGAGAAGTGGGCCCAGTGGAGCGGAAAGGCGGTTGTAACGCTTTTGGCCTTGGCACTGGTTGGAACGGTTGTGGTTTACGGCGTCAAATGGATTTCCAATATAAAATGGGGTGGAACCAAGACTGAAGCCGTTTTGACGGACAACCCGGCTTATCAGCCGGTGGCGGTGGCAGATAAATACCAGCACCTCATTTTGAAAGGGTTGGACAAATCCTGGGTTCAAGTCACCATGGATGACGGCCAGTCCAGTTCCGAAGTGGACCTGGATCAGGGTGAAACCAAGACCTATAAAGCCCTCAAGAGTTTCAAGGTGAAACTGGGGAATGCCGGGGGAGTGCAAATCCAATTCAACGGCAAGCCCTTGGGCATTTTGGGTGCCACTGGACAGGTTGTTGAAATTCAATTACCGCCCGGTTCGGGCGGATCCAGCGATACTTCCGATGGAGTCAATAACGGAACCTAAATCCCGTTCCTTTCCTTTGTGCTTAAAAGCGGTTTAAATTTAGGAGTTTTAAATGGCGGACACCTATTCATTCGACGTGGTTTCGGACGTGGATCTGCAGGAAGTGGATAACGCGGTCAACCAGTCCATGAAAGAAATCTCCCAGCGTTATGACTTTAAGGGGAGCATCAGCAAGGTCACCCTCAACAAGACCACCAAGGAACTGGAAATCGTTGCGGATAACGAATCCAGGCTCAACGCCGTGGTGGATATCCTCAAAGGAAAGTTCATCAAACGCAACATCTCCCCGAAAGCCCTGGATTTCCAAAAGATGGAGCCCGCCTTCAGTGGAACCGTGACCCAGAAGGTGAAGATCATCAGTGGGATGCCTATGGAGGCCTGCAAGGACATCGTGAAGCGCATCAAGGATTCCAAACTCAAGGCACAAGTTTCCATTGTGGACGAGAAGGTGCGGGTTTCGGGCAAGTCCAAGGATGACCTCCAGGCGGTAATGCAGTTGCTGAGGTCGGCGACGGACATCAAGATTGCGCTTCAATTCAACAACTACCGTTGAAAAAGGCGGAAATGAAAAATATCAAAGCACCCTCCTCCGTCTTTGATGCCTATCCCTGGGTTTGGAAATCCTGTCTTACCCTTTGGCCCCTTTTCTTAGTCCAATTTCTTTTCTTGGTCCTCCAATACGCGACGTTTTTTTTGTGCCTAGCCGTGCTCTTTGGCCCCTTTATTACCCATAACATTGATCAAATCGCCGAAGGACTTAAACATCCCCAAGGCTATGATTGGACCCCCATTGTTTCCAACTGGGTTTCCACCGCCACCGACCCTACTTGGATTGCCATTGCGTTTGGGTTGGTGCTGCTCTACGTCACGTGGTGGTGCCTTCTTTCCGCGATGTCGGATGGAGGTGTTTTCAGGACGTTTTGGGACTACTTTGAGAACGGTAAGACTTTCGACTGGGGTAATTTTTTTAAAAGCGCCTTCCATTGGATGATCCCCATGCTTTGGCTGCAGTTTTTCCTCTCGCTTTGGTTTTTAGGTGTATTTCTCGTTTGGCTGACACTCGTTGGCGTAGTCGCCGCGCTTCTGGCCTTAACCGGGGCAAGTGCTGGAGTAATTATTGTCGTTGCGGTTGTTTTGGGAATACCCTCCCTTCTTTTATGGATCCCATTTGGCATGGGGTTCACGGTTTTCAGTTTTTTGAGCAAGGCTTATCTGACGAAAGGTAGGACCGCCCAAGAAGCCATCCGCGAGGCCTTTCACAAATTCAAAGCCGATAACTGGCAAGTGGGCTTGGGACTTCTCGTGGCTTTTTTAATCTATGTGGGGGTAAGTGTTTTCTTGAGGATGGCATTGCAAGTCATGAGCATGATACCGATTTTGGGAGTCCTTTTTTCGCTCCTGGATATGGTCGTTGGTATCGGGTTGGTCATTCTGATGGTGATTTACCTCTCGGGCCTGTCGGTGGCCTACCTCCAGGATGAGGCCAAGGCTTGAATTTTCAGTCCACGCGCGGATTCGTGCTGGCTTCCTTCCCCTACGCCGAAGCGGACAAGATTGCCCAACTTTACACCCTGCAACTGGGCCGGGTAAAAGCCGTCGTCAAAGGCGCACGGAAACCCAAAAGTAAGCTGGCTTCGGCCTTGGATTTATTCAACGAGTCCGGTTTTTCACTCCATAATGGGCGCTCGGGCGACCTGTTCATTCTTAGCCAAGCCAAAGTTCTTAATACTTATTCAGAGTTGAAAAAGGACTTCCCAAGCATCACCGCCCTTCAAATGCTGGCGGACATCCTGATTCAAACGATCCACGACTCGGAACCCCAGCCGGAAATTTATTCCCTGATCAAGAAAACTCTGGACGCACTGCGGGCCCAACCAGAACAGCCGGAGTTATTCTTGACGGCTTTTACCGTTAAATTGCTCGACCTTTCGGGTTATCCCCTCGAACTGGCCTTGTGCGCCGAATGTGGAACACCGCTGCAAAAAAAGAAGTCTTATCTTGTCCCCCATAGGGGAGGTGCGCTTTGCGAGGACTGTTGTCCCTCGGGGCCTGTCCGTCTCAAAGTTTCGGCCGCCGGCCTGGAGGTTTTAAAAAAAATCCGTAGTTTGCCTATGGAAAAAATCCACATCCTCAAATTAAAACCAGTTTTCCTCAGGGCGCTTTTCCGAACCCTCTTGGAATACCTGGAACGAACCATTGAAAAGCAGTTGAAGACAGTCGAATATTACCTGAAATTGGTACCTGTCGAACTATGATCATTGTGCTCATGGGAGTGATGGGGTCGGGCAAGACGACCATCGGTCGAAAGCTTGCTGAAGAGCTCGGCTTTCTTTTTTACGATGCAGATGATTTTCATCCCCCGGCCAACAAAGAAAAGATGAATCGTGGTATTCCTTTGATGGATAAGGATCGGGCGCCCTGGCTTGGTATCCTCCGGGCTCAAATGGAAAAATGGAACAAGGAAGAGTCCAATGCGGTTTTGGCTTGCTCCGCCCTGAAACAAAAATACCGGGATTTTCTTTCGATGGGGCTTCGGGTTCAATGGGTTTACCTGAAGGGTGACCGGGAAATCCTGCGTCAAAGAATCGAAAAACGTACAGGCCACTTTGCCGGTTCACAATTGCTCGACAGCCAATTCGAGGCCCTGGAAGAACCGAACGGCGCCCTCGTAGTTGACGTCCGGGAAGACCCTGATACGATTGTTCGCCGGATTTTCCAGCATTTGAAAAGAACGGATTAATATATGGGTAGTGGAAGGGGAGCACTTGCCATTTTCGCTGCCGTTTTATTGGTAGTCGTCCTGTGTTATCCGAGCCAAACGTTTTTCTTGCTGAATTTCGTTTGGGATATCATCCTTCGAAACCTCCAGCCGCTCTTTCAAGGTTTTCTTAGCTTTTTCAAACATATACTCCCTAATTGACGCCTGATTTTTCAAAAAAGCTTGATTTCATTGAACTTCTGCCTATACTTGACTTTCTTTTCAACATTCAGCAGATTATAGAGGCAAAGGGTTTTTAGGGTTTTTTAGGGAGTTTTCGATGAAATTTTCGTCCACGGAAGAATACGGCTTAAGGTGCATGCTTCAAATGGCCAAGAAAGGCCATAAAGGTATGACCAACATCGTGGAATTGTCCCAGAAAGAGGATCTCACCACGGCCTATGTCGCCAAAATCATGGGTACCTTGCGCAAGGGCGGATTGGTTCAAAGTATCCGGGGGCAAAGCGGAGGTTATCAACTAGCCCGGCCGCCCCAAGAGATCAACGTCAACGAGGTGTTGGAAGCTCTGGGAGGAAAATTCTTTTCCCGGGAGGAATACTGTCTGACGCCCTCCGGGGAGCACGAATGCTGTATCCATTCCATGGATTGCGCCGTCCGGTCCCTCTGGACGGGACTCTCTATGACCATCACCAATTATTTGATGCGGTGCAAACTTTCCGACCTCGTGGCCACCGAGCCAGAAATGGAAAAATGGCTAAATCAAACCCACAAGCCGGCCCATCCTCCCCTTGCCGCAGCCCTTTCCGCGGAAACGCCCGTTGGGAAACAGGAGGCCTGAGATGAAACCCAAAGTCCAAGACCAACCAGTTGAGAAAGTCACCCAACAGGAATACCAGTACGGTTTCACGATTGATATCGAAGCGGACTCCACTCCGCCGGGGCTCAATGAAGATGTCATCCGCTTCATCTCCGCGAAGAAAAAGGAGCCTTCTTTTCTTTTGGACTGGCGCCTGAAGAGCTACCGCTTTTGGACCAAGATGAAGGAACCGACTTGGTCGAGCGTCCATTACCCCGCCATCAATTACCAGGACATCATTTATTACTCGGCCCCCAAGAAGGGAGGACCCAAAAGCCTGGACGAGGTAGATCCGGAGATCCTCAAGATGTTCGAGAAGCTGGGCGTTCCCATGCAGGAGAGGGAAGTGCTCGCCGGTGTTGCGGTGGACGCGGTGATGGACAGCGTTTCCGTAGGAACCACCTTCCGCAAGAAGCTGGCGGAGATGGGCATCATTTTCTGTTCTTTCTCCGACGCGGTGCAGGAACACCCCGACCTGGTGGAAAAATATATGGGCACGGTGGTGCCCTATAACGACAATTTCTTCGCGGCCCTAAACAGCGCGGTCTTCACCGACGGGTCTTTCTGCTACGTGCCCAAGGGCGTGCGTTGCCCCATGGAACTTTCCACTTATTTCCGCATCAACGCCGCCAAGACGGGACAGTTCGAACGGACGCTTCTCATCGCCGACGAGGGCGCGACGGTCAGCTACCTGGAGGGATGCACCGCCCCCATGCGCGACGAGAACCAACTGCACGCCGCGGTCGTGGAACTGATCGCCCTTGATAACGCCGAGATCAAGTATTCCACCGTCCAAAACTGGTATCCGGGAGACAAGGAAGGCAAGGGCGGGGTTTACAACTTCGTAACCAAGCGAGGCGCCTGCCGTGGGGTGAGATCTAAGATTTCCTGGACCCAGGTGGAAACGGGTTCGGCTATTACCTGGAAATATCCCAGCTGCATCCTGCAGGGCGACAATTCGGTGGGCGAATTCTACTCCGTGGCCGTGGCCAATAATTACCAGCAAGCCGACACCGGCACCAAGATGATCCACCTGGGGAAAAACACCAAAAGCACCATTATTTCCAAGGGTATCTCGGCGGGTCATGGCCAGAACACCTATCGTGGTATGGTGCGCATCCAGCCCTCCGCCGATCACGCCCAGAATTACAGCCAGTGCGACTCGCTTTTGATGGGCGACAAATGTGGTGCCCATACCGTTCCTTATATCGAGGTGAAGAACAACACTTCCAAGGTGGGCCACGAGGCCTCCACCTCCAAGATCAGCGAGGACCAGCTTTTTTACTGCCGCCAACGGGGTCTTTCCAACGAGGATGCCGTCAACCTGATCGTGAACGGTTTTTGTAAGGAAGTCTTCCGCAAACTGCCAATGGAATTTGCAGTGGAAGCGCAAAAGCTCCTGAGTGTGAGCCTAGAAGGCTCGGTAGGGTAAAGGCCACTTGGCTACAGATGCGCACCGATAAGAATTTTGGAGAAATCAAAAATGCTAGAAATTAAGAACCTAAAGGTTAGGGTTGAAGAAAAAGAAATCCTGAAGGGCGTGGATCTGACGATCGAGGCGGGCGAAGTACACGCCGTCATGGGACCCAACGGATCAGGCAAAAGCACCCTGGCCCACGTATTGGCAGGCCGGGAAGGCTACGAAATTACTGGCGGGCAAGTCCTTTTCGAGGGGCATGACCTGCTGGCCATGAAACCCGAGGATCGGGCGCGGGCGGGCATCTTCTTGGCCTTTCAATATCCTGTGGAAATTCCAGGCGTCAACAACACCTATTTCCTCAAGGCAGCTCTCAACGCGATTCGCAAGTCCCGGGGTGAGGAGGAACTGGACGCCATGGATTTCTTAGAACTGGTCAAGGAGAAGCTTAAACCCCTCAAGATGGAAGAGTCCATGCTTCAAAGGGCGGTTAATGAAGGTTTCTCGGGCGGCGAGAAGAAAAAAAATGAAATCCTCCAGATGGCGGTCTTGGAACCCAAGATGGCTATCCTGGACGAGACGGACTCGGGGCTGGACATTGACGCCCTCAAAGTGGTGGCCGACGGCGTGAACGCTTTGCGCCACAAAGACCGAGCCATCTTGGCGGTCACCCACTACCAACGCCTTTTGAATTATATCGTGCCGGACCAGGTCCATGTCCTGGTGAACGGTCGCATCGTGAAGACGGGCGGCAAGGAACTGGCCTTGGAACTGGAGGAAAAGGGCTATGGCTGGATTACGGGGGCCGAGAAGGTGAAGGCATGACGGAAGCGGTTGAAATGAAGGAACTTTACATCTCTAACTTTGGGAAATCGGGAATAACAACCGGTGGAAAGGACGCCGCTTGGCTGAAGGACCTTCGGGAGAAGGCCCTGACTTCCTTCAAACATACAGGCTTTCCGACGACGAAGGATGAGGTTTGGCGGTACACCGATTTAAGTACCAGCCTTCTTAAAGTTTCGTTTGGGTTTGAGGCCGAAACGGCCACCCGGACGGTCGTAATGGCCAAATTGAAATCCATGGGATTTGCCACTGAGAAGGCCCATGTGATGGTTTTCGTGAATGGGCGCTTTTCCGCAGAGCTGTCCTCCTTACAAACAATGCCCAAAGGCATGACGCTTCAAAACTTAGCCGGAGCCTTGGCTGACGATTCTTTACGGCCGTTCCTGAACCATATTCACCCCTTCGAGGGCCGCGCCTTCACGGCTTTAAACATGGCTTTTTTCAATGATGGCCTGTTTCTGAGGATTCCCAAGGCCCAAACCTCCGCCGAACCCATCCATGTGGTTTATTTGTCCACAAACGCGGGAAAGAACACTCAGTCCCATTTGCGGAACCTGGTCTTAATGGAAGACGATAGCAAAGCCACCTTGATTGAACATTACCTGGGAGACGCTGTGAGCCCCTACTTGACCAACGTGGCAACAGAAGTTCAACTTTCCCGTGGGGCGGAATTGGAACACATCAAAATCCAAGAGGAAGAGGCAAAAGCCTACCACATTGGAACCCTGGCCGTCCGGCAGGAGGAGGGGAGCCGACTGGTCTCCCGCATTTTCTCCTTCGGCGGGTTGCTGGCCCGCAATGAGGTGGAGACTGTATTGGCGGACAAGAAGGCCGAGTGTTCCCTGGAAGGTCTTTTCCTGGTGAAAGGAAAGCAACATTCGGACAACCGCACCTTCATTGACCACATGTCACCTGCCTGCAAGAGCGAGGAGTTCTTCAAGGGCGTCCTGGACGATGAAGGAACGGGCATTATGGACGGCCATATCCTGGTCCGGGAAAACGCCCAGAAAACCGACGCCCGCCAGAGGGCCCATAACCTCCAGCTTTCCAATACCACCAAGGTTTACTCCAAGCCCCAGCTTCACATTTACGCCGACGACGTGAAGTGTTCCCACGGCTCGGCCACGGGACAGCTGGCGGAGGAGGCGTTTTTTTACCTGCAGTCGCGCGGTATCGGCCGTGAAGAAGCCAAAAGGATGCTGGTTTACGCTTTCGCGGGAGAGGTGCTGGAACGTGTCAAGGATGATTACGTGAAGGCCCCCTTAAGGCAAATGATCCAAGTTTGGATGGAAGGAGATAAAGGGAAGAGGCTATGAAGACCAAAATCAAACCGAAAAAACAAAAGCCTTTGTCCGTTCCCCCACGCTCCAGGAGAAACGCGGCTTATGACGTTACGAAAGTACGAAAAGATTTTCCCATCCTCCGGGAAAAGGTCCACGGTAAGCCGCTGGTTTACCTGGACAACGCCGCCACTACCCAAAAACCTCTTTCCGTCATCGAAGCCTTGGACAAGTATTACCGGGAATACAACTCCAACATCCACCGGGGCCTTCACCTTTTAAGCGAAAGGGCCACCGAAGCCTATGAGGCCTCCCGCATTAAGGTCCAAAAATTCATGAACGCCGCCGATTCGCGGGAAATCATCTTTACCCGGGGGGCAACCGAAGGAATCAACTTGGTGGCTCAAACCTGGGGACGGCAGAGCGTGAAGGCCGGGGATGAGGTGTTGGTGACGAACATGGAGCATCATTCCAACATTGTGCCCTGGCAGATGCTCTGCGGGGAAAAGGGCGCAACCCTGAAAGTGGTGCCCATCAATGACGACGGCGAATTAATTCTTAAGGAATTTCACAAACTTCTTACCTCCAAAACCAAAATTTTGGCGGTCACCCACGTTTCCAACGCCCTGGGCACGGTGAACCCCCTCGCGGAAATCATCAAGGCGGCCCACGAAAAGGGCATAAAAGTCTTGGCGGACGGGGCCCAGTCGATTCCCCATTTGGCCGTTGATGTCCAAGAACTGGATTGCGACTTTTATGTTTTCTCGGGTCACAAGATCTACGGCCCCACGGGCATCGGGGTTTTGTACGGGAAGTACGCCTTGCTGGATTCCATGCCACCTTACCAGGGTGGGGGCGACATGATTTCCTCCGTCACCTTCGAGAGGACCCTTTACAAAAAACCGCCCCATAAGTTCGAGGCGGGGACGCCTCATATCGCGGGCGTTATCGGCTTGGGTTCGGCCTTGGACTATGTGATGAATATCGGGCTCGGCGATATCGCGGCCCATGAGCACGACCTATTGGTTTATGGAACCCAAAAGCTAAAAGAAATACCAGAATTGAAATTGATCGGGACGGCCCGGAACAAGGCAGGGGTCCTATCCTTCACCCTAGGGGAAATCCATCCCCATGATATCGGCACCATCTTGGACCGGCAGGGAGTGGCTATCCGTGCCGGGCATCATTGTGCCCAGCCGGTGATGGAAAGGTTCCAGATCCCGGCCACGGCCCGGGCCTCCCTAGGGCTCTACAACACCCGGGAAGAAATTGATGCCCTGGTGAAGGCTCTTCGGAAAGTTTTGGAGGTATTCGGCTGATGTCGGATTTTAGCGATCTTTACCAGGACTTGATCCTCGACCACCAAAAAACCCCCCGCAATTTCGGGGATTTGGCCGACGCAAACCACCATGCGGACGGGTTTAACCCCTTATGCGGGGACAAGATCACGCTGGACCTCAAGGTGAATCCGGAAGGTGTGATTGAGGATGTTAAATTCAAAGGGTCTGGCTGTGCCATCTCCAAAGCCTCCGCCTCTATGATGACGGTCGCCCTTAAAGGGAAGAGAACCGCCGAGGCCGAGAAGATCTTCACCCAGTTTCACGATATGGTCATGGGCAAGGAAGGCGCCAAAACCACGGACCTGGGCAAACTCAAGGTTTTCGGGGGAGTCCGGGATTACCCTGCCCGCGTCAAGTGCGCCAGCCTGGCTTGGCATACCCTGGAAGCCGCCTTACACGACGAGAAAGAGGTTATTTCCACCGAAAGCGGGGAGGAAAGCTGAAATGGCTTACGAACTGGTCACCCTCAAGCGCGATTGTAAAGCCATCACCATCCCTTACGGCACCGAAACGGTCGTGTTCAAGGATGAGAAGGTGTATATCACCCAAACGTTGGGCGGCAGTTTTACCATCCAACGCGATAACGGCCAATTGGTGCGCATCGACGGGCAGGACGCGGACGTGTTGGGAAAGGAAGTTCCCGCTGAAGCCAAGGTTTTCAAAATCGAATACGGGGACGAAGCGCCCCGGGACGACAAGGAAATCGAAAAGGATGTATGGGACCGCTTGAAAACCTGCTATGACCCGGAAATCCCGGTGGATATCGTGGAATTGGGTCTCATTTATAGTTGTAAGATCACTCCCCATCCCCAAGGCGGCAAGAAAGTAGAAGTGGTTATGACGCTGACCGCACCTGGATGCGGCATGTCCACGGTCTTGAAAACCGAAATCGAACAAAAGCTCAGCCGCATCCCCGGCGTCAAGGAAGCCTACGTCGAAGTTACCTTCGATCCACCCTGGAACCAATCCCTCATGACGGAAGCCGCCCGGCTTCAATTGGGAATGATGTAAAAAGAATTTTCCCAAACAACGTTAAACCAAGTGAGGCCTTAAAGGAATCAACTGGCGGGGCGATAGGCTTTTTTTGAAAAAGATGCTAGGAACGTTTTGCTATTAAATATAAAATAACCCCGCTTTAAACAAATTTTGAAAAGCGGGATATTTATGGCCAACTTTAATCTGAAATCCATTTTGCGCGTCCTATTTATGAAAATGATTGGCGTAATTGTGGCCGTCATACTCCTCCCCATCGCCCTTCTTTTTCTTGCCTATCCCATTGTTTTATTGGCGACCTCTCAAGGAGGGATAGACGCCAAGGTCGCCCTGGTTTCGGACCATCTCAGTAAAATTAAAACCGGTTACCGGATCGGGGGGATCTTTACTGTGGCAGCGGAAAAGCCGGGAGTGAAAAAGGGCTCCAGCCCAAAGGCCGTTCTTGACGAAAATATCTACTGCCTTTATCCCGTTTTGCCGGACCAGTTGCAGCCAGTTAAGGGGGACATCATTCGTGTTTGGCCCTCGAAGAGACCGCTCTTGGGGGATCCCTCCACCGAGGGGTGGGGATGGTTTATCGCCGGTACGGTTTTCGTATTAGGGCTTGTCCTGTTGGAATTTGTTTTTTTGGTCCTTACCATGGCCTGATTCCCGACAATTCTTCGTGACTTTCAAAAAATTTTATCTTTTTAAAAAAGTTTTCAAAGGCGGTGCTTTTGGATACTATGAGGGCCTTCCGGGACCCGCTCCCCGAAGGCTGTTAAATTTTATGGTAGAGGTTAGTCGAATGGCTCAAGGGACCGTGAAGTGGTTTAAGAATGAAAAAGGTTTTGGCTTTATCTCCCAGGACGGCGGCGAGGACGTGTTCGTGCACTACTCCTCCATCCAGTCCGATGGGTTCAAGACTTTGAATGAGGGGGACCGCGTGGAATTCGAAGTCACCCAAGGTGAAAAGGGCTTGAAGGCCGAAAACGTCCGCAAAATTTGAAGGATTTACCGCGCTTGAAAGCCCCTGAGTTCTCAGGGGCTTTTTTTTTGGGATAATGGCTCAATGGGTCTTCAATTAAAGAAAAGCCGCAACCTTGGGATAGGATTGGCCGTTTTCTTAGGCCTTCTTGGGGAAGAACTCATGTCCCGTCGTGAGGCCGAGTGGACCCTTTGGAGCGGGTTGGCGCTTTTAGGTTTATCCGCTTGGATTCTCCTCCGCTATATTCCCCCCCCGTCTGCCATTTCATCAGCCCCCAAGCCCTGGAGTCCTCCCCTGGAATGGGCTGCCTTTGTTTTCGCTTTAGGAATCGGCGCTTTTTGCCGGTGGTACCAACTGGACCGCATTCCGGCGGGCATTTTTATGGACGAAGGAAGCTGGGGATGGGGCGCGGAAAAAATCCTTTACGACGGATGGCGGCCGTTTTACGACCATCACCTGCGTCCCTTCTATGAAACTTCCGGTCTGGGAGTTTGGGAACTGTTTAGTTATTACTTCCTAGCCGCCTGGTTCTGGCTGGTCGAGCCTTCCCGCTGGTCCCTTTTTTCATTCTCCAATCTATTTTCCCTCCTGGGTGCAATGCTGGCTTATTGGGTTTTCCGCCAATGGACCAACGCCCGAACGGCATGGGTGGGGCTTTTTTTCATGGTCACGCTCAGGTGGTACCTGAATTTCAGCCGTTGCGCCCATCCTGCTTATGACGTGCCCTTTTACCTTTGCGGCACCCTGGCCTTCTGGCTCTATTCCCATAAGACCGACCGCCTTTGGGCCTGGATCGCTTGCGCCATTTTCCTTTCCGCCGGTTTTTACGCCTACCCAGCCCTTCTGGTCATGCCTTTGCTGGTGGCCTTGTGGGCTTTTTATGAATGGAAGAAGCAAGTTTCGAACCGGCCAAAACTTTTCCGGCGATACCTTTTGGGGTTCGCAATGACACTTCTATTTAGTGCCCCCATATGGGTTGGGATGATCCTTCGCCACAGCTTGGGCGCACGGGAAGAACAAGACTGGTTTTTTTCGAAGGCTCAGTCGGATGCAGGGATCGCTTTCCTGCGGCATTTTTTCCATTTTGCCCTGATGTTTGACCGGCAAGGCGACTGGTGGCCCATTCATAATTGGCCAAATTACCGCATGTTGGACCCCGTCACAGGCTTCCTGTTTTTCATCGGTTTGATCTATGCCATTCGAAATTGGAAAGAACAGCCTTTCTTTTACTGCTTGTGCGGGATTTTTGTGATGGCTTTACCAGGACTTTTAACCGCGTCGGATGCCCCCGTCAGCCACGTCATCGGAATGATCCCATTCATTGTTTATCTCGCCGCCCAATCCTTCACTCGTTTATGGGACTCCTTGGATCTTAAAACCGCCTTTTCCCGGAAAACCTACTTTGGGATAGCTTTCCTCCTTCTCGCCGGCATGGGTTGGAGCAACTTTTACGACTACTTTTACCGGCAGGAAAGGGACCCAGTGGTATGTACCGCTTTTTATCCCGACGCGACGGCCGTGGGGGAACGGGTGCAACAAGGTGGGGAAAGTGAAGTGGTTCTTGTCCCTAAATTTTTTGGGAATTTCATCGTCAACTTCCTGGCTTACAAGAAAGCTGCCAACTTTCAATTATTGAATACCTGGACCCTTTCCTGGGGTGGCTCAGGCAAAGTCGAAAAAACCTTATTGTTCGTACTGGATGAGGGAAAGACCGGGTTGCTTCCGCTGCTCCAAAAGACATATCCCGGTGGATCAACTGAGATTTACGAATACTTTAAAGGCTGGCCCTTGGTTTACTTTTACAGGGTTCCGGCAGGAAGCCCCCATTGGAAGGGAACTGTAGGAGGCATCCAGGGAGTCTACTGGGCCTCCGGCGATTGGAGTGGGCCGCCGGTTTTGGCCCGTGCCGACCCCATCCTGAATTTCACTTTCCGCAGCGATTTCGGCTTGGCGGACTTTAAAACCCTTTCGGCCCGGTGGACGGGGTTCGTGGCGGTGCCCGAATCGGGCTCTTATTCCTTCCTCACCCTGACGACCGACCAGTCGGCGGTCCGGGTGGACGGGCGGAAGGTCATGGAAGGGCATGGAACCCAGGAGGGGGTGGTTTTCCTCAAGCCGGGCCGCCATCCGATCCAGGTCGACTTCCAAAAAAATTCCGGCGTGGACACGGCTTTCAACCTTTTGTGGAAGATGCCGGGAAGCCAAAATTACCGGATTGTCCCTTTTTGGCAATGGAGCCAGCCGTTTCGGCGGCCACATCCCAGGGCTTCGAACACTTGAAAAGCCAGTATTTTAGGCTTGTTCGCCAATAGCAAATCCCTTATGTTAAATTTCCTGTTTTTCCAGAATTAAAGCCCGGATTTGGACATTATGGCCCTTTCATTGCAAGACCTCATTCTTACCCTGGACCAGTATTGGAGCCGCCAGGGTTGCGTGATTCAACAACCTTACGACCTGGAAAAGGGCGCTGGCACCTTTAATCCCGCCACCTTTTTTCGTGTCTTGGGCCCCGAACCTTTCCATGTGGCCTACGTGGACCCCTGCCGCCGCCCCAAGGACGGACGGTACGGAGAAAACCCCAATCGCATGCAGCATTACTATCAGTACCAGATCATCCTCAAGCCCTCCCCAGAAAATATGGTGGAGATGTACCTGGAAAGCCTGGAGGAAATCGGCATTCGGCAGGACGAACACGACATCCGCTTCGTGGAGGACGACTGGGAATCCCCCACTTTGGGCGCCTCAGGGCTGGGCTGGCAGGTTTGGATGGACGGCATTGAAATCACCCAATTCACTTTTTTCCAGACCACAGGCGGCCTGGAATTGAAACCCGTTTCGGGCGAAATCACCTTCGGCCTGGAGCGTATCGCCACCGTCATCCAAGGCGTCAACAGCGTTTGGGACCTCCATTACGGTGGAAAAAACATCACCTATCGGGACATTTTCCTCCAGGCCGAGAAACAGTTCTCCGCTTTCAATTTTGAACAGGCCAACACCAAGATGCTATTGCGACATTTCAAGGACTACGAGGGAGAAGCCAAACGTCTGCTGGAACTGAAACTGACGGCCCCGGCTTATGATTACGTCATCAAGGCTTCCCACACCTTCAACCTGCTGGATGCCCGGGGCGCTATTTCAGTGGCGGAGCGCACAAACTATATCGCCCGCGTGAGGGGGATGGCCAAGGCTGTGGCGACGGCTTACGTGAAGGAAAGGGAAGAACTGGGTTTTCCCTTGCTGAGAAAGGTTCAAAAGAAAGAAAAAGAAGGGCAGGATCTGGCCCGTTATTTTGAAAATACTTAAGCGACTTTCCATTTTGTTGTCAGGGCTACAGGGACTTTAATGATCTTAAAAGACGCAGTGCTTGAAATCGGATGCGAGGAGCTTCCTTCTTCCTATATCCGCCCGGCCATCGACCAGATGGTGGTAGCCGCGGAAGCTTCCCTCAAGGACCACCGCATTTCCTACCAGCACCTCTATACCTATTACACTCCACGCCGACTGGCGCTTTTCTTCAAGGGCCTTCCCGAAATGCAGCAGGATTCCAGCAAGGAAGTCACCGGGCCCCTGGTATCGGTGGCTTTCGACGAGCACGGCCTTCCCACCCGGGCCGGGGAGGGGTTCGCCAAGGCCCAGGGTGTTTCGGCGGCGTCCCTGAAGCGAAAAATGACCCCCAAGGGCGAAGTCGTGGTGGCCCTTAAAAAGGGCGGAGGACGGCTCACTTGCGAGATCCTGGCGGAAGTTTTTCCCGAGGTCATCAAGAAAATCCGCTTCCCCAAGGTTCAGCGCTGGGGAAACGGCGATTTCCTTTTCGCCCGGCCCATCCGCTGGATCTGCGCGGTCTTTTCCCGTTCCGTCATCGCCTTTGAGATCGCCGGTCTTTACAGCAGCCGCGAGACGCGAGGTTTACGGGCCTTGAAACAAGGGCCTTTGGACGTGGTGGAAGCGGGGGATTACCTGGAAGTCCTCAAACAGGCGGGCGTGATCGCAGACCCCGATGAGCGCCGCCAGATGATTTGGAACAGGGTGCAACTGGCCGCGGCGGAAAAAGAGACCCTCGTCATTCCCGATCCGGACCTCTTGGGTGATGTAAATAACCTCATTGAATCGCCAGATGTGATCATGGGTTCCTTCGACCCGAAATACCTCGAACTTCCGGAACAAGTCATTGTGACCGCCATGCGAGAACACCAAAAATACTTTGCCGCGCGTGATAGGGAAGGGGTCCTGGTCCCCTGTTTCATCGGCGTCATCAACGGCACGCCGAGGGACAAAAGTGTCGTAATCCGGGCCAATGAGGGTGTGTTAAAGGCCCGTTTGGAGGATGCCCGGTTCTTCGTGGCCGAAGACATGAAGGTTCCCCTGGAAACCTGGGCAGAAAAACTTTCCGGCATCACTTGGCTGGAGGGAATGGGAAGCATGGCTTACAAATCCCAAAGGCTCTCGAGTTTGACCCGGAAATTGGGACCTCTTTGTGGGATACCAGCTGAAAAAGTAAAAATTGCCGAAGAAGCAGCGCTTTTGTGCAAGGCGGACTTAGCCACCAACATTATCCGCGAGAAGGAATTCAACAGCCTTCAGGGATATATGGGAGGTTATTACGTGATCCGACAAGGAAAACAAGAAGTGGGCGAAGCTATTCAACGGCATTATTGGCCGCGTTTTTCCGGCGACAAACTTCCTGGTACAAAGGAATCATCCCTTTTGAGCATGGCGGACAAGCTGGATACCATCGTGGGTTGTTTCAAGGCGCGGATTATCCCCACCGGATCCCAGGACCCCTTCGCCCTGAGGCGCCAGGCCTTGGGCGTGCTCCAAATCCTGCTTGAGAATAAATACAAGGTTTCCCTGGAAGACTTAGTCAAGGCGGTGGAAAAGCAATACGGGGAAAAGTCCAAAGGCAAGGAAATTCCGGAAATTCTGGATTTCCTCAAGGGTCGGCTGCAAACGGTGCTCGAAGCCAAGGGGCTTTCCTACGACGTGATCAATGCCGTTACCGCCACCGAAGCGCCGACCCTTATTGAAATGGTCGCAAAGGCCGAGACGGTCCAGAAGAACAAGATGGACTTGGATTTTCAAAAACTGGTCACCGCCGCGGGCCGGGTACTGCGCATCCTTCCTGAGAAAAAAGTTTCGGACAAGGTGTCCAAGCTTCTTTTGAAGTTGGAAGAAGAAAAAGACCTCTATGAAAAGATTCAATTCGCCCAGAAATTAGTCGGGGATACGGACCATGACAGCGAGGGATATTACGGGGAAATCTTGGGGCATCTTGAGACCCTGGTGGATCCTATCCACACTTTCTTTGAAAAGGTCATGGTCATGGATAAGAACGCTAAGGTTCGCAACAACCGTCTCGCCCTCCTCAAGCAAGCAGCGGATCTTCTTTTAGTGCTGTGCGATTTTAGGAAACTGGTTTACAACTCGGAGGCCTCTTCCACCCCCTCCGCTTAACTGGTAGAACGTTCTTCTGAACAATTTCGTTGTTTCAAAATTTCTTTGGACATCAAAATTTTCGCCTTTTCTAAGCTCTTTATTTAACAACCCCCTCATTGCAATCAAGAAGGGGTTTGCTAGAATAAGGCCCCTTTTTGGACAGCGGCCAATAAGCCTGTTGATAACCGCCGTCGGCCGAACCTTTCTGTAAAAATTTTATCCGTTTAGAACCGATCAACGTGTCTTTAACTTTTTAGGAGGAGTCCCATGCCGAAAGTCGCCACTAAGAAATCATCCTCGAAGTCCAAATCCAAGCCGGCCGCCGGCATCAAGGGCAAGAAATTCGTCTTTTTCTTCGGAAACGGAAAAGCCGAAGGAACCGGCACCATGAAGGCCGAGCTGGGCGGCAAGGGCGCGGGCCTCGCCGAGATGACCAACGCGGGCGTGCCCGTCCCCCCGGGATTCACCATTACCACCGAGACCTGCCGCATTTATTACGAGAGCGGTAAGAAGGTTCCCGAGTCCATCGACAAGGAAATGCAGGTCCACTTGGCCCGTCTGGAAAAGGTCCTGGGCAAGAAATTCGGCGACCGCAACAATCCTCTCCTGGTTTCCGTCCGTTCCGGCGCCAAATTCTCCATGCCGGGCATGATGGATACCATCCTGAACCTGGGATTGAATGACGAGACCATCAAGGGTTTGGTCGCTTCCACTAGTAACGAGCGCTTTGCCTGGGATTCCTACCGCCGCTTCATCCAAATGTATGGAAACGTGGTCATGGAAATGGGCAAGGAAGTTTTCGAACACGTGATTAGCCATATGAAAGAGGAAAAAGGCGTGAAGCTCGATACCGAGTTGTCCGCTTCCGACTTGAAAGAAATGGTCGAGAAATTCAAGAGTCTCATCAAGGAAAAAACCGGCAAGGCCTTTCCCCAGGACGTTATGGCCCAGTTGCGCGGCGCCCGTGATGCAGTATTTCGTTCCTGGATGAACGACCGCGCTATCTATTACCGCAAGCAAAACGACATCCCTCACGATATCGGAACCGCCGTCAACGTGCAATCCATGGTGTTCGGAAACATGGGCGACGACTCGGGCACGGGAGTGGGGTTCACCCGCAATCCGGCCACGGGAGAGAAGAAGTTCTACGGCGAGTATCTTTTGAACGCCCAAGGCGAGGATGTGGTGGCCGGTGTCCGCACACCGCTACCCATTGCAAACCTGGAAAAGGACATGCCGAAGGTTTACAAACAGCTTTATGAAACAACTAAGAAACTGGAAAAGCACTACCGCGACATCCAGGATTTCGAGTTCACCATCGAGAAAAACAAGCTTTTCATGCTCCAGACCCGCACGGGCAAGCGCACGGCGGCGGCGGCGGTCAAGATCGCCATCGACTTGGTGGCCGAAAAGCTCATTACTAAGGAAGAAGCCCTGCAACGGGTGGAACCCATCCAATTGGATCAGTTGCTCCATCCCGTGTTCGACCCCAAGGCCCCAAAAGAGGTCATGACTAAAGGCTTGCCGGCGTCGCCCGGTGCGGCTACCGGTCAAGCGGTCTTTACGGCCGATGACGCGGTTCATTTCAAGAGCGAAGGCAAGAAAACCATCCTGGTCCGCCTGGAAACCTCTCCCGACGACATTCACGGCATGGACGCGGCAGAGGGTATCTTGACCGCCCGAGGTGGCATGACGAGCCACGCGGCCGTCGTGGCGCGCGGCATGGGCAAGACCTGCGTGGCCGGTTGCGAATCCATCAAGGTGGATGAGCACAACAAGCGTTTTTCCGTTAATGGCACGGTCATCAATGAGGGGGACTGGATTTCCATCAATGGCTCCACCGGGGAAGTCATCAAAGGGAAGGTGTCCACCATCGATCCGGAGCTTTCGGGTGATTTCGGAACTCTCATGAACTGGGCGGACGAATACCGCACTTTGAAGGTGCGTGCCAATGGGGATATTCCGCGTGACGCCAAGGTGGCCCGTGGCTTCGGGGCCGAAGGTATCGGCCTTTGCCGCACCGAGCACATGTTTTTCGACGAGGACCGCCTGCCCCTGATGCAGGCCATGATCCTCGCCACGGATGAGGCCTCCCGCCGGGAAGCCTTGAAGCAATTGCTTCCCATGCAGAAATCCGATTTCCTCGGCCTCTTTGAAGCTATGGAAGGGTTTCCGGTGACGGTCCGGTTCCTCGACCCCCCCCTCCATGAGTTCCTGCCCAAAAGGGAAGAGCTCATGGTCGAGATCGCCAAGATGGAAGCCACCAACACGAACACCACCTCCAACGAAATAATCAAGAAGGCCGTGGAGCTGGTCAAGGAAGGCGGCTCGGACCTTCAGAAGGCCAAGCGGCTTCTGGCGCGCGTGGAAGAACTGCACGAGTTCAACCCCATGCTGGGCCACCGCGGCTGCCGTTTGGGCATCACCTATCCGGAGATCACCGAGATGCAGACCGAGGCCGTCATTTCGGCCGCCTGCGAATTGGTGAAGAAGGGAAAAAAGATCGTGCCCGAGATCATGATTCCCCTGGTTGGAGACGTGGCCGAACTCAAGAACCAGAAAGCCATCGTGATCAAGAAGACCGAGGAAACCATCCAAAAGTACGGGGTGAAACTGGAGTACCTGATCGGCACCATGATCGAACTGCCCCGGGCGGCGGTCACCGCCGACAAAATCGCGGAACAGGCCGACTTTTTCAGCTTTGGAACCAACGACTTGACCCAGACCACCTTCGGGTTCTCCCGCGACGATACCGCGAAGATTATCCGCTACTACCAGGACAACGGGATCTATGAGAAGGATCCCTTCCAGGTATTGGACCGTAACGGCGTAGGCCAATTGGTCAGGATGGGAGTGGAGAAAGGCCGTAGCGTGAAACCCAAGCTCAAAGTGGGCATTTGCGGGGAGCACGGCGGCGATCCCAACTCCGTGGAGTTCTGCCACATCGTGGGGTTGAACTACGTTTCCTGTTCGCCCTACCGCGTTCCTATCGCCCGCTTGGCCGCCGCTCAAGCCGCCATCCGGCATTCAGGCAAGGGAAAAGAATACTCGTCGAAATAAATCAGTTTGAGAAGGGGCGGGGAAATTCCCCGCCCCTTTTTTCTTTTACCGGCTCCAAACGTTTTTTGTTATAGTAACAAAGTTTTCCCTGACTTTTGCCGCGCCTCTTCCTAAATTCACCTAGAGGTAATAAAGCCGTCCATGAAAAGAAAAGTTCCCCTTATTTTCCTGTTGTTCATTACCACTTCCTCCTTCGCCTCCACCAACGTTCCCAACTCTCTCTCCGGCGACAACCAATGGAATTCCGACGGTAATCCCTACATTGTCCAGGGTAAAGTCGTCGTTCCCAAAGGCGTCACCCTCCGGATTGGGCCCAATGTGAAGGTGGTCTTCCAAGGGGCCTCCGCTCTCGAAGTGGACGGTACCTTGGATGTGACGGGCTCCGCCGCCGCCCCGGTGGTCTTTGATATGACCCAAGGCGGCCTGCAAAGCGAAGTTTTTCTCAACGGCGCGGACGCAGATATTTCCAACGCCAAGTTTTTAAGCGGCGTTTTCCTGGCCCAGGACTCGAATTTACACTTGCAATGGTTTGAGATGACCAAAGGAAGCGGGCTTTATTTGCGGGGAACCACCACGGCGGTAGTGAAGAACGGGAAGATTTACGGGAATGCCACCGGGATTGTGTTGGACGGGAAAACCAAGGCCACCCTCGAATTCAACACCCTCACCCAAAACAGCTATGGTCTTTACCTCAAAAGCTACTCGGAGTTGGAATTCAAGAATAACAGCGTCCACGACAATGACAAGGAAGTGGTCAACAGCACGCCCGCCGTCAATTTAGGGGGCAACTATTGGGGAACGACCGATGCCCAAACCGTTACGCCCAAGTTACAGGGGCCCGTCAACATAGGGCCGGTGGTGTCCCTAAAAGACCTCCTGAGGGTCTACATCAAAACCCAGCTTCCGGAGATTACTAAGGAGATGTCGGTGGCCTTGGTGAAGAAGGAAAAACGTCAAGCGGTTGAAATGGCCAAAAAGGCCAAGGAACAAAAAGCAGCCACTGTTGCGGCCCAAGCCCCCGTCACGCCTCCCCCGGCTCCGGTAGCCGAGGCCCCGGCGCCTCCTCCTCCGCCCGCCGCCTCAGCGCAAGCCAATGTCCCTGAAACAACAGCCCCGGAAGCAGCTTCGCTAGCCACGCCGGAAACCGCTGCAGCCCCCGCTCCCGTGGAGGAGACGGGCGTGGTCAAGACCGTTCAAGTGAAACAGCTTCCCCCCGCGCCCCACAAGTTGGAGCCCCTTAGCCTGCCCCCCGACCAGGGAGATCTTGCCGAAGAGCCACCTTCGGCTCCCCCGGCTAATGCTGAAAATCCCGTAGTTTCAACAACGCCCCCTTCGCCTGGGAATGAAACAGCGCCGCCCGCACCCCCAGCCGCTCCGGAAGTTCCTTTACCGCCTTCTACTACGGCTGGAACCGAAGTTTCTCCTCCGCCTCCTGCGTCTTCCGAAACGGCTCCCCCGATTCCCCCGGAAGTGACCGGTTCATCCAGCCCGGCAACGGAAACCGGTGTCCCATCCGCGCCTCCAGTTCCTCCCGCTGCGGATGTTATTGCCCCGCCGGACATTGAGACTTCTACGACCCCACCCCCGCCACCCGTCACAACAGGGAACAACACCCCGGCGGCTTCCACTAGCCCGCAATCGGTTCCAACTCCGCCCGAGCTGAACGAGCAAGTGCCACCCACGCCTCCGGAAGTAGAGGCGGCCCCTTCAGCGGTTTCAACACCGACGAGCGCACCGCCTGCTTCCCAGCCGACCACCAACGCCACCTCCCCTCCCCCGCCGCCTGCGGTTCCTTCGGCATTCTCAGAGCAATCCAATACGGCGCCTTCCGCCGAATCCCCGGCTCTTCAATTGGGAACAGAGCCGACGGAAAACCAACAAAAGGCCGTCAAATCCCTGGATGGTGTGAATGGTGACATTGACGGTATGCAACCTCCGCCCCTGGACATCGACGTTCCCGCTTCTTCCGCTCCCGACGTGCCAGCCATCCCGTCAGCGAACGGGGCTCAAACGCAAAAATCGAATGATTCGGGCGTGGTTCTGCCGCCTATCAAGGACTCGGACGTGGCGCCGCCCAAGGACTTGGACCTTCCCCCCACGGACGACCTGGGGAACGTCAACCTCGACTCGAAAAATAAATAATAACCAGTGACGGGCGCCGATAAACCAAACGATTTTTTGAATCTTCCTGTTGAAAACTCATCCTTAAATTTGTGTTAATCTGTGGCTAAACCTTTTTACCGAGGTGTTTGATGCCGATTCAAGTAGCCCTGTTCACTATAGGTGACCGTTTTGTTTCTGGGAGCGCCAAGGACGAGGCGGGGGAAAACCTCAACGCCTCCTGCCTGAAGATGGGTTGGGAGGTCGTCACGCGCCAGGCCTTGGGCGATGACGAACAGGCCTTGGCCAGCCACCTGCTTCAAACCGCCGACAGCGGCACGGTGGATATCATTTTTACAGTGGATGGCATCGGCGTCCAACCCAAGGACCGGGTTCCTGAGGCCATGTATCAGGTATGCGAGAAATGGATGCCGGGTTTGTCCGAACTGATCCGCAATAAGGCCCATGAGAAAACCCCTTTGGTGGCTTTGACCCGCGGGGTGGCGGGCATTCGCGGCAGGACTATTCTCATCAACATGCCGGGCTCTCCCACGGCGGTTAAGGACTCCATGGAGGTCTTAAGGCCTGTCCTTCGACTGGCCGTGGAGCAGGTCAAGGGGGTTTCGGTTTAGGTGGCCAATCCGGCCCCGTTTCTATGAAAAGGACGATTTTCCTTTGGGGCGTTTTTTTCACCACCCTGCCCCTCATAAGCCTGGCGGACGGCCTTCCGGAACCACAAGAGTTTCACCATCCCTCAAATTCCATTTCACCGGCGGATTCCTTGAAAATGCTCGAGAACGATAAGAATTACGTTGATCTCTCTTCTTTCCCCCATGTCGTCATCGCTTTGAAATACGCCACCACTGACAATTTCATGGGGATTAATATGTATGGTCCCTTCAACAAAGCCTTTCTCCACAAAGACTCCGCCACAAAATTCCGTAAAGCCGTGGAAATACTGCAGAAGGAAAAACCCGGATGGTCTTTCATCGTCTTCGATTCTCTCCGCCCACATTCGGTTCAATGGATCATGTGGAACCGGGTGAAAGACACTCCCCAGCGTAAATACGTGGCCAACGCCGAAATCGGCTCACCCCACAACTATGGGATGGCCCTGGACATCAGCCTTCTGGATGAAAAGGGGAAGGAACTGGACATGGGGACGGGGTTTGATTCCTTTTCTGGTCTTTCTGAACCCAAGCTCGAGGATAAATTCGTTAAGGAAGGGAAGCTGACCCAACACCAGTTGAACAACCGGCTGATCTTAAGGAAGGTCATGACCGAGGCGGGATTCCTTCAGCTCTCCCACGAATGGTGGCATTACAACGCACTACCAGAACCGGAAATCAGGAAGAAATATAAGATCGTTGAATAATCGGCTAGAAGGTTTTAATTCCGAGTGGAAAAAAGATTAGAACCCCTCATCGGGGTAGGCTTCCTGGGCGCTGGCGGGTTTCTTCTCGTTCGTTGGGTTTTCTTCCTCGCCGCCGGGCGTGGCGGAGGCGCTGGTGGGGGCTGATTTAACGGCCGGGGCGTTCATCTCCAAAATATCCTCACCCGGCTGGGCGGAAACACCCTCGCCGCTGGTTTCGCCAGGAACGGCTTCCTCACTCCCGCTTCCCGTGTGGAGGTTGCAGAGCCGGGTCGGGGCCGTTTCCTTCTTGAAGATTTCATCCCGGGTACGAAGGCAGAAGGCTGTCGCCAGTAGGCCCGAATCCAGGCAGATTCTCTTATGCACGAAGTCGTTCTCTAGGCCCTTGGGCGGCTGGAAATCATCCGCGGGTTTTCCTTCCATGGCGGCTTTCATGAATTCGGCCCAAATGGGCGCGGCGGCTTCGCCGCCCGTCTGTTTTTTCCCCAGGCTTTGCCGCTCGTCATACCCGATCCAGACCCCACAGGTGAGGTCTGGGCGTGAAGCCAATGAACCATGCGTCCACGTTATCGTTGGTGGTCCCGGTCTTGCCGGCGGCGGGATAGGTGAAACCCAGCCGGCGGATGATACGGCCCGTGCCGTGGTCGATGACGTCCTTCATGGTGTGGACCATGATATAGGCCACGTCGGGGTCCAGAACCGGTTCACCCGCAGGCGTGTTGTTTTCCAAAACATGGCCCGAAGCATCCTTGACCGTCAGGATGCCGAAAGGCTCCACGCGCACTCCCTGGTTGTCGAAAACCGAAAAGGCCTGGACCATTTCTTCCAACGTCACCTCAGAGGTCCCCAACCCCAGGGTCAGGTTGGGCTTGATGGGGGTGGTGATGCCCATGCGCCGGGCCACGTTGACCACCGGCTGGATGCCTAATTTTTCCAAGAGTTTGATGGTGACGACGTTGATGGAATACATGAGGGCCGTGTGAAGAGTGGTGGGCCCCCGGAACTTGCCTGAAAAATTGGTAGGCCGCCAGGGTTTGCCGGTGATAGGGTCCGGGTAAACCACCGGGGTGTCCAGGAAGACGTCGGCCATGGTGTAGCCATTCTCGATAGCGGCGGTATAAATGAAGGGTTTGAAGGCCGAACCAGGCTGGCGTTTAGCCTGGATGGCCCGGTTAAAGACGCTCTTGCGGTAGTCAATGCCGCCGATCATGGCGCGGATGGCGCCGGTGTGGGGGTCCATGGCCAAAAGCGCCCCTTGGATGGGCTGGTCCACGGGGATATTGGTGAGCCGGTTCTTGCGGGCCACGATTTCGGCGTTGGCCACCCCTTGGGAAAGGGCCTCCTGGGCGGCTTCCTGCATCTTTAAGTCCAGGGTTGTATAAACCGACAACCCTCCCTTATAAACTGCGTTGTCCCCGTAACGAGATACCAGCTGGTCGCGGACGTACTCCACAAAATACGGAGCGTTCTGGACCTCGATTTTCTTGAGCTCAATTGGGACGTTCTTGGCGTCGGTGGCTTCCTGTTGGGTGATGAAACTATGGTCGGCCATAGCGTTCAAAACCAAGTTTCTACGAGCCAAGGCTGACAATGGGTGTTTATAAGCATCATATTCACTGGGGGCTTTGGGCAAGGTGGCCAGATAGGCGCACTCGGGCATGGTAAGTTCTCCCACATGCTTTCCGAAATAGCTTCGGGCGGCGGATTCCACCCCATATGCGCCCTCCCCGAAGTAAATCTGGTTGAGGTACATTTCCAAAATTTCCTTTTTCGAATAGTTGCGCTCAATTTGAAGAGCTAGAAGGGCTTCCCGAATTCTGCGACTCAGCGTCCTATCAGGTGTAAGAAAAAGGTTTTTGGCGAGCTGTTCGGTTAGGGTACTAGCGCCCTGTCGTACCCCTCCCGCGGTCGCGTTTATGATAAATGCCCGGAGAATACCAATCGGATCAATGCCCCAATGTTGATAAAACCTGTCGTCCTCAATGGCAATAATTGCGTTTTGGAGGTCCATGGGAATTTGGCCCAGAGGCACTACGGTGCGCTGTTCCAACCAAAGCTGGCTGACCAACTCGCCGTTGACGTCGTAAATGCGGGTGGCTTGGGAAGGGCTGGTGGCTTGAAGAAGCTTGATGTCCGGCAGCTCCTGCAATTCCGCGTAAAGGAACCCGATGCCGATGCCGGCAAGGGCGAAACAAATGGCGAAGCTGACTTTCAGGAAGGTGAGAAAGGGACGGCGGGTTTTTTCAATTTTTTCGGTCGACAAATCTTTCCTCGGGTCCTGAGTTTTGAGCGGCTTATTATAGCCACACCGATTCCTTTTCAATAGCCCGTTCGTGGCGCAAAGACAGGGCATTTGTTATGATGTGGCCCCATGAAAACCACCTTTTCCAAAACACCCGAACAACAAGTGGAGGAACTCCTTCGAGGAACCGCCGAAGTCATTTCGCGGCAGGAACTTTTGGACAAGCTCGAGGAGTCCCACAAAGAGGGAAGGCCGCTCAAAGTAAAGTGGGGTGCGGACCCTTCAGCGCCGGACATCCACCTGGGCCACACGGTAGTCCTGCGGAAACTGCGGCAATTCCAAGACTTGGGCCACAAAGTTCAGTTTTTGATCGGGGATTTCACCGCCATGATCGGCGACCCCACCGGCAAATCGACCGCCCGCAAACCCCTGACCCGCGAGGAAGTGAAAATCAACGCCAAGACCTATTTGGAGCAGGTCTTCAAGGTGTTGGACAAGGACCCGGCTAAGATCGAAATCCGCTATAACAGCGAATGGTGCCGGCCCATGAGCTTTGAAGACGTCATTCGGCTTGCCTCCAAATACACCGTAGCCCGTATCCTGGAACGGGACGACTTTACCAACCGAATGAAGGAACAACGCCCCATCAACCTACATGAATTGCTTTATCCCCTGATCCAGGGTTACGACTCGGTAGAGTTGCAGTCGGACGTGGAAATGTGTGGAACGGACCAGAAATTCAACTGTTTGGTGGGCCGGGCCTTGCAGGAAGAGTCGGGCCAAAAACCCGAAGTGATCCTTTCTATGCCCATCCTGGAGGGGCTGGACGGGGTCAAAAAAATGTCCAAAAGCCTTGGGAATTATGTGGGGGTGACTGATCCGCCCAATGACATGTTTGGGAAATTAATGAGCATTTCGGATGATTTAATGTGGAAGTATTTTCAGTTATTGGCAGATTGGACTGATCAGGAATGTAACAACACAAAAGGTGAAATATTAAGAGGCAATTTACATCCAAAATCTGTAAAAGAAGATTTGGCATATTTGATTTCTAAAAGATTTTATGGAGCCCAAAAAGCAGATGAAGCAAAAAAATATTTCGAGAGTCGAAACAATATTTCTTCCGAGACTTTTGAACTAGGTGGATTCCTTAAATATAAACAATTTCAGGTAAAGTCGAAAATTTACAACATAGTTGACCTTCTGGTTGATACTAAAATCGCTAAAACCCGAAGCGATGCTAAACGTTTGATCGACCAAAAAGCTGTTGAATGGGCAGACAAAAATGGTCGAAAGGTAATTTCCTCATTCAAAGAAGCAATTGAAATTACTAAGGAAACCCAGGGTATTCTTCAATGTGGAAAGATTTTGCTAGGAATTGTTGGTGATTAAAAAGTTTTAGTTAAACCAAGGTTTTGTTTGAAAATAAAAAAGTTGGTTTTTTTCTTCCTGGCGGTTCTGCTGACCGTCCGGGTGTTCGCCGATCCTAACTTGGACATCAAAGTGGACCAAGTGGGATACCTGCCCGATCAACCTAAAAGCGCTTTTATTTCCTCCCCGAAAGCCAGGGGAACCTTCCAAGTGTTGCGCGTATCGGATCACCATGTTGTCCTTAAGGGAAAACTGGGGGAACCGATAACCGACCCTGATTCGGGCGATACATTGCGCGAGGCGGATTTTTCTTTTCTCCAGGAAACGGGTGACTTTTATCTCAAGGTCAGTGGTGTGGGAGAGAGCTATTCCTTTCATATCGCACCGGATGTTTATGTTGACGCTTATTACCTTTGTATGCGCTCGTACTACGGCCAAAGGTGTGGCATCAAAGTCGACCTGGGCCCAAGGTTTCCCCAATACCACCATGAGGCCTGCCATACCGAGGATGGTACCTTTCATCCTTCTTCGGGTAAAAACGGGTTCAAGCCAGCCACCAAGGGTTGGCATGACGCTGGGGATTACGGCAAATACATAGTCAACTCCGGGATCGCCACCGGCACCCTGCTTTGGGCTTATGAATGGTATCCCGAAAAAATCGGGGCTATCCGCCTGGATCTTCCGGAGACGGGAAATGGCCTTCCCGACATCCTCAATGAGATCAAATGGAACCTGGACTGGATGCTGGCCATGCAGGATTCGGACGGCGGGGTATGGCATAAACTGACCACCCAGAAATTCTGTAGTTTCGTGGCGCCTGAAAAGGATGACGGCGGAAAAAGGTACATTATCGGCACGGGCAAGGATCCCTATAAAAGTTCCGGCGCCACCGCCGACTTTGCGGCGGTCATGGCCATGGCCGCGCGCACTTATCAGCCCTTCCTTCCTGAATACGCCAAACAATGCGGGCAAGCCGCCCAAAAGGCCTGGAAGTGGGTCATCGCCCACCCCGATGTCATCTTTTCTAACCCGCCGGGTGTTTCAACCGGCGGCTACGGGGATGGGGACTGCGCGGATGAAATCCTTTGGGCCTCGGCGGAACTGTTCTATTTGACCGGCGGCCAGGAGTACAACCGGTACTTCGTGGAGAATTACAAGCGCTATCCCGTATCCGACCTTTGGCCCCAAGCCTGGGGCACGGTCTCTAATTTGGCCCTCTGGGACTATGATTTTTCGGGCCGCGAAGAGGCCGACGCCGAAACGGTGGCGGACATCGAAGTCCAAACTTTGAAAGCCGCCGACAGTGTCGTCGAGGCTTCCCGGAAAACCGGTTACCATCACAGCCTCCGGTCCGCCAATTACATATGGGGTTCCAACGCCGTGGCCGCCAATTTCGGGGTTATGCTTTTGGCCGCCAATCGTATACATCCCAACGCCGCTTATGTATCTACAGCCCTGGAAAACCTGCATTACCTTTTTGGACGGAACACTTTCAGTCTTTGCTTTGTAACCCAGCTTGGAAGCCATTCAACGACTCATCCCCATCATCGGCCTAGCGCGGCTTTAGGGTTGCCCCAACCCTGGCCCGGCCTTTTGGCGGGCGGGCCCAACCAATACCCGGGGGATACGGTGCTTCGCCAGTTGCCCAAGGGGCCTCCGGCCCGGTCCTATGTGGATGAACAAGGCTCTTATTCTTCCAACGAAGTTGCCATTAATTGGAACGCCCCCCTAGTGCTTCTTTTAGCTGGCAGCTTGCCGGATGGTCCTAAAGTGGAAAATCACGCGGATTCACACTGATCTCTAAAAATAAAATCCCATTTTTAGTAGCCTTCTTTCGCGGCGCTCAGTTATAATTTTGACCAACAAAGGTTCGTTTTCATGGGTCGCTTTCCAGGAAAACGGCCTTTTGTCGTTTTAGGGCAAAATTTTCCGCGGAAAACCCTTATTTTTTAGGTTCACGAAACCAACCCAATCCCCTAAAACGCCGGAAATGAAAAATTTTGAAAAAATTATTTTATTATGTGGGGTTCAAAAATGAGCGGCCATAGCAAATGGGCGAAAGTCAAAAGGTATAAAGGCGCGCTGGACCAGAAGCGCGGACAGGTTTTCTCCCGGCTGTCCAAGGAAATCCAGTTGGCGGCCAAGAGCGGGGGCGACCCGGACACCAATTTGCGCCTGCGGACGATCCTGCTCAAGGCCAAAGAAGTCAGCATGCCCGCCGACACCATCAAACGGGCCATCAATAAAGGAACCGGCGCCGAAGCCGGGGCAGCCCTGGAAGAAATGCTCTATGAAGGATATGGCCCGGCGGGAGTGGCCATCTTGGTCGAGGCCGTATCGGATAACCGTAACCGCACCGCCGCGGATATCCGTTCCGTGTTCGCGAAATACAACGGAAATATGGGGGAGTCAGGATCGGTCAGTTTCTTGTTCGATAAAAAAGGCCTCATCATCATCAAGAAAGAAGCTATCAGTGAAGATGATTTGATGGGCGTGGTTTTGGACGCGGGAGCCGAAGACCTGAAAACGGATAAAGCCGATGTTTATGAGGTCACCACCTCGCCGGAAGCCTTTGAAAAAGTGAAGAAGGCATTGGAAGATAAAAAAATAGCGACGGAAAGCGCGGAGGTCACCATGATTCCCAAGACCACCGTGCCCCTGGACGTAAAGAAAGCCGAGTCGGTTTTGAAGCTCTACGACGCGCTGGATGAGCACGACGACGTCCTGAATGTTTACGCGAATTTCGAGATCAGCGACGAAATCATGGCGAAGCTTGAGAGGTAAATAAAATTAAACATCTCGGCACCGCCCCTTGGCCTTCGGCCAAGGGCGTAAGCGAAACGCCAGGAAAGATTGTGGAAAAGGCCGACAAGAACCCTGTGGCGGCAAGCGCAAGAGTGGTACTTGGTATCGACCCGGGCATCGCCCGGATGGGGTATGGGGTCGTGGTGCAACAAGGCCACCAAATGAGGGCCGCACAATATGGAACCCTAACGACGGAAGCCCATCGTCCGTTGGAAGAACGACTGGTGGAAATGTTTGGGAAGGTCCAGAAAGTGTTAAAGAAGGTGAAGCCGCAGGTGGTGGCCATGGAGGAATTGTTTTTTTCCCGCAACGCG
Source organism: uncultured Pseudomonadota bacterium (assembly GCA_963770835.1). Taxonomy (GTDB): domain Bacteria; phylum Oederibacteriota; class Muellerivitia; order Muellerivitales; family Muellerivitaceae; genus JAJPJW01. Next base: position 405,252 of record CAVYRH010000005.1, read on the forward strand.
AAGTCGGCCATCGCGGTCGGGCAGGCAAGGGGGGTTGCGCTCCTGGCCTGCGGCTTGGCGGGGCTTCCCGTTTACGAATACCGCCCCATGGAAGTGAAGCAGGCCGTGGCTGGTTACGGCGGCGCGGACAAGGAGCAGGTCCAGAAGATGGTGAAATTGTTGCTGGGGCTGGCTGAAATCCCCAAACCCGACGACACGGCGGATGCCCTGGCTATTGCCATCACGCATGCGCAGTGTTCGGGAACGCGGCTGTCGGAGGCCGTTAAAAAACTTTCCCGCCAGACGGGTGGCGGTTCAACGTCTTGGAAACGATAGGAGAAACAGTACTATGAAATGCAAAAATTGCCGCAACAAGCTTTTCGAAAACGCCCGGTATTGCCCCGAATGCGGTTATCCGGCGGACGAAAAATTCAACGTTACCGCTGAGGATTTCTTGCGGGACACCCTTAACAAGGGAAAAAGCGAAAAGCTGAGCCCCGACAGCGGGACACCCATGACCATCTTAGAGCACCAGGGACATGAATACCTTTGGGACGAGGAAATCCTCGGAGTTTGGGTGGACAAGAGCATCCTGGAGGGAATCGACCGCGAAGCGGCCCAGGTTGTGTTCGAGAACCTGAACGAGGACGATCAAAAGTATTTCAACCAGGCCAAGGAACATATCAAACTGAGGGCCTCGGGTTTGAAGAGCCCCGTCACCGAGAACGAACTGGATGAACATTATTACAAAGCCCTGGTGATCGACGAGGATTTTGAAAGCAAGGGCCTGTGGCTGGACCAAGCCGTCATTTCCTTCTGGTACGCCGCAACACTAAACAAGGAAGCCCCGGCTTTGACCCAGGTTGAGGAGTTGTTGCACATATTGGTCCACCTTAAGTTCCTGGAAGACTAGGTCGCCTCAAACCGGTGGAATTCAAATTTCCCGACGCTGTTTGGAGGGTTGATGATCGCTTTCCTGCAGGGAGTCTTGACCGGAAAGTTGCCAGACCGGGTGGAAGTGGACGTGAACGGCGTCGGTTACGAGGTCTTTGTCTCCCAAAAAACTTTGCACGCTGTGCCCGCCGTAGGCCAGAACGTGCTTTTAAAAACCCATCTTCATGTTCGCGAGGACTTGCTTCAACTCTTCGGGTTCTTGAAGGACTCGGAAAAACAGGCTTTTCTCTTGGCCCTCTCGGTTTCGGGGGTGGGCCCCAAAGCCGCTATGAACATTCTTTCGACCTTCGCTCCCGAAGCCATTTACCAGGCCGTGCTTCATAACGACCTTGTTTCATTGAAATCCATCCCCGGCATCGGCCAAAAAACCGCCCAGCACATCATTTTAGAGCTAAAGGACAAGGTAACTAAGATCGTAGGCGGGGGGGTATTAGCGGAAGAGATCACTTTTAACGCTGAAACCAAGAATATCTCCGATTCCGTTCAAGCCATGATGGCCTTGGGATATTCAGCGGCGGAATCCCGCCGGGCGGTTTTGACCGCGGTCCAGGCCCTGGGGGAAAAATCCACAGTTGAAGAAATTTTGCGGTCTAGCTTAAAATCTATCGCTGCCCCCTAATGGGGGGGCGAACAACTTGGGAGAAATCGGATGAAAAATTTTAGCCTTCCGCGGTTGGCGCTGGTTTTATGGTTTTTGAACTATTCCATTTTCTCGGTTTTCAGCTATGTCTGGGGGAATGGGCGCCATTTCATCATGGATTTCATCGTCTACGCGTCGGTTTGGGTTGTCGTCGAGTTGGTGTTCTTGGGCCTCATTGAAGATAAGATGTGATTGAAGTGGGAAGAAAAACCAAGGAGAAGCATAAAATGAGAAAATTTTTGAGTTTTAGTTTGGCCGCTTTGATGCTGTCGGCTTCTGCGGCCTTCGCGGCGGTGGTTGAGGACTGGTCGAGCATAGCCTCGGGCAATACCGGCAGCTTCCAGGACAGCAATGGTTCCAAGATTGATTTCGCGACGGACGCGGGCCCGGACGGTGGCAAGGCACTGAAACTAACCACCAACCTGGTGACGGGGGGCTATGTCGGCATTTGGCATAACATCACCGCCGACTTGTCCAAGAGCGGATCCTTGAAGTTCAAGGCAAAGTCCACGGTCCCGGGGGATGTCCAGATCGCTCTCAAAGACGCCTATAACGTACAATATGTGACGAAATTCTCCATCCCGTCCACCAGCTGGACGGTCGTGGAAGTGCCTCTTTCTTCCTTCGCTAAGGACCCCTATTACACCCCGCCAGACGCTATCGCTGGCCATCCTATGGATTTGAGCAAGACCTCCGGGATGAATTTCCAACCCCAGATGGCCGGGGCCGCAGTAGTTGAAATCGGGGCCGTGGAGACTTCGGGAACCGCCAGTGCCTCCGCTGGTTCGACTTCTTCCACTGTTTCTTCGCCCGCTGTCGCTTCGGCCGCGACGGGCCCGGGTGTGCAAGTGCTGGATTGTACGGGTCTTGCCAATGATGGCAAAAGCGCAGGAACTTTCCAGGACAGCACTGGTTCCACTTTTGCGTTCGCGGTCAAGGATAATTCCGGCAAGAAATACCTTTCAATTAACTATGACTTGAAACAGGGTGGTTATTGCGGGATGTGGTGCAGAGCCGGTGGGTCCGATTGGAATGGGACTGATTTATCAAAAGCCAAAACACTCAACATTATGATTTTTTCAAAGGATCCTGTTGTTCTCGAGATTGCTTTGAAGGATAAGAATAATAATCAATATGATGCGAATACACCCGCCACCAAGGGTGGCAAATGGGAATTGGTGTCAATCCCCATGGATTCTTTCCATCTAGACGCTTATTACACGCCGCCGGATGCCATCAAGGGGGCTCCGAAGGATTTGAGTAAGGTTACTACTTTTAACATCCAGGCGAATACGGTAGGGAAATTCACTATTGGGGTGAACAGCGTCGTCGGTAACTAAACGTCGCGTTTAAATCTTATTTGAGTCCCCGGGTTTCATCCGAAATCCGGGGATTTTTTTTGCCGCCCTTCCTCATTGACGCTGGGCAGAGGGCTAGTTAAACTTTCCATCCTTACACCTCAATGCTGGGGTAGCTCAGCTGGTAGAGCAGCTGTTTCGTAAACAGCAGGTCGCCGGTTCGATCCCGGTCCCCAGCTCCACTTTTCAAATTCATGTTACTGGCGCAATTTAAAAGCCTTTGCCTGTAAGGGTTTTCATCAACCTTACGAGTGAAGGCTTTTTTTTTAATCCATGGACAACCATGATCGTCCAGGGCAATCCATGGCAAAAAAGGACTGCGATGGACACGGGAAGGACACGGATTATTTTTGCTATTTGGATCATAAACGCGCTTGCAAACTCTTAAACCCCCGCCTTAAATAAACCCGCCATTAGAGCCAATCATTAAACAAGCCAAAAGAAGCACCCATGAAATCGATGAACTTTTTCAAAGCCATTGAGAAACATACCTCTCCAATCTTGGCCGGATTTGGGGTCTATTCGTGCTTTAAATTCACTTTGGAGGCCTTAGGAGTCATTGGCCCATCCGTGACCCCTTTTGACACGGTTTCAGTCCTCTCAGTGGGTTTTCTGTACCTCTTTGAGAAGCATGTCCGAATGAACCACCTTCTGGCCTTCGCCCCTGCCTTGATAGCGCTTTCCTTTACCCATGACCTATTGGGGGTGTCTTTTGGAACCGAGGGATTTACCGGCGATGTTGTCATGGGGCTTTCCATCTTCATCGGGTTTTGCTTTTACTTCGTCCATTTCGTCCTGGAAAAAGGGTCGGAGGATTTTGGCGAATCGCCTAAGGAGGAAAGCGGGAACTATTCCCTATACCTTGACGCGGATAAAAAGTTTTTCATCCCCGCCGAATTGCTCAAATACCACACCGAAGTCATCGGATCTTCGGGAATGGGCAAAACCAACATCTTTAACTACCTCATTGAACAAGGCATAAGGAACGGCCTAGGCATGTTTGTTTTTGACGCCAAATCCAATTACAACAAAACTATCCCCTATTACGCTTCCAAATATGGGCGGCTAAAGGACTTAAAGTATTTTGACTTGGCTGATATAAAACGAAGCCAAACCTATAACCCCGATTTCAAGGACAAACCCGACGAAGTTTTTAACGGCCTGATGAAGTCCATCTTTTATGGCCCCGTCACCAATGAATTTTTCAGGGACCAAGCCAGCGACGTTTTGAGCAACCTGACCAACCTGCTTTTCCTTGAATTCAAGCACGTCACCCGCATGGACTACCAAAACCTCATCTCCAACGAAATTACATCCTTTCGGTCGATTGACCATTTGAGCAAAAAGCACAAGGACAGCGTATCTGGCAAATACTTCCTGGAAAAGTGGGTCAAAATGACCCCCAAGGACAGGGAAATGAACCTGTCAGGCCTAACCAGCAAGCTGGCCCGGTTCACAAATCGGGAATGGTCGCCCCTTATTAATACCCTCAATCCCGACATCAAAATGAAAGACGTGGTGGAAAAACAGCAGATTTTCCTATTCGGCACTTCCTCCTTGGTGAACCAGGAGGACTCCAAACCGGTCATTATTTCCGCCTTAATTGACTTGGCAGGGGTCATTGGGTGGCGGTTGATCGAGAAGCCCCCAAAACCCTTTTTCGTGTTTTTGGATGAGTTCTACACCGCCGCTTATCCGGGCTTAAACGACCTTATTTCCCTTGGCCGTGAGGCCAATGTCTGCTTTTTCCTGGCCCACCACAGCTTGGGTCAGTTGGGGGCGGTCAGCCAGGAATTCAAGGACGACATTCTCACCAACACAAACCACAAGATCGTTTTGAATATCACTGAAAAGGATACAGTGGATTTCTTCGCTTCAATTTTTGGAACTAAAGTAACCAAGAAGGACGTTTATTCCTACGATACACGTATTTCACAACCCCGAGGGAGAACCGAAAAACAGGACGAGGAATTCATCATTCATCCAAATTATTTGAGGGGGATGAAGCGCGGGGAAGCGGTATGCCGCATCGTTTACGTTTCCGGCCCTAAAGTTTTCAAGATGAAACTTAAGGAAGTCAAACCACCCCCAAGCGATTTTGATTACGTGGCTTGTGTCCCCATCCGAAACAACCATTTGAAAAAGATGGATTTCAATTATTTTGAAGTTCTAGACGCGCCCAAGAACGAAAAGAAAAAAACGAAAAAGGACCCAGGTTCTGATCAGTTGGAAGCCAGGTTGGATTTACCCACATAGATTTAAAAGAAATTTGGAATAAAACGATGGAATTGAACGAGCGGGAAGTAAGGCATTTAACTTGGATTCACTCAAATAAATTCACCACCCCGGAGCTTTTCCACAAACGGTTTGTATTTCCTAAAACCTACCGCCAAGCTTGTTCCATCATGCGGGACCGATATTTTAAAAAAGGCCTCCTCGGAATGACCAAAGCCGAGTCCTCCACGTTCCAGGATTCAATGTATTTTCTGACGGGGAAGGCAATCCAATATTTGGACGAGACGGACAAGATTCTGGTCAAGAGGTCGAAGTTCCAAGCAAGGATCAATCCTTATGAAAGGGCACATGACCTCGAAGTCCAGGCTATTCGGATAGCATTTGAAAGAAATGACCAACTCGGAAGGATATTTTGGGTGTCGGATTTTGAAATGCGGGCCGGAATAACTCCGGCAGTAAAGAAAACCTTTTTAAAGGGAGAGTTGGACAAGGATGTATGGCGGTCTAATTGGGTCAATTCCCAAATCAAAGGCCGGCGAACGCCAGACGGTTATTTTGAGACGGATTTGGACGGAAAAAGGTATGGATTCACTTTGGAGTATGAGCATGTCCAGAACCCGGATGCGAAAATCGGCAGGATGATCGAGTACCTGAATGACTCTTTCCCCAATGCATTAAGGCTTGTTGTTTCGGCGAAAAGGGAAAATACCGTAAGGATGACGGGAATCCTTAAGTCTAAGATAAACGAACGTGATTGGCCCCGCTGGTTTGTTTCGGATTATGAAAAGGCGATTTCATTGCCCTTCAAAAAAATATGGCATCAATTAAGCAACCCAAGTAAATGACGGGAGATAAAATGGGAAATGGGGTTTGAGGCATATTGAGTTTGAACCCGAAACTGGAAAAACCCTTAAGGAATTTATTAAGAACAACCCAAGGTAAATGAAAATGTTGGATTCGAGAATAAACGACTTTTTGAATTTCCCGGAGCTTGTTTGGGCCTCGGCGGTATTTGACCGGAAGGACTCCAATGTGGGGGATTTCGTGACTTGCCACGAGCAAATAGATTTGGCCGGTAGGATAGCGAATAAACAATGGGCTTCATGAAATGGGCCCTGGGCTTTTCTCACGAAAGAGGTTTTGAAGGAAATGGCTAGAAAAAAGCATGTAACGTTTAAGGAAGGTTTTTTGGCTCCTCAAGAGCACCAGAAAGCAATGCCCCCCAAAAAAGGGTTAATTCAGGGATTGAATTGTTTAAAAACCCTTTGGGGAAAAAACTTAAAGCCCCAGGATTTAAACAAGCATTATTTTCTTACCTGGTTTGCTTCGGCAAATGGGATTGTTTCCAGGCAAGCAAAGATCCTTAGGATGCACAGAAATTCCATTATCGGTATAAGCGATAAGATCGGTTTGGGGACTCATACCTACAGGTTCAGGCGAATGTGGTTGGGAATCATAAGGAAAAGGCCAAAAAACCAATTTCATTTTCAGGTCAATGTCTTTTATCGGCGTGCGGTCAAATACCCTTTATTTAATTCGAGAGAAAACAAATATTTGGTTTGGCTTTGGCTCATGGGATTCCCATTGAAGGTCGTTTCGGCCCATTATGTTTTGTGGGCTTTTCGGAAGGGGT
>CAVYRH010000006.1:0-6580 GCA_963770835.1 uncultured Pseudomonadota bacterium
TAATGAAATCATTCCGCGATCTTTGCGGGATATTTCAATCCAGGGGGAAGGCCCAGGAGCAGGGCGCTTTTCCCTGCTCCGTTCCCCCCAATCATCAAGACTTTAAGTTTCTGTTGGACGTCTGTTTTTCAGGGTGTCGTTGTTCCTGAGGATGTCTATTCCATCCAGGGCTTCCAAGCCGTCACTCCCCCAAACTTCAAAGCGGCTTCCATCCTCTGGAAGTATGGCCTTAAAAAACCCGTCTTCCCCATGCCCTAAAAAACTAGGCTTCCTGGGAACCAGGAAGCCTAGTTTTAATGCCTCTAAGATTTTGCCTTGTCTGTGCTTTGCTTTACCGGCTACCACCCCGGATTCTAAATCCCCTAAAATCCATCACCTAAAACCCCCGGCCCCTATGTCCGTTTTACCACCTACCATCTCGGATTCTATTACCCCCAACATCCACCACCTACAACCTCTGGCTCCTATGGCTGCCTTACCACCTACCACATCGCATACCCCTACCACTTCACTCCCGTCCTACCACTTCGGTTTACAGTGTTTGCTTTTGACTTTGACTTTCTCTGTTTCTTAACTCTGTTCCTTTTCTGTTTTAAAAACTTGGGCTGTTTTACTGGTCTTCGTGCGGAGAGGGCGACCCCCCCTATCGCTTCTAGCATCTTCTCTTGATGCGTAGATAGGGGGGGTCGCCATCGGAGCACGAAGATTGACCAGTAAAACAGCCCATAACTTTACTTTTGATGGTTCCATGGCGCGGTACTACCTGTGACGGTGTTTGTCTCTGCGTCTTGGCCTTTTCCGGGGTGGGTTTGAGGGTTTTGTCGGACGTTTTTTCCGGCCTTCAACAGACTCTTGCGATGGGCAAGTCCCTGAGCCTTGTCGTGTAGTGCGGTGACTGCTTCTCGAACTTGGTCAGCCACCTTTGGTTAATCCCCACCGAGGCCATCCTGATCGTGCCGGCCCCTTTGACCTCATTCAACTGGTCAATGACCCTCATCAAGACCGGCCTTCGGAGATCCTCCGGCGTCAAGAACAAATGCCCCTGGACGGCGTCCTCCGGCTCCAGCTTGTCGGCGTTCAACCCTATCCTCTTGTACCGGTAGCCCTTCTTGTAAAGGCCCTCCACCACGGCCACCACATACCGGATCAGGGTCGAGGTGTCGTTGGTGGCCACCGGGAATACCACCGTCCGGGCGTCCCCATATTGGGGGTCATGGCCGAAAGGGTTGGTCTGAATCCAGACGGTCAGTTCCTTCACGCATTGCTTCTCCTTCCGGAGCTTCAAGGCCTCCTCGGAGGCCCTGGTCGCCGCGGCCTCCTTCAGTTCCTCCAGGGATCTCGATAAGGGCTCCAAAACCCTGGGCCGTCCCCACCATCTTTTTGGGCGGGGGCAGCAGCTCCAAGGGCAGGCACGGAATCCCCTTCAACTCGGATTGAATCCTGGCCCCCACGACGGTCATCTTGGCCCTCACCCAATGCTCCGGGGCGTTCCTGAATTCCAGGGCGTTGTTGATGCCGTTCTCCTTGAGCATCCTTTCGTAGGCCGGCCCGACATACCAAAGGTCACCCACATCGGTTTGGGCCAAGGCTCTTTCCAAGTGGGGGGACTTAAAAAGGTTCACAACCCCCTTGGCCTTAGCCGATTTCTTGGCGATCTTGTTGGCGACCTTTGCCAAACTTTGGTTCCGGCGATACCCACCGACACCGGTATTTCGGTGCACCTTTCCACCATCTCCTTGATCTGCCGTCCATACCCCTCCAATTCCTCATGGGGGATGCCGGACAGGTCGAGGAAACATTCATCGATGGAGTATTTCTCTAGCCTGTGGGTAAAGAGAGAAAGCACTTCCCTCACCCGGTCGCACATGTCGAAATACAGGGGGTAGTTCGAGGACATGACTATGACGTTGTGTTCTTTAATCAGATCCCGTTTCAAGAACACAGCGTCACCCATCTTGAAACCCAAGGCCTTGGCCTCGTTTGAGCGGGCTATGACCAGGCCGTCGTTGTTGGAAAGAACAACGACCGGCCTCTTGTAAAAGCCGGGGGTTAAAGGCACGCTCACAGGAGACATAGAAATTATTGCAGTCCACCAAGCCGACGACGTACTCCATTGGAACCTCTCAAGGGATGGATGGTATAGGTAATGACACCGAGCATTTGGACCCCTTCTTCGGGGTCAATCGGGATGGGTTTGAATTCCGGGTTTTCGGGAAGGAGGAGAACTTTCTTGTCCTGGATACTGAGCCGCTTGACGGTTGGCTCCCCATTGAGGGCGGCGATGACGATATCGTTGGGGATGGGGATGCAGTGCCTTATCGACCAAAAGAAAATCCCCCGAATGGATGCCCGCCCCAATCATGGAATCCCCGGAGGCGATCCAGAGGTAAGAGGCGTAGGGGTGGTCCACCAAGTCGCTTAACTGGATGCGCTTCTCCTGGTAGGACTCCGGTGGGCCGGGAGCCCCGCACTGGACCGGGGGCAGAACGAGGGTCAGGATGAGGTTTTCGTATTCTTCGACGGAGCCGACATAGTGGGCATGGGTGGTCATAAATCCTCCAAATAAGGTCGTTAGTATACATGGGTATACCGTAGATATAACGCCTATATTGGAAGGGAGTCAAGTTTTTAGGATTTGGTAAAATTAAAAACGACAAATTTTCAGGGAATAATAAAAAATTATTTTTTGAACTTTAGCTTTTCAGGGGGCTTGTTAGGCATGGCTTCCCTCTCGAATTTTTTCATTTTTTCGGAGTACATATTTCGAAGGGTGACGAGCTGGGCCTCTGTCAATTTGGGTTTATCTCCAATGAAGTCCGACTGGTTCTTAAAATTAGCTAGGTCCTCCCCTACGGCTTTAAGGATAGGAGATGTCTTGGCGTTGTAAATGGCTCCGCGCCAAAAAGGAAAGTCTTTCATCGATCGCTATTTTTCAAAAGTAATTTAAAAGTCGTTATTCTCACAGCTTTCCTTTATTGCATTTAAAGCAAAGTGACCTAAGGGATTTAATAATTTTTGTTTTAGTGGTGGGCACGTGGCCTCTAAGCGGGCAACCTAAAATAAATACTCGTTCTATTTTTTTAATAAAACGATGGTAATCAAAACAGTGTTAAGAATTGTGATAGCCAATAAAGCCGTAAACAAATACTTAAAGATGTTTAGCTTTTCCTTAAATTTGGACAAATCATCGATATTCATTTTGATTTTTTCAAGATCAATCGTTTCAAAAACTTTGACCAATTTGTTAATTTTTTCGATCAATTTGTAAACTGGCGGTAGAAGTGAAAAAATATGACTTAAAGGACTACAAGTACATCATGGCCGATTACGCGGACTTGGGTTGGGAGTGGTTCGTCCTATTCCGTCTCGACGGAATGATGGTAAGAGGCACGTTTTTCGGTCTCTCCCATCCTCCCGGGATCACCCAAGAAATACTCGATGGAGCGGTCAAATCCTTCCAGGAAGCTCTCCAAAAACAAGAAATCGATAAGCTCTTTGGACAGGCTTTTCCACTGGAAAAATTCGTCAACAATATCGAGATGGAATTCGGTGGGGAAATCGAGTCACATCAAAGGGCGCTGAAAGAGATACTCGAAGGGGTTGAGCGGCTGGAAGAGGCGGTGGCTAACGGCGAGGCGGCGGAGTGGAATTAAAGCTTTTCGCCCTGCAGTTTCTTCATCCTTTCGGAGTATTGGGTCCGGAGGGTGTCCAGCTGGGCCTTATTAAGCTTGGGGTCGCCGCCGATTAAATTGGACTGGGATTGGAATTGGGCCAGGTCTTCCCCGATCGACTTCAGGATGTGGGGGGTCTTGGCGTCGTGGATGGCGCCGCGCCAATAGGGGAAGTCTTTCATCGAAGGGCTGAACTGTCGTCAAAGCCGTATTCCGCTTTCGTTTGGGCCCGGGTAAGAAAGGTGCCGTCACTCTTCAAAAAACCGGTGTCTTCTTGCCGGATGGTCTTGTTCCCCGAGTTATGGGCTTTGTTTATTGCTTCCCGGTGTTCGTCCCCGGTCCAGATTTGGCCGGTGACGGGGTCTTTCACGGCGGCTTTGAAGTCGGATTTATTGAAGGGTTTCATATTTTTTTGGTCGGGGCCCCACGTTTGTTAATTTCCAACAACCGTTTTACCTCTATTTGTGAGCTCGAAATGAAATCCGCCATGTCCGCGATCAAATCATTGAGCGAAAAAAACTTAGGATGTTTAAAACCCTTTTTTGTGAACGTCCATAATCCGGCCACTCGTTTGTGTTTAGGATAAGGGTCCGAATCCAATGTCATTCCATTAATTTCGAAGAGGGCAAGCTTGATGAAGGCCCCAGTATTGAACCATTTCCTCAAGAACCTGTAAGCGGTTCCTTTTCTTTGTCCGTGGTCGTATTTCCGACAAAGAAGCCGTAATGAGTGGGTGATTTGGGTTTTGGTAATGAGCATAGGTGTATTTTAGGGGGAAAAAGCCGACAGGTTACAGAAGATCCTCGCTGGTTTTGAAGCCCCATTCCTTTTCGGTTTCCGTACGGGTGTAAAAGGTGCCGTCTTGGTGCTTGAAGCCGGTGTTTTCCTGGCCTAGGTAGTGAATCCCGTCGTCTTCGGCGGATTTGAGAGCTTCCAAGTGATCCGGGCCGGTGAAAACCTTCCCCGAGTTGGGGTCCCGGACGGCCGCTTTGAAGTCGGATTTATTAAAGGGTTTCATAAATGGAGGAGGCCTTTTATTTTTCACCTTTTAAAATTTCATAGGCTTCATTCAATTCCTTCATCTTTTGGTCAGCAAGAGCTTGGACTTCAGGAGCCATATTCGCCTTCGTATCTGGGTGGTGCTCCTTGGCTTTACTGCGGTAGGCTTTGGAAATTTCTTCTATTGTCGCCGATTCTGGAACACCCAACACCTCATACGGGTTAATTTTTGGTAGTTTCTTAGAAACCTCGCCACGATTGGTTGTACTTGAGGGATTAGGTCCAAGGTGGCCAAGATTAACAGGGATTCGAAAAAAGAGCCCCCCGATTTGACCAACGACGTAGGGACCATAGGCATCGATGAATATTGTCGGGCTTGGGACACCAACTGGAATGTGGATACCGGGGTTTCCAAAATAAGGCCTTGAGGCACGGTAAAAATTTGATCTTTTTCGATAATGCCTGCCCATTGGGGCTCCCAAAATTTATCTCAATAAAACAGCCGCCCAAAGTGAGGCAGCTAATAAGCTCAAAAGGGCGATGGCGACAACGGTTCCGCAACCGACGGTGGTTCTGTTGTAAATCCGGTTGTAAAGGGCGCGTTTGGGGTTGGTTATCCAACCCATGCCACGGGGGGCCTTGAGGCCCATTGAATTACGGACGTAACGTTTCCAAGAAAGCCGGGCGGCAATCCGTTTTTTGAGGGAAGGGGTTCGGAAGCCAAATTTCATTGAATCTCCTCTGTTCCAACTGTTTTGAGGCAGGGGTTGAGGGTGGTTAAAATTTATGACTTAATTCGGTAAAAAATTTTCTAATATCACTAATTGTTTTGTGAAGAAATTTTATTATTAGAATGCCAACATAAACACCTCTAATCAAACCTGCGACTATCATCACAATGAAAAAGATTAAAAAACCAATCGGATTTTTAAAAATAATTAAATTAAATGAAGACCATTTAATCCAAGATGGTCCTAATTCTTCAACAAAAGTGTCAAAGCCAGATTTTCCCATTCCAACTTCCCAGACTAAACTTTTAACGTTTATTTCGAAAACCCATTACCAGACGAGCTCCGGCGATCAACGCAAAGCCATAGGTACCCAGTGATGCCCCAACCTTCTTTGTTCATTGCCCTCGCTCGCTTTTGTTTAAACTGCTCAAAACAATTTCAATTAGATCAATTGGAATGCCTTGGGACTTCAACATGGCTCTGATCTGTTCATTAGTGTTGAGGGACTGCATCATTTTCGCAATCAGACGAACGTTCGCCAACAAGTTTCGCAAACCTGGGGAACTTGCCTCGAATGTCATTCAAATCAACTCTCGGGGTGTGATGTTCTTTGAAAGAATTATCTAGATTCCCCGATTTCAAAAATTCTTTCCCAACCTCTTTTAGTTCATCGACCCCTACACTCAAAGGGCCGCACATTTCCTTGGAAAGTTCAAGAGTATGTTGCTGATCACCCACCCAGTTTCCGCCGTTTTGAAAATATATTGAAACCAGCATACGACTCTCCACGTCATTTGCGTAGCAATCACATAATCAAAAGCAGCCCCAACTGCGCCTCCAATAACAGGAATACACAAAGCTCCTATAACACCAATTCCAGCTTCCAAAACCAATTCATGCGCAATTTGCATCATGAATTCTACACCAAAATCAGCGGCAATGTCCCTTTTAACCGTTTCAATGTAAAGGTCTTTGATAATAGTTTCCTTCGCTCCTCCCAATTTTTCTGGATCGGCGTTATAAACTTTTGCCAAGTCTCTTGCCATTGGCTGGTAAATCAATGGAGATTGGGCGGCGATAGCTGTTGTTGCCAATGCGGGTAGGGCTGCAAAAGGGAGCAACCCGATTAAACCTAGCAATACGAATCGCCCTGGTGCCTGGCTCAGTTGGTGCTTGCTC
>CAVYRH010000007.1:0-196784 GCA_963770835.1 uncultured Pseudomonadota bacterium
CTCGGTCGATCTCGGCATCGGCGCCAGCTCCGTGGCCGGTACCTATTTCGCCGCCCTGCCCCTGCTCCGCGCCCTGCGCCGCCGCGTCCGGTAACCAGGTTTCCGTCGTGGCACTTCCGGCTATCCGCGGGTGGCGGCCCGCGGTCCAGCTCGTCGCGAACTCCGCCATCGCCTTCTCCCACAGTGCTTTATTCATTGGGCCTGACCGCTCAGTCTCCTGTGGTAGGAAGGGTCGGCAGACCGGCATACAGGAAGGAACCGGCCGATGACCGCACGGATCGAACAGGTATCGTCCGAAGGGATCAACGCCTGGATCATCGGCGATGACGAGGAGGTCATCCATCATCGACCCGGGCCGCGACCCGGCGGGCGTGCTCGGCGCGGTCGGCGATCGCGAGGTGCTCGCCGTGATCTGCACGCACGGTCACCCGGACCACGTGGCCGCCGCGCTGGAGGTGGCCGAGGGCGACGAGGCGCCGGTGGCGCTGCATCCCCGGGACCAGCTGTGGTGGCGGGACGCGTACCCGGAGGAGGACGCCGATATCGAGATGGCCGACGGCGGCGTCTTCGAGGTCGCTGACGTCCGGCTCGAGGTCATCCACGCCCCCGGTCACACGTCCGGCTCGGTCTGCCTGTACTGCGAGGACCTGGATGCCGTGTTCACCGGGCACACCCTGACCGCCGACGGCCCGGTGCCGCACGACGGCGAGTACCCCGACTTCGCCAGCCAGCTGACCGCGATCGGCGAGTACCTCCTGACCCTGCCCGGCAGCACCCGTGTCCTGCCGGGAGAGGGCGAGGAGACCACGATCGCGGCCGCCAGAGAAGAACTTCGACGCGTGGGCGTCGGCGAGACCTTCATTTGGCGAGACCTAGTGGAGCAGCTGGGCTTCGAGGGGATACGGCGCCGGCTGTACCTGTGCACCCCGATGCCGGTCTTTCGGCAGGGCGAAACTACGCCACAGGCCTCCACGGGTTGCTGGTCGAAGGCGGCTTTCAATCCGCCCCGCGCGTAAAACCCGTTGGAACCGATGGGGGCGAAAACGCCGCCCTCCGACCATTGGGCCGAAACCAGCCAGGAGAGCGATTCCAGGCCGGCCCCGATCATGGTCTTGTCCTCCATCCAGTTTCCCGAGACAATCAGCGCTTGGGAAAGCCGCGCGTTTTCATAAGTCGCCTGGTCCTCGAACCAGGGCCAGTCGCCGGTCCGCGTCCGTTGGTAAAGCCCCAGGAGGCGCTCGGCGATGGTCTTTCGCACCGACTGTACGCCGCGGTCGCCCTCGAAGGCGCGTAAATATTCGTCGATACCCAGGAGCGAGAAAGCCCAGGCGCGGGGGCTGGAAAAACCCTGGATGGTGGGCAGGGCCGCTTGCAGGAGGTCTTGGCTCAGGCTGGAACGCCCCGGATCCTGGGCCCTTCCCACCACACTCCCCAGCGCCCAAAGGGCCCGCCCGTGGCTTTCCTCCGAGCCGCAGCCCTCCACCCATTGCCGCGAGTAGGGCAGGAAATTCCGGAACCGTCCCTTTTCGGGGTCGAAAGCGTGGTTTACGAAGGCCAGGTATCGTGCCGACAGCGCACGCGATTCCCCCGTTGGAACGATGCCCGCGTCCTCAATGAGGGTCATCAGGAGCAGGGCCCGTGCGTTGTCGTCCAGGCAATAGCCGTCCGCGTAGCGGGGAATGCTGAAAGCCGCGTGTTGCAACAAACCGGTTTCATCCGTCATCAGCCTCAGGTGGTCCAGTTTGATTTCGGGCCAATCGGCGGGCCGTTCGACGAGCGTCTTGGCCCGGAAGAGGGACTTGAGCCTGGAGGCGTGTTCGGTCTTGGCCTGTTCGAAGCTTTTTAAATAGCGGCGCCCTACAGCGGGCCAAAGCATCTCCTTGCCCAGGTCGGCGGCGCGCCGGCGCATGGCAAGCCTTTTCCCGTCGTCAGAGAGGAGATCATTCACGGCGGCAGCGATGGCGGAGGGATCCTTCCAGGGAACCAGGACGCCCCGCCCGTCGGCTAAGAGCTCCTCCGCGTGCCAATAGGGGGTCGAGATGACCGCCCGGCCCGACCCCATGGCGTAGGCCAGCGTACCCGAGGTGGTTTGCTCCTTATTCAAATAAGGGGTGACGTAGATGTCGGCGGCGGAGAGGAATTCGGAGAGTTCCGCCTGGCTGACGAAGCGGTTGTGAAAAATGATGGCCGAATCCACGCCCAGCTTTTTGGCGCGGTTTTCCAGACCCAGCCGGTACATCTCGCCCTGATCGGCCTTGACGTGAGGGTGGGTTGCGCCCAGCACGATATAAACCGTGTCCTGATGCTTCTCTAGGATGGCCGGCAGGGCTTCGATGACGTTCTCGATCCCCTTGTCCGGCGAGAGGAGCCCGAAGGTGAGGAGCACCTTCTTGCCTTCGACGCCCAAATGGTCTTTGGTGACGCAGTCGAAGGGCACAGCGGGAATGCCGTGGGGGATCAGGTCGATTTTTTCGCGGGGAACCCCATGGACCGCCTGGAGCGTGGCTGCGCCATGCGCCGTCATGACGACCAGGCGCTCGGAAAGGCGCGTGAGCTCGTCCATGACAGCACGCTGGTTCCCGTTGGGTTCGGTCAGGATGGTGTGAAGGGTGGTGACGATGGGCATCCGGAGCTCGCGCAAGAGGGCCAGCACGTGGGCCCCGGCCTTGCCGCCGAAGATTCCGTATTCGTGTTGGAGGCAAAGCACATCCACGGTGTTGACGTTCAGGAAATCCGCCGCGCGGCGGTAGGAGGACAGGTCGCTTTCCGCCAGCTCAAAACGGACACGGCCGGGATAGGGATACCGATTGGGACCGTCGTTCATGGCCAAGACAAAGAGTTCCAAGTCCGGGGATTGGCCCTCGATGGAATCACTAAGGTCGGAAGTGAAAGTGGCGATGCCGCAAAGGCGGGGAAGATGGCTTCCCATCATGGCAATTTTACGGACGGTATTGGGAACGAGTGCGCTTTGGATGAGTCCTCCGACTGCGTGGGCGCGGCCAGTGGAGGAAACGCCAACAACGTTTCCACTCTAACATCTATTGAAGGGATTAGCGATAGGGGCCGAATCCATCAATGGATGAATTTCCAGCCAATTTCCCCTAAAAAGGCCTTGGCCAGGCTCCCAAAAGGAATAAACGGAGCCGGGTCAGAAAACGTGCTATAATGACCCATTCGGAACGGCCCGATTGGCTTGAAAACCCCTTTGAAGGTTATTTTCACATCCTCCCTGTCCCGCACCGACTAGATAAAATTTGCCTTCTAAAAAAGGAGCGTTCTATGGCTGTTGCCCCGTCGAACATCGAGGTTCAGGATTACATCGCCCAGCTTTTGAAGATATGGGAGAGGACTCCCTCCACCGAATCAGCGGTTTTAAACGACGAAAGGGTCGCCGCTCAAATGCTTTGGGACGTCCAAAGGGTCGAGGCCGTCCGGCGCCATTGTTCCACCTTGGGATGGATTAGGTACCAGTACGAAGGGTCCAAGGACTACATCCTCACCCCAGTGGGGATCAGTTCGGGCCGGGCTGCCAAGGAACAAAAGAGTCACGTCCTTTAATGCAATAACGTTAAAGGTTGAAACCGTCGTTGCGAGGCCCAACCCCAAGGGACATGGCGCCATAAGCTTGCCGCAAACCGGATGGATACCTATATTTTTATACTTAATGATGAAATCGGCTCCGCTCCCCGTAATGACGGCAAGCGGAGAAGTTGGTGAAGTTAGTAAAGAAACAAAATCCAAAAGATGGAGCAAACGTGAAGTCACAATCACCCAAAAACAAGTCGGACCATGCCCAAAATATCCTCAAGGTGGGGAAAGAAAAGGGCTACATCACCTTTAAGCAAGTGAACGATATCCTGCCGGATGAAGTCGTCTCCTCCGCCGAGATCGACGACATTCTCCTCATGCTGGGCGAGAACGACATCAAGATCGTGGATCAAGAGGAGAAGGCCGCCGACTTGCAGGAGGACGAGAAGGAAACCGAATCCGCCGGTTCCGGAGCCAGCACGAAGGAAGAGGACTCGGACGACGATAACGAGGAGTTCGGGAAAGCCCTGGACGCCGCCGGCGTCGAGACCCGCGTTGGGGACCCGGTGAAGATGTACCTACACCAGATGGGACAAATTTCCCTTTTAACCCGCGCCGAGGAAATCGCCATCGCCAAGCGCATCGAGGCCGGGGAGTTCAAGGTGGACAAGGCCGTCCTGGGATCACTATTGGGGTTCCAGGAACTGCACAACCTCTTCAACGATATCCTCAAGAAAAAGAGGACCCTCCAGGAGACCCTCAACTTGGATGCCTACGCCGAGATGGACGCCATTCCGGAAGCCAAGATCCTGGCTAAATTACGGAAGAACCACTCCAAGCTCAAGGCCTTGGAGCGCCAGATCAAAGCCCTGCAGCATAAGGTGAGCCTCAAGTCCCTGGGGCAGGAGAAACGAAAAATCCAGGCCGAGCAATTGGACTCCAAGCTCATCGACCTTATCTGGCTAGTCAAGGATTGCCAGTTCCATAAAAAAGTGAAGGAAGGCCTTACCGGGGCGCTGCGCGATCGGGGCGAGGCCATCGAGGAGCAGGAGCATGCCATGCACCTGCAGGAAAAGAGAATGAAGCTTCCCCCCGAGCTCTATATCAAGCTTCCCAGCCTCCTCAAGGACGGCGGACCCACCGGCGTCAAAAGCCTGGAGAAGAGAAGCGCCTTGAAGGGAGAGGAATTCGCCCAGGCCTGCCGCCACTGGGACGAGGCACGCCGTGAGATCAAAAGGATCGAAAAGGAAGCCATGGCCCGGCGGGAACACCTCAAGGGTTTGATGCGCGCCATCCGGGCGGGCGAGCGCGAGGCCTATACGGCCCGCATGGAACTGGTGGAGGCGAATTTGAGGCTGGTTATTTCCATCGCCAAGAAATACAACAACCGCGGCCTGCCGTTCCTGGACCTTATCCAGGAAGGCAATATCGGCCTCATGCGCGGCGTCGAGAAGTTCGAGTACCGCCGGGGTTACAAGTTTTCCACTTACGCAACCTGGTGGATCCGCCAGTCCATCACCCGCGCCATCGCGGACATGAGCCGGACAATCCGCATTCCCGTGCACATGCATGAGGTCATCAACAAGTCCATCCAGACCACCCGCGAACTCGTCCAGGAACTGGGGCACGAACCCTCGGCGGATGAGGTCGCCGAACGCCTGGAAATGCCCGTAGAAAAGGTCCGGGCCGTCCTCAAAATCGCCCAGAACCCGGTTTCGTTGGAAACCCCCTTGGGCGAGGAGAAGGACAGCCACCTAGGCGACTTCCTGGCGGATAAGGAAACCATCAGCCCGGAGGACGCGACGGCTTTTACGCTCCTCAAGGAGCGGATATCCAAGGTGCTGGGAACGCTCAAGGAAAGAGAAGCGGAGGTCCTGCGCCTGCGCTTCGGCCTGACGGACGGTACCCCCCATACCCTGGAAGAAGTGGGAAATGTTTATAAGGTGACCCGCGAGCGCGTGCGCCAGATCGAGGCCAAGGCCTTGAGAAAACTGATGCACCCTTCCCGCAGCCGTATGCTGAGGGATTACCTGAATTAGACCAAAAGGGATATTTCGGGCGACTTGTAGTCGCCCGAAAAATTCACCAGGCCCCCGGCAACAACCTGTGATTAACCTTCTTCGGGCAAGCCGCATAGCCCTTGAGACTTTTCAACAGTGCCTTCTCCTCCTCAAAAATGCGATAACAAAACAGCAGGCTCAAAAAAGTGCCCAAGGCCAGCCCGGCTTTAGAGTTCAAAAGAGACTGCTTTGGAAAAACATGAACGAGGACCCCAAATGAAACGATGGCAAAAGGCGGTTTTTGCGTTGGCGGTCTTGTCCATCACGCCCTTATTAGCGGCAGATCAAGTCATGACCGACAAAGGCGTTGTCGAAGGCAAGGCCAGCGCGGATTCCAAGATCCGGATATTCCTAGGCATCCCTTACGCCGCGTCGCCTGTTGGCGAACTGCGGTGGAAGGCCCCCCAGCCCGCCCAAGCCTGGACGGGGGTTTTGAAGGTTACGCAGTTCGGGCACCGTTCCATGCAGAAGCCCATGTGGGACGATATGATTTTCCGCGATCCCGGCCCTAGCGAGGACTGCCTGACGCTGAACGTCTGGACACCCGCGCAAAAGCCGGAAGAGAAACTTCCGGTTATGGTTTGGATTTACGGCGGGGGATTGGCCGCCGGGGGCACCTCCGAGCGGCGCCAGGACGGGGAAAACCTGGCCCACAAAGGTGTGGTGGTGGTCACCTTCAACTACCGCCTGGGGGTCTTCGGTTTCATGGCCCATCCGGAACTGTCCACGGAATCGGGTGGATCTTCAGGCAATTACGGTTTCATGGACCAAGTGGCGGCCCTACAGTGGGTAAAGAGGAACATTGCGGTTTTCGGGGGCGATCCCGATAACGTGACTATCTTCGCGGAATCGGCGGGGTCTTTCTCCGTTTCCGCTCTCGTGGCAATTCCCATGGCCCAAGGCCTGTTTCAGCGCGCCATCGGCGAGAGCGGCGCCTTGTTCGGCGCCAAGCACGAACCGAAGCCGTTGGCGGAAGCGGAGGCCGACGGCGTCGAATTCGCCAAATCGCTGGGCGCTTCTTCCTTGAAGGACTTGCGGGCTAAATCGGCGGAAGAAGTGCTGAATGCCGCCTGGAAACCCGATCCTTTCCGTTTTGGCGCGGATGTGGATGGTGCTTTCCTGCCCCAGGGGCTGACGGCGATCTACGCTACTGGGAAACAAAGCCATGTCCCGCTTTTGGCCGGATGGAACGCCGACGAGGGGGGCTACCAGTGGTTCTTGAAAGACGAACTTCCAACGAAGGAAAATTTCGAAGAAATGGCGAAGAAACAATTCGGGGATAAGGCGGAGGCTTTCCTGAAGCTTTATTCGGCACAGACGGAGGAAGAAGTCAAAAGGGCCGCAGGAGATTTGGCGGGGGACCAATTTATCGCATTCTCCACCTGGAAATGGATCGAGGCTCACAGGGCTACGTCTAAACAAAACATCTATCGTTACGAGTTCGACGATGCGTTACCTGCGGCGGAGGGCCAAAAGGAGTCGCGAGGCGCCTACCATTCCGCCGAAATCGAGTTTGTTTTCGGGAATTTGGCATCGAAGAAGCTTCCCTGGCGACCGGAGGATTGGAAATTGTCCGACCTGATGATGAACTATTGGAGTAACTTCGCCAAGACGGGCGACCCCAACGGCCCTGGATTGCCGAATTGGCCGGCCTATCAGGCCAAGACCCATTATCAAGTGATGCACTTAAGCGCGGCCCCCCGTGCCGAGCCGGATAAGCACCGGGGCCGGTATGAATTCCTGAATAGGCTGGATGGTTCCAACTTGAAATAGACCAGCAGGCGAAAGGGACAAACAATGAAAGTCATTCTTTTCGGTGCCAGCGGAATGGTAGGGCAGGGCGTCCTCCTGGAATGCCTGAAGGACTCGACGGTCACGGCGGTTTTTTGCCTCGGCCGCGGTTCCACCGGGCAAACCGACCCCAAACTCCACGAAGTCATCCACAAAGATTTCACGGACTTCTCAAGCCTGGAGTCTCAATGGAAAGGTTACGACGCCTGTTTCTTCTGTTTGGGGGTCTCTTCGGCGGGCATGAGTGAGAAGGACTACAACCACATCACCTATGATTTCACCCTTTCGGCGGCTACCCCCCTGTCCCGCCTGAACCCTCAAATGACCTTCATCTACGTGTCCGGGGCGGGGACGGACAGTACGGAAAAGGGGCGCGTCATGTGGGCGAGGGTGAAGGGAGTGACTGAAAACGCGATTCTCAAACTGCCGTTCAAAGCGGCCTATATGTTCCGGCCCGGCGCCATCCAGCCGATGGACGGGATCAAATCCAAGACCCGGATGTACAACGTCCTCTTGGTCCTCTTCGGGTGGCTTTTTCCGATTTTAAGGAAGCTTTTCCCGAGGCACGTGACGACGACGAGGATCTTGGGACGGGCCATGATCAAAGCTGCCCGCGACGGTGCGCCTAATAAATGGATTGAAAGTTGGGATATCAACGAACTAGGCCGCGAATAAACCGGCCGGTTGAGGAAGGTCAGGCCTTGATATCGATCTGGGTGCCAAGGTTGGCGACGGGAAGGTTGTCGTCCTTGGTCATGGCAATAAGTTGGTCGATCTCACTGCCGAAAGAAGCGAAGGCCCGTCCAGCGATGGAGGACAGTTCCTTGGAGGGCAAAGAAGACTGGATGTTTGAGATTGATTCCATGTCATTTCTAACGGACGTAAATCCGAAACCTTTAGCCGAATACGAGGTAAAAATCTTTCAAAAGCCTCCCACTATGATTCGGCGGGTTGGTTTTCTTGATGGCGCCGAATTAGACTAGATCCATGCGAAAATCGATCCCCCTTGTTTTGGCGATATTCTTCATCACCGCAGCAGCCCTGGCCCAAACCTTCTATGTTTCACCCCAAGGCAACGACGCCTGGAGTGGAGCCCTGCCCCAGCCCAATGCCTCCCAAACCGACGGGTCCTTTGCTTCTCCCGGCCGTGCATTACAAGCTAGCCGGGATTGGAAAAAAGACAACCCGGACCAACCCGCCCGCATTCTTTTTCGGGAAGGTAACTACTTCCTGGATTCCACCCTGGATCTTTTTGGAGTGGATTCGGGGTTGACCATCGCTGCTTATCCCAACGAAAAGCCGGTTCTTTCGGGCGGGCGCCGCATCGCGGGCTGGGAAAAGGCGGGGGGCAAGCTTTGGGAAGCGCCTGTTCCTGAAACCCAAACCGGGACCTGGGACTTCCGGGTTTTGACCGTCAACGGGCAATGGCGGCCCCGGGCCCGGCTGCCGGAGACGGGGTATTTCACCCACTTGAGCCGTTTCGACACGCGGTGGATGAGCACCACGGGCGGCGGATGGCAGGTGCAACCCACCCAGGAGCAAATGACCCATCTTCAATACGATCCCGCCGACCTGGGGGCCTGGCTAAACCTCGACAACGCGGAAGTCACGGTTTATCACATGTGGGACATGTCTCTGATGAAGCCCGTGGCCAACGACAGGAGTACTCACACCCTAGCTTTTGCCTATCCGGGCGAACACCCCCCGGGCGCTTTCGGCATCACGAACTACGTCGTGTGGAACGACAAGGAGGGGCTGAAGGAGCCTGGTCAATGGTACCTGGACCGCAACTTGGGCAAGTTAGTTTATTGGCCTCTGGCAGGGGAGGACATGGCGAAAGTCCAGGTGTTGGCGCCCGATACGGAAAACTTGATCCGCATTTCGGGTTACAAGGACATGCCGGTCAGCAATATTACCGTGGAAGGCCTTTCCCTCACGCTCGCCAATGCGTTACTGGTCAAGGGTGGGTTTGGTTCCCTGGATGTGGAGGGTGCCATCAATCTCACGAATACCCGCGACTGCCACTTTACAGGCCTGCGTTTTTTCAACTTGGCAGGATGGGGGATCCAGGCCCAGAATTCGGATGGCTTGGCGGTGAAAGATTGCGTCGTTTCCGAAACCGGTGCGGGAGGCGTGCGGGCCGAAGGGACTGGAATTGTCCTTTCCGGGAACCTCGTGGAAAAAGTGGGGCGGGTTTATCCTAGTGCTTTGGGACTTTACGTGGGTGGGGGTAAGAGGGCCCAAATCCTCCACAATACCGTCCGAAACTGCCCCTACGGCGGCATCCTCAATATGGCGGGCGGCAGTCTGATTGAGAAAAACCGGATCGACAGTGTGATGCAAGAGCTCCACGACGGGGGCGCCATTTATTCCGGCTTCTGTCAGGGCGTCACGATCCGGGGTAATTGGGCCTCCAATATTACCAACATGGGCGGCTACGGCTCTTCGGCCTATTACCTGGACGAGCAATCGGCCGATTGCCTGGTGGAGGAAAATCTGTCGGTGAACGTCACACGACCCTCCCAAAACCATATGGCTCACGATAATGTACTGCGTGGGAATATTTTCATTATGAATGGCGACGGCCAAATGGACTTCGCCCGTTGCAAGGATTATTCCTTGGAAAGAAACGTGGTCTCCGCCGAGGGGAAATTCACTTTTTCTGCGCCGACGGAAGGTATTACCTCCATGCCGGATAACCTCATTTACAGCGCCAAAGGGGAAGTCGATTTGAAGACCCTTGTGGAATACAATCCCCAAAGCGAGGCGTCGCTGGACTCCCGCGATGGGACCCTTTTCGGTGATCCCCATTTGGGGAACAAGGAACCTGGTGTTTACGGCTTCAACGCCGATTCCCCGGCCTTGAAACTGGGAATCAAACCCCTCGATGTTTCCAACGCTGGAAGTCTTTTGAATAGCCCTGGATTTTGAGCGTTTTTAGAGTTAAAACCAACCTGAAGGATTTTTTCAAAAATTTTTAGTCAGGCGTAACTTCATTAACGTTGAAGCCCTATTTGTGTTGGCGATAACCTGCCGTTAAAGTGATTCTAATGGGTAAAAGGGCAGGGAAGGGCCGGAAATGTTAGGGTCCTGTCCAAATTTACACACGAGTGATTTAAAAAGCCGCTTTCCGGTGTATACTTTCCAGCAGAATTTAAAAAGGCTGAAACCTTATGCTCTTTACCAACAGTTTTCCCGAAAATGAAACCACTCGTCTTGTCGGCGAAATGGCCTCCTTCATTAAGACTCAAAGGGAGGTTTTCGCCCCCCAAGCCGCGCCGCTTTCCCCCAAAGAACAGGAAATATTCAAGCCCTTTTTCACCGAAGCGATTTTGAATACCACGCTATTTTTACGGAAAACTGACGGCCCTATCGAAAGTCCCGATTTTGTCAAGGAGTTGAACGACCGGGGCATCCTTTTTTCCCTGGACCGGATGGAAGCCGTCACCTTCGTGGACGTGGTTGTGTCCTACAACGGCTTAGAATCCAAGGTCCGGTTCCATGAGTTGGTGCACGCGGTTCAATATCAAAAAATGGGTTTGAAACAGTTCGCCAACAAATACTTACGGGGACTTTTGCTGCGGGGCAGTTATGAGAAAATCCCCTTGGAAAACAACGCGCACCTTTTAGAGGAAGCCTATGTTAAGGACCCCGCCAAGCCCTTCTCCGTTGAGGCCGAAGTCCAGCGCTGGATCAACGAAAATAAGTTTTGAGGCCGGAATATTTTAAAGCGGGGTTCCCGCTGGCCTGAACCCTCCCGAAAATCACATCTTCAAAAGATCTAGAACCTTGTAGACTAGGACTGCGGGCCAAAAAAGGGCCTTGATGACGCCGATCACACCGGCCCAAAAGCTCGTGGCTTGATGGAGGAAGTAAAACAACGCCCCGATTGCCCCCATTCCGTAGATCGCCCCGTTTCCCCTCATGCGTCCCCTCCCATGGCACTTTTTAGATGAGTCGTTTTCATGGTTCATTTCCTCCTCCTTTGGACGGGTCCAGAATAAGGCGACGGGGGTTGCCGGGAATATGATGCGGCATAGGTTAAAGGGATTGCCGGGGTAAAATAGATCCCTTCTTGTGGTAGGATTCGAAAAGTCCAAAGAGACCCGACTAGAGTCTATTTGGGGGAACAAATCAACCCCTTGCCATTAGCGGGGGGACAGCGTAAAGTTAACTGTAAGTTAGTTCAATCGGCGGCCGGGGATACCGGTCCCTTCAGGAGAGCCAAAAGATGCCAGCTACGAAGATCACACCGAATAGCACCATGCAGGAGGTCCTGGACAACTATCCTAGCGCCCAAAGAGCCCTTTTTCGCCGTTACCACATCGGCGGTTGCCATAGCTGCGGTTACGAACCAGGGGACATCCTACGGGAAGTGGCGGCTCGCCACGACATCACCGACATGGCGGAAGTCCTGGCCTTCATTGAGGAAGCCGAGCAGATCGACCAACGCATCAAGATCAGCCCCAAGGAAGTTGCCGAGGCCCTGAAGAACGGCAACAAGCCCCGTCTGATCGACGTACGGACGCCCGACGAACTCAAGTTGGCACAGATCGAAGGGGCGGCTCTTATTACGGAAGACCTGGCCCAGGAAATTTATTCCTGGCCCAAGGACACCTCGATTGTGTTCTTCTGCCACCAGGGAGAGCGAAGCATGGACGCGGCCTCCTATTTCGCGGGCCATGGTTTCCTCAATGCAAAGTCGATGACCGGCGGAATCGACGCCTGGTCCCGGGAGGTGGATTCCAACGTGCCGCGTTATGAGGTGGCCCGGGACATGACCACCGGAAGGCCCAGCCTGCGCCCTTTGCGCACGGTGGTGTCACAAGCCGAGGGATGTGTCAATCCTTAGACGAACCTATAATCCAAGGGGGCCGGAATTCCGGCCCCTTTTTTTTATGCCTTTTTCAGGAGATGTATTGTGAGAATGACGGCACGGACCGTGGCGGAGTAGGGGAAAATGGAACATCCTCAACACCGTGAAACTACCCACCGGCTGGCCCGTAGGGTCCTTTTCAGCTTCGCCCTGACCTTCCTGATCGCCCGGGCCGATGTCTTCCTGATCATGTCCCACCAGATACCCAACGGGTATCTTTTCATGGGGGGAACCCATGTTCACCACCTGAATTACGGCATATTTCTTCTCTCCACGGTGGCGGGCTTCAGCATTTTCCGGCGTCCTACCGGGCGGGCGGCGGAAATGACCGCCCTTCTCTACGGCTTTGCCATGGCCCTCACCTTCGACGAATTTGGGATGTGGCTTCACCTTGGCGGCAGTTACTGGCAAAGGGTGAGTATCGACGCCGTCATCATCGTGGCGGCCTTGATCGGGTTGCTCGCCTTTGGCCGGACCATCGAACGTTTCGAATCGCGCCATCTTTGGGCCTTCCTCATCCTGGCGCTCATCTTGGGCTTGTTCGCCTTCGTCCTCTTCACGGCGGGAAACAAAATCGGCGCCATCGTAGGTCCTCAATTGGAACAGCTTGAATCTTCTTCCTCCCCGTAAATCTTCAAAAAATCAGTGGTCATTTGGGTTCTTTAAAAGCATTCTCCACTGT
Source organism: uncultured Pseudomonadota bacterium (assembly GCA_963770835.1). GTDB lineage: Bacteria > Oederibacteriota > Muellerivitia > Muellerivitales > Muellerivitaceae > JAJPJW01. Next base: position 12,938 of record CAVYRH010000007.1, read on the forward strand.
CGAATTCAGCCCGGAAACCCTGTACCATAGGGAATTCCTCGGAGTCTAATTCACCATCTGGAGGCCGCCCTTGCTGAAAAAACTATGCCTTTGCCTGGCGTTGATCCTGCCGCTTCCCCTTTTCGCCCAAACCCCCCCGCCCGGAGGCCAGTCCCTTTTCGATAAACCCGGCTTGGACGCCCTCCAGTTGGACGGCGCGAAAGACAAGGGGACGATGGAAAAGGTCGAAGTGGAAGGGCAAACTTTCAAGGAGGCCATACGGCTCACCACGCTGCAGGCCGGAGACACCCCCTGGAGCGTGCAGGTGGACGCGATTTGCACCTCTCCTATCAAAACCGGTGACGTGATCCTTTGCCAGTTTTGGATGAAGGCCGCGAAAACCCACGTTGAAAACGGGGAAGCCAAGAGCGAATTCGACTTCGAGCGCCTCGGCGATCCCTGGACCAAGGCCTCCACTTACGCCCTCTCCACCGGGCCCCAGTGGAAACAATACTCCATCCCCTTCACGGCTGTGGAGGACCTGGATGCGGGCAAGTCCCACATCTGCTTCCGGATGGGCTATCAGCCCCAGGCCTTCGAATTGGCTGGGCTTACCCTGCTGGATTACGGGACCAGTAAAAAGCTCGCCGACATGCCTCAGACCAAGGCAGGCTATGAAGGCATGGATGCCGACGCCCCCTGGCGCAAGCTGGCCCAGGACCGAATCGAGAAAATCCGCAAGGGCGACCTGACGGTGGCGGTAAAGGACGCCTCGGGCCAGCCGGTCTCCGGCGCCAAGGTATCCGTGCGCATGAAGAAGCAGGCCTTCGGCTGGGGGACCGCCGTTGTGGCCCAGAAGCTGGCGGTGTCCGGTAGTGAAAACGACCAGTACCAAAAGGAAGTGGAGCGGCTCTTCAATCGCATCGTCTTCGAGAATGACCTCAAATGGGGGATGTGGGAGGACGGCGCATCCAATACGGGCTACTGGAGGCGGGAATACGTGGACGGGGCTTTGAAATGGCTTTCCGACCGGCATATCGATGTGCGGGGCCACAACATGGTCTGGGGTTCCTGGCGCTGGCTTCCGGCAAGCATCAAGCAGCTCCAGGGGGATCCGAAGGCCCTAGAGGCGGCTATTGAAAAGCGCATCGCCGACGTGGGCGGGGCCATGAAGGGCCACGTCATCGAGTGGGATGTAGTGAACGAACCGGTCCCGGAACACGACCTGACCGACATCCTGGGCAAGTCGGCCATGGTGACCTGGTACAACGCCGCCCGAAAGGCGGACCCCAAGGCGCTCCTTTTCGTGAACGACTATCCCAGCCCCGACGATGCCGGCCATCTGGACGGCTTCGACCAGGACATCCAGTTCCTCCTGGACAACCACGCACCGCTTCAGGCGGTCGGTCTCCAGGGCCACGTGGGTGGTTCTCCCTGGTCCATCTCCTCCCTGTTGGCCACCCTGGACAAGCTGGGAGCCCACGGGCTTCCCATTGAAATCACCGAATACGACACGGATATCAAGGACGACCAGCTGGACGCCCAGTTCCTCAAGGACTTCCTGACGGCCGTTTTCAGCCATCCCTCGGTGGAAGGCTTCATGATGTGGGGTTTCTGGGACGGCGCCCATTGGCATCACAAGGCGCCCCTTTTCAACCAGGATTGGTCGCCCAAACCTTCCGACAAGGTTTACGAGGATTTGGTGCTCCACGACTGGTGGACTAACGCCGACGGGGCCACGGACGCCACGGGTTCCTATGCGGTGCGGGGTTTTCTGGGGGATTACGAGGTGACGGTTACCCAGGGTTCCAAAACCGTGAAGGTTCCTTTCAAGCTGGGGAATGAAGGACTGACCCTTCCGGTGACGTTGAAATAGTCCTCAAACCGGATTTTCGGGCCATTTGTGCCTGGGATAGCGCCGGGAAAGCTCCTTGCGGGTTTGGGGATAGTGGTTCTTCCAAAAGCCCTCCAGGTCGCTGGTGACCTGGACGGGCTGCTGGGCGGGCGATAGCAGGTGAAGGACGATGGGAATCTCACCGCCCGCAACCTTTGGCCCCTGCCTCATGCCGAAGAAATCCTGGATTCGGGACTGACCCCATGGTTGCTTGCCTTCCTCGTAATGGATGGACAAGCGCCTGCCGGAAGGTAAGGCGATTTGGGTGGGGGCCAGTTTTTCCAGCAGTACCTGGTCCTTCGGGGACAGGCGGGACCGTAGGGCCGCTACCAAGCCTGCCGCCTTCAGGTCTTCTAAACTCCGGCAGCCCTCGCAGAGCCCTTTCAAGGTTTCTTCCACTTCGGTTTTCGAAATAACGGGAAACTCCCCGGCCCTTTGGCCCGTAAACTTCACACGGTTCAAGAAAGCTTCCAGTTCCTCCGGATCGCAATAAGCCGCCGGGCCCAAGGCCACGGCTTCCTTGAAAAGTAAATCCCGCGTTTCGGGGCCGAAGTCCCTGGAAGAAAGCGGTTTTTCATCCAAAACCAATCCGCCGTATTTCAACCGTTTAAAACCTTCGATTCTTCCACCCTTTTCATTCCACTCGCAAACCTGTTCCTCTTTCAATTGGTCGGGGAAAAAGTCGAGCAGCCAGTCCATCTCAATGGGGCACAGCGACCGTGCCTTGACCTGGGATTGAGCCCCGCCGCCCGCCCGGTCTTTCATTCCCTGGGTCATTTCCTGGGCCTCCACCACCACGAAATACTCGTGGGCGCGGATAAAAGGACTGTCGGAGGCCACGGCGGAGCCGCCGCTGGAGAGTAAAAGCTCTTTTTTTCGTCCACCCAGGTTCCGGGAAGCGGTGGATTCGCCGGGCCGCACCTTCGCGACGCGGTCGGGAAAGGCGGTTAGGAGGGATTTGGCGAGAACCGTGAAATCCGAGTGACCTTTTTTCCCCCTGGATAATCCCAACAGCCCTGCGAGCTTTTCTTCCAACCTCTTGGCTTCAAAGTCCGGCCGGTATTTTCCGAGCTCTTCCAGCAGGTCTTCGGTATCGGGACGTTCCTCGCTAATCAGGGATGCTAAACAGCAGGCTTGTTCCAGAGCCGTGGAATCACCGGAGGCGAGGTTCTTTGCCTCCAGGAGGAACTTGGCCAGCCGGGGTGCCACCGGAAGGCCGGCCATATTCCGACCCAAGGGGGTCAGTCGGCCCGCTCCAACCGCGCCCAAACGCTGGAGCAGGACCTGGGCCGCCTCCAATGATGCGGGGGAGGGTTTCAAGAACCAGGGAAAGGCGGCCAAGTCCTCCACGCCTAGGGACATCAGGTCCAAGAGGCTCCGGCACAGGTCGGCCCGCAGGATTTCAGGCAGGTCGAAGGCGGCCCGGTGATCGAAATCGAACTTGGTATAGAGCCGGAAACAAACTCCGGCCTGCAGGCGGCCCGCCCGGCCCGCCCTTTGGACGGCGGAGGCCTGGCTTGAGGAAACCGTCACGAGGCCGGACAGCCCCGACCAGGCCGAAACACGGGACTGCCGCGTCAGGCCCGAATCCACCACTGCCGTCACGCCGGGGACGGTAAGTGAGGTTTCCGCAATATTGGTGCTGAGGATGACCTTGCTCCCCGACGCCGGTTGAAGCACAGCCTGTTGTTCGGAAACGGAAAGATCGCCGTAAAGGGCGTGGACTTCGGGGATTTCCTTCTGGAGGACTTGCAGGCAACGCCGGATTTCGGCCAGGCCGGGCAGGAAAACCAAGGCCGTTCCTTGTATTCCTTTTCCGGCAAGGTGTTTTAAGGCGGAGCGAACCTTGAGGGCCAAGTCCGGTTCTTGGGGGAAGGGATGGTACTCCACGTCCACGGGAAAGGTGCGGCCCTCGCTTTTAAAGACGGGACAGTTGGAAAGATAAACCGATAATTCCTGGGAATCCAGGGTGGCGCTCATCACCACAATACGCAGGTCCGGACGGGAGCCCAGCTGTAGACGCCGGAGGAATCCGAGGGCCAGTTCCAGCTCCAGACTGCGCTCATGGAACTCATCCAATACGACGGCACCCACGCGGGTAAGCCGTGAGTCTTCCTGCGCCAGGGGAAGGAGCATGCCGTCGGTCATGAATTTCAGCCGGGTTTCACGGCCCGCCACCTTCTCGAACCGGAATTGGTAGCCCACCCGCCGTCCTATTTCCTCCCCCAACTCCTGGGCCACGCGGAGGGCCGCCAGCTTGGCCGCCAGCCTTCTCGGCTGGAGGACCCAGATTTCCTTGTCCCGGGTAAAGACGGTGGAGAGGAGGGCAGGGGGTACCCGGGTGGTTTTACCCGCCCCAGGCTCGGCCGTCACCACGGCGGCGTTTTGTTTTTCCAAAGCCTCCAGGATTCGGGGGAGAAGCGGGTCGATGGGAAGGGGTGATAAGGGGGGGGGGGCCATTGCAGGAGTTTACATTAAAAAGCGGGGGAGTTGTCTTTCCGAAGCCTTAATTATCGTCAATGACGAGCAGCTTTCCCGTTTGCAAGACTGTATTTTCCTGCTGGATAACGTAGTAATAAATGCCTGGAGAAACCGGCACGCCGTTTTGGTTATGCCCTTCCCAGGTCGTCAGGGAACTCGTGGAATCCATCCTCCTGGTCAGTTCCCCGGAAAGGGTATAGAAACAAACGTGGGATCCTTCCGGAAGGCAGGAAATCTTCAAGACCCCGTCGACGGCTTTTGAACGATTGAAGGGGTTGGGCCAAACGTGGATTTCGCAGGGTGAAGCAGAAAGAGGCGCAGTGGGGCTGAAGGTCGGCGTGCCGGATGGACCGGCGATGGGGGTATCAGTGGGAGTAGGGGTAGCCGTAAAGGTTGGTGTTTCCGTCGGGCTGTAGGTGGGAGTCAGGAATGGGGTAGTAGGTGTCCAAGTAGAGGTTTGCGTAAAGGAAGGCGTGGAAGTCGGCGTCATCGTGGGAGTCATTGTCGGAGTGGGGGAAGGCGTGGAGGTTACGGTTGGAGTGGGAGATCCAGTGGCCGTCAAGGTCGGCGTAGAAGTATCAGTGGGAGTCACTGTGTCCGTAGGGGTAAAGCTGGGAGTCGGGGTCGGAGTCCAGGAGGGCGTGAAGGTGGGCGTCGGCGTATCCGAGGTGGAAGTGGTAGGAGTTGGGGAATCGGTGGGTGTGGGGGTATCCGTCATCGTCGGCGAATATGTGGGCGTTCCGGTGGGGGTAGGAGTCCCGGAAGGTGTCGGGGTGCCGGTGTTCGTGGGGCTTTCCGTCGGGGTTGGCGTGACCGTGACCGGTGTCGGAGTCGGGGTCGTCGTATCACTTGGGGTCGGGGTGGGTGTAACCGTGAAAGTCGGCGTTAAAGTGGGGGTAGAACTGGGTGTGGGTGTCGGAGTTGGGGTTTTCGTGGATGTCGGGCTGTTGGTGGGCGTGGGAGTGGCCGTAGCAGTACGGGTTTCGGTCGACGTGGGGGTATTGGTGGGGGTCGGGCTGAAGCAGGAACCGCCGGGGGTGGGGGTGGGCACCGGAGTGTTGGAGCTGAAATAGACGCCAGCGGGGTAGCTGTAGGCGTCAGCGTTGCCATAACCATAAACCGCAACCCCGAAAGGCGTGGAGGACTGCAGGATGTGCGCGCCCGATGTAACCGAAACCTGAACCCCGTAATAGGGCCCACCTGAGATAAGGCTGTAGTAACCCGCAGCGATCGGCGAACCATCAATTGTGATCGAACCGGGATTGGATGTCGTCCAGTTCTCGTAGTTGCCCGTGAAGGCGGCCATGGGCATGGCCGCGACGACATAGCTGGTGTCATATTCGTTGACGGGTGGGACGGACATCATGGAGGGATCGGCATTGTAAGTGGGAGTGGCTGAAGCGGTGCAGGAATTATCCTGGCAGCCACCGTCGGAAAGCTGCATCACATAGATGGGGTGGTTCGAGGTGATATCCAGCGGCACGGGCTCGTTTTCATCGACCGCCCAGCCCTGTTGGAGGACGTTCGCGAGGGGTGTGCCGTTGACCGTAATGGTAGTGGCGTTGGACGCGGCCACGAAACGCAGGGTGTCGCCCCCACTACGGGTGGCGAGGGGCACGGTGAGGAATTCGGTGCCCCAATCGGCCAGGGGCCAAAGTTCCTCCACCAGGTGGTTGCAAGACTGTACCCCTGCGGGAACGAAATCGCATTCATGGGCCCCGAAAACCGCCACAGGCTTGTCGGAGGAGAGGGTGGAACCCGTAAGATCGTCGGGAACGGTCGGGTCCTGGAGCTGGTAGACGTCCCCCTGGTTGAGGGTGACGGTGTAGGGGACTCCGTCGATATGGCTTCCGACGGGCACACGGAGGGTGATGGCGACATGGGTGCAATCCTGCGTGCCCACCATTGCGAATTCGGAACTGATGAGTGGGCTGCCCTGGTAATTTTCGTTTTTATAAGAACAAACCATGTAGTTGGTTCCGAGGGCTTCCACGGGCAAGCCCAGATAGCCGTCGGAAGCGTACTGGACATAGTTTAGGCCGTAAACCGAAATCTGGCTGGCCGCCGTCACATGAATGCCAATGGTGGAAACCGCATCGGAAAATTTAGATTCGGCCCCCGCCGGCAATAGGACTTGGGTGGAGCCGCCGGCCGCCACGGTAAAGGAGGATGAAAAACCTAAACCTGGGATTTGCACTTGGCCTGAGTTACTTGTCGTACTGCCGATCAGTAATTGGAGGGTGGCGGGCTGGCTCGGAGTGCCGGCACCCTGGGGAAAGGTAAGCCAAAATTCGGTCCCCTTACTGGTAATGGCGGCGGATAGGGACGCAGGGAGGCCGCCTCCCCAACATTCCAACGCGAGAAAGGCCAAAAGACAAAACCTGGCAAAAAGGTCTAGACGGGGCATACGCTTTTTCTAACGGCAAAAAGTGGGAACTATGGAGCCTTGAATGTCCGTTTTGGCCGTTCTTTTGCGCTCTTTGTGCCTTGGTGGTTCAACCGCCTTTGTTTTTCCCAACCTGCTTGACCGTCACCAAGCAGGAGACGGATTTGAAATAAGGCTTTTTACCCAAGTGGGCATCACCGATGTTGAATTCCAGGACCCTTATTTCCGCGTCGAAACCCGGGTAATGGACGACCCGGAAGGCACTTCGATCGTTGGGAATTCCGGGGCCCGGCCGGAGGGGTCGTGGGGAGAAATTGTCGTCGGTGCGGAAGTCACTGGCGGCCAGTTCCCGCAAGGTTGGCACATCCGCATCTTCCCGCGGTTTAATAAGATCCTGGCCGTCCTCGTCACTGGAAAAAGAAAACATGTAACCCTCGGTGCCATTTTCCCCTGTTTCAGTCGTGATTTGGAGATAGAGGCCGTCCCAAACCTTGGCGTAAAACCGGGTTTCATCACCCGAGGCAAGCCCCGGAAGGCCTTCGGCTTTGCCATCCTTGAAGCTCAGATAGACGGAAGCCACACTCAAGGCGTCGTGAGGCCCCGTGTGGTCGAATTTTTCGATCATGCGGTTGTCATCATCAGCGAACGCCCCAGTGGTGAAACCAAGAGACAACATCCCAGCAAAGGCTAACCCAAGAAAATTTTTCATTTTCATGGCTCCTCCCTTCGAGAGCTTTTACTCTTAATTAAACCCCAAACCCGCCGTTAAACAAGTACCGGATGGAATTTAGAGGGACTTTATTAAATTTAAACCCGTGTAAAACGATTCAAGAGTAATCAGGAAAGTCTTTACCCAAATTAAACAATTATTTCACCGATGGGGTGTTTCTTCCCGTGTAAATCTTAGGTTAGGTTGAATTCAAAGTTAGTTCCAAAGGAGGATACTATGACGATGAAAGTAAAGGCCATTCCGGATGGCTACCACAGCGTAACACCTTACTTGATTATCGACGGCGCTTCGGACGCCATCGAGTTTTACAAGAAAGCCTTCGGCGCGAAGGAGCTCTACCGCATGCCGATGCCGGGTGGCAAGATCGGCCACGCCGAACTCCAGATCGGCGATTCGCGCATCATGCTCGCCGACGAGAATCCGGCCATGGAAGCCAAGTCGGCGAAGAGCCTGGGAGGCTCACCGGTGGGCCTCATGATTTACCTGGAGAATGTGGACCAGGTATTCCAGCAGGCCATGGCGGCGGGCGCCAGGGTGGTTCGGCCCCTCAAGGACCAGTTTTACGGGGACCGCTCCGGCAACCTGGAGGATCCCTTCAGCCACAAATGGACCCTGGCCACCCACATCGAGGACGTGGCGCCGGATGAGATGGAAAAACGCATGAAGGAAGCCATGGAGGCAGAAGCGGTTTTGGATTAGCAGGAAGGTTCCCAAAGCCTTCTCCCTTGTTAGGGGGAAGGCTTTTTTATTTTTCCTTGCCCGGAACGGGGGTAGGGGGCGTGAAGTCGGCAATGGCATTGGCGTAGCCGTCCAACATTCTCGACAACTGATCCATTTCATCCTGGGTAACGCCCTTCTGCTGGTTTTGCAGGAGGAAATTTTTCAAGGCCTGGTGGAAGGCCTTCCGCGTTTGGATCGCGGCGGCCGCCTGGGCAACGGTGCCCTTTCCTTGCTTGCGGGACGAGTCGAAAAGCTTGTCCAATTGCTTGTCCCGGGCTTTCAGGGAATCGGGGGCCAGATAGGCCTCGGACGTTTGTTGGGGAGAGATGGAGGAGGCATTCACGCCGGGATTGGTATTGTCAGAGGTGATGAGTTCCGGCCTGCCCATGTGGAGAGGAACGGCTGTGGGGGTGGCTGCCAGGGGAGTGGGGGTAAAGGTTGGAGGGGGTACCGGCGTAAAAGTCGGTGCGGATGGAACAGGGGTGAAAGTCGGGGACGGAACCGGTGTGAATACCGGCGCCGGGTTGGGAAGGGTTGTTTTGGGCTTGAGATTGGTGGGGCGGCCGTTCCAATAATTGGTGTTGCTTCCGGCGCTCGCGGCGGGGGCGGAATAAGCTCCATAGTTCGAAGGCGGCACGCTTGAAAGAGCCTGGCCGGTGAAACTGCCGTCGCCCGTCCCAGCGTTATTCTGCGCGTAGGCGCCGCCGCCCCCCGTCCCCTGGGCCAGGAACCGGATAAAGCGGCCGCTGTCGTCGGCCATTTGTTGGAGTTCCAGGATTTGGTCCGAGGTCAGGTCCAACCCGCCGTTTTGTTTGAAATACCCGATTTCCGCGTCGCGGACGGATTGAAGCCGGCTTTGGGCTTCCTGGGTTTGGGCCGGGGACAGGTTGCCGGCTTGGGCGGCGCCACGGGCGATGCTTTCCTGGTCCCAAAGGCTGCCCTGCAAAACCGAGATGAAAAGAAGCCGGTCGCCCTCAACGGCGTAGTTATAGTTCCCATTCCCCTCGAAAGCCTGGACCCAAACATCGCGGCGCTGCAGGGCGTCATTAATGGCGGCGGAATTGCCGTTGAGGAGGGCCTCGAGGAAACCAGCTTGGTCCGTGGTCAAGTCAGGGGAAGGATTGGCGGCCCTAAATTTCAGGGAAAGTTGCTTCACCAGCTCGTCGTTCTGGGAAAGGCCCAGGGCCATCGGCGGCTCCAGGTCGCCGGTTTTCGAGGCCTGGTCGATCTGGTTCCGTTGGGTTTCGATCTCCTGTCCGATCTGAAGGGCATTGGGGGCGGAGCCGGTGGGCGCTTGTGTGACGACGACTTCCTTGATGGCGCAACCTTGTTGGGAAAGGGCCAGGAAGCATGAACAAAAAACAAGGAGCAGTGAAAACCTGAAGCGGAGCATGGGGATTCCTTAAGTTTTAATTATGGTCAGTGATGCCCGTTATTTTGTATTTAAGAACCTTTAATTGAATGTATCCATCATTATTGACACCCATAAATTTCCCTTTAATAATTGCGATATCATCCACCTTGAACTTGTTAATTCCATTTCCCAAAAGAATTATTTTACAATGATACCCCTTATTTATACTGGCAACAGGCCCACCATATAGTCCAACTCCATCGGTGGTATCCCAAATTCTAATTTCCCAAACTACAAGTTTCCCTTTTTCCGAATCTTCATTAGTTTTTAAATCCTTCCATTCATTTACAGCATCATCAGAAGGAACTAATTCATCGTCACTAGATGTGGACGTTTTTGATGTTTTGTATTCCCAAGTATTATCTTCATGCAATATTACTTTTTTGCCATCGGGGGTTGTGGCGATCTGATCAGTAAAAGCCATGGTTGAGGTGAAAAAAACGATTAAAAAAATTAGTTTATTCATTATTAACCCTCCGTATTTGATTATTTCATAAAAGTTAACAAAAAATAGTCGATGTCTTTAATTTTTTTCTTAATCATTTCATCATTAAAGTTAAGTCCTTTGCTGGCCAAAACATAGAATTTTTTCAGAAACTCGAGGTAAATCTTGTCGCCTATTGAGTTTTTAAACTTTTCGGGAGGGTTTTTAAAAAAAGTTTTCTTCAGTTTTTCATTTTTTCTGAATAACGCGGAAAGGTTTTTGGAGGCTTTACTGTCGTATAACGGAACAAATTTAGAATGAAAATGAAGATATTTGGACCAGAAGGACCTAGTAGAATGGGTCACACCCGAGACCTTTTTAATATATAAATTCATCAATTTCCCATGGGATTCTACTGCTTGTTTCAGTGTGCCCTGGCAATCTTCTTTTGCCCCTGCTTGTTTTATTTTCTCGATTTCATTGTCAATGCGTCCACAATAGTCTGTTAAAAACTTGATCAATTTTATTAAGGCGCCAGGTTCCCCTTTTTTCTTTTTTGTATGGCGTTCAATTCCAGTGGCGTAGGCTCTGCCGATAAATAAAACTTTTGCTCTCACCCATTGTTCTTCATTTTTTCCATGAGATGGATGTTTTTTGCAAAGTTTATAAAGAATATCGTCCGAATTTTCCCATTTTTTATGCTCTTTAACGCTCTCTTGATACTTTTGAATAAGGCTGTCCATAAATATCTTCTTTTTCTAACCTTTCGAGGTTAATCAGCCATTTTTTTAGGAGCCTTGTATATATTTAGGAATAGTTTTGAACCCTTAGATAGATTCTTCCTAATTTCCTTGTCAGATCAGCCGCTTCATCGTCCAATTGAACCGCTTTTTCCCCTGGTCCATGCATTGGTCGAAGATGGCCTTGGTCCTAAGGAAACTGTACCGCTCGTCGGCGGCCTTGGAGGCGTAGGGTTCTTTGTCCACCACCGCCGAAACGAGAAACCGTGCCTTAGTGGAGGCCAGCTTGGCCAGCCAGTCGACATATTCGTTTTCGATGGAAAGCGTCCGGCCAAACCGTCCGGCATATTCCTCCAAATGTTCGTCGTTTAAGATCGCCTGGCACAGGAGGGCCCAGAGCAGGTTACGGGCCCGGCGCATGTAGGCGTATTTTTTCTCGCCCTTTTCCATGATTTCCCGGATGAGCCGGGTTAGGCGGTAATGGGCCTTGTAACAAAGGATAATTTTTTTGGAGTCGGCCTGAAGCCGCTCGGGACTGAAAACTTGGTTGTAGTCCTTCTCGTCCTCAAAGACTTCCTGCAGGCGCGACATTTTGTCCAGCTCGCCGTCGGAAGCCAGAAAAGTCTGGGCAAGTTTCAGGAGTTCCACCGCCTTGCCCTCCTTGATTTCCATCTCTTCCAGGTCCTCTAGGCGAAGGTTGGAAAAAGCTTTTTCTTGGCGCTCGTAGTAAAGCCCCGAATCCTCCCTAAGCTTGTCCTGTAGCTCCAACTGGATCATGTCGTTGGCGTGCAGATTCCAGGGTTTGACGGGGTTCTGGCGGTTGTTATTGATGGCCACCTCCAGCACGAATTCGTTGCGGGCGTCGGTGATGATCTTGCACATCACCCAAAGCTCCCGGAGTGCATCTTCCTTCTTTTTCAAGGCCGGGTTGTTCTCATGGTCCTTCAGGAAGCGGTCCAGGGTGGTGATGCTTTGGGCGCCGTTCAAAAGGCGGGGCTCCGTAAGGATAAAACGGTCTTTTTCCCGCTCGATCTTTTCCGCGAAAAGAGTGACGCCATTGTGGTGGAAGGCGAAGACCGCTGGGTCCGCGTCTCCCTTTAAAACTAGCCTTTCGAGGGCCTCGTAAATGGACCGATTGGTGGGGGCGTCTTCCGAGAGGCTGGCCCGGATGTTGCGCTCGAAGAAGCGGTAATTCATCTCCTTAAACATAGCGTGCAGGTCCATCAACCGGGCGAAACTAACCCACATGATCTCTCCCCCCGGGCCGCTTCGCTCCAGGGTTTCGGCCACGTGGAGGGGGTATTGGTGGGTGACCCTTTGGTGGGCAATGGCGCCCAATTTTTTCGTTTCGGCGGAAAGGAACTGGAAAACCATAGTGATGGGCCGCCCGAAGAACTGGTCGATAAGGTATTTCTTGCTTTCCAAGTCCTCGCGCAGTTTCTCGTAAACCATGCTGCGTTCGGCCTCCTGGGGGTCGCCATTGAAGACCAAATGGATGAAGACGCGCTCGATAGCACCCTGGTAGTTGAGCATCTGGCTTTTCAGCTGGAGGAAGAATTGTTCCTCCTGGATGCCCGGGGGGGCTTGGCCGAAAACCCGGTCCATTCCCACCTCCACGAGGCGCTGGAAGGGCACGCGGAATAGAATTTGTGCCTCGGACCATCGGAACTGGAACAAGTAAAGGTTTTTCAGCTGGGGGTCGATGTGGAAGGCGTCCACGCCGTATTCGTTGCGGCCCCAGAAGATTTGCTGGACGGCCTTCTCGCGGGTTGCTTTGAATTCCCGTTCCAAGTAGAGGAGGGCAAAGGCATTGTCAGGGACGACCTCGGGGGTTTCCTGGAAGGAAAGAAGAACGGCGTCTATATCGGCTTGGGAAATGGTGACCATGGAAGCTCCTAACCCAAGCCCATTATATCAACGGAAAAGGCCGATGCGACGGTGGAGAGTAAATTGTTTGGAAATGCTGAAGAATCTAGTTCTGTTTGATGGCCTGCTGGCGCAACTTTTCTGAAAGGAGGTACATCATCAGGCGGTCCATATCCTCGCGGTTCAAGGCCAATATCTTGACGCCGGCGTTGTACATGGTCTTTCCTAGGTCGAAGAAAGAGCTGGAGCGGGCCACTTCAGCCAGTAAGGTTACGGCCACGTTGTATTGGGGAAGCTGAAGGGAGATTTCCACGTGGTCGCCTTCGGAAAAGGGATGCTCACCGGAAATGGACAATCCACCCTCAGAGATGTCGCGGGTGACGGCGTGGTAGGCGTGGAATTTTTGGGAAAGGTAGGGAAGCTGGTCGGCGGTGGTTTGGCTGTAACGGGGCTGCTGGAGTATTCCATTCTTCTCCTCCGCGTCTAAAACGCGGTAGGAAACCTTTAAGGTGGCCGCAATGCGCTCATACCGGCGTTGTTCCATCCAGCCTTTTTGCATAACCATAATCTTGATACCTTTCCACTTCCAAACCGGGGGGTTCAACCCTGCCTCAAGTTTACCCCTGACTCACCCCTAGGGCAAACCACTTAAAGGGCCGGATTTAAGGGAAAATTGGCTTGCCTTGATCCTTTGGTTTGATGAGACTGGGCTAGGAATGATTCTCAACTTTATGGATGCAGACCAAGGCTTATGGGATATGGCCCAGGCCAAAACGGACATAAATCATGGATAACCTTAGAACCTACGGCCAGGCGCCTTTTACGGTGGCAGTGTTACACGGTGGGCCCGGGGTCAGCGGGGAAATGGCGCCCGTGGCCCAGGAACTCTCCGCGAAGAGGGGTGTTTTGGAGCCTCTTCAAACCAAGGCTTCGGTGGAAGGCCAAATTGAGGAATTAAAACTGGTATTGGAGGAAATGGCCTCAATCCCAGTCGTATTGGTTGGGTATTCCTGGGGAGCTTGGCTGGGTTATCTTTTGACCGTCCGGTATCCCAAACTTGTCCGAAAACTCATCCTTGTTTCCAGCGGTCCTTTCGATGAAAAATACGCACCCCAAATCCTGAGAACCCGTCTTCAAAGGTTGAGCAAAAAAGAACGGGATGACGTGGAGTTTCTCATGGCGAGACCGGAAGACCCATTGGCCTTCGGCCTTTTAGGAGAACTTCTCGCCAAGGCGGATTTTTACGACCCCCTCCCCATGCGATCAGAGGGCTTGGAATTGAGGCCTGAGATTTACAAAAATGTCTGGAAAGAAGCCTCGGATTTAAGAAAATCCGGAAAACTCCTAAAGGAGGGCAAGTCTATCCAATGCCCTGTTGTGGCTATTCAAGGGGACCACGATCCCCATCCGGCCGAAGGGGTTCAAAAACCGTTAGCCGGGGTTCTCAAGGATTTTCGTTTTTTTCTGCTGGAAAAATGCGGCCATACCCCTTGGATGGAAAAACAGGCCCGGGAGGAGTTCTTTCGAGTTTTGATTGGAGAACTAGATTAAAAATGTTATTTGGTTTCCAAATTAACAACGAAAGTAAGCGAAGAATTAGCAGTTTTCCGAAACAAACCGGCCATTTTTCTAGAGGCCAAATCAAACGTTTTTAGGTAAACCTTTTTAATCTAAAAATGGTTTAGTTTAACGGCCTGCTTAAAGGTTGCTTTCTACCTAACCTTCCGTTAAGCCGTTTCCTTCAATAAATCCAGGTGATAAAATTAAACCAGAGAAAGTTGAACGCGGCCTGACAGCTAATCTCCGGTTTTCGGAATTTTCAAAATTCCCAATTCGGATAAAATCTTTTTCATAATTGATGACAATGGGTTGATCCCATGGAACTTCTTCCTTCCACCACTTCGTTTTTCCTCGGCAACCATGGAAAGGCGGTAAAGATGATGACCTTAACCAAAAAAAGATCCCGAAATGTTCGGGCGCTTTTGATAGAGGATAATCTTGTCGACGCGGGTCTCACCGTCGAAGCGTTTCGAGAAACCGAATTTCCGATCGAAGTAACCCATTTTTCAGACGGCGAGGAAGCCCTGGCTTATCTTCTTCAAAAAGAAAACTTCGAAGAAGCCTCCGTTCCGGATGTCATTCTTTTGGATATTAATATGCCCCGAAAGGACGGCCATTGGGTTCTCAAAGAAATCCGGGCCAATTCCCGACTTTCCCACATCCCCGTTGTTATCTTAACCTGCTTGAAAAATGATGAGGATATTCGACGCGCCTATGAGGGGAAGGCCAATTTCTACGTCGTAAAACCTATGGACCTGGACCAGTTACTCGAGACCGTCCGGTATCTGGAAGAGGTGTGGCTTTCACCTTTTCGTTTCGAACCAGTCTGAAAGAGGAGATTTTTTTGTCGCGAGGGAAGGAAGGTGCAAATGGAAAAACCCTCGACTCACATTTTACTTTTGGAAGACAATCCCGGCGATGTGGGCCTCTTGAAGGAAACCCTCTCCGCCGAAACAACCTTTCCTTGCCGTATGGATATTTCATCGAAACTTTCCGACGGCCTGAAACGACTTTCCCAGGAACCTTTTGACGCCGTGGTTTTGGACTTGTACCTGCCCGATTCATCGGGTTTGGAAACCCTCAATCAAGTCCATCACGCCGTGCCCCAGATCCCAATCGTCGTTCTCACGGGTTTGAGCAACCCGGAAACGGCCACGGAGGCCATGCGCGAGGGAGCTGAGGACTTCCTTTCCAAGGACGACTTGAGCGGTCCCTTGTTCGTCAGGACGATCCGCTACGCCTTAGAACGCCATAAGCTGCTCATGAACCTCCAGGAAAAGGAAGAGCGTTATTTCTTGGCCGCTGAGGGGGCTAACGATGGGCTTTGGGATTGGGATTTGAAATCCAACAAGGCCTATTTTTCCACCCGCTGGAAACTCATACTCGGTTTTTCGGAAAATGAAATTGGGGACAACCCGAATGAATGGTTGTTGCGGGTTCATCCCCAGGATTTGGAAAAGGTCAAACGGGATTTGGCAAAGCACTTTTTAAAAGAGACTTCCCATTACACCAACGAGCATCGTTTGAGGCATAAAGATGGGCGTTATCGTTGGGTTTTGAGCCGCGGACAGGCAACCATTGATCCGACGGGGCACGCTTCCCGCATCGCCGGTTCTTTCACCGATATCACCCGGCACCGGAACCTGGAACAGGAGTTGGCCTTGCGGGCCTTTTATGATCCCTTGACCGGGCTACCCAACCGCACTTTTTTCATGGAGAGCTTGGACCGGGCCTTTTCGCGGCTCAATCGCCGGCCCTCCGTCCTGTTTGCATTGTTTTTCCTGGATATGGACCGCTTGAAGTTCGTCAACGACAACTTGGGGCACCAGGCCGGGGATCACTTTTTGATCGAGTTTGCCCGGAGGCTTAAGTTTTGCGTAAGGCCCAGTGACACAGTCGCACGCATGGGCGGGGATGAGTTCACGGTGCTTTTAGAAGACCTCCACGGCACCCAGGAAGCCATTGAAGTGGCCGATCGAATCCTCGAATCCCTGAAGGAACCCTTACAACTGGGGGGAACAACAGCCTCGACCTCCGCCAGCATTGGAATCGCCTTTTCCGATTGCGGTAAAAAAGACGTTGATGGAATTCTCCAGGCCGCCGATTCCGCAATGTATCAGGCGAAATCGGAGGGAAAAGCCAGGTATAGGATCTTTAGGATGGGAAAAGAATGACCGCTAGTAACCCGTCCAATCTGCGACAGGCGTTTAAAATTTTGGGCTTGGCTCTCTTATATTTCATCGCCGCCAAATGGGGCCTGTTGATGGCGATTGTCCAGTCCAACGCAACAGCCATTTGGCCGCCGACGGGGATCGCTTTGGCAGCCCTCCTAGTGGGGGGGCGCCGTCTTTGGCCTGGAATTTTTCTGGGTGCTTTCGCGGCGAACCTTTCGACCGCCGGAACCATTTGGACCTCCTTGGGAATTGGGGCGGGAAATACCCTAGAGGCGCTTGTGGGATCGACCTTGGTCATCCACTTTGCCGGGGGGCGGGAAGCGCTTCTAAAATCCGCCAATCTTTTCAAATTCGCCTTCCTGGGGGGGCTGATGGCTCCGCTGGTGAGCGCTACTGTGGGGGTCGGTACCCTGGCGCTGGCCGGCATGACGGGTCCGGCTTCTTTTCGGGCCGTGTGGATGACCTGGTGGCTGGGTGACATCGGTGGTGCCCTCCTTTTCGCCCCCCCGATCCTTTTGTGGCCACAAGGATGGAATTGGAAAGTCAATGCCCGCCGTTTCCTGGAAGGGGCCTTCCTAACAATGTTTCTCCTGCTGGCCGCCTGGGTTTTGTACGGCGGTAAGACACTTCTCTCCACTGAAAACGCCAATGCTGAATTTCTCTTTTTACCGTTGTTTTTGTGGGTGGCCATACGGTTCGGCCCCTTTCCGTCCTGCTTGGCGGTGATGTTCATCAGCCTAGCTTCCATCCGAGGAACCCTTATCGGCCTGGGCCCTTTTCATGCGGCCACCCTGAACCAATCCCTTTTATTACTCCAAAGCTTCATGGGCGTGACCAGTTTGACCATCCTGGCGCTGGCTTCCGGCATAGCCGAACGAAAGCAAGCCGAGGAAGGCCTCCGGACTTCCCAGTCCGATCTCCAATTGCGGGTTCTCGAGCGAACGGAGGAACTGACGCGGATAAATCGGGAGTTGAAAAAGAAAAGCTACGAAATGGAAAACAGCGAGAAATACTTCAGGGCCCTTATCGAGAACGCCTTGGACATTGTGACCATCCTGGACGGAAGGGGAACTATCCTTTTCGAGAGCCCCTCCATCAAACGCGTCCTTGGCTACGGATCCACCGAACTTAACGGGATGAATACCTTTAGCTTGGTCCACCCCGAGGATTTGCCCCGGGTCCAGGAAGCCTTCGGGGGAGTTTTGGAAGGCCCCGGAAATATCCGTTCCGTCAAATTCCGTTTCAGGCACAAGGATGGTTCCTGGCGCAACTTGGAATCCATCGGTACCAACCTTATTTCGGATGAGGCCATCCAAGGGGTGGTGGTCAATTCCCGCGACATTACCCTTGAGGAAGAAGCCCAAAGGGCCCTGGCGGAAAGGGAGGAGAGGCTCCGTTTGTTGGTTGAAACCGTGCAGGATTACGCCATCATTCTCCTGAACCCTGAGGGCCGGGTGGAAAGTTGGAATGTGGGAGCGCAACGAATCGAAGGTTATGAAGCCCGGGAGATTATTGGAAAGCATTTTTCTTATTTTTATCCTCCAGAAGTAGTGAAGGAGGGGAAGCCTGAAAAACTCCTGGATCAGGCTGTTCAAATGGGCCGTGTGGAAGACGAAGGCTGGCGGGTACGTAAAGATGGCTCGAGATTTTGGGCCGATACCATCCTCACGGTCTTAAAAGATAATAAGGGACAATTGATGGGGTTCGCCAAGATTACCCGTGACATGACCCAACGCAAACAAATGGAGGAACTTGCCCGATCCAACCAGGAATTGGAACAATTCGCCTACGTGGCCTCCCACGACCTGCAAGAACCCTTAAGGATGGTCACCAGCTACGTCCAGCTCCTGGCGCATAAGTACGGGAATAAGTTGGACAGGGAGGCCGATAGTTATATTCAACAGGCCGTGGACGGTGCCAAACGGATGCAGGCCCTCATCAACGACCTTTTGGCCTATTCCCGGGTGGGGAACCAGCGGCGGTCTTTCGATCGAGTGGATTTCGAGGAGGTGTTGGCTGGTGCCCTCCGGAACCTGGAGACGACCTTGAAAGAAACCGGCGCCCGCGTGACCCATGGACTCCTGCCAACCGTAGTAGGCGATTTTCCCCAGTTCCTCCAGCTTCTCCAAAACCTTATCGGGAACTCCCTTAAGTTCAGGGGAAAGAACGTTCCGGCCGTCCACGTGGATGTTGTTCGAAAGGGGGAGGAGTGGGTCTTTTCGGTCCGGGACAACGGCATTGGAATCGATCCCAAGTACAGCGAGCGAATTTTTGAGGTTTTCAAGCGTTTACATACCCGGTCCGAATATCCGGGAACGGGAATCGGACTGGCGATCTGCCGGAAAGTCGTCACTCAATATGGGGGGCGTATCTGGATTGAATCCAAAGAAGGAGAGGGAGCCACTGTTTATTGGACCCTTCCGGTACCGAAAGGAGCATCCCTTGAATCGAGATCCGTTTAATGATGTCCGGATTCTGGCTGTGGAGGACAATATGGGGGACGTAGTGCTTTTAACCGAGGCTTTCAAGGAAAGTCAAATCAAGGCGAAGATGAAAGTGGTGACCACCGGCGAAGAAGCGATGGATTACCTCAAGGGGGGTGAAAAACGCGGGGACGATCCGATGCCGGACCTCATTTTGCTGGATCTTAACCTTCCTCGGATGGATGGAAGGGCTCTTCTGAGGCGGTTGAAAAGCGACCCTGTGCTTAAATCGCTCCCCATCATCGTTTTAAGCAGCTCCAGCTTGGAAACGGATATTCGCGAAGTTTACGACATGAACGCGAACTGTTATATTGTCAAGCCGTCCGATTTGGAGGGCTTTTTCAAGGTGGCGAAAAGCTTGAAGGAGTTTTGGCTTTCCCAAGTACGGCTACCTCTTCATACACAACCCGTAAGATGGCAAAAAGAAGAAGGAGGAGAATAAATGGCGCTGAGACCAAAAGTCGCCGGGCGTATTCTGGAAGTCCTTCATATCGAAGATAACCTGGGTGATGTAGTGCTTCTGAAAAAAGCCGTGAAAGAAGCCGGCTTTCCCATGCATTTAAGCACCGTTGGCGATTGGGAAGAGGCTTTGATGTTCCTGGGCCGGCAGGGGCGTTACACCCAAAGCCCAAAGCCGGATGTTCTTCTACTGGACTTGAACCTGCCGAAAAAAGATGGAATGACCATTCTGGTCGAGATCCGGCAAAATCCGGATTGGAAAAGCCTGCCGGTCATCATTTTAACGAGCTCGGAGAGCGATTTGGACCGGGACTGGGCTGACCGGCTTAATGTCAGCCATTTTGTCACCAAACCCATGGATCCAAACCAATATGGAGAATTATTGAGGCATCTAAAAGAATTTTGGATAAAAAGTTTTCGAACACATCGAAAGATATAGGCTAAAAACCCGCCAAAAGATTGAATGACTCAAACTAATTATTCGTAATGAACGTTTTTTAGCTGTTTTTGGTACCTTCGCTGATAGCGCCTAATGTTTTCTCGGCTCCCACCTGAAAAAAGACCATTATTCGAAGAGATTAAAATTTCCACTCGAATACTGGGTTTTCCCAAACTCAAAATGACACACCCCACTTGAATTTCGAAAATTCCGGTTTTTAAACTATAGAGGGGAGTTTATCCTCTAGTTAAATCGATTCCTTTAAAGCCGGTGCACTGGCTTCGAAAAAATAAAAAATAAAACTTAAAGCTGAAATTCTTCGCCTGAGCGCCTTCAGGCCAGGTTGTCTTCGCATCATAGATGATTTATTTTTTTAAGGAGGCCGTGATGGACACCGGTGTCTTGGAACAGGAACTTGACAGCCAAAAACTGATTCTGGCTTTGAACGCCCTTAAAAACGGGGATTTTTCCGTCCGCCTTCCGAACGACTGGACGGGAAAGGCAGGGAAAATCGCCGACACTTTCAACCAGGTGGTGGAACGCAACCAAAAAATGGCCCGGGAACTGGAGCGGCTCGGACTGGAAGTCGGGGTCGAGGGGAAAATCGACCAGAGGGCGAACATCGGCGAGTTTACCGGATCTTGGGCCGGAATGGTTTCTTCCGTCAACACCCTGGTGGAGGAATTGGTCCGCCCCACCAGCGAGATGTCCCGTGTCATCGGGGCCGTCGCCAAGGGGGACCTTTCCCAGACCGCGATGTTGGAATTGGGCGACAGGCCCCTCAAGGGGGAGTTTTTTAAGACGGCGAAGACCGTCAATACGATGGTGGACCTGCTGAATTCCTTCACCTCGGAGGTCACGCGCGTGGCCCGTGAGGTGGGGACCGAGGGGAAACTCGGCGGCCAAGCCACGGTCAAGGGCTTGGTGGGCATCTGGAAAGACCTCACCGACAACGTCAATTCCATGGCCAGCAACTTGACCGGCCAAGTGCGCAACATCGCCGAAGTCACCATCGCGGTGGCCAATGGCGACCTTTCGAAAAAAATCACCGTGGACGTGCGCGGCGAAATCCTACAGTTGAAGGAAACCATCAACACCATGGTGGACCAGCTGCGCTCCTTCGCCTCCGAGGTCACCCGTGTGGCCCGTGAGGTGGGGACCGAGGGGAAACTCGGCGGCCAAGCCATCGTTCCGGGCGTGGCCGGAACTTGGAGAGACCTCACCGACAACGTCAATTCCATGGCCAGCAACTTGACCGGCCAAGTGCGCAATATCGCCGAGGTCACCACCGCCGTGGCGCGGGGCGATCTTTCCCGGAAAATCACCGTGGACGTGCGCGGGGAAATCCTGGAGTTGAAGGACACCATCAACACCATGGTCGACCAGCTCAACAGTTTCGCGGGCGAGGTGACCCGCGTCGCGCGCGAAGTGGGGACTGAGGGAAAATTGGGCGGACAAGCCCAAGTGCCGGGCGTGGGGGGCACCTGGAAGGACTTGACCGACAGCGTCAATATCATGGCCGGAAACCTGACCGGCCAAGTCCGCAATATCGCCGATGTCACCATCGCGGTGGCCAATGGCGACCTTTCCAAGAAGATCACCGCCGATGTGCGGGGCGAAATCCTTCAATTGAAAGAAACGATCAACACCATGGTGGACCAATTGCGGTCCTTCGCCTCCGAGGTGACCCGCGTGGCCCGTGAGGTGGGGACCGAAGGGAAGCTGGGCGGGCAGGCTATTGTTCCCGGCGTGGCCGGAACCTGGAAAGACCTGACCGATAATGTGAATTTCATGGCCGGCAACCTGACCAGCCAGGTGCGCAATATCGCGGACGTCACCACTGCCGTGGCCAAAGGCGACCTTTCCCGCAAAATTACGGTGGACGTCAAGGGCGAAATTTTGGAGCTCAAAAACACCATTAATACCATGGTGGACCAACTTTCCTCCTTCGCCTCCGAGGTCACCCGCGTGGCCCGTGAGGTGGGAACCGAGGGAAAACTGGGCGGCCAGGCCCAAGTGCCCGGCGTTGCCGGAACCTGGAAAGACCTGACCGACAACGTGAATTTCATGGCTGGCAACCTGACCAGCCAGGTGCGTAACATCGCCGCGGTCACCACGGCCGTGGCCAAAGGGGACCTGTCCAAGAAAATCACCGTGGACGTGCGCGGCGAAATCCTGGAGCTGAAGGACACCATCAACACCATGGTGGACCAGCTCAACGGCTTCGCCGGCGAGGTGACCCGCGTCGCGCGCGAAGTGGGGACCGAGGGGAAACTGGGGGGCCAGGCGCAGGTGCCCGGCGTGGGAGGAACCTGGAAGGACCTGACCGACAGTGTCAATTTCATGGCCAGTAACTTGACAGCCCAAGTGCGCAATATCGCCGACGTGACCACCGCGGTGGCCAAGGGGGACCTCTCCAAGAAAATCACCGCCGACGTGCGCGGCGAAATCCTGCAGTTGAAGGAAACCATCAATACCATGGTGGACCAGCTTTCCTCCTTCGCCTCCGAGGTCACCCGCGTGGCCCGCGAGGTAGGAACCGAGGGAAAACTGGGCGGCCAGGCGCAAGTGCCCGGCGTAGCCGGGACATGGAAGGACCTGACCGACAGCGTCAATTTGATGGCTTCCAATTTGACCGACCAGGTCCGGAACATCGCCGACGTGACCACCGCCGTGGCCCGGGGCGACCTTTCCCGCAAGATTACGGTGGACGTTAAGGGCGAAATTTTCGAGCTCAAAAACACCATCAATATCATGGTCGACCAGCTTTCCTCCTTCGCCTCTGAGGTCACGCGGGTCGCCCGCGAGGTCGGCACGGAGGGAAAACTGGGCGGCCAGGCGCAGGTGCCCGGCGTGGGCGGCACCTGGAAGGACCTGACCGATAACGTCAACTTCATGGCGGGGAACCTGACCAGCCAGGTGCGCAACATCGCGGCGGTCACCACCGCCGTGGCCAGGGGAGACCTTTCCAAGAAAATTACGGTGGACGTCAAGGGCGAGATTTTGGAATTAAAGGACACCATCAACACCATGGTGGGCCAGCTTTCCTCCTTCGCCTCCGAAGTGACCCGCGTGGCCCGCGAGGTGGGGACGGAAGGGAAACTGGGGGGCCAGGCGCAGGTACCGGGCGTCTCGGGCACATGGAAGGACCTGACCGACAACGTCAACCTGATGGCCGCCAACCTGACCGACCAGGTACGCGGCATCGCCAAGGTCGTGACCGCCGTCGCCAACGGCGACCTGACCAAGAAACTCGTCATGGCCGCCAAGGGCGAGATTGCCGCCCTGACCGACACCATCAACGCCATGATTGACACGCTGGCCACCTTCTCAGCCCAGGTCACCACCGTGGCCCGGGAGGTCGGGGTAGAAGGCAAACTGGGGGGCCAAGCCAACGTTCCGGGAGCGGCCGGCACCTGGAAGGCCCTGACCGACAATGTGAACCAGCTGGCGGCCAACTTGACCACCCAGGTGCGCGCTATCGCCGAGGTGGCCACGGCCGTCACCAAGGGCGACTTGACCCGGTCCATCCGCGTGGAAGCCAGCGGGGAGGTGGAAACCCTCAAGGACACCATCAACCAGATGATCGCCAACCTGCGCGGCACCACGCAAAAGAACGCCGACCAGGACTGGCTGAAAACCAACTTGGCCCACTTTACCCGCATGCTGCAGGGGCAAAGGGACCTGCAAACGGTGTCCTCCTCCATCCTGACCGAGCTTTCCAAAGTGGTTTCGGCGCGTTACGGCGTCTTTTATATCGCGGAAGCCAAGGAATCCGGCGGCACCCGCCTGAGGCTGCTCTCGGCCTTCGCCCCCCAGCCCGCGGAAACATTGAAACAGGAAGTTGCCATCGGCGAGGGGCTTATCGGGGAATGCGCGAAGAACAAGGAGAGGATCATCCTCACCGGCGCGCCCCAGGACTATATCAAGGTGAGTTCCGGCCTCGGCGAGGCCCAACCCGGCCATATCGTGGTGCTACCGACCCTGTTCGAAGGCCAGATGAAGGCGGTACTGGAACTGGCCTCCTTCGAGCCCTTCAACCCAACCCAGCTGGCCTTCCTGGACCAATTGGTGGAAGTCATCGGGATCGTGCTCAACAACCTGGAGGCCACCCTCCGGACTGAGACACTCCTGAAGAGCCTCCAGCACCAGCAGGAGGAATTGCGCCGCACCAACCAGGCCCTGGAAGAGAAGGCCGACCAGCTGGCCCTGACCTCCAAGTACAAGTCCGAATTCCTTTCCAACATGTCCCACGAGCTTCGCACACCGCTCAACAGCATGCTGATCCTATCCCAGCAACTGGCGGAGGATTCGGCCCACCTCACCGAGAAGCAGATCGAATACGCCAAGACCATCCACGCCTCGGGCGGGGACCTGCTGGCGCTCATCAACGACATCCTGGACCTCTCCAAGGTGGAGTCCGGGACCATGACGCTGGACCTCAACAACATGGCCTTCACGGAAATGCGCCAGCACCTGGACCGCGTGTTCCGCCACGTGGCCGAAGGCAAGGACCTCCACTTCGCCATCGAGGTGGACCCCATCACGCCCGAGGAAATCTACACCGACGGCAAGCGCCTGGAGCAGATCCTGAGGAACCTACTCTCCAACGCCTTCAAGTTCACGGAAAAGGGCTCGGTGTCCCTCCGCGTGGCCCCCGCCAATAGCGGCTGGAGCGTCGACCACCCCATCCTCAGCCAGGCGGAGTCGGTCATCGCCTTCACGGTTTCCGACACGGGCATCGGCATCCCGCGCGACAAGCAGAAGATCATCTTCGAGGCCTTCCAGCAGGCCGAGTCCGGCACCAGCCGCAAGTACGGCGGAACCGGCTTGGGGCTTTCCATCAGCCGCGAGCTGGCCAAATTGCTCGGGGGGCAGGTCATCCTGGCCTCGAGCGTCTCGGGCAAGGGGAGCACCTTCGTACTTTATATCCCCACGGCCTTCCGCTCCCCCAGCGCCGAAACCAAGGTGGAAAAGAAGGAAGAGGCCGCGCCTTTCCTCCTGAACATGCCTTACCGGCTGGCCAACCGCTTCACCCCCGACAGCCTGGAGCCTAAGGCCAACGTCATCGACGATGACCGCAACCACCTCCAGCCCGGCGATCTGGTCCTGCTCATCATCGAGGACGAACCCGCTTTCGCCCGCATCTTGGTGGAAGCGGCACACCAAAAAGGGTTCAAGGCCGTGGCGGCCGTCGGCGGGGACGAGGCCTTAAGGCTGGCCAACGAGATCAAGCCCAGCGCGGTCACGCTCGACATCCGCCTTCCGGACATGGACGGATGGAAGGTGCTGGCGCGCTTCAAAAACGACCCCAATACCCGGCATATCCCCGTCCAGATCATCTCGGCGGACGAGGACCGCTTAAGGGGGCTCCAGGAGGGGGTGGTGGCGTTTTTCTCTAAGCCCGTTTCCAAGGATGAGATGAACCAGTCCCTGGATACCTTGCGCTCCTTCTGCTCGCGCCGGGTCCGGAACCTCCTTCTTCTCGCGGGGGAAAAAGGCACTCGGAACGCCTTGCGGGACCTCTTGGGGGGCGATGGTGTCGAGGTGACCCCCGCCAAAAACGCGGAGGAAGCACAGGATTTCCTGAAGAAAAACCAATTCGACTGCATGGTCCTGGTTCCCGACAAGGAAAGCGTGGGAATCCTCAAAACGATGAGAAAAGGCCCCCAGCGTGCGAACTTTCCCATCGTGGTCTACCAGGACCACGAGACCGGCAAAAAGGAGGAGGAAGCCCTCCGGCTCGCGGCTAAGACCTTCGTGATCAAGGAGGCCAAGTCCACCGAGCGGCTTTTCGACGAAACCGCCCTTTACCTGCATCGGGTGACGGCCAAGCTGCCGGAGGAGAAAAGGCAAATCGTGGAGAAACTCCACCAGCCGGGCCAAATCATGGTCGGCAAGAAGGCCCTGGTGGTGGACGACGACATGCGCAACATCTTCGCCATGACCAGCCTCCTGGAGCGCAACCAGATGGGTGTCGTCTCGGCGGAGAGCGGAAAAGAAGCCCTGGAGGTGCTGGCCAAGAATCCGGACGTGGATGTGGTGCTGATGGACATCATGATGCCGGAAATGGACGGTTACGACACCATGCAGGCGATCCGGAAGATCGAAAATTTCAAGTCCCTGCCCATCATCGCCGTGACCGCGAAAGCGATGAAGGGGGACCGGGAAAAGTGCATCGAAATGGGGGCGTCCGACTACATCACCAAGCCTATCGATTCCGACCAACTGCTCTCATTGATGCAGAACTGGCTGTACCGCTGAAAGTCAGCCGACAGATTTTAGATATTAGATTTTAGCTAATAGCTAACAGCCAAAATCTAATATCTGTTTCTCAAGGATGTGGATATGGAACCTGAGATACAAACCCAGACCCAAACCACCGGGGAAAAAGCCATTCCCGTGAATATCCTCATGGTGGACGACGCTCCGGCCAACCTCCTGGCCCTGGAAGCGGTGCTGAAAGACCTGGGCCAAAGGCTGGTGAGGGCCAGATCGGGGCGGGAGGCCCTGCGGCACCTCATGAACGAGGAATTCGCCGTGATTCTCCTGGATGTGGCCATGCCCGTCATGGACGGTTTCGAGACCGCCCGGTTGATTCGCCAAAGGGACAAGAACCGCCTAACCCCCATTATCTTCCTGACGGCCGTCGGCCGGACGGATAACGAGATCTTCCGGGGATACGAAGTGGGGGCCGTGGATTACCTCCTCAAGCCCCTGGTTCCAGAGATCCTGAAATCCAAGGTGATGATTTTTATCGAGCTTTACAACAAGACCCGCCAGATCCAAAGCCTCAACACCGAGTTGGGGAAAAATGTCCAAGAGTTGGAAGCTGCGAACCTCGAACTGAAAAAGGAAAACTCGGTCCGGCGGAGGGCCGAGCAAGAACTGCGATATTCCGAGGAAAAGTTGAGGAACCTCAACAGCTCCCTGGAGGAACGGGTCGCCGAGCGCACCGCGCTGGCCGAGGAAAGGGCCAAGGAGTTGGCCCGGTCCAACGCCGAACTGCAACAATTCGTCCATATTTCCTCCCACGACCTCAAGGAACCTTTAAGGATGATCAACAGCTTCGTCCAGCTCCTGCAAAAAAATCTCGAGGGCAAATTGGACACCGATACCGGGGAATACCTCCACTACGTCCTGGAAGGGGCCCGGCGGATACAAAGGCTCATCGACGACCTGCTGTCCTATACCCGCCTGGGGGCCCGCTCTCTTTCACCACAGTTGTTGGACTTGGGAGAAGTGGTGGGGGAGGCCCTTTCCAACCTGCAAATATCCATTGTGGAAACGGGAGCCTCCATTACCTGCGATCCCATGCCCCAGGTGGAAGCCGACCGGACCCATTTGGTCCTGCTGTTCCAGAACCTGATCGGGAACGCCATCAAGTTCAACGGCGGGAAAAAGCCGCGAGTCCATATCCGGGCCAAGGCGGAAATCGACAGCTGGGTTTTCAGCGTGGAAGACAACGGCATCGGCATCGATGCCCAATATTTCGAAAAGATATTCGTGGTTTTCCAGAGGTTGCACGCCCGGGAAGAATATCCCGGCACCGGTATCGGCCTGGCGCTCTGCAAGAAAATCGTCGAGCAGCATAATGGAAAAATCTGGGTGGATTCGGAACCGGGGAAGGGTTCAACCTTTCATTTCACGATTCCCAGAATGGGCAAGGGGGCGCAACATGGCGGTCAAAATGGGCTTGGGCCAAAGGTCGGTTGAAATCCTCCTGGTGGAGGACAACCTGGGGGACATAACCCTCATGAAGGAAATCCTCAAAATGTCGAGGTTTCCCATTCGTTTGAACGTCGTCCGTAACGGATTGGAAGCTCTCGATTATCTTTATCATGAGGGCGAATACCAGAATTCCATCCGGCCGGACCTCATCCTGCTGGACCTCAATTTACCCAAAGTCGATGGAAGGGAAGTCCTGGCGCAAATCAAGCGGGACAGTTTACTGGGCCAAATTCCGACCCTCATCATGACTTCCTCGAAAAACGATGCGGATGTTTTGGAAGCTTATAAGAACAACGCGAATTTCTACATCGTCAAGCCCATGGATTTGGACCATTACATGGTCATCATGAAATACCTTGAGGACTTTTGGATCGAAAAGATTAAGTAAGCTCCCGTTGTTTCGATGAGTCTTATAAGATATCCGGGTGAAAAGCCTATCCCGGATGGAACGAATGAAAAAAACCTCCCGCCTTTTCCCATGGGTTTTTGCGGCAGGGCTGCTTTGTTCCAACTGGTGTTTCGCCGACTCCGTGAATGACGGGCCCAACCCGACCCTGACCCCCGCTTCGACGCCTTCGCCGCTGTCCAAGGATTACCATCCCGCGCGTCCCGCCACGCCGGGCCACGTCAAATTGGCCTTCATGGGCGACATCAACTTGGGACGGCGTGTGGCGGACCTACTCCAAAAAAACGGAACCCCCTGGGCTTTCCAAGCCTGCAAACCCTTCCTGGATGAGGCGGATTTGGCCGTGGCCAACCTGGAATCCCCGGTAGGGGACGGCGGCAAGAAATACGCCGAAAAATCCGTTTACTTGAAAGGCCGGCCCCAGGACCTGGACGCCCTTTCCTACGGTGGTATCGGGCTCGTGACCCTGGCGAACAACCACGTTTTGGATTACGGGCCGGACGTTATGGCCCAGACCGTGGACGGATTGGACCGCCGCGGGATTTTGCATACGGGTTTGGTTTCTTCGAGCGGCAAATCCCAAGAACCAGTTTATGTCGCGGTGCAGGGGGTGACGCTGGCTTTCCTAGCCTATTGTTCGGTTTGCCCCGGGGAATTTGAGCCTGGTAAGAACAGGCCGGGGGTGGAAGTGGCTCTTTCCTCGGTCATGCTCCCCGAAATCAAGAAAGCCAGGGCCAAGGCCGATTTCGTCATCGTGCTGGTCCATTGGGGAACGGAGTATTTCGGCGTTAACGCCCTGCAAAAAAAGCTGGCCCAATCCCTTCATAAGGGCGGGGCGGACATGGTCATCGGCGCTCATCCCCACGTGCCGCAAAAAATCCAACGGATTGGAAAAACATTGGTGGCTTATAGCTTGGGGGATTTTCTCTTTGACTTGAGCCATGCGGCCTGCCAGGACAGCTGCATCCTGATGGTGGAATTGCAAAAAGGCAAGAAGCCCCAATGGGAAGCCGTGCCGTTGGATTTAAGCTCGGGGCGCCCTGAACCCCTGGCCGGTCAAAATCCGCAGGCCCTGGTGATTCAGCAGATCTTGAAAAAAGGCTATGAATACAACGGGCGAAAAGACCAGAAAGTTGTAATGAAAGCCGCTGTAAAAAACCCGAAGTGAATTTCTACCGCATGGGAGTTTGCACTGGAATGGTGGTCATGATGGAAAGAATGACCACCAGGAAGGCGAATTCGATGAGGCCGATGTGGTCGGGCTCGGCCGGGGCGTCCTTGCGGAAGGCCTGAAAAACGGCCAAGGCCATAAGGATCATCAAGAGTTTCTCCCCGGTGTCATAAAGCATCAGCCCCATGACCGCCAGCATCACCCAGCGCTGCCAAGTGGAGAGGGATTGGAATCCCCGGCCCCCGTCCAATTGCCAGACGGGCATGAGGTTGAAGAGATTGATCCAAGCCCCGATTTGGGCGATGGCGGCGAAGACCATGATCCCCGTGGCGCGGAAAAGGGCATAAGCCGTCAAGGCGGCCCCCAAACCCCAAATGGGTCCGGCCAGGCCTACCCGTGCGTCCTCCCTCGGGTTGGTCAGCTTTTGCTGGAGGCGGATGAAAGCCCCGACGCCGGGGATAAAGACGGGAGCGGTGGCCTTGATACCATAACGGTTCAGGGCGGCCACATGGCCCATTTCATGGATGTAGATGGAAAGCACGAAGCCCAAGGCGAATTTCCAACCCCAAAACGTCCAATAGACCCCAAAGGCCAGGAGCATGGATAAAAGCGTGTGGAGCTTGGCCAGGCCCAACAAAAGCAGCTTGATCTTGGAAAGAAAGACCGCTAGGAGACCCAAAAGGCCCGCTTTTCCACCGTTCTTCCCGAAGAAGGACTTTTGCTCCTGAACCACCGATGGATTGGAACCGGTAGGGGAAAGGCCGTCCACTTGCCGCCCCAGATCCGTTATTTTTTCCCGTAGCGCCTCATGTTGCTTGGAACGGGGTGGAAGGAGATCCAGTGCCCCCCGCCAAAAAGCCAATGCGTCGGAGGGGCGGTTTTCGCGTTCGGCTTGAGTGGCGTTTTTGGATAGCTCGTTTAAACGGTCGGCGTAAACCAGCCTCCGGCAGCCCGGACAGGCCAGGAAATTTTTCGGTATTTCCGTTCCGCACTGGGGGCAGGAACGGGAAGAAACAATTGATTCAAATTCGTTAGCCATTCAGGCCTCTTCTTTTCAGGTAAAGCGCCGTTTTTATAATTAATTTTAAGAACCTAACCCCATAACCCACAGTTAAGATGGGTAATAATTACTCACTTAACGGTTATTTAAAAATAGCACTTTAATTGACCAAATTTATTTTTAAACCGAATCGCTCTTTGGAAATTTAAAATTCAAAAGAGAGATGTTAATATATATACACATACCCTTTAGTTAAACGCGTTAACCAAGCGATTAATGCCTTAATCGTGATTTGTGTTGGATAACCCAGCATATCATTTTAACCGATTAAGGAGACCTGTGATTTTCGGAAAAAAAACTACCTCCCTTCTCTTCATGATTTTCTCGGCCATCCTATTCAACCGCGGTTCCTTCGCCCAAGCACAGGATAAAAATTTGTCTCCGGTCCAAACTCCGGAAGCAAGCCCGTCCCCCTTTTCCACACCAGTGGCAAGCCCATCCCCCCTCCCCACGCCGGAGGTAGGTTCCTCCGCCCCGACAGTGGCGGCAGAAGCATCCCCAAGCACGTTAAAAAAATTGAGCTTGGAGGACCTGATGAATTTGGATGTCACTTCCGTATCCAAACAGCCCCAGCCCTATGGGGAAGCGCCAGCCGCGATCGATGTGATTACTAACGATGAAATCCGCCGTTCGGGCGCTTCCAACATCCCGGAGGCCCTGCGGCTGGCGGACAACCTGGAAGTGGCGCAAAAAGACTCCCATGACTGGGCCATCAGCGCGCGCGGGTTCAACACCAGTTTGGCGAACAAGCTTTTGGTCTTGATGGACGGAAGGACCCTTTACACGCCCCTTTTCGCCGGCGTCATCTGGGACACGCAGGATTACCTCATGGAGGATATTGACCGTATCGAGGTCATCAGCGGCCCCGGCGGAACCCTCTGGGGCGCCAACGCGGTGAACGGCGTCATCAACATCACCACGAAGGGCGCGAAAGACACCCAGGGGCTTTACGTGGAAGGCGGCGGGGGAACCGAATTGCAGGATTTCACCGGAGTCCGTTACGGCGGCGCCTTGGACTCCAACATTTATTACCGCTTTTACGGTAAATATTTCGACCAAGGGAATGAATATTTTCACCCTTCCGGGAACGCAGCGCCGGATTCGTGGCACATGGGCCAAGGGGGATTCCGGATGGACGTCCTTACCTCAACGGAAGAAACGTTCACTTTGCAGGGGGACTATTACGACGGCAACCAAAATATTTCGACGGGGGGAAACTCCCAAACCAGCGGGGGAAACGTATTGGGACGCTGGTCCCGTAGTTTCGCCGACGATTCCAACCTGAGCCTGCAATTGTATTACGACCAAACCTACCTGGACGACCCTGTCCCTGCGGACGGTCTGTTGGCACCCGCGGGAACGCTGGCCGACACCCTCGACACCTACGACATGGACTTCCAATACCGGTTCCACCTGGACACTTGGAACAACCTGGTTTCGGGTTTGGGGTACCGATATACGAATGAAGTGGACCAGAATGCCCCGGCCCTAGCCTATGAGCCGTCCACATTGGACCAGAATTTATACAGCGCCTTCGCCCAGGATGAAATGGTGCTGGAAAAGGACCTTTCGTTCATCTTCGGGAGCAAGCTGGAGCACAACGACTATACAGGTTTCGAAGTGGAACCCAGCGCAAGGCTGAAATGGGACGTGGACTCGGGTCAAATGCTATGGGCTGCGGTTTCCAGGGCCGTCCGCATGCCATCCCGCGTGGACCGGGATGAGGAGTATCCCATCACGAACCCGATCTACGAGCACTTTGGGATCGACGAGCTCCTAATCGGCGGCGCCGATTTCGTGTCCGAAACGGTCATTACTTACGAACTGGGTTACCGGGCCCAGCTCAACCCGGAACTTTCTACGTCCCTTTCGACCTTCTTCAACAATTACGGTGACATTCGAAGCGCGGCTTATACGCCTCCGCCGACGCCCTTGAATCAGGGTCTTCCCATCGTCTTCCAAAACAACCTGTTGGCACAGACCTGCGGCGTCGAACTCACCGCCGACTACCAGGTCCTGGAAGGGTGGAGGATGCATGCCGGTTATGACCTGCTGCAGGAGAATGTCTGGGTCGTGCCGGGAGCGAAGGATATCAACAACGCGCTCAACGAAACCGCCGACCCGCCGAACCAGGTTTTCTTGCGTTCCTCCATGGACTTGCCGGGAAACCTGGAGTTTGATCCTTCTTTTCGTTGGATTGATTCCATCGTCTACAACAACAACGGCAGCCCCGCTCGGGTCCCCAGCTACGCCGAACTGGACGCTCGTTTAGGCTGGAGCCCAGTCCAAAACATCGAGGTTTCGGTGACGGGATTGAGCCTCCTGCATTACGAACATGTCGAGTACCTGGTCAACGGCGCCAACCAGAACGAATGGATCCAGCGCAGCGTTTATGGAAAGATCGCATGCCGGTTCTGACCTTGCCCCGACAGGTAAGGACAACAGGCGTGGGGCTTGTCCTGCTGGCCCTTTTGTTTTTGACCACTAGGGCGCCCCTCTTGGCGGAACCCACGATTTCGAAGGAATACCAGGTCAAGGCCGTCTTCCTCTTTAACTTCGCCCAATTCGTCCAATGGCCGCCCAAGGCCTTCACTTCCGCGGACGAGCCTTTTTGCATCGGCATTTTAGGCGACGACCCCTTCGACGCCTTTTTGGACGCGACCGTCAACGGCGAGAAAATAGGCGGCCATCCCCTGGTCATTGAACGCTACCGACGCATCGAGGACGCCAAGGACTGCCAGATCCTGTTCATCAGCCGGTCCGAAAACGCACGGATGGGAAGCATCTTGGACGGTTTGAAGGGAAGGAGCGTCCTCACGATCGGGGACACGGACGGTTTCATCGAAAACGGGGGAATCATCCGTTTCGTCACGGTGAATAATAAAATCCATTTCAAGATCAACCTGGAGGCCGCGAAGCGAGCCAACCTGACCATTAGCTCCCAAGTACTGCGGCTGGCCGAAATCACCGGGCCGGGAAAGGACTGACCGTGGCGCTCAAGGACATGCCCATCCGGCGAAAATTGATGGCGGTCAATCTGCTCACCAGCGGCGCGGTGCTGCTGCTGACTTGCGCGGCCTTCACCACTTATGAAATCGTCACGCTGCGCAAGGGCATGGTGGATGGCTACCGGACGAGGGCTGAAATCATTGCCGCCAACTCCACGGCGGCGCTGGCCTTCCAAAACGAGGCGGATGCCGCCGATGTGCTGGCCGTGCTTAAAACCGACCCCCGGGTCACAGGGGCCTGCCTTTATGACAGCCAGGGAAAATTATTCGCGAAGTATCCGGCCGGTGCCCCTGCCTGGGTTTTTCCCGCCAGTCCGGGCGAATCCGGCTACCGGGGCGGGCATTTGGAAGTCTTCTGTCCCATCGTCCAAGGGGACCGGAAACTCGGCACAGTCTATATCCAATCGGACTTGTCAGCCCTGACAGACCGGTATTCCGCCTATGCCTGGCTTTCGGTCGCCATCATTCTTGGTTCCATCCTGACCGCTTTTCTGCTTTCCAGGACCTTGGAAAAGCAAATCTCCAGGCCTGTCCTGGCCTTGGCCAAGGTAGCCATTGCCGTCTCCGACCACCGGAACTTCTCGGTTCGCGCCCAAAAGTTCAGCGAAGACGAATTGGGGTCGCTGACCGACGCCTTCAACCAGATGCTCGGGGAGATTCAGGCCCAAAACCAGGCGCTCGAGGCCTCCGAGGCCAATTACCGGGAAATTTTTGAGAAGGCCAACGACGGTATTATTATTACGGATCCCGAAACATCCGCGAATCCTATCGTGGATATGAATCCCCGGCTGGAACGAATGACCGGTTTTACCCTGGAGGAATATAAAAAAGTCCCGGTGGAAAAACTGTTCACCAAAGAACTTGGTTTTACCCCGGAGGATTACGGGGTTTTAGCCAAGAAGGCCCTGGCCGAAGGCCCCCAACTCTTCGAATGGCTGGCGCTTCACAAGGACGGACATACCTATTGGATTGAAGTAAGCCTCCAGAAGGCCATCTTGGCCGGTAAAACCCGGTTAATTGCTTTTATCCGCGATATCTCTGAGCGTAAGCAACTGGAGGAAATCCTCCAGACCCGGGATTTCATCACCTCCGTCCTCGAGAACCTGCCCAATATGGTTTTCGTCAAGAATGCCAAGGACCTGCGTTTCGTCATGTTCAACAAAGCGGGCGAGGAACTCTTGGGGGTCCAGCGGGCCGACATCATCGGCAAGAACGATTATGACTTCTTCCCCGGGGAACAAGCGGATTTTTTCACCTCCAAGGACCGGGCGGTATTGAACAGCGGAAAAGTCCTGGACATACCGGAGGAGTCCATTGACACGAAGGCCAACGGGAAAAGGATATTGCACACCAAAAAAATCCCGATCCGGGACAAGGAGGGGACCCCTCAATACCTCCTCGGCATCTCGGAGGACATCACGGAGGAAAAACGGCAGCAAGAATTAAGGATGTACACCCAGGCCCTGGAAGTGAGCAACAAGGAACTGCAGGATTTCGTTTTCGTGGCTTCCCACGACCTGCAGGAACCCTTGAGGAAAATCCAGTCTTTCGCCAATTTCCTGGCCGAGGAATACGGCGCCGCCCTCGAGGGCAACGGCAAGGATTACCTGGAGCGCATGCGGTCGGCCGCGGGCCGCATGCAGACCCTCATCAACGACCTTTTGTCCCTCACCCGGGTCACCACCAAGGCCCAGCCCTTTCTTCCCGTCGACCTTTCCCAAGTGATCCGGGATGTCCTGGAAGACCTGGAAACCAAGATCGGGGAAAAAGGCGCCCAAATTCACGTGGGGCCCCTTCCAACCCTGAAAGCGGATGCCACCCAAATACGGCAATTGTTCCAGAACCTCATCGGGAACGCATTGAAATACCAAAAGCCGGGTGTCCCGCCCCAAATCAAAATCAGCGCTTCCTTGGGCGGACCGGCGGGACCTCCACTTGGATTTTGCCGCATCCTAGTGGAGGATAACGGCATCGGATTCGACAACCAATACGCGGAGCAGATTTTCAAAGTGTTTGAAAGGCTTCACGGGCGGGAGGAGTATGAGGGAACGGGGATAGGTTTGGCGATATGCCGGAAAGTAGTGGAACGGCACGGCGGCACCATCCGCGCCGAAGGGACGATTGGAAAGGGCAGCCTCTTCACGGTGGAACTGCCGCTCGGGCCAAAAACTAATGGAGGATAGGATGACACAAGCTGAAAAAAATTCGATGCCGATATTGATGGTCGACGACGACAAGGACGACCGGATGATCACGGAGAAGGCGCTCCGGAAAAGCCGGGTGGTCAACCCTATCATCTTCCTCGTGGATGGGGAAGAATTGATGGATTACCTCAAGCGAAAGGGCAAATTTTCCGGCTTGGGCACCGCCTCCAGGCCTTGTTTCATCCTCCTGGACTTGAACATGCCCAAGATGGACGGCCGCAAGGTGCTCCTTTTCATCAAGGCGGACCCGGACCTGAAAAATATCCCTGTTGTGGTGCTGACCACTTCCAAAGCCGAAGAAGATATTGTCCGAAGCTATAATTTGGGGGCCAACTCCTTCATCACCAAACCGGTTAATTTCGAGGGACTGGTGAGCTTGATGGAATCCTTGAAGAATTACTGGCTGGAGATCGTCGAACTGCCTCCCGGAAACGGACACGCGCCGCAATGACCGAAAAACCCATTCGGGTCCTGTTGGTGGAGGATGACAACGAGGACTTCCTGATCATCCAAAAAATGCTCACGGTCGTCAAAAAAAAGTGCTTTGAGCTGGACCGGGTTTCCACCTATAAGGCCGCCATCCAGAAGCTGGAACAGAGGGATCATGACGTCTGCCTGCTGGATTACCGGCTGGAGGGACGGAACGGACTGGACTTGCTCAAGGAAGCGGCCCTCAAGGGGCACACCATCCCTATTATTTTCCTCACGGGCCAGGGGGAACACGAGGTGGACGTGGAAGCCATCCAATTAGGCGCCGCGGACTTTCTCTACAAGAACAAGATTGACGGCGACATGCTGGAACGGTCGGTGCGCTACGCCCTGGAGCGGCACAAAGCGGAGGAAAACCGGATCCGTCTGGCCGCTATCGTGGAATCCTCCGAGGACGCGATTTATTCGGTCACCCTTGAGGGGGTCATCCTCAGTTGGAACGCGGGCGCCCAGCGGGTTTACGGGTTTGCCGCCGAAGAGGCGGGGGGGCGGCATATATCGCTCGTTCTTTCCCCGGCCCAAGAGAAGGAATTCACCGCGTTTTTATCGATGGTTCGGGAAGGGAAGGCCGTCATCAACGCCATGGCCGCTCACCGAACCAAACAAGGCAAGGACGTCCTGCTTTCCCTGACCCTATCACCCATTCGAAACCCCTTAGGCCAGGTCGTCCGGGCCTCCGTGGTGGCCCGGGACATCACCGAAAGCGAAAAATCGAAGGCCCTCCAAGAGATGCTTCGGGGCGAACGCGACCAGCTCTTGGAACGCCTCCAACTGCAAATGCAAATCATGCCCATTGCCTTTCTTGTCTTGGACCATGATTTCAACATTACCTATTGGAATCCCGCGGCCGGAAGGATTTTTGGGTACGACTTCCCCGAAGTGGAAGGGAAGTCCGTCACCCTCCTGCTGGCGGATTCGGAAAAAGCAGAAGTCGAACAAACCATCCAAAAGGTCAAAGCCGGCTACACCCCTCCCCATGGCAGCATCCGCA
The DNA here is from genome assembly GCA_963770835.1 of uncultured Pseudomonadota bacterium. Classification (GTDB taxonomy): domain Bacteria; phylum Oederibacteriota; class Muellerivitia; order Muellerivitales; family Muellerivitaceae; genus JAJPJW01. The sequence continues at coordinate 49,747 of CAVYRH010000007.1, forward strand.
AGATCCGGCAAAAGAAGGGAACCTTCATCACTTGCGAGTTCTACAACGGGACCCTTAAGGATTCGGAGGGCTATTTAACGGGTACGATGGTCATGGCCATCGACATCACCGAACGCCGCAAGGCCGAGGAAGTCCAATCCCAATTGGCCGCTATCCTCCAACAAACCCCCGATGCGGTCATTGGAGTGGATTTGGAAGGACGGATTTTCAATTGGAACCGGGGCGCGGAAATGTTATATGGCTATTCCTTCGATGAAATCGTCGGGCAACAAGTGTCGCTATTGGTGCCGCCGGACCGCCAGGAGGAATCCCAAAAAATCACCCAGGCCGCAAGCCAGGGTGAAGTTGTGCAGGGGTTCGAGACTGTCCAGATTAAAAAAAACGGGGACTTGGTGGATGTTTCCCTTACGTTGTCCCCCATCAAAGAAAGCCGGGGCAAGAGTATTGGTATTTCGGCGGTCATCCGTGACATTACGGAACGCAAAAAAGCCGAGGATTCACTCCGTAAGCATGAGGAACAACTGCGGTTGGTGGAAAAAATGAACGCCATCGGCCGCCTGGCGGGGGGGGTGGCCCACGATTTCAACAACCTGTTAAGCGTGATCGGCGGCAATGCCGAATTTTTGATCGGGAACCTGGAGAAGGACAGCCCCCAACTGGAAGAATTGGGGGAAATCCAAAAAGCCGTGCGGCGGGGAGCCGACCTGACCAAGCAATTGCTGGTCTTTGGCCAGAAACAGGTGGTCCAACCCCAGCCCGTCAACTTGAACGACCTCGGCGCGGAAATGAACAAAATGCTCAAACGCCTGATCGACGCCAACATTGACCTCGCTATTATCCAAGATAAGGACCTCAAGCCCATCCTGGCCGACCCGGGGCAAATACAGCAGGTCATCCTGAATCTGGTATTGAACTCACGCGACGCCATGCCCGAAGGCGGGCATTTGATCATCGAAACCAAGAACCTGGAGTCCGCCCAAATGGAACGGGAAAAAAGGCCCACTTTGCCCATAGGGGATTACGTGCGCCTGAGTGTGACGGACACGGGAACAGGAATGAGCCAGGAAATTCAAAAGCACGTTTTTGAGCCTTTTTTCACAACTAAGGCGGGGAAGGGAACGGGGCTAGGATTGGCCAGCGTCTATGGCATCGTCCGCAAGTGGAGCGGGCATATCTTCCTTTACAGCGCTCCCGGGATGGGAAGCACTTTCACGCTTTATTTTCCCGCCCTGCAGGAAGCTGAAACCACGCCAGCCAAGGCCCAGCCAACCGCTTCCATTTCACAGGGGACAGAGACCATCCTTTTGGCCGAGGATGAGGAACCGGTAAGAAAAATCATCGTCCGAACCCTTAAAAAATACGGTTACGAGGTGATTGAAGCTAAAAACGGCATTGACGCCGTCCAAAAGGCATGGGAGTACAAGAAGGCAATCCATCTTCTTTTGACCGACACGGTTATGCCGAAGATGAACGGGAAAGAATTGGCGGATGAAATCCAAAAAGGCCGCCCGGAAACGAAAGTGCTTTTCATTTCCGGTTATCCCCGCGAAATTCTTTCCCAACAGGGCATTTTGGACTCCGAGATTCGCCTTGTCCAAAAACCGTTCGAACAGGACGATTTGGTCATGAAAATCCGGGAAGTCCTCGATGAAAGATAACGGGCTGACGGAGATGAATTGGGCGGGGGCCTAGTCCTTCAACCAGAGCCTTATTTCCAGCGGAAACCCTTCCACTTCCATGCCACAAGAGGCATGGGGAGCGCTTGGCGGCCAATCCTCGGGTGTGGACGGCGAGGGGCGGATGGGGCCGATTTGGAAGGAATCGGGGTTCCAAAAGTCATGGAAAAGATAAAGACAATAAAGCGAAACCATTTCCTCAAATATTTCTTCCGGGTTGTAACGGCCCATGACGGTGTTTTCCCTCAGGCCCCGAAGCCAATATAAAAATTCGGTCGTGGTTCGAAGCACCAAAACACCCCGCAAAGTTCCCGTCAAAATCACCCTGCGTTCCACGGGAAGATCGGCCGTCCCGGCCGGGTTTAAAGTGAGGGGATGAACCTTTTCAGCTCCCCAGGCCCGGATAATCCGCTCAAAAAGACGGCCCGGATCGAAAAAATGGAACCGGAAAGCGCCTGGCGGGTTTCTGTGAGTCTCATCCATGGTCATGTCCATTCTTTTTCCTTTCCCAATCTATCCGAAGGAATTAGTCCGCCCAAAAACGGATTTCCAAGGGATGGGTGTCCACCAAAAGCTGGCAGGTGGCATTGGGGTCCCGGGGCGGCCAATCCCTCGGAGCCGAAGGCCGGGGAAGGATCAATCCCAACTCGAAAAGTTCTGAAACCCAAAAGTTCTGTACCAGGTAAATGCAATAAAGGGTGGCCATTTCGTTGAAAAGTTCCCTCCCGCTGCCGGACCGTGGCAGTTTGGAATTCCGTTTTTCCTCGAGCCACTTCAGAAAGGACCGTTGGCAACGGATGACGAGAATGCCGGACAGGGAGCCTTTCCACCGGATTTTTATTTCCTCCGGCATGTCTTCCCGGTCTTCCAGGGCTTGGCCGTTGTACTCGGCATCGCCCCCGGCCCAATATTGAACGAATCCCCGGAAAAGCGTGGAAAGGTCCATGGAGCGAGGCATAAAAAGGGGAGGAGTGAAATTTAAATTTTCTTGTTGGATCTCGGCTAGGGTTTCGACCATGGCTCGCCTCGTTTCGGGATTGATGACATAACCGTTTATAGAGCAAAGGAGATGCCAATCGGAGGCCGCTTAATATTAGGGTTTTGTTGAGTGTAAATAGAAAAGTGAACTGAAATGCTTTCCCAGGGGGTAAAAAAGGAACAAAGTTGTGTGGGCCGTTTACCTAAATTTTTTAAACGAATCTTGGATCACCGGATGGCTAATGCTTACTGGAAAAAAGAGTAAAAATCATACAAACGAATTCTCCTATTCCTCAAATGATCAAGAAGATAGGTTGCTTCCGGATTTCCCAAAAACATGTGAGAAAGGGATGTTGTGCCGCTTCATCCATCAGGAGTCTCAAGCCACCGCGGTGGCTTTTTCGGCCAGGATTTCTTTAATCTTGTTCTTTAAGGCGTCCATGTTTACCGGTTTGTCGAAGAAACCGCTAATGTTGAAGCCTTTCAAGGCGAAGTCATTTTCCATTCCCTTAAAAGCCGAGGCTACCACGATGGGGAGGTAGGGGTGATCCTCGCGCACATGGGGGATCATCTCCATCGCGTGCATGTCGGGCATCTTGATGTCGGTCATGAGGAGATCCACGTGGACATCCTCCAGGATTCCCAGGACCTGGAGACCGTTGTCGGCGGTCAAAATACGGTAACCCTCCTCCGACAATTCCTCCAAATAAAGAAACCGGGAGGCTTCCTCGTCTTCCGCCACCAGGATGGTATAAATGGGTTTTTTCATGACCGCCTCCTCTTAAAAGTTATTCTTCCCCAAGGGGAATGTAAAAAGTAAAAGTGCTTCCTTTTCCAAGCTCGCTTTCCACGTCCAGGTTCCCTCCGTGGGCCGCGATGATCTTATGGCAGATGCTTAAACCCAATCCCGTACCGGTGATTTTGGTTGTGAAAAAGGGGTGAAAGAGTTTTGAAAGGTTCTCTTTTGGGATCCCACAACCCGTATCCCCAACCGAGATCGCCACCATTTTTTGCTGGAGGAACAGCTGTTGGAAGAGGAACCCTTCCCCTTTTCCTTGGGCTTCCGGGACCAAACCCTCGATCAAGCGGGTTTTGAGGAACAATTTGCCACCCCGGGGAGTGGCTTGGATGGCGTTCAACATGAGGTTTAACGCCACTTGGCGTACTTTCGGGATGTCGGCGGCGACCTGGGGCAATAGAGGGCTGAGGCTCTTTTCCATGGTCATTCCTGCGTTTTCGATCTTCTCGTTGAGGAATGAGGCGGTTTCCTCCAACAGCTGATTCATGTCCGCAGGGGTTTTGTGGAGCTGGTCCGGCCGGCTGTATTCCAGGACATCATTGACGATACCATCCATCCGTTTGACCTCCTCGGCGATGATATCGGCGTATTTCTTGAGGGTGGGGTCGTTGAGCTTGACCGAAAGCCTCTTGGAAAAACCGCTGATGGCGTTCAGCGGATTCTTGATTTCGTGGGCCACACCCGCGGCCATCTCCCCCAGGGCGGAGAAACGCTCGGAACGCAACAGCTGGGTCTCCATTTGGCGGAGAAGGGTCATGTCCCTCAACGTAGCGATGGCCCCGATGATTTCGCCGTTTCCACCCCGCAGGACAGAGGTTTCCAGAGTGACAGGAACAACCTCGAAGCGGGTGGTGTTTAGTTCTAAGTGGTCCTGCACGAAGCTTCTTTCCTCCTCAAGGGTCCGCCGCAAGGCAACGGAGACCGGTTTTAATTCCTCGGGCAGTTCCTCGAGGGTTTTTTCCGCTATTTCGGCCTCCACAAAACCCGTGATCTGGCGGGCTCCCGAGTTGAATGTCCGTATCTTCCCGTCCTTTCGGGCCACGATGATGCCGGTCTTGATGGAAGCCAGCACACAGTGGTGGTATTCCAAGAGGGATTTCAGCTTCCGGTTGGATTCCACGAATTTTTGGACCGAAGTATCCGCTTGTTCGGCCAGGAACTGGTTCATGCCCACGAGGTGTTTTTGGGCGTCCTTTTGTTTCTTGGTTTCCATGGCCAAATAACCGCTTAAGGAGGCCGCCACGAAAAGGAAGGGGAAACGCACCAGTACTTCGGTGTCGCCGGTGAGGAATTGGCCGGAGCTTTTCATTTGCAGGAAGCCGTAAAGGGAACAGGAAACGATCGCGATCCCGAAAACGCTTTTTACGTCCTGGGAAAGGGCGGAGATGAAGATGGTGGTGAATAAAATGAGGAAAAGGTCAACGTCCTTGATCCCCCCGAAGTAAATGCTGCCAGAAATGAAAAAAATATCGGCTAGAAAAATGGTGGAAAGGACGCTGTTTTTCTCGATCCACCGGGTTTTCAAAAGAGGCATGGCGATAATCGATAGGAAGTAAGCCGCCAAAAGAACTATTATTCTCGGGCTGAAGAGGACGCCGGTATTCTGTTCTTTGAAATAAAGAAGCACGGTAATGGTGAGAAAAACCAGCAGCCGGAAGGACATCAGGATTTCCCGCTTGCCCATGTCGATCCGGCGTTTTTGCAAGTGGGCGGAACGTTGATCCAGATCCTCCACCCATCGATTGGCTTGAATGGTCCCCGCCAGAGAATTAATCATGCCTTATGAAAGGCAATGGACGTGCCAAAGAAAACCACATGTTTTAAGGAAAAATCGAGGGTGGAAGAGACAAGGCGGAGGAAGGTTTTTCACGTTGGGTAAATTTTACCCGCTTCTAAAGGGAAGGGAAAAGACAGTTGGCTTCACCACAGCGCTGTCACCCTTCGTTTGAAATCCTGGTTTGTTTTCTTATTCCAGTTCGTATTTTTTCAATTTGTTAAACAATGTTTTTCGGGTGACGCCCAGGAGGTCGGCGGCTTTTGACTTATTACCCTTGGTTTCCAAGAGGGCGCGCTTGATGTTTTCCTTTTCGGCGTCGCTGCGGCTGAGGACTCCCTTCTCCCCGGAAGGCAGCAGGGTTTTCGCCTCTCGTATTTCTTTGGGAAGGTCTTTGGGAGAAAGGGTGTTTTCCTTGGCGGTAACCACCATACGCTCAATAACGTGCTTCAATTCCCGGACGTTTCCGGGCCAGGAGTAATTCTTCAAAAGGGTGAGAATGTCATCGGAAAGCAGGCTGAGCTTCTTGTTAAAGGCCCGGCAGGATTCCTGAAGGAAAAAGTTGGCCAATTGCTCAATGTCCTTGGGGCGGTCCCGCAAAGCCGGAATTTTCAACGGGATCACGTTCAAACGGTAATAAAGATCGGCCCGGAAACGGCCTTCCTTGACCTCTTTCTCCAAATCCCGGTGGGTTGCCGTGACTACCCGGACGTCCAGTGGAATCTCCCGGTTCCCGCCCAGCCGCCGGAGCATTTTTTGCTCCAAAACCTTCAAAAGTTTCATTTGGACGGAGGGTGTCAATTCTCCAATCTCATCTAAAAAAACCGTGCCACCCTGGGCCTCTTCGAAAAGGCCGGGCTTCTGCCGCTTGGCGTCCGTAAAGGCTCCGGGTTCATAACCGAAGAGTTCGGATTCAAGGATGGATTCGGGCAGGGAGCCGCAGTGCAGTTCCACGAAGGGTTTGGAGGTCCTGGGCGACAGGGCGTGGATCAGCCGGGCCACGTGCTCCTTGCCGGTGCCCGTTTCCCCCAGGATCATGACGGTTACCTTTTCCTGCTGGGCCACCTGCTCGATTTCCCCGTAAAGCCTCTGCATATCCGGATCGGTCAAGAAAAGGTAATCCTTGCGGTACATTTCCTGCTGCTGCCGGCGGAGGGAGGCGACTTCCTTCTGCAATCCGCGTTTTTCGCCGATCTTTTTCAAAACGATTTTTAATTTTTCCATGTCGATGGGTTTTTCCAGGTAGTCCTCGGCGCCCATTTGCATCGCCTTGACGGCCGAGTCCACCGATCCGGCTCCCGTGATGACGACCACGGAAGCGGATGGAAAGGATTCATTCAATTTGGCCAGAAGTTCCAGGCCTCCCATATCGGGAAGATGGAGATCCAAAAGGATGATGTCGGGTTTCAATTGGTTGGCGTTTTCGATGCCTTCGGCGGCCGTATGGGCGGGGAAAGCCTGGTGGCCCTGCTGTTCCAGGAACTTCGCCAGGATTTTCACAAGGGATTGTTCGTCGTCAATGAGCAGTATCCGCAAGGTTTCTGTCCTTTTTATAAAGTCTTAACTCTAATTATAAGTGACACTGTTTATTTATGGCTTGCGAATAAGAGATTTCCAGGTGATTGAGCCAATAAAAGTGCGTTTTTTTGAATGGCTCAATTTTATTGGGTTTTTGAGAAAAAACCAAAAAGGTGATGGAACACAAACAAAAAAGGCTAGACCTTTTTTATTCTTTGTTGGTTATTGCATCGGCGGGGGTTGGTTTTTGGGCGGCCCGGCGCGATAGGGGCCGTTTATTTCAATACGGCGCCCTTTGTTGATTTTCCAGGCCTCGTAAAGCCCGATTGCCAATATGACCAGCCCGAGGATGTTTTGGAATCCCGCTAAAAAGGGTAGGGCATAGGCCAACAACAGAAGAGCGCCGCAACCCAAGATAAACTTGCCGAAGTCCATTTGATCTTTCCGGGGTTCGGGATTGGCGGCAGAAGCGGCTTCGGGGGTGGCGGCGGGATCAACCGTGGTTGGATTGGCGGCGGAAGTCAAAAAAGTATCGGTAGCTAGGGGAGTAACCCCGGGCGTCGCCAAAGAGGCGGAATCGTTGGAACTGGGAGTCGCCTGAATTTGGGATGGGGAAGCGGCGGTTTGATTTGCCTGTTTGGTTTTGAGGTCGTCTTTTAATTCGCCCACGGCCATGGGGATATAAGTCAACACAATGGCGTTATAGGTCAGGAACATGGCCAGCAATTGATAGGGCCAGCCACCTAGGCCGTTGGAACCCCAACGAACCGCCGCACCTACCATGAAACCGACCAGAATCGCCACCAGGCCAAATTCATATCCGGTGGCCTTTTCGATACCGTAATAAATCCCGAAACCTAATAGGGCCGCCAAGCTTCCGGCGAAGAAGGCCTTTAAGAACCGCTTGACCTGTGAGCCGCCCTTGAATTGGGCTTCGATCTTACGCTTACACTCCATACAAAAGGTTTTGCCGTTAATCTCAAAATAGAACTCATCAATGGTTTTTCCACAAGCTGCGCATGAAAGGACGGGAACTCGGGGAGTGTCGAAATCAGCCTTCTCGAACTGCAGGTTGGGATCGCCAGTATCCGGACTCATAGAAATCCTTTTAAATAAAATGGGGCATTGAAATTAGAGAAGAAATCGAGGCAATTATACAAAATAAAGGTTGTATAGGTGGGGAAGTATTAAATGGAATTTTAAGGCTTTTCACAAATCCAAAACTTAAAACCGACGCTAAAAAACACCCCGGAACGGGTCCACGTGCTCCGAGTCCAGCATGACCTTAAAACCCACCCGGCCCGAGTAAATTTGGGTTAAACCTTGCCAGGCGATGAGATGGTCCAGGCCCTCAACATAAAGGAACCACTGTTTCCCGTCGCCTAAGGGGAAGTCCATCCCGGCCCCGGCATTCATGGAGAAGAGCATGTCGAAGGAATTGCTGTAAAAATTTGAATTGGATAGTGGCTGGTATTGGTCCACCACCAAATCCATACCTCCGCCCACCAAGAGGTAGGGAACCGTGTTGAAGTTCTGGTGGACGCGGTCGTATTTCGATCCCCAATACCACCGAACGTTCACGGTCAGGGCGAAGTCGTTGGTCGGCTGCACGATCTGGTAGGCCGCAAAGCCGTTTTCCGTGGTGGGAGCCTGGCTGACGGTGACCGGCAGGTTCGGCATGGTGTAATAGTCCATGCCCCAAAGGCCGTCAAAATCGTCCGCAAGGCTGATGCCCAGCCAAAGCCCCCCTTCCGGCGAGGGGGTGCCGCTGCCTAAGAAACCCGAAACTTCACTTGAGCCCAACTGGCCTAGAATGCTGAAATTCGGGGGTTCAGGGGTTTGGGCCAACGCATGGCCGCCTAAAAAAATAAAAAATACGAATAGATATTTTTTCATGGACGGACGCGCCCTTGAAGGGATTTTCGAACGCGGCTCCAGTACCACCACTTTTTTTGCGGCGCGGGCAAACGGGGATTCCGGGCCTGGGCCACCGCGCAAGTGAAGGTGTCCAAAACGCAGGGATCCTGGCGGTGGCCGGTGATTTTGGAAAGCTTGTCATAAAGGGCCCGGGGATTAGAGTTCGCCAGTTGTGAAACCGACCGGATGCCGAGCCGGTCGAAGACGCGCAACATGGCCGGGCCGATGGAAATAAGGTCGGAAAGCAGGCGTTTCTTCTTTTGCGGAATGGATTTAGGCATGCCCCAAATTATGGGGCAAAAACCCCGGGAAGGGAATAGCCCCGGACCTGACGCTCAGAAAGGCTTTTCGCAGTCGGGGCAAACAAAGCGGGCCGCGAACCAATGCCCATCCGCCCTGGCGTAGTCGGGAAAGAATTCCACTTCCATACCCACCTTGCATTCGGGACATTCGAAACCGTTTTGAAGTCCCAAGTCCTCTTCGAGCCTGAGGGCACTCTTCCGTTCTTCATTCATGACAAGCCGGTAGGAATTGAGTTTGCTTTTGTGGCTACAGTCCTTCAAAAGGCCCTTGATCTTGCTCAAAACCTGCCGGGGGGTGTAAAAGCCCTTCACGGAGTAGTCGTTAGCGCCCAACTCCAGCGCTTTTTTGACGTCCCGGGGTTCGCCTAAGACGGAAAAGATGATGACGGGAATATCCTTGGTTTGTTCGCTTCGCCGTATTTTTTCCAGGACTTTGAATCCGTCCAGCACGGGCAGTCCGAGGTCCAAAAGGACTAGGCTTGGTTTTTGGTTGAGGATGACTTCCCAACCTTCTTCGCCGTCGGCGGCTTCCAAAACCTCATAACCGTCCTGTTCCAGCACATCGCGGTAAATGCGGCGGAATCCCCTTTGGTCTTCCAGGATTAAAATGGTCCCTTTTTTGATCTCGATTGCGGAAGGCTTTAGTTTTTCCCGGACAATGTCTTCAATCATCAGTTCCATTTCACACCTCTCCTTACGGAAGTATTTCCGTTATGAGGAAAGCAAGGAAGGTGCCAAAGAAAAGCCACCGAAAGAATATCAAAATCCGCTGGGAACCGAGTCTAAACAACCCGTAGGGTTATTTTTACCCAACGGCCGATAGTTCTAAAAGGACTTGCCGCATTTCGGGCAAATAAAATGGGCCGTGAACCAATGACCCTCGTTCCGGACATAGTCCGGGAAAATTTCCAGGACCATTTCCACACTACACTGGGGGCACTGGTAACCCTTGACGAGGCCGATTTCACTCTGGAGCTTGGGGGCGTCTTCCACCGCTTCCTGGATTTTTAATTTGTAGGAATTGATCGTGGGTTTGACGCCGACTTCGGTCATGAGGCTCTTGATTTTGCTGAGGATTTGACGAGGTGTGTAAAAGCCCTTGACGGTATAGTCGTTGGCCCCCATTTCCAGGCCTTTCTTGACGTCCTTTTGCTCCCCTAGGACGGAAAAGATGATAACCGGGATGTTCCGCGTTCCGGCGTCGGCCCGGATTCTTTTTAAAACCTCATAGCCGTCGATTTTCGGGAGGCCCAGATCCAGCAGGATAAGGTGGGGCTTGCGCTCTTTTGCCATGTTCCAGCCTTCCTCGCCGTCCTGAGCCTCCAAGACCTCGTAACCTTCGTTTGCAAGCACATCATGGTAGATTCGCCGGAAACCCGGCTGGTCCTCCACAAGTAGGATGGTTCCTTTAGACATATCCGTCTCCTTTCACTCTTGGTATTTTGACGAAAAAAGCTGAGCCTTTTCCGAGCTCCGAAACAACCTCGATATCGCCATTTTGGAGCTTCATGAAGCTTTTGGCGATATAAAGCCCCAGGCCCGCTCCGGACCTGGAGGCTTCCGTTCCCATGACCCTTTCTTTGATGAAAAGCCGCTGGAGGGTTACAGGGCTCATGCCGATTCCCGTGTCCCTAATTTCAATGACACCAAAATCGCCGTAGATCGACGTTCGGATCGTAATGGAGCCCTGATCGGTGCACTTAATGGCGTTATTAATAATATTACGGACGGTTTCGACGGTCTTTTCACTGTCAGCTTGGACAAGGGTTTCTTCCCCGCCCTTTTCCAGCACCAATTGAAGGCTTTTTCTTTGGATGATATTTTCGTAATCCCGGATAGAGGAGTCAACGATTTGCTGGAGGGAAATGGGTTTTAAATTGACTGTCATCACTCCGCGCTCGATTTTGGAAAGACTCAAGAGGTCGGAAATCAAGCGGTAGTTTTCCACCCCGATCTCCCTCATGTCGGATAAATACTCCTGCTGCTTGGGCGTGAGGTTGCCCGCCAGGCCGTCCAGCAAGTTCTCGATATAACCGTTGATTTCCGCGACGGGGGTTTTGAGCTGGTGGGAAACGACCGAAATCAAGTCGTTCTTCATTTCCTCAATCTGTTTGCGTTCCGTGACGTCCCGCATGATGGAAGTGATGAAAACGCCTGCATCGGTAAACCACGTATAAAGTGAAAGCTCCAGGGGAAATTCACGGCCTTCATTGCTGAGTCCGACCCATTCGGTGTTCCGCCCGACGAGGGGAGATGTTCCGCCGGCGAAAGCCCGCCGGAAGTCGTCAGCATGCCCAGAGTAACTCTTTTCCGCCAAAAGAGAAACAAAGGGCCGCCCGTTTATTTCCGTTCTTGAATATCCAAAAAGCCGGCTCGCCGCCGAGTTGGAGTAGATGATGTGGCCGTAACTGTCCGCCGAAATGATGGCCTCATTGGCGGATTCGGTAACCGCCCGGAATTTTTCCTCGCTTTCCTTGAGGGCGGTTTCCGCGGCTTTTTGCTCCGTGATGTCCCGCATGATGGAGGTGAAAAAAAGGCCGGCACCGGTTTTCCAGGAAAAATAGGATATTTGGGCGGGAAACTCCCCGCCGTTTTTCCGTTTCCCCGTCAATACGAAGGTACGGCCGGGAATGGTCTCCTTCCCAGAAGCGAGATAGTTCTGGATGAGCTGGAAATTGCCTTTCCAGGAGGCCTCGGACATCAATTGGCTAAAGGGGCGCCCGAGGACCTCGGCCTGGGTGTAGCCGAAGATTTTTTCAGCGGTGGGGTTGAAGAAAATGACCAATCCCTTAGAGTCGGCGGAAATAATGGCGTCGTTGGCCGATTCGGTGAGGGTCCTGAACCTTTCCTCGCTTTCCTTGAGGACCATTTCGGACATCTTTTGGTCCGTGATATTCTCAATAACGGCAAGGCGAAAGAGGGGCTCGTTTTTGATGTCGAGGACGGTGGAAGCGGAAACCTTGCACCAGAGAATGTCGCCTTTTTTGCTGATGTAGCGGCTTTCCACTTGGTAATGGGGGAGGATCTTATCAAAGAGTTTTTGGTTCAGGTTCTTTTCCACGGGCTGGTCCCCGGAAAAAGTGAAGTCGGTGTAGGGATGCCCCACCAGTTCGTTCTTGGAATAGCCCAGCATGCTCGAGAAGGCGCGGTTGACGTTCACGAAGATGCCGTCGGAAAAGGTCAAGGTCATGCCGATGGGGCTTTCCTCGAAAAGGTTCCGGAAAAACTCCTCCCTCTCCCGGAGTGTCTCCATAATTTGCCTTTGAAGGCTGATGTCGATGCAGGCCGTCAGGGCGAATTTGACCATGCCGTTTTCGTCCAGGATCGGGGCGCCCCAGACTTCCAGGGGGGAAACCCGGCTGGAACGGCGTATTTCAATGTCATCCACATGGGTTTTCTCGCCGGCCAAGGCCCGGATGATCGGTAATCTCTCCACGGGATAGGGCTCCCCGGTTTCGGTGCTGTAAAGATTATAAGTTTCCGAGGATTTTTCGGGGCCGGCTTGGCTCTTGACCGCCTCCGACCCAAACATCTCATGGGCCGCCAAGTTGGCGTAATAGGGGGCGCCGGAAGGGTCCCGCACGGTGATGGCCACGGGCAGGACGTCCAAAAATTGGAATAAACGGTGCTCGTTGTTCAGGAGGGTTTTAATGAAGAATTTCCTCTCGGTGATGTCGCGCACGATGGTGGTGAAAAAGACCCCCTCCTTCGTCTCCCACCTTGAAACGGAAAGTTCCAAGGGGAACTCGAACTTGTCCTTCCGTCGGCCGTAAAGCTCCATTGTCTTGATCTCGACGGCCATGGAAACGAATTTTTCGAAGGAATTGGGCCCGTGTTCCTGGACGAATCTTTCCGGCATCAGCTGGGTGAGGGGTTTTCCGATCATCTCGGGCTTGGAATACCCAAACAGGATTTCGCCGGCGGGGTTGATGTCGGTGATAAGCCCCGCGGCGCTCGAGGTGATAAAGGCCTCATTGGCCGTTTCGGCGAGGAACCTAAATTTTTCCTCGCTGGCTCTCAGCCCGTTGACTGCCTCCTGGCGCTCGTGAATCTGGCGGTTGATCGAGACCACAGCCAAACCGCAGGCCAGGAGGGCGAAGGCCGTGCCGAGGAACATGAACCGCAGGTTGTTTTGGGTCCCGGTTTGCTCAAAGGCCTTGCGGGTCTTCAACAGCCATATTTGGACGCCCGATATCTGGTCGACCAGGTCCTTGATCTCCCGGTCCGTTTGCTTTTCGTCCTCCATCTGGATGGGACGGACGGCCAGGTCCGGCCTTCCCGCCTTCACATAGGCCAGGCCCACGCGCATGGAGGTGGACTTTTTCTCAATGAGGGTTCGGAGCCGACCGACGCCCTTGTTGAGGATGGCATCACCGGCGGTGAGGCTTTCGGCGTGGCCGAGTTCCTCCTCCAGCTTGTCCATGCTCGTACCGCAGGCCGCCGCGTAATGGGCTTTTTGGGTCAACAGAAATTCGGCGTAATTGGTTTGGGCATCTTTTAAATCGGCGTAGGTCTTTTGGAGTGAAAGGATGATCTGGTGGGAGTGGTCAATCCATTCGGTGTCGGTTTCCAGCCTTTGGATGCTGAAGTAAGCGATGGCCCCCAGGATCAGGAGGAAGAAAAAGGTAACGCCCAATATCAATTTGACTTTCGCGCTCATGGAGCCTTGGGCCCCCTCGTGGGCATTAGGTATCGGGTTTTCGTATCAGCCCAGGCAACAGTTTACTGGATTTAAAATGGCATTTCTTGAAAAGGAATGGGGCCCGGTAAAAACGCCTATTATTCGTCTCATTTTCAATAGAAACCGGAGGTTAGGAGCGCCGCAGTCCTTTTAGCTGGGTTAGGGGACTCGCATGCCAGCCGACGCTAGTTGCGCCAGACGCAGCGGTCAAGATTCCGGTACTGGATGGCCTCGGCCCCATTCCCTCGGGATGGGACCGCCCAGGCTCGCTTCTCGCCTTGAAGGCTCGTCGCATGACGGCCTGCGGCGAAATAAAACTATCTAGTTTCTCCAGACGCTCCGGTCCAAATTGCGATATTGAATGGCCTCAGCGATATAGGCGGGTTGGATGGCCTCGACGCCATCCAGGTCGGCGATAGTACGGGCGACTTTTAATATGCGGTCGTAAGCCCGGGCCGAGAGGCCGAATTTCTCCATGGCCGTTTTCAGGAGCGTTTGGGAGGGTTCGTCCAAACCGCAGTATTTCCGGAGTTGGGAAGTCCCCATCTGGGCATTGCAATGCAGGCCTTCTCCTTCGAAGCGCTTTTGCTGTATGTCCCGGGCCCGGCTGATCCTTTCCCGGATGGTGCCGGAGGGTTCACTGGGCTGGGTGTCCGAGATTTCCTTCCACTTCAAGGCCGGCACCTCGATGTGCAGGTCGATCCGGTCCAAGAGGGGCCCTGAGATTTTACTCAGGTATTTCTGGATTTGGTGGGGGGTGCAGGTGCATTCCCGGGAAGGGTCGGTGTAATAGCCGCAGGGGCAGGGGTTCATGGCCGCCGCCAGCATGAACTGGGCTGGAAAGCTTAGGGTGGACTGGACCCGCGCAATCGTGACCATACCGTCCTCCAAAGGTTGGCGTAAAACTTCCAAGACGTTTTTATTGAATTCCGGAAATTCGTCCAAAAATAAGACGCCATGATGCGCCAAACTAACTTCACCCGGTTTTGGAATAGTCCCACCACCAATGAGGCCCGCATCTGAAACCGTATGGTGTGGAGAGCGGAAGGGCCGCACGGCGGTCAAGGCTTTGCGTCGTCCCAGGGTTCCCGCTATGGAGTGAATCTTGGTAGTTTGGATGGCTTCCTCCAATGAGAGGGAAGGAAGGATTGTCGGCAGGCGCTTGGTCAGCATGGTTTTGCCCGAGCCCGGAGGACCGACCAGTAAAATATTATGGCCCCCCGCCGCCCCGATTTCCAAGGCTCTTTTGGCGTTCTCTTGCCCTTTGACGTCGGAGAAATCGACCTTGTAGGACGAATGGTTGCGGAACTCCTCTTCGATATTCACTTGAATGCGTGGGAGCTTTTTGGCGCCGCTCAGGAATTCGAAGGTTTCGCGAAGGTTTTTCACCGCGTAAACCGGCACTTCCTGGACCACTGCCGCTTCCTTGGCGTTTTCGGAGGGCACCAGCAACCCCTTCACATGGGCTTCCCGGGCCGCCAGGGCGATGGAAAGTGCACCCCGGATGGGCCGGATTTTTCCGTCTAGGGCCAGTTCGCCCACCATCCAAAAATCCTCCACGGCATTTTGGGGCAGGCGCTCGGAGGCGACGAGGATGCCGACCGCCATGGGCAAGTCGAAGGAAGGGCCTTCTTTTTTGGTATCGGCAGGGGCCAGGTTGACGGTGATGCGTTGGATGGGGAAGTTAAAATGGGAATTGGTGATCGCGCTTTTGACCCGGTCCTTGGATTCCTTGACGGCGGCGTCGGGTAATCCTACGGTTTGGAAAGTGGGAAGGCCGGGGGCGATATCGACTTCCACCTCCACGGCGTAGGCGTCGATCCCCAGGAGGGCGGCGCTTTTGATGTTACCGAGCATGAACCCTACCCGAATTGGAATGAGGCGTTGGAAAGGGTGTAGGAGGGGTATATAACAAGCGTTCCCGGAATTATCAACAAAATATGCACCACAAACCCTGCAAAACTCCCGCAAAAGGGGCGTTTTGCTTGAAAAAGGCCTAGAGCGCGGGTAAGATACCGCCTCTGTTGCCCGCTAAAAACCCATCAAAGGTGCTATTCATGAACCAAACGCCAACGGCCGAAAAAGTCAAAGTGACCATTCACGAGAAGGATTTCGAGGTTGAAGTATTTGAGAAGGACAGGGAAAATTATTCGCCAAAAGCCACGTGAATAATTTTGGTGAGATTATGGTTCCCGATTTCGGGGGTGGAAGGGAAAAGGCCCTCCAAAATATCCAGGCCCGCATCGGAAATATCATGACTGCCATGCAAGCGGATGAGGCCCGTGAGGCCCGCCGGAAGGAATGGGAAGAAGAACAGGCCAAGAAACAGCAGGGCCAGTAAGCCGGCTGCCACCGGCCACTCGACAGTTCGTGCCCCGGCTTAACGGCCGGGCACTGAGGGGATCCCCCCCTCTTTGAAGCCTCGGATCCCCATCCGGGGCTTTTTTTTACACCAGTTGGCAGTTCACAGTCCGCAGCTATGGATTTGAAAGCCAAGTCATTAAGGTTGGTTTGGGTTTGCCGGGATTGGCTGCGAACTGCTAGCTGCCGACTGCCAGCTGCCGTTATTCGATCCAGAAGCTGATAACTTCCAGGTTTTTGTTGGCTTGGCGGAGACGGTTCGAAAGTACCTTGATGATGATATCCATCAATTTCAAGGCCGTATGGGGTTTTTCACGGCGTAATTTCTGGTAGCCGTCCAGGGAGACCATGAGGACCTCGCTGTCGGCGGTGGCGCGTACCGTAGCGGAGCGGGGAAGCCCGTCCAAAAGGGCCATTTCCCCGAAAAACTCGCCAGGGTTCAAAACTGCGATGGTGTTTTCCTGGTTTTTCACCTTTTTAAGAATCTTCACCGAACCCGACTTGATGACATACATGCTGTCGCCCTTGGAGTCCTCGTCGAAAACCAGCTCATCCTTCTTGACGGATTTTTCTTCGCCCACAGAGCCCAGGGCCTCCAGGTCGTTTCCATCAAAGGTTTTGAAGGGGGCGTATTTGGCGAGGTAACTCACATCAGGCATAAAAATCTCCTTGGGTTTTGGTGTCCCTCAATTGTAGGAATCTTCCCTTAAGACGCAAGCCCAAAATCAGCTGTCGGTTAAAACCTAAATCCAAGGTCTTTAAAACCGCTCTTGGCACGATGGTTGAGGACAAACGACCGGCGTTAAAAGAAACCATGTTTGATTGCGGATTTTTGGGTTTGGGTGTTCGGCGGGATGGGAGACGCGGGAATGGAAGGCGGCTTCGGGGTGGTGGAGAGGGAAGGCATGGGAACGGGCGTAGGGGGGGCTTGCGGAGCATCTTCCAATAATTCATCGTCGCCCATGTGGGAGGATCGGATGGCTTCAACGGCCTCCAGGACCTGGGCTTCCTGTTCCACGCTTTGGGTGTCCACTTGGACAATGGCGTTCAAGACTTCTTCCTCGTCGAGGACATAGCCGTCAAGGGCGGAAGCGGGTAGGGGTTGGTCTGGATTGTAGATGGGGATGGAGGAAACGGCTTCTTCTTCCGGCTGGTAGGCTGATGAGGCGGCTTCGGCCTGGACCGGCTGGGGATGTTGCTCCGGTTGGGGTTCGGAGGCTTTGGCGGTTTCGGGCAGACCTTGAGTTTCCACGAAGGGAGGTGCGGCAAGGGCGGGCCGGGGAACAGCCTGAGGTTCGACAGTTTCCGGTTTTGAGGTGGCGATCGGCGGCATTGGAGCGGGTTCAGGGGCCGGAGTTGGGGCAGGGGGCGCCATGGCCGCTGGGGGTTCGG
Organism: uncultured Pseudomonadota bacterium; assembly: GCA_963770835.1. Classification (GTDB taxonomy): domain Bacteria; phylum Oederibacteriota; class Muellerivitia; order Muellerivitales; family Muellerivitaceae; genus JAJPJW01. The sequence goes on from CAVYRH010000007.1 coordinate 67,145, forward strand.
GAGCAGGCGCTGGGGCCTGGATCGGCGAGGGAACTGTTGGGACGGTCGCAGGGGTTGCCGGGGCGGGCGCCTTGGCCGCAGGGACCGATGGAGCGGCCATCGCCGGAGGCGCCGAGGCTTGGGGGTTTTTGGCCGCTTTGGCCTTGGCCAGGACCTGTTTTAAGTATTCCTTGGGGTCGGTCAGTTTCACTCCGCCGGCGGACGGCGCAGAGGCGGCCGCTTCGGGTGCCCCCGGAGTGGAAGAAGCGGCGGGCGCGGTGGCCGCTTCCGTAGGCGCCGGTTCGGAAACCGGAGCGTCCTGTTTTTTCATGTTCAATTGTTTTTCCAGCTCGTCCAGGCTGGTGTTTCTCAATTTGGCGATGCGGGTTTTGGCCTCGTCCACCATGGCGCCTGTCTCATGGATGCGGACAAACTTCTCGTATTCCGCCACGGCTTTTTCCACGATGCCCTTGTTCTCGTAAACCTGGCCCAGGATGAAATGGGCGTTGGCGTAGCTGGGTTCCAGCTGGATGGCGACGCGGTATTCCTTGATGGCTTGCTTGTAAAGGCGGAGCTTGTCGTAAATCAAGCCTACCGTGTTGTGGATCTTGGCGCTTTGCGGGTTGAGGGTGATGACCTGGCCGAAAGTCTCAAGGGCCTTTTGCAAATCCCCTTTGCGCTCATAGGCGAACCCCATGGACATGAAGGCCGCCTCAAAGCGGGGGTCCAGCCGGGTGGCCTCCAGGAAGGATTTGATGGCCTTATCATGGAGTTCCTGTTTGGCGTAGAGGGTGCCCATGTCGTAGGCCACCTTGGCCTTGTTCTTTCCCGACTTGGCGGCTTCCTCCAGCCGTTTCAGCGCCACGTCCATATTACCGGCGGTGTCCTTGTCGATTCCCAGGCGGTGGTAGGACTCGGCGTAGGAGGGATCCAATTCCACGGCGGTTTGGAAGACCTGCATGGCTTGGGCGAACTGGCCCAATTCATAATAAACGTTCCCCAGGTTATTGTAGAAGGTGGCGACCTTGGGGTTGCGGGCAATGGCGTCCTCAAAGGTCTTGATGGCTTCCTTGTATTTCTCGCAGCGGGCCAGGGTCAGTCCCAGGTTGTTCCAGGCCTCGGGAGAATTGTTGTCAATGGAAATGACCTTCTTGAAAATCTGGATGGCGTCGTCATATTGGCCCATGTCGGAATAAATAAAGCCCATGGCCGTATGGGCTTCCTTGTAGTTGGGATCGATATCCAGCGCTTTTTGCAGTTCCTTCAGGGCTTTGGCCGTATCACCCTGCTCGGAAAGTTTTTGCGCGGATTCGACCAGTTCTTTTTTCTTGTCGTCCTTGCTGCCGAAGAGTCCCATGATTTTTGCCGTTTAACCCTAGAGAAATTTGAGGAATTGGAGAGGTGCCATATTTTATCGCCGGTTCTTTTGAAAGGTCAACGTGAACCGGCTTTTTCTTTGGTTTGGAAGGCGTGAATTAATTTTTGGTTAAGCGCGGGGAAAACCAGGGGGCATGGCGCCAGGTGGAAATCCCGCGCCCCGCCCGCTCATCAGATTCTGCAGGTTGCGGTCGGCTCCCCCTTTTTTCACCATCTTCCGCATCATGTCATATTGCTTTAAAAGAGTGTTGATTTCATCGGGGCGGGTGCCGCTGCCCGAGGCGATACGGCGTTTCCGGGAACCATCCAATAATTGGGGAAAGCGCCTTTCCTTGGCCGTCATGGAAAGCAAGATCGCCTCCATCCGTTTGATTTTTTTCTCATCCGGCGCATTGGCCATCATTTGTTGTTTTTGGGCCTGGGCGCCGGGGAGCATGTTGATGATTTCGTTCATGGAGCCCATTTTTTTGAGTTGGCGGATCTGGTCCAGCATGTGGTCCAGGTTGAAGTCGTTACCCTTGACGGCCTTCTGCTTTTCAAAGGACGATTGCCGGGCGACTTCTTCGGCTTTCTCGATCAGGGTCAGCATGTCGCCCATCCCGAGGATGCGGGAAGCCATGCGGTCCGGGTAAAAGGGCTCCAAGCCCTCCATTTTCTCGCTCACCCCGACGAATTGGATGGGGACCCCCGTGACGGAAGTAATGGAAAAAATGGCCCCACCCCGGGCGTCGCCGTCGGCTTTGGTCAGGACTAGGCCCGTCAAGGGCAGGCGGGCGTGGAAAGAGGTGGCCACATTGACGGCGTTTTGGCCCGTCATGGCGTCCACAACCAGCATGATATTGGTGGGCTTCAATTTTTTATGGATTTCGGCGATCTCCTCCATCATGTGCTCGTCGATCTGGAGGCGGCCCGCCGTATCCAATATGAGGATGTTGGCATCGTTCTGAAGGCAGGTCTTGACGGCCCTCACGCAGACATCCAGCGCTTTTTCTCCACCCTCGGGCTTGAAGATGGGAACGCCGATCTCCTTGGCCAATACGGCCAACTGGTCGATGGCGGCGGGACGGACAAGATCGGCGGCCACCAAGCCCGGTTTTCGGCCGTCCTTCTTCAACCACAAGGCCAGCTTGGCGGCCGTGGTAGTTTTGCCGGTTCCCTGGAGGCCGGCTAAGAGAATCAGGGTGGGGGGGGCTGGCGCGAACTTGAGCTTGGTGGCGTTCTTGTCCTTGGGGGTCAGGAGGGCAATCAGTTCTTCGTGGACGATCTTGACCATGACCTGCCCCGGGGTGAGGCTTAAGGCCACTTCCTTGCCGAGGGCCTTGATTTTGATCCTTTCGAGGAAAAGCTTGACGGTCTCGAGGTTGACATCGGCGTCCAAAAGGGCCAGGCGGACTTCCTTCAAGGCTTCCTCGACGTTTTCCTCGCTGATCTTTCCTTGGCCGCGGAGGTTCTTGAAGACTTTTTGGATTTTTTCGGTGAGTTGCTCGAACATGAAGACATTTCCTGTCATAGATATAAGGGGCGGTCGATTTTAAGGCCAATCCTGCCAAAAGAAAAGGCGGGGTTGTGGCGGGTGCTTAATTTGTTTCCTTGAGCGCCTGAAACGCCCAATCAAGCAGGATTTTTTTATCCGGTGCGCTTAACGGCTGGCCGAATTTTAAAACCTTTTGGATTTCGGGTGGCATCCATCCTTTTTGAAGCGCCCTCACCATATCCTTCAAATCATCCTTCGGATTGTCACTGCCAGGAAAGGGAAAGGTGATATCCATCCGAAGTTCGTTTTGAGCTTTGGCAATAGTTTTTACGGCTTTTTTCCTCAAAGCGGGATCTTGGATGCCATCGGTGCCTTGGGGCTGGGGCCCATGGCAGGCAAAACAACTTTGCCGGAGGATTGGAAGGGCTGTTTTCGAAAAATCAGATCGAATGGACGGGGCCGGGGAGACGGAAGGAGTCCCTGTGGTTTTGTTATCGGCTTGGAGAACGGAAGCCGCAAAAAGGATTCCGGCCAGCGGGGTGAAAAAAACGGCTTTGGCTTTCCGCGTTTTGGGAAGGGGCATTTCTTTTACTTTGATCATTTCTCCGGTTTCACCGGCTGGTGGATTTTGAGGTAATTTCAAATCAAAACTATGCTTCCCCTAAAACTTCATTAGGATTTTTCGCCCAATAGAATTTCCAGGTCCTTGTCCAGGGTCAAAAGGGATTGCTCATCGTCACTGTTGTAATAGCCGCGGATCCGCCCTTGGCGGTCCACGAGAGTGAACCGGATGCTGTGCACGAAATCGGAATCCGGTCCCCCTTGGGCCGGGAGTTTGAATCCGTTTTTCGCGAGCCGGGTCACGTCCTCGTAATTACCAGTCAAAAAGGACCAGCTGTTCGTATCCGCGCCGTAATCCTTAGCGTATTGAGCCAGTTCCCCTGGAGTGTCCCGGGGGTCCATGGTAAAGGAAACGAAATAAATACCTTTCCCCTTCCACTGCTCTTGGACCTTTTCCATGACTTTGGTCATAAGGGGACACTGGGTGGTGCAATGGACATACATAAAATCCGCCACCCAAACTTTTCCCTTCAAATTATCCAATGTGAATTTTTTTCCATGGGTATCCGTCAGGGAAAAAGCGGGTATGTTTCCAAGGGGTTGGAGGGTCCGGGGCGGTTTATCCGTTAATATCGCAAAAGCCAGGGCTGCCACCAGGAGGGCGGCGAAAACGTAAACAAAAATCTCCTGGCGGTCCAGCCTGGTCCGTTCCATGGTGGTCGTGTTCATGATGACGTCCTGTTAATGGCTGTTCATGGCGTCGGGTGTGGAAGAGGGGGCGGCGTCCGCAGGCGCCTTTGATTTCACCAAGTCCATCCCGCATTTGGGGCATTTCCCATCCTTGGTCCTTGGGCCGCTGTAGTCTCCCATGGGACAAACCCAAACGACCTTGGTTTTCTTTTTCTTCTGGACTTTTTTGGACTTCGGCTGAACGGCCCGGGTGGCTTGAACCGTCGGCTGCGATGAGGCGGGCGTAGACATGGCCATTCCGGACATGTTATCCGCCCAAACAGTGGTGGAAAGAATTCCAAAGAGTGACAGAATTGCCATCGAACGGCTTAAAAAATTGGTTTTCATTTTTTCTCCTTAATGAAGTTGTTCCCCTCCGGGCCGGAACCTGGAAGGGATTTTCGAACGGTTTTTACTGGAAAAACTACGGCTTGGTGGATTAAAAATTGTGGCGGGGGTGTCACACTTTTCGAACGGCGCGGACACATCGAGGGAAAAGTTTCCCTCGATGGTTTCAAACTCAAATATTCATAATTGGCGAGAGTCCGCGGGACCAATAGAGATCAGTCCGTCTTAAAACTGGTATCCGACCCCAAAGTTGAGCAAGTATGGAGCGACTTGCTGGTAACCATTTTCATCACGGTAGAGAGGTATATAGATGGCGGCATTGGCCAGCAAGTGTGAATCGATTCTATCCTGAAGACCCGGGGTCAAATAAAAGTTGGAGTATCCACTATCCGCATTCCCAAACGCCGCGTCGCCTCCACCTTGATCATAGTCTCGGAACTGGTAGTGGATCTCGAGGGTGGGAATGAGACTGGTAGCCGTTTCAATTCCATGAAATTGGTCACCGATAGCCGCGTCGATGCTATCACCCGGCCGATATCCCTGGAAACTGTAAAGGGCATGTTCCCACAAAGCCTGTACATACCAGCTGCTAGGGCCTAAATTCCCGACTTTAAAAGCTCCCAGTAATGTATCCGTAGTGCCCGTTCCTGGCTGGGTATCCTGGTCCATGATCGGCTGGCCCTGGAAATAATCCCCGGCATCGTTCGGACCTGTCGGCAACTTGAGCCCGAATTGTATGCCAAGCGACATGTCATCGGACAAACCCATATATTCACCCATGATGCGGATGTCTGACAGTACGGTAGCGTTGGATGACAATAATTGCGGGGTTACGCCCTGGCTGGCATCGGTTACGCCCGGAGTACCATTGTTATCAGTTACGAAATTTCGATTCCATACCGGTATCATCGCCATGAATCCCCAATCCTGATCAAATTGATGCTGAAAAAATAAAGTAAAGAAGTTAGTCTCTAGCTGTTTATCCGGGTTCAAGTCACCAGAAACAAGCCCCGTACCATGTTGAGTCTTATTCTGGTTCATGTAATCGTACTGTAAGGAAAAAGTTGTAGAGTAGTGCATATCTGGAAGGCCAGGAACTACTAGGTCGAAAATCCCGCATCCACAGGCACAGGCAGAAGCCAGATGAGGAATCGCCCCCAAGGTTATGATAATGGCTACAACCTCCCAAAACCGTCTCACTTTTAAATTTAATCGTTTAAACCTGGTCATGACTTCTCCTTTGTGAAAATTAAATTTGGGATAAAAGTTTTGAATTTCGACATTGAATCCCAAGAAATATTTTTAAAACGACGTAGCATGAAATACCTGCTCGAATGGAATGATCTCTCAACAGACTTTCAAAAGCCTGTCCTTAGCAAAGACCTTTCCATCGGGGAGGTGGGGTATGGACAAAAAGGGGAGGGATCGGAAGGGAAACGGTTTTCATCTCCTGGCTTCCCGGGGGAATCGGAATGAAGAGGGAAGGCGTGGCGGGGGGGAACCCCTTGACCGGACTTTGGGAAAGGGCATTGGAATGGGAGCCGCCACCGCAATCTCCTGAATAAAAGCCGGGGGCGGCGGGACAGGGTGTGTTTTCGGCAGGATGATGGCAGCAACAGGGACCATGGCACATGGGGCAATAAGCTTTTACTTGGGATGGTTTAGGGGAAAAGGATAGGCCAACGAAGGGTTCTGTGACCCAAGAAAAAGCCAATAAGAGCAGGAAGGCAAGTTTTAGACTCATCTCGTTAAATTACCCGGACTCCATTAGAATTTCAATGCCGCCTGTCTATATCTCTAAAACACTGTAAAAGTTACTCATCATGGTAAAAACGGAAATATTCAGCGAATCCCCACTGATAGGCCATTCCCCCGGACTCGGAAAGCCCTGGTCCGGTGAAAAGCTTTATTTCCACGGCGACGATTATTTCTGGGATGTCCTAAGGGCCATACGGGAAGCGCGCAGGAGCGTGGACATTGAAACTTATATCTTTGAGCCGGGAAGACTGGGGAATCTAATCGTGGCCGCCCTTATCGCCGCGAAACGGAGGGGTGTTTCCGTGAGGCTTTTGGTGGATGGCGTGGGTTCGCCGGAATTCCTGGACCATTACGGTCCCCGGCTGGAGAAGAATGGGGTTGCTTTTCGGATTTACCGTTCTTGGCCGACATTTTTCTCCTCCGTTTTCCACCGCTTCCAGTGGATGCGGCTCCGGTGGTCCCTCCGTTATGCCTTTACCATCTGGAACAGCGGGAAACACCGGGATCACCGCAAGCAATGTATCGTGGATGGACGGAAAGTTTGGATCGGTAGTTTCAACGTTTCCGATTGGCACCTGGAGGGAATAAAAGGAAAATCGTCCTGGAGGGACACGGGTATCGGCCTTTCGGGAGTGAAAAGCCAAGTGTTTCAACTGGCCTTCCGAACCGCCTGGGAAGATCCCTGGCCCCACCAATCGGCCCGCCGGCACCGCCATTTTCTGATCCAGTGGCTGACTCATGACGTCCAGGGAAGCCCTATTCGCATGACCGCCAGCCGCAAGTTAAGGCGCAGTTTCCGCAAGGAATTGCTGGGCCGCATGTCTTCCGCCAACCACCGGGTTTGGGTCCTGACACCTTATTTTGTCCCAACTGGGCCGCTTTTGCGGGCCCTGGCACGGGCTGCCCGGCGGGGATGCGACGTCCGCCTGGTGCTCCCCGGCCGCTCGGATGTGCCCATGGTGCGTTGGGCTTCCATTGTTTATTTCCCGGGTCTCCTCAAGGCAGGATGCAGGATTTTCGAATACCAAGGACGGGTACTCCACGCAAAGACTTTCCTGGCGGATTCCTGGGCCCTGGTCGGGTCCTCCAACCTGGATTATCGAAGCCTCCGCAAGGATTTGGAGGTCAACGTCATTCCCTCGGAAAAAAAGTCAATCCGGGGTTTAGAGGCGCAGTTCGAAAAGGATTTCGCCCATTGCCGTGAAGTTTCCATGGCCGATGTCCGCCAGCGCCCTCTCTGGAGCCGTTTCCTTTCGACCGTCTTCTTCCATTTTCGATATTGGTTTTAACCCGGTTTTAACCCTATCGAAAAAGGAAAACTTGCATTTTGAGCCGTCTTAAATAAGGTATAAATACTTTTAGCGCCGAATTCGCCCGTTCCATCGAGGACAGCCTTGGCCAAGAACAAGAAAAAGAAAGCTTCTTCAGAAGACTCCTCCCCCCTCCTTCACACCATGGCCCAAACCACGGACGCCCAAAAGGCTTCCCAGCAGCTTTCCGAACTGCCCGACCTCAAACAACACCCCGACGCCCCCAAAATTGCCGGTTACATGTTGATCAAGCCCCTGGGGCGGGGTGCCTACGCCCAGGTTTGGGAGGCCATCCAGCTTCGGACCCGGAAGTTCGTTGCGGTCAAGGTTTTCACCAAGAAGAGCGGCGTCCATTGGTTCTTTCTCCAAAGGGAAGCCGACCGCCTGATCCGCCTGGACAAGCATCCCCATATTGTCTCCCTTTTGGACGCGGACTTGAGCGGCGATATCCCCTATTACGTCATGGACCTGGCCCAGGAAGGATCACTCGAACGCCAAATGGAGGGTGGGCTACCCGGAACCGGTGAGATCGAAGTGGAAAAGGCCGCTGGTTGGATGGACGAAGTGGCCCAGGCTTTGCATTACGTGCACGCCAAACAGATGGTGCACTGCGACTTGAAGCCGGCCAACCTGCTCGTGGACGACGAAGGGCATATCCGCGTTGCGGATTTCGGCAATTCCCGGGTTTTGAGCGAGTCCGGTGGAACCTTGGGCACCCTTTTTTACATGGCGCCGGAACAGGCGGTCACGCCCGACCCGGAAAAGCCCCTCCAGCCCGACATCCGGTGGGACATCTATGCCCTGGGCTGTACGATTTATTCCATGTGCTCCAACCGGGTACCCCACTCGGAGATCGCCCCCAAACTGGAAAAAGTTTCCGGGGTGGAGGAAAGGCTCCGGATTTACCGGGAAGCCGTCGAGGCCGAACCAGTTCCCGATCTCTTCACCCTCACCAAGGGCAGGGTGGACCGGGACCTCTCCGCCATCGTGGCCAAGTGCATGGCGGTCGATCCCCAGCAAAGATACACCTCAGTCGGAGAGGTGTTGAAGGATTTGAAAGCCCGCCGGGAAGGACGGCCGGTGAGCCCCCTGGCCCACGACATGGGCTATTGGCTGGCCAAGTTCCTCCTGCGGTACCGCACCTCGGTTTTGATCGCGGCGGTTTCCTTGATCGCCCTTTCGGTCGTGCTTTTCTTCCTTTCCAAGCGCCAGACCGCCCAAATTCAGGACACGGCCTTCAACTATGTCCTGAGGGGGAGGGAATTCCTGGACAAGGACGACGAGGCCTCCGCCGTGGCTTATTTTGCGGCGGCGGACAAGATGTACCCTTCCATCCTGGCCAGGGGTAACGCTGCCTGGCATATGCCGCCCGTTCCAAGAGCGTTTTTCGCCCATGACGGCCCGCTGATGACCGTGGCTTACAGTCCGGACGGCAAGATCCTTTTGACGGCCGGGGGAACGACGGGAGCGATACTTTGGGACGCCGAGACGGGCCAAGTCTTGAGCCGCACCCTCCCGTTGAACGGGGTCCTGACCGCCGCAGCCTTTAGCCGGGACGGCTCCAAATTGGCCTTGGGCGGGGACAACGGGGAAGCAAGGGTTTTTGACGTTGCCACCCATGCGGCGGTGGGGAAGGCGATGTGGCAAAACAAGGGAATCACTTCGGTGGATTTCAGCGATGACGGCCAAAAGGTTTTGACGGGTGGAATGGACGGAAGGGCGAGGGAATGGAACGCCGCCACGGGCCTTTTACTGCCGCCCGTGATGGAGCACGACCAGCCGGTTTTGAAGGCTTTGTTCGGCCCCCAGGGGGACCGGGTGCTGACTTTGGATAAGGGCGGCGCGGCGCAGTTGTGGGACGCCGATAACGGGAATCCGGTCGGGGAATCCATCCAACTGGACTTGAAAGGGGCGCCCTCCTGGTACAAGCCCACCGTGGCTTTTAACCCCAATGGCAGGGGCTTTCTTGCCGCCGGATGGAATGGGGCGGTCAAATTTTACGACAACAAGGGAAAAAGAACAGGGGCCGTGATCTTTATGGAAGGCTTGGGAGCGCAGGCCGTTTACAGCCCAGATGGCAGCCACGTCCTGGCTTCGGTCACCAGCGGGGGTTCGGCCGGGTTCGCCAGGGTTTTCAATGCCCGGACCCACGCGCCCTTGAGGTTTATCCTAAAGACCGGGGGAAGGATTTCAGCCTTAGCTTTCAGTGCCGATGGAAGGGAAGTCCTGACCGGGGACACGGACCACGTGGTGGGGATATGGAACGCCGAAACCGGCCAACACTTGGGCCATGATTTTTGGCAAGGGGACATCATTACCGCCGCCGCCTTCGATCCCCAGGGCAGGACCTTGGCCGCTGGCTGCCGGGATGGTCTGGCCTGCCTTTGGGCCTTACCGGGGGACGGGATGGACGACGAAATTTCCCTGGCGTGGAATAATCCGGGGCGCGAGCACCTGAAGAAATTCCAAAGCCACGCCCTCTTCAGCCCGGATCTGAAAAAGGCGCTGACCTTCGGCGGGAAAACCGCCTGCCTTTGGGATGCCGCCACGGGGAAAGGGGAAGGGGATATCCTGGTGGCCGGTGGAACGATCCTGAGGGCGGTTTTTAGCCCTGACAGTTCCCGGCTTCTCACCTGCGATTCGGACGGCGAGTCCCGATTGTGGAATCTTCCCACCGGTCGCTTCCAAGTGCTGGGGAAGGGGAAGGCGGTTTACGGGGGGGCCTTCAGCGCCGACGGCCGGACGGTCTTGACCGGCGGAGAGGATAAAAGCCTGCACCTGTGGGACGTCCAAAGCGGCCAAGAAAAGGGAAAGCCCCTAGGGACAGGCCTTTCCATTTCAAAGGTCCTGCTTTCCCCTGACGGTGAAAGAATGGCCGCCTTGGGTTGGAACGGGGGCCTCAAGCTTTATTCCCCGCAGCCGACGGGTGGCAAGCCGCTTCTGAAGGTGGAAAAGGGGGTCCACGACGCGCTGTTCAGCCCCGATAGCCGCACCCTGGTTTATGCGCTTACCAAGACCGCGGCGGTCGTGGACTCCTCAACCGGCAAGTCCTTGAGAATCCTCGACCACGGTATCGGGCTGGTCTCCGTTTTAATCAGCCCGGATAGCGGGACCATCGCCACCATGGGCTCGGATGGAACCATCCGGCTTTGGAGCCTCGCCACAGGGCTTTCTATCGGAAACCCCTTGCGGCACGAAGGCCCGGCCCAGGATTGGACCTTCAGCCCCCATGGAGACGTCCTTTTAGTCGCCTACCAGGATGGGGGCTGGGAATTTTGGGACACCCGCACCGGGGAAGCGATTGGGGAGGAAGAGCCCCGGGGACTCTTGGCTAAGGCTGTTGGCTTTGATCCGGACGGGAAGACCGCGCGAATGCTGGGAAAAGAGGGGGAACTCGTTCAAAAGCGGCTGGATTGGATGGACCCCCTGACCGATCCAAACCGCCTGGTGTTAATCTCCGAAGTGGCGGGCCGTTCGCGGGTGGACGTCCAAGGATCGCTGGAACCCGTCACGAGCGACCAATGGGTGCGCCTTTGGGCCCAATACCGGAAGGAAAGCAAATGAAAGACAGTTCGCAGTCCACAGTTCGCAGTCCGCAGTTAAAATCTTTCAAGCTTCAGAGGTTGGCTGCCAACTGCCAACTACCACCTGTGGACTGCCGTTCATGAAGGCCATTGTGGAAGCCGTGCGCCAGGGGGAGGCCACCCTTCGTTTTGAGATTGGGGAGAACCACGACGTCATCCTGGGCCGCACGGATGATGCGGACTGGGCCGTGCCCCATGAGAAGTTCCTCAGTCACCGCCACCTGGAATTGCGCATGAAAGCGGGGCGGCTGATGGTCAAGCGCCTCACCGGCACCACCAACCCCGTCTTCCACAAAGGCGTGGAGAAAGAAGCCTTCTTCCTGGAGAACGGGGACCAGTTTGTCGTGGGGAAAACCCGGTTCCATTTCGCGATCCTAAGCAACCGCAAGGACGAGGTCCGGCCCGACCTCAAGATGTCCATGAGCTCGGAAGAAGTTTACAAGAACGGAGGGGCGGTCCCCGCCCGGTTGCGCATCCTCGACCTTTTGGAGCTTCCCGAACTCCTCCGTCAAAAGGCCGAGTCCGACTCTTATAACCATATCGCGAGCCTTTTGAGGTCAGTAGCCGCCGGGTCCTGGTCCCAAATCATGCGGCCGGGAGGCCGGGTCCTGGCGGTGGATTCGGCCCTGGATTCCACGGGTTTTAAGACCAGCCGCACCCTCATCGAGGAAGCCCTCAAACATGCGCCCCAGCCCTTTCTTTATTGCTGGACCAACCCGGACCAGGGCCTTTCGGCCACCCTGCAGGAAGGGGCCGATTGGGCGGTTTGTGCGGCCACCCAAATCCCCGGGGAAGAACCGCTTCTTTTCTATGTGGCCGGGCAGGGAGGTAGTGAAGCGGCCCTCAAGGATAATTGCCGCCTGGTCGGCCTCATCGCCGACATGGTGGGCCGCAGTCTTTCGGTGCAGAAACTGGAGGGATTGAAGGAAAGGCTTCAACGGTTTTTCTCGGGCCAGGTGGTCTCCAAAATCATCGAGTCTTCCGACACGGAGGAATTGAAGCCCAAGCTGACCGAAGGCACGGTGATGTTTTTCGACATCCGTGGCTTTTCCAAGCTCACCGAGGGCAAGGCCGAGAAGATCCTGGAAAAAACCGGTGAACTACAGGACGTCATGACGGCCATGACCGAGGAAATTTTCAAGGAAAATGGCGTCGTGCTCCAGTTCCTGGGCGACGGCATCCTGGCCTGCTGGAACCTGCCTTTCCCCGATCCCGACCACGTCAACCGCGCCTGCCGGGCCGCCCTGGCCATGGTGGTCTCCCTGGAAAAGATTGCCCCCGAGTGGCGTTGCGGCATCGGCATCCATACGGGCCAAGTGGTGGCGGGGTCCATGGGCGCCAAACAGCTTTTTTCCTACACCGTCATGGGGCCGGTCGTGAACCAGGCCTCCCGGCTGGAAGGCATCACCAAGATCGTGGAGGTGCCGATCCTGGCCACCAAGGAAGTGGTGGAAAAGATTTCCAAGGATACCGCCGTGGCGCGCCGCATCGGGAAGTTCCAGCCGGCGGGCATGAACGTGGCCCTGGACCTCTTCGAGATCCATCCCCTTCCGGCGGACCAGGACAAGGCCAAGCTTTTCACCAAGGGCCTGGAAGAATTCGAGTTGGGCCAATGGGAAACGGCCTACGAAATCCTCGACCACCTGCCCCCCAGCGACCGGCCCGCCCGCTATATCAAGACCCTGGCCGAGATGCACCGCCGCCGCCCGCCCAAGGACTGGAAGGGCATTATCGAGCTGGCGGAGAAATAATGGCTCCACCGGCGGGTCTTATGGTATGGTATGGCCTGTTTTTGACGGATGACATTTGGTAACCCTCGTTTCGAGCCGCCATGGGGTGGCGGGAGCCCTTCAACAGGTGCCCCGCAGAAATAGCGTGACGGCTTTCCAACCCAATTATTTCCCCTGGTTCATTCCCAAAACTCAAATGCTGTCGTTGTGAGGAATATTCACCGAATCGGTGAATGGCTATGACGAAGCAATCCAATTTTTATAAGCTTTTTGCAATGGATGCTTCATCTACTTTGAAATCTTCGGCGGAAAACCTTAAAAACGAATGCATGTGGAATTGAGGTTTCTTCGCCGTTAACGTCCCGCTAATCGCGGGACACTCCTCGCAATGGCAGCGATTAAAATTGATAAGGAATTAAAATGGAAAGTTTTCAAGAATTGGATTTGCCCGAGTTTTTAAGGCATTCCCTGCATCAGATGAATTTCGAGAAGCCCATGCCCGTCCAGGCGCAGGCTATCCCATTGGCATTGGAAGGGAAGGATGTCATCGCTTCCGCCCAAACCGGAACGGGGAAAACCGCCGCTTTCGGCATCCCCCTTTTGACCTACCTGGAAAAGAACAAGGACAAGACGGCGCTGGTGCTGACCCCCACGCGCGAGCTGGCCGTGCAGGTGTTGGAGGTTTTACGCAAGCTTACCGGAACCCATCACGTGGGCGGGTCCGTTCTTTTGATCGGCGGGGCCAATATGAGCACCCAATTCAGCCAGCTTACCCGTAAGCCCCGGCTGATCATCGGCACGCCGGGCCGGGTCATTGACCATTTGAACCGGGGTTCCCTGGTTCTTTCCTCCAACGGCTTTTTGGTTTTGGACGAGGCGGACCGGATGCTGGACATGGGTTTCGCCCCGCAATTGGATGAAATCCGCAAGCGCTTGGCGGGACACCGCCAGACACTTCTTTTCTCGGCGACCATCCCCCCCAACATCCAGCAAATGGCGTCCAAATACCTGAAGGACCCGGTCCGCATCACCATCGGTTCCACCACCCAGCCCATCCAGAAGATTGTCCAAAAGGTGCTCTATACCACCGAGGCCAAAAAACCCGAGGAGCTTTCCAGTGAGCTTAAGGAAAGGCAGGGTTCCATCCTGATCTTCGCCCGCACCCAGCACCGCGTGGACCGCATCATGAACCGCCTCAAGGACGAAGGCGTGAAGGTCACCCGCATCCACGGGGGCCGCACCCAATCCCAGCGGCGCCAGGCGATCGATCAGTTCCGGGAAGGGAAGTTCCTGGTCCTGGTGGCCACGGACATCGCGGCCCGGGGGCTGGATATACACCATATCGCCCATGTCATCAACTACGACCTGCCGAAGAACCCGGAGGACTACATCCACCGCGTGGGCCGCACAGCGCGCGCGGGCGCCGAGGGCGAATCCCTGTGTTTCCTCACTCCTGAGGACATGGACTTGTGGAGGAGGATCCTCAAGTTGATGAACGTGACGAAGGAATCCATCCCGGTGAAGCCTTCCCGGTTCGGGTTTACGGCTCCCAAGGAAGAATCAGCTCAAAAACAACACGCTCCACGGCCCGCATCCCATGGACGTCCCCCGCAGGGGCATGGAAGGCCCCAAGGAGGCCGGAATGAAGCCCGGCCCCAAGGCCAAGGCGGATTCAAGCCTTCCTATTCCAGGCCGCCCCAAAGGCGCCAAGAAGGCTGGGGTGTCGGTCACAAGGATTCCCAATCCAGGGATTTCCATCAAAAAAATCGCCATCCGGATGGACGGCATCAGCAAAGGTCGGAACAGCACCGGGACAAGTTTCAAAGGCCCCAGGAAGGCTCCCGGGATAACACTCCCTTCAATGAAGCCGATGAGAAGCAACCCATGTCGAACGAATCCCGCAATTGGGCGAAACCGGAAGGTTTTATCCAGCGAATCGGGAGAAAGTTCATGGGCGGGGACCGGCCCCGGAACTCGAACCGGAACTTTCGGGATGACCGCCAGGGTTTTAGGAAAGAAGGCGGGTTCGGTGGCGGCGCAGGAAAGCCCCATCAGAGGCCGTCGCAGGGACAGCATCCGCACCGCTTTGAGAAACGTCCAGGGGAACAGCGGCCTTTTTCCGGGGAGCATCGCAGCCGTCCGGATAGCGGATTCGGTGGCGGCTCAGGCACCCCCCATCGCAGGCCCGAAGGGGAACATCGGAATCGGGAGTATCGTCCGGAAGGTGGCAACCGGCCCCAGCGGCCGGGAGGCAACTTCCGCCCCAAGGGCGGGTTCAAGCGGCCCAGCGAGGGAAACTCCAGGCCCGGCGGTTTTCGTCCCCGCTAAGACTTTAATCGGGGAATACAGCCAGCTTGAATTTCATGCAATCATTCGGAAAAGGAAAATCTGGGCATTTTAAGCAGGATTCGATTCCTTTTTCGATGACGCATTTCCTTGCGCCGCAATTGCCGTTCGCTTCGGTATTTCGACAACCCTGGCATTTTTTCTTTAGGTAGGTGGCGCAGGCGCCGCAGTAGAGCCCGCAACAAGACAACATACTTGAATCAACGCCAATTAGACCCATGGCCAATACCTCGTTTTAGGGATAAGGCACTTTAAACGGGTGGGTCAGGGGCCAATATGATTCAAGTCAGGTACTATTCCACTATGTTTAAAGGCATTTGGAGAATCGTCCGGAGTGGGCAACCGGCCCCATCGGCCGGGAGGGAACTTCTGCCTCGAGGGCGGGGTTAGGCGGCCAGGTGAAGGGAATTCCAGCCCCGGCGGATTTCGTTCTCACTAAAACTTAAAAGATCAACAATTTCTATTCCGTGCCTGTCCACGACGGGTCCCCCATCGTGGACAACAGGATTACTGAAAAAGCCCTTTGATTTTCAAATAAATCCAATAAGTTGACATCCCATGCAAAATAACGAAAACCGTTATGAACAGTGCAAAGAGTTTGAACTTTTTCTCTTTGATAAGGAGAAATAAAAATTGAATTAAAAAACTGTAATATAAAAAAACTAGGCCCCAATTTAGTAACACACAAGCACTGCTATCAAAACCAGTAAGAACGTTTATCAGATGAAGAAGATAAACAAAAGGTCCGGCAAAAAAGCATCCAAGTAGATTCAAAAATTCAGAACTTATTCCTGAATTCGTCAAGAAATAAGAAGTAGCGACTATCAACAAAGCGATGGGAAAATTCAAAATTTCTTTAAAATTAAAAACTTTCAAAAACACCTCCCAATATCGTCCAACCCGGATTCCCAGCGCGGGCAATTCTTTTTCAGTTAAGCCTCCACCCGCTTAAGTGTGTTCTTGTCCCTATGCTCGAAGATGTTCTTCTGCCCCTTGATCTGAATGCGGGTCACTTGGTGGTAAATAAAGGTCTCCTCGTCGGGGAAAGACACCTGGATTTCGTATTCGACCGTTTGGAATTCCTTGTCGAGGAAAGGGTTGGAACAAATCCCGAAGGTCTTTGAGCCCAATTCCGCCTTGAGCTTGAACGATTTGGAATCATGCTCCGCGTGACCACCCGCCAGGAGCGCCATGGCCCGGGGAATGGCGAGGGATTGCATCACTTGCTTGGCCTTGGGGTCCCAATGCCAGTAGCCGATTTGGTCGTGGAAGGGGAATTCCTCGCCGTGGCGGAAGACCTGTTGGTGATACCGAACCCCATAAAGTGTCTGCTCGTGGTTCATGGCGGGCAGGATATGGGTGAAGACGATGACTTCGTGATACTTGTTGTTTTCGGTGCCCCGGTCGTCCGAGGGGGCTGTGTCGTCCCCGATATCCCCCGTGAAAGTCCCCACCAAGTTCTGCAGAGGTCCTAATTCGTTCAAATCGAGTTGCTGCGCCATGACGCCTCCTTAAAATAACGGCAACACAAGTTTAACCACCAAGCTCACCAAGGGCACCAAGAACAGCAAAAAAATATACCTAAACCTCCACGGTTTATTTTGATTTTATCTTTCTTGGTAAGCTTGTGCCGATTACCCACAAGATAAAATTGTGGAAATCGATACTATACCGACCTCTATAACTGCTTTATGGAAGGTCGGCATAGTGACCTTGGTGGTTCAAATCGCCTTTTTAGTAGTGTGCTTACTTTTGCTTGACCGCCGTAAATGGTTTCCGGTCCTGCGTCACGACGGTCTGGTAGAAGGCCAATAAGTCCTGGTATTCCTTGCCCAACGAGATAGTCCTTTGCTTCACCCCAACGTACCTTTCGTAACTCAAGGTCCCAAATTCGAGTTTGGAAGTAGCGGAAAATTCCGCGACAGGATTGCTGAGGGCCACA
Organism: uncultured Pseudomonadota bacterium; assembly: GCA_963770835.1. Lineage (GTDB taxonomy): Bacteria > Oederibacteriota > Muellerivitia > Muellerivitales > Muellerivitaceae > JAJPJW01. The sequence continues at coordinate 84,283 of CAVYRH010000007.1, forward strand.
TCCTTGGGCAGATCGCCGGCCAGGTAGCCGGGGGGCAGTTTCACGATGGTTTCGGTCTCGGAATTGAAGTTTTGGGGCACGACCACGGGCGTTTGGCGGGAATCGTGCAGGACGGAGAAAAAGTCCTCCACATCCTCGAAGACCACGGGGAAGAAAGCCATGCCACCGTCCTTGCGGAACTTGGCGTAAGAGGGAATTTGGAAGGTGTAATGAACGTCCAGGGGTTTGGAAATGTCCCTGTAGTCGCCGAAACGGTAGTCGGTGAGGGCCACTTGGGGGAAAAGGCGGGCCAAGCCCCTGTAAACCAGGTCGCGCCGCTTCTCATCGGTGGTGGCCCGAAAAAACTGGCGCAAGGCCAACTCGGAGGAACCATAGGCCAGGATATCGACCGTGCAATTCAGGTTGCCCTGGGCGTCCAGTTCCATGACGACGTCGCGGTGTTTGCGGTGGTCCTTGGCTGCAAAGGAGGGCGTCAGCTTCCAATTCAAGGGTGTGAGGACGCAAAGGGCCTTGCGGTCCAGCGCGTTGATGGGGAGTACGCCCGGTGCCGCCAGGGGTTCGGTAGGATCGACCCAAATCAAGTCCTTGCCGGAAGCTACGGCCACCAGCACCCCGTTGAACTGGGAAAGGGCGGGCAGATCGGGAATGATCTCGCCGCTGGAGGCCTGGCGGTAGAGGTAAACCAAGGGCGTTAGTTTGGCGTACCGAAGGGACAGCGTCAAAAGCATGGCCATATCGTGGGCCGTACCCTTTCCGCTTTCAATGATTTCACTCACGGGCCGGTCGGGGTTCAGGTAAACAGGCAGGCCCGTGTCCACGAAATCGACTTTTTGCTCGATGGCGGATTTGATTTGGCCGATCCGGTCAGCCAGGGCTTCGGCCGTGTTGCTTCCGGCGTCCCCGATCAAGTCCCCCACCTTGGAAAGATCCCCGTCCAAGTACTGCCGGACCCGGATACGGTAGGGCATCACCGCTTCCTCCCAGGATCGGTTGAGGGTGAAGGCGGTGAGGGGGGCCAGGTCCTGGAGGGCGGGTTGGAAACTTTCGGAAGGCACGGGGTCTTCGGGCCCCATGGATAAGCGCACGGTTTTTTCGTGCCCCTTGGGGACCGTGGGTGCGTCCGTGGTGAAGTTTTGGGGCAGCCTCAGCCGGGCGCCGAAGAGCTCCAGGTTGGAGGGAATGTGAAGGGTTAGGTCCCTTTGAAGGGAAGGGGTGTAGTCGTTCCAACGGAACGCGAAGCTGGCCTCGGGGGCTATCGGGTGGGGTTTCTTCGGGTCCTTCATCATATCCTTGTCCACCAAAAGCGCGGAAGTTTTGGTTTCAAGGGTGTACTTCACTTCTAGGGCTTCGCCCGCCTCCAGGTCGGGAATCCGGACCGAGGTCAGTTTGGAGAGGCTTAAGGGCAGGTTTTCCTGGGGTGGGATCCATTGGGCCTGGGGTTGTTTTTCGGCGGGCGTGAAGTTCCCTTTATCGTCCAGCACATAAAGCTTCAGGGTCTGGATGGAGAGATTTTGGGAATCCTGGTTTAGGCTGGCCAGAAGGGGCAGGGGATGGTCGGGTTTGACCCGGGCCGCCCATATCTGATGCACCGTCACCCGGAAGCTTTTGTCCGAACGCCATTCCACCTGGGCGTCATCCTGGAGGGTCAGGGTCTTGGGCGCATCAGGGGCGGTGAAACGGGCGGCGGCTTGGGAAAGGAGGGCTTGGGTTTGGGCCTCCTCGGGGGGAAGGGGCGTGGGAGTAGGCGCCGTCGCACAGCCGGTTAAAGACAATATTAACCACCAAGGCACCAAGACACCAAGGAAAGCGAAAACCAAAGAAACAATATTTTTAGACGTTCTTGGTGTCTTGGTGTCTTGGGAGTGAAACATGTTTAATTTTTGTTTCCGGCGTTTTTGAGGGCCTGGACGGCTTCTTTCATGTTGGGTGCCTTGAAGACGGCTGTTGCGGCCACTAGCAAGGTGGCCCCCGCCTCCACCACCAAGGGTGCGGTCTTGGGGTTGATGCCCCCATCCACTGCGATCTCCGGTTTGAAGCCTTGCTCTTTGCACCATTTGGAGAAACGAGCGATTTTAGGCACCACGTCGGGAATAAAGGATTGGCCGGCAAAGCCGGGCCAAACCGACATGAAAAGCACGTAGTCCAGGTCCTTGACGAAGGGTTTTAAAACTTCCTCGGAAGTGGTGGGATTGACGACCATACCTGCCCGGCAGCCGTCCTGCTTGATAAGGTGGATGGTGGAAGCCGGGTTTTCGATCGCCTCCGCGTGGAAGAGGATATAGGTGGAGCCAGCCTTGATGAAATCCGGGATGTATTTATCCGCGTTTTCAATCATTAGGTGGGTATCCATGGGGACGTTGACCTTGCCCTTGAGGCTGGCGATGACAGGGGCGCCGAAGGTGATGTTGGGCACGAAATGGCCGTCCATGACGTCCATGTGCAGCATGTCACAACCGGCCTCGACGGCCTGTTTGGCGTTCTTGAGGAGGTCGCCGAAATCCGCGGAGAGAATGGAAGCCGAAACTTTGATGGGGGGCATAAAAACACCTCGAACTTGGATTGGGGCCCGTATCTTAGCAAAAAGGGTTCCAACATCCTATGCAGTTTCCCAATGGCAACAGGGCCAAGGCCCCTAAATGAAAATTGTCTCTCACCTATTTTTTGGAAAATAGATGATTTGTGGGACTATACCGATCACCTTAATTCTTAAAAGAAGATCGGCGTGTATAACCCGCATTTTCTTGTTCGGGCTGGCTTGATTTCAATGACGGAGAATGAGGGTCGGAGAGCCTTCGACGGCAAAAAAGGCCGATTACTCGATGGGTATTTCCTTCACGAACTCCTGGTTCAGGTACACCTGGGCGGAGGCCTTGCCACTGACCAAAACGTCCAACTCCACGTGGTCCTTGGGGGTTTCCATCTTGTTGTAAATCGTTCGGGTGCCCGAACTGTCGAAGATGTCGATCTGGAGGCGCCGGGGGTTGCCCTCGGGCATGTCAAAGACGATTTTGGCGGAACGGGTTTTCAGGCTGGGCTCGGAACTTTTGGCGCTGACCACGAAGGAGACGTCGTCTTTCTCCTGGATACGGGTGCCGGCGGGCGGGGTTTGGGAAAGGATGGTTTCCGAATCCAGGTCGTCGTGCACCTCGCTCTTGATGTTCTGGATGGTGATGCCCGCGGGCCGCAGGGCCTTGAAGGCTTTTTCCAAGGGCTGGTTTTTCAAGTCCGGCATGATGTAACTCGGCTGGGGCGGCGCGGCGGCCACCAACAGGTTGACCTCGGTGAAAGAATCGGCCAGTTCGTCGGCGGGGGGCATTTGAGCCAGCACGGTGTCCTGCGGGTCCCCGGAAATCATGAGGGATTCGCGGCCTACCCTCAAATGGGCCCCGGCCAGGGCGATCTGGGCCTGGGGGAAAGACATCTCGACGACCTGTGGCACCTTGACCTTGGGGTTGCCCTTGCTCAAAACCACTTCTACCGTTTGCCCCCGCTTGGCGTAGCTATTGGCCTTGGGGACTTGCTCGCTGACAAGGCCCAGTGGCACATGTTCGTCGTATTGGGAACGGGTGACCTTCAAGTGAAGACCCTTGGAGGAAATGGCCTTTTCGGCCTGGTTTTCGTCCATGCCGATGATCTTCGGCACGATCATCGGCTGGTGAAATTGGGTGTAGAGCATGGAAGCCAGGGCCGTCACCACCGTAATGCAGGTGAAGGTGCCCAAAACAACCAGTGCCCGTTTCGTAAGGTTCTTTTCCCCGGGCGTCAGCTTGATTTTTTCAAAACGCAGGTTCATCCAAGCCTTCTTTGAGGCGATTTGTGACTATTTAAACGCGGGCGTATTTTCGAAGCCCAATTGGCCGCAAGCTGCGGCGATGTCCACGCCCTTCCTCTCCCGCAAGAAAACCCGCATTCCCTTCGCTTTCAAGAGTGCCCGGAAGGCCATCACCTTTTCCTCACTGGGCGCATCGAAAGGCAGGGTGGGTACTGGGTTATAGCGGATCAAGTTGACCTTGCAAAGCAGATCCTTGCAGTAGTCCGCCAGTTTTTCGGCATCCTCGGGGCGGTCATTGACGTCTTTTAAAAGGATGTATTCCAAGGTGACCGGAAGGCGGCGCACGAAGGTGTATTTGCGCATCAGCTTTCGCAGCTTGTCCAGGGGGTTGGAACGGTTGATGGGCATCAGGCGGCTGCGGATTTCGGGGTCGGCGCTGTGAAGGGAAACCGCCAGCGAAACCGGCCAATCGTCCTTGATAAAGCGCGCGATGTGTTCCAAGAGGCCGGAGGTGGAAACGGTGACGCGGCGCCGGCCTAAGTTTAACCCATCGGGGTCGTGCAGGATGCGCATGGCTTTCTCGGTGTTTTCATAGTTGTCCATGGGTTCCCCCATTCCCATGACCACTACATTGTTAAAAGAAGTGCCGGAATCCTGCTCCATGCCTACGATCTGGGCCACGATTTCGGCGGTCGTGAGGTTCTTTTGGAACTTGGGGATTCCGGTGGCGCAAAAAGTGCATTTCATGCGGCAACCGGCCTGGGTGGAAAGGCAGGCCGTATGGCGGGAGGCTTCACCTTCCTCGTCGCGGGCCATGGGGATGAGCACGCTTTCCACCAATGCCGTTTGGCCTTTTTCATCGGGAGGCAGCTGCCAGAGGTATTTGACGGTTCCATCCTTGGATGCCTGGCGGGTATGGAGGGTGAGGGGGGAAAGGGAGGCTTTTCCCTCCAGATCCTGGCGCAGTTCCTTAGAGAGATCCGTCATTTCACCGAAACCGCGGGCGCGTTTTTGGTAAAGCCAGCGAAAGACCTGGGTGCCGACATGGCGGGGCGAACCCCATTCGCCCAGGAGGTGGATGAGTTCGGGGCGGGTGTAATCGTAAAAGTGGACTGGGTTTTCCAAGTTTTTTTGTCCCGGGGATTTTTTGGAAGGGCTTAGTCTACAAAAGTTCCAATTCGCTTTAAAGATATAAACAGACCTTGTCAAAGCCAAGGTCAGGTTGTTAAATACAGTCCAAAGTTGACAGTCGACAGTCCACAGCAAGGCTTTTGGGTCGTTGCTGCCGACGGTCGACTGTGGACTGTTAACCGCTTTTAAAGGAATTCGCAATGGCCAATTTATTGAAGCTGGGGCTGCCAAAGGGGAGCCTGCAGGAATCCACTTTCCACCTCTTCGCCAAGGCGGGATACAAGATATCCTCCACGTCGCGATCCTATTTCCCCAATATCGACGATCCCGAAATGAAAGCCATGCTGATCCGCGCCCAGGAAATGGGCCGCTACGTGGAAGACGGCACCCTGGACGTGGGCATGACGGGCCGGGACTGGGTATTGGAAAACGGGTCCAAGGTTGAGGAAGTGGCCGAATTAATCTACGCCAAGGCCGGCTTAAGGCCCGTGCGCTGGGTTTTGGCGGCCCCCGCCAATTCCCCCATTAAATCGGTGAAGGACCTGGAAGGGAAGAAAATAGCCACCGAATTGGTGAACGTCTCCAAGGAATATTTGAAGAAGAACGGCGTTACCGCCCATGTGGAATTTTCCTGGGGGGCCACCGAGGCCAAGCCTCCCGAATTGGCGGATGCCATTATCGAAGTGACTGAAACCGGATCCTCGCTCAAGGCCAATAACCTGGTCATCCTGGAGACCATCATGGAATCCAATACGGTGGTTATCGCCAACAGGGCCGCTTGGGCCGACCCCTGGAAGAAAAAAAAATCGAGGACATGGTCCTGCTTTTAAAGGGCGCCTTGGCCGCCGAGGAAAAAGTGGGGCTGAAGATGAACGTTCCCCGCAAAAAACTGGAGACGATCCTCAAAGTCCTCCCCGCCCTCAATTCGCCCACCGTTTCGGAGCTCCACGACAAGGATTGGGTGGACGTGGACACGGTGGTGGACGAGAAAATTGTGCGGGGCATCATCCCGAAACTCAAGGATGCGGGCGCGGAGGGAATCGTGGAATACCCTCTCAATAAAGTAATCCCTTAACACCAGTCGACGGTCGACAGCTTACAGCCGACAGTTTTGGCGGTTTTTGCCTGCCGACTGTGAACTGATTGTTAGAGGCTTTGAATGACAACACCGGATGAACTGAACAAAGAAGCGGTCCAGCTTTACCGGAACCTGGATTTTGGCGGCGCCGAAAGGCTCTACCGGCAGGCTATCGGGCTGGATCCCGCCTATTTTCCTTCCCAATTGAACCTCGGCATCCTTCTTTTTAAGGAAGGGCGCTACGACGACGCTATCAAGGAATGCACCAAAGCGGTTTCCTTGAGGCCTGATCATCCTTCCGCCCATTTCCATTTGGGTAACGCTTATTACGCCAAAATGTGGTGGGAAGAGGCCATGGTGGAATACGAGCGGGTTTTCCAATTGGAACCTGAGCACATTGACGTGCACTTCGCCTTGGGCGGCATTTACCTTAACCGCGGCTACCAGGAAAAAGCCGTGGAGTGCTGGAAGAAGTACCTGGAACTGGCTCCACCGGATTCCCCCAAAGCCAAATTGGCAAAGGAATACGTCGAGGGGACCTTGGCCAATAAGGTTACGATAGGGAAGTACATCGCGGAGTAATAAAGGCAGCCGTTAGTCCTTAGTTCTAAGTTGTTAGCAAAAGAAAAAAATGAAAAAAAAGGCGGGGAGGAAACTCCCCGCCTTTGCTATTTCAGTCTCGCTAAGAACTGAGACCTGATGCCTAACAGCTAATCTTAATGCTTGTCGTTGTAAATCTGCCCCGAACGGTGGTTTTCCTCTTTTTCCAAATGCTTGCGTTGTTTGTGGGTCAACCGGCCTCCGTCTTTTTTCAGGTCGGCCTTGCGCTGATGGTTAATTTCTTTGCCTTCCTTGGCCAATTTGCGGTGCTCTTTCTTGGTGATCTTTCCGTCCTTCACGCCATTCTCAATGCGGTTGTGCTGGCGGTCCAAACGGGCATCGGGGCTCATGGCGGGGTTGTTTCCATTGGCGTCTTGGGCCAGGGCCAATCCTGTTGAAGCGACGAACAGCGCGGCGGCCAATGCGGCGGTTAGGTTTTTCATTTCCGATCTCCTCATAATGATTTTAAATCCACTACGCCTATTGGACGGAAGGGAGATCGTGAAAGTTGCAACGATAAAACAAAATGCTTTTTGGCCGTGTTTAATTAAAAAAAGGCGAGAAAATCCCGCCTTTTATAAGGAATTAGTAATGCGCTGTTTTTTAGTGCCAATCTCCACCATCCCGGTGGTCGTCATGATGATCAAAGTGATGATCATCCCGTCCGGGACCGGGGTGCCGGTATTGGTCATGGATGTAGGCATAGCTGCGGCCTCCGGCCCGCATGCTCATGACTTCTTCCGGCGTGCGGTGGTAATACTCGGTCGCGAATCTCAAGTTAACCATATTGACGATGTCCGCGTCCACTAGCCGGACTCTTTCACGACCGTGCCCGTTGTAATAGGCATAGTACCCCGCATAAGGCCCGACTGCCCTGCCATGGAAGGGGACGTAAAGGACCCGGGGGCTCAAATGATAGCGGCGGAAAATATCGACCCAGGGCATACCCCCAGCCCTGAGGTTGATGATGACCCCCGGCGCCACGTGCACCTGATTGGCGACGAAGAAAACGACGGGCTGCTCCTCGTCCGGAATATGTTGTTGCTGGCAAACGGTCACCTGTGCCGGTGGCGCGTTGTAATAACTGCCGATCGCCATGTGAAAGCTGTCGCCCCCGGGCCCGACCGAAATGCCCGCCTGAATCTGCGCCAAGGCCAGCCCGGCGGTCCAAAACAAAGCAGTGGCCAAAACGATTCTTTTTTTCATTCAATCTCTCCTTGCATCTAGACCGAAAATTCACTACGGCTTTTTGACGCGCCAAGGCGTCCCGTTGTTACACCCTAAAACCGGGGTTAAAACCCCGTTACTTCCAAAGGGCGACCCTTCCCGCCTGGCCCGTTCGTCTACACAGCGGAACCGGAAATCAACTTGGGATTCACGAACCTCTTGAAAAGCCGGTTAAAAACACAGAGGAGGATAAGGATGAAAAAGAAACTATGGCTGGTGGCATTGATGACCACTGCGTTGGTTGGTACGGCATTTACGCTTTATGCAGATGATGCCCAGGCCCCCGCAGGAGGGGACGACAAGCCCGGAATGGGACAGGGAACGGACCCTGGACCGGACGGTGGCATGATGGGCGGGGACCACATGGACAAGATGAAGGAGAAACTGGGGTTGAGCGACGACCAAGCGGCCAAGCTCAAAGACCTGTTCAAGAGCCAAATGGAAGCCAACAAACCCCTTCGGGACCAGATGAAGATCGACATGGACACCCTCCAACAAAAGGTGGATATGAAGGCTTCGGATGGCGACATCAAGAAGCTATTAGATAAGCTGGATTCCGAAAACAAGGAAATGCAGGCAAGCCGCGACAAGATGAAAGATCAATTGCGGTCGATTCTCACCCCCACCCAGCAAGCCAAGATGGTGCTTGGCATGCGCAAAATGGGAATGGGGATGATGAATCGTTGGAAGGGTCACAATGGATGGAAAAAGGACGGCAAAAGCGGTGATGACAAGAGCCAGCCCGCGCCAAGTGGGAATGGGGACAACACTTAATCGATCAACACCTCAACCACGCCGACCGAAAGCCGCTCCCGGATTAACCCTCCGGGGCGGCTTTTTTATTGGGGGGTGAGGTATGATGAGCTCGCTAATATTTTTCATTTTATGGAGCGGGTAGATGAATTCAAAATCTCTTTGGCAAACCGCCTGGCCCCCGGTGATAGCCGGGTTATGGTTGGTGACTGCACCAGGTTTCTGGCTCGGCAAAATCATGCCTTCGTCGGGCTTCGAGCCTTGGTCCGGTTCCGGGGCCTTTTGGTTTTGGGGCGCCAGCCTTGTGCTATTGGCAGCATCGGTTTTTGTCCTTTTTTGGTTGTGGAAGAAATCCTTTCCGAAATCTCTAAAGAAGAAAAAAGGCTTTCAGCCCCTCGCAAGTTCTATCCTTTCGTTTTTGTTCTTCGTGGTTCTGGGTTATGTCGTCAGCGGCTATTTCTGGCGGTACATGGGGCAGATAGCCCTGGACAGAGCCCAAAGAGACGTCCAGGACGCTGGGTATAGCCTGACGCTCCCGGCCAATGCGCCCGTCCTGCCGGATGACCAAAACGCTGTCGTTCTCATCAATGAAGCCTGGAACTCGCCTTCCATGCGAAAATTTGGTGCGCTCACGGCCATTTATGACGATCCCGCGCCCAACGGCCGGTTCGCCGACAACACCCGTAAATACGGACATCTTAAAAACCAGCCCAACCTGACCAACCAGCCTTTTTTCGGCAAGATGGCCGAGGATGACTTCGTGATTTATTTCAACCACCAAGCCTCACTGGGCCTGGTGACGGCCACGGAAAAAGTCTATGCCCATAAGTTGTTGAAGGAACACGAGGATGCCTTCCGGCTGATCGACGCTGCTTTTCAGGATAAGGGCGTGGATTGGGGAATCGACTGGAACCACAAACCCTCCTGGGAAAGGGCCGTGCCCCAGTTTGCGCATTTATTTTCCTTGGCTCGCCTAATATGTTTTCGGGCAACTGCACAAGCCATGGAGGGCGACGCGAGAGGCGCGGTCCACAGCTTCGAGGAGGGGTTCCTCTTGGCGGATATTGCAGGACAAGTCCATGACTTGATCGGATGTATGATCAGCGCGCCTGTGGCGGGAATGATGACGGCTCCAGCCCGGCGGGCCCTGCCGCTTTTGGAGGTAAAAGGGGAAGGGGGGATGGAGCTTCTTCCTTTCATTCGACCGGATAGGATCAAAACTGAATATTTTGCTGCCATGCAAAGAGACGTTTTTGGATCTTTTTTATCGGATTTCGACCAATTCGGTTGGTGGGGATACGCAACCCTGGATGGGGATAAAACCAATGCCTTGAATAAACTTGTGGGGATCATCTATTGGCCCTTTTTGTTATTTGACCAGGCTTCGCAATATGAATATGGCATTCAATATATGAATGCCCTCAAGATGAGTCCGGGTGCCGGTGACCGTGTCATTGACGGTTATAGGAATAAATTATGGTTGTTTGGCTTAATTGCCGGGCCCCGTTTTTCCCAAATGGCAGAGAAAACGAACGAAGCTTGTACCAAGTGTGATTTATTACAGATTTGTATAGGGATGCATTCATACCATCAAAAACATCACCGCTGGCCGGCCTCATCCGAAGAACTGGAACAGGCTATGGTGGATAGTGGGGCTGCATCTGGAGCTCGTGGCGTTCCCGAAGTCGAGGTCACCAGTGCTTTTGTCGCTGGTGCCAAAAGTCCAGAGGGGAATAACGTCATCATGGCCAAAAAGGGCGAAGCCCCCGCGGGAAGCGGCACGGGTTGGCTCTACGACAGCGATTCCGGTAAGGTTTATGTCAACAGCACGGTGAAAGATTCAAAAGCAGTTCCTTATTCATTCTATGGTTTCGAGTAGGAAACGGAAAAGTTTTACCTGCCATGGGGAGGCCTTAGTGCCCGTTTTTGAAAAACAATCTCGTATCGAAGCACCCGTCAAGGAGTTGTTCAACTGGCATAATCGGCCCCACGCCTTCGAACGGCTGACGCCTCCCTGGGAAAAGGTAAAGGTGGTTGAGCGGCAAGGCGGCATCCAGGACGGTGGGAAGGTTGTCCTGGAAATGCAGCAGGGCCCTTTCCGGCACCGATGGGTGGCCGTGCATGGGGACTACGTAGAGGGGAACCAGTTCGTCGACGAACAGGTGCAGGGGCCCTTCGCCAAGTGGGTGCACACCCACCGCATGCTGCCCGAAACCGAAACCACCAGCCTGCTGAACGACCACATCGAGTACCGCCCGCCCCTGGGATTTTTGGGGGAAGCGGCGGCGGGTGGTTATCTGCGCAAAAAATTAGACCGCCTCTTTGCCTTCCGCCATGCCCGCACCCAAAACGACCTGAAACGCTACCACCCTTACGCCCAACAGTCCCCCTTGAAAATCGCCATAACCGGCGCCTCGGGCCTGATCGGGTCCGCACTGACCACGTTCCTTTCCTGTGCGGGAAACGAAATGAAAACCCTCGTGCGCCGCAGGCCTCAATTGGAAAGTCCTGAGATCTTCTGGGACCCCTATCACCAGGAACTGGATAAAGCTTCCATGGAAAGCCTGGATGCGGTGGTCCATTTGGCCGGCGAAAACATCGGCGGGAGACCGTGGACCAGCCGGCGGAAAGACGAAATCCAGAACAGCCGGGTGAAAGGCACCCGGTTCCTTTGTGAGACACTGGCCTCCCTGAAACACCCCCCAAAAACATTGCTTTGCTCGTCGGCCATCGGCTTCTACGGAAACCGGGGAGAGGAAACCCTTACGGAGGAAAGTACCCGTGGCGAGGGGTTCCTACCCGAAGTCTGCCAGGTTTGGGAAGAGGCCACAGAGCCGGCCCGGAAGGCCGGCATCCGGGTAGTGAACGTTCGAACGGGGATTGTCTTGACCTCCTTGGGCGGTGCCTTGGCCAAAATGCTTACGCCGTTTCAAATGGGGGCCGGTGGAATCATCGGAGCGGGGAACCAATGGATGAGCTGGATTTCGATGGAGGACCTGCTGGGTGTTTATCACTACCTGATTCACACCGAAGGGCTTTCGGGCCCCGTTAATGCCACTGCGCCCAACCCCGTCACGAACAGAACATTTACTAAAATCCTGGGAAAGACCCTGGGGAGGCCCACCCTTTTCCCCTTACCCGGCTTTATGGTGAAGGCTCTTTTCGGCGAGATGGGTCAGGCGCTTCTTTTGGAAGGCCAAAAGGTCCAACCCGCGAAACTGGCCGCTTCCAGGTTTTCCTTCCTTTACCCCGATTTGGAATCCGCACTTCGCTGGGAATTGGGGCGATAGGGTAAGTCGGATTTCAGAAAGCCGGTTTCAGTTTGTCGAGAGATTTCAAACCGGCCATTTCCGGCCAGATCCGCAGGACCGCCAAAACCACCAGGATACTCGCCACCCCTCCCAACACCACCGAAGGCACTAACCCTAGGAGAGAGGCCGCAACCCCCGATTCAAATCCCCCCAGTTCGTTGGAAGAACTGATGAAGATGGAACTTACGGCGGTGACCCGGCCCCGCATGGAATCCGGAGTCAAGACCTGGACCAAGGTTTGGCGCACGATGACGCTGACAAGGTCCAGGGCGCCGGCCGCCAGCAAGGCCAGGAAGGAAAGCCAGAACCACCGGGATACTCCGAAGACGATGATGGCCGCGCCAAAGCCTGAAACCGCCCAAAGCAACGCCGGCCCCGCTTTCTTCATGGGCGCACGATGAGCCATGAGGATCGAGGTGAGGAAAGCCCCCAGTGGGATGGCGGCCTGCAGACAGCCCATGCCGAAGGACCCGCAATGCAGGATTTTGTCCGCGAAGGCGGGCAACATGGCCATGGCGCCCCCGAAAAGCACCACGAAAAGATCCATCGTAATAGTGGCCAGGATTAATTTGGTTTTCCAGACAAACCCCAGGCCCGCTCGCAGGGATTGGAGGCCAATCGGTTCGCCTTTGGACTTTGCTGCGGATTGGCGAATGGCCCCATAGCTCAGGAGCACGGCCAGCTCCAGGGTTGCCACCAGGAAACAGGAATTGGAAAAACCGATCAAGGCATAAAGCATTCCGCCCAGGGCTGGACCCGCCACCATGCCCATCTGGTTGACGTTGCTGTTCCAGGTGATGGCGTTGGTGAAATGCTCCCTGGGAACCATGTGGACGAGCAGGGCCCGACGGGCGGGTTCGTTGAAGGCCCGGGTAAGGCCGGTCAAAAAGAGAAGGCCGTACATGAGGGGGAGGGGCGTGGAGGACCGGGAAGAGAGGGCCAGCCCCGCCGCGCACAAGCCGAAGAGCAGGGTGCCGATGAGTACGATGACCTTGCGGTTGTGGCGGTCGGCCACCGCGCCACCCGGAAGCATGAAAAGGAAAATGGGAAGCCAGATGGAAAAGCCGATGAAGCCCAGGGCCAGGGTGGAATGGGTTCTTTGGAAGATTTCCCATCCCACCAGGACGCGCAACATCTGCTCGCCGATCTCGGCGAAGAAGAGGCCGAGGGTGTAGAAACGGTAGTTGGGATACCGGAAGGCGGCGTAGGGATTGTGACGGGTTTTCACGGGGGTCGGCATAGGAGCCGCATTGTAGCTTCCGCACGGAAAAATTTAAATTGTTGTCCTTGCGAGGAATAGCCGCCGAATAGGCGGCTGTTTATGACGAAGCAACCTCAGTTCCAAAAAATAACATCTTTTTGGAAAAGACTTATTTAAACTGGGGTTGCTTCGGGCAGAACCGGTCCCCTATTCGGGGACCAAGCCCTCGCAATGACAGCAATAAAGTATTATTTGGAGTTCCATGCCCTTCATCCAAACCGAGCGGGGAAAATTCTTTTACCAGGAATTCAATTCCTCGGGGCCGGTGGTTTACCTTCTCCACGGCCTGACGGCCAAATCGCAGGATTGGGGAAGCGTTTCCGACCTTCTGGCCAAAATGGGCTTTCATGTTTTCGCTTTTGACATGCGCGGGCACGGCCAGTCGGACAAGCCCGAATCAGGCTATACCCCCGAAGACCACGCGAAGGACATCGAAAGCTGGGCGGAGGCTTTAGGCCACGCCAAAATCCACGTGGTGGGCCATTCCACGGGGGGACGCAACGCCTTGGTGTTCGCTGCCCTTTTCCCGGAAAGAGCCTTGACGCTGACGATCGTGGACCAGACCCTCACGAAGGATGAGGAAAGCTGGAAGAAATATTTGAAGCGCTATACCGAATATCCCGTGCCTTTTCCTGATGAGGAAGCCCTGAATCATTTTTTGAGGAAGAAGTTTTCCCGCGACGAAAGGCGTTTTGTTTATTACAAAGGGCAGTTTTGGAAAACCGACAACGGGGAGTGGAACTGGAATTTTTCCCCCCAGGCCGCCTGGAAGACCCAGAAACTCGGCCGCGAAAAGGAAGCCTATGAATGGCTGGGTAAGGTGAAATGCCCCGTTTTGTTTATTAAAGGGGGCGACAGCGACTATGTTTCACCTGAGGAAGCCGAGAAAATCAAAGGTCTTCTGCCACAAGGACGGCTGGTGGTGGTGGAAAAGGCGGAACACGCCGTATTCCGCGACAATCCGGAAGGGTTCTTGAAGGCGCTGGGGCCTTTTCTCAGGGAAGCCCGCCCGCAGGTTTAACCCCCCGTTTTCCCAAAAACCTTTGATTTATTGGCCCTTTTGGGTATACTTTCGCTCCCTTGAAGCCGATTGGCAAACGCCAACCGGCTTCTTATTTTTTACAGCAGAGGTTGTCATGACTTTACGCAGTGACTTACGAAATATCGCCATTATCGCCCATGTCGACCATGGCAAGACCACCCTGGTGGACGCCCTGTTCAAACAATCGGGCGTATTCCGCGCCAACGAGCATATGGAAGAACGGGTCATGGATTCCAACGACCTGGAAAAAGAACGCGGCATCACCATCTTCTCCAAAAACGCCTCGGTCATCTGGAACGGTATCCGGATCAACATCGTGGACACCCCCGGCCACGCGGACTTCGGCGGGGAAGTGGAGCGCATCCTTTCCATGGTGGACGGCGTTCTTTTGCTGGTGGACGCGGCGGAGGGGCCCCTGCCCCAAACCAAGTTTGTGCTGCGCAAAAGCCTGGAACAAAACCTGGACGCCATCGTGGTCATCAACAAGATCGACCGCAAGGACGCCCGCCCCCACGAGGTGGTGGACGCGGTCTTGGACCTTTTTATCGCGCTGGGCGCCAACGAGCACCAGATCGGTTATCCCGTGGTGTACGCCATCGCCCGGGAAGGCAAGGCCACGCTGGACCTAGAAAAGCCCGGCACGGATTTGAAGCCCCTTTTCGAGACGATCGTGAGCCATTTCAAGCCCGTCGAAGTGGACCTGGACTCGCCCTTCCAGATGCTGGTGACCACCACTTCCTACAATGAATACCTGGGCCGCATGGCCGTGGGCCGCGTCAAGCGGGGGAAGATTAAATTGAACGATCCCATCACCCTCATCAAGCTGGACGGCCGCAAGGTCAACAACAACGCCACCAAACTTTTTACCTATCAAGGGATCAAGCAGGTTGAGTGCCAGGAAGCCTCGGCGGGGGACATCATCCTCTTGGCGGGCTTAGAAGACGTCCAAATCGGTGAAACCGTGGCCTCCACCGCCGCGCCCGAGGCTTTGCCGCCCATCTCCATCGACGAACCCACCATGTCCATGATTTTTTCTGTCAACAACAGCCCCTTCGCCGGAAAAGAAGGAAAGTTTGTAACCTCCCGTCACTTGCGCGACCGTTTATATAAAGAAGCGGAAGCCAACCCGACATTGAAAATTACCGATACCGAAAGCCCCGATGCCTACAAGGTCGCGGGCCGGGGTGAGTTGCATTTGGGCATCCTGATCGAGACCATGCGCCGTGAGGGATATGAGTTCCAGGTGTCCCGTCCCCAGGTTATTTTTAAGATGGCGGACGGGAAACTCGAGGAACCTTACGAAAATCTCATCGTCGATATTCCTAATAGCAGCGTCGGTGTGGCCATGGAAAAATTAGGCGCCCGAAAAGGCGAAATGAAGAACATGACCCCGCTTTCCGAAGTGACCACCCGCATCGAGTTTTTGATCCCTTCCCGATGCCTCCTGGGTTTCCGTACCGAGTTCATGACCGATACCAAAGGGGAAGGCGTCCTGCACCATGTCTTCGCCGGTTATGGCGAGTTCAAGGGCGAAATCAACGGCCGCAGCCGCGGCGTGCTGGTGGCCTTCGAGGCCGGTGTTACCGCCGCCTACGGCATGTTCCAATTGGCCGACCGGGGCAAGTTTTTCATCAATCCCCGCATGGAAGTTTATGAGGGAATGATCGTGGGGGAACATACTCGCGAAAACGATATTGCCGTCAACCCCTGCAAGACTAAGCACTTGAGCAACATGCGCAGCAAGTCCTCCGACGAAGCTTTGACCATGGAGCCGCCGACGATTTTCTCGCTGGAACAGTGCCTAGAATACATCCAGGACGACGAGCTTCTGGAAGTGACCCCGCAGACCCTGCGCATGCGCAAGAAGATCCTCAACAACAACGAGCGCATGAAATCCGAGAAACAGACGGCCAAAAGTTCCGCCAAGCAAATGATGGAAGAAGCCGCCCGCAACACCAGGGCTTGAGAGGTCTTTTTTTTAAAACCCTTCCTGTTGAAAAGCCAAAAATAATTTTTTAATTCATGGCACCCCATTGTTGATTTTACCCATTTCAAGAAGGAATACTTGCGTATTCCTTCTTGAAATGGGTCCGCCGTTTTCACTTCCCTTTTAAACGCCCACAAAACAGATGTGCGACCGAATTGTGGGAAGGATTAAAAATTAAAAGGGAGGATCGTCATGAGTAAACCTCAGTTTGGGGATCGTAAATTTGCGGTAAGGGTGCATAAGTTAAATTGGGCCACCAGGGAACATTTCGATTTTCGATTGGAATATGAGGGGAAACTCTGGTCCTGGGCATCGTGCGACCCGCCGAATTTGAATCCGTACAGACCAATCAAGCTTTTTTGGACGAATTATCATCAATTGAAATACCTACTTTCCGATAGAATTATCCCTGAAGGCGTGCCGGGTGCGGGCCCTACTGTTGTTGGGGATAAAGGAGTTTATAGATTTTTGGACGATGGAACAGGTTATGAACAATTTGCGAGAGGCCATATCAGCATCTATCTTTCGGGTGAACTTCTTAACGGGGCATATTCATTGAGGCGAGTTGGCTCGAGGCCAGATGATTGGCTGTGGGTCAAGGGACCGGATAACTACGTTGATTTAACCTTCCGATTTCCGGATGAATTGACTCCGCAAAAAATCCAAGAATTGGGAAACAAAAACCGGATTAATAACAATTTCCTGCCGTTTCTAGAGGGTTATTCGTGAAACCCATAACAGGGTGGATAAAGGGTTACACGGCTTTTCATTTGAAATTTCTTCGCATAGAATCTTGGGGCGGCAGGTTGCATGCCGGGTTTGAACGTTGTGAAATAGGCGCATAGGTTTTGTGTCAGTCTTTTAAACGCTGAGCTTTTCAACTTCAAGGAGGAAAGATTATGAAGAAGCGTAACCTGTTGCTTTTCGCGGCTGGACTGGCCCTGTCGGCTGGAAATTTGATGGCGGACCAACCCGCCGCTTCCACGACGCCCGCCGCCGCCCCGGCCACACAAATGGCCCCCAAGCCGGCCAAGGGAGATAGCCCGACCGTCACGGCGATGAAGGCAGCCAACGCCCTGGAAGCCGCCGGTGATACCGCGGACGCCATCGCGGCTTACGAGAAGATGGGCGTATTGAAATCCAAGAAGATGGAAGCCTGGAGGCTTAATAACGAAGCCCTGGCTTACCTAGTGGCCGACCAGGCCGACAAAGCCTTGCCGCTCCTGGTAAATGCCACCGCCGCGGACGATTCGAATTACGTGGCTTGGAACAACCTGGGCACCGCTTACGAGCAAACGAACGATAATGATAAGGCCAAGGACGCCTACCAGAAAGCCATCGACACGGCCAAGGCCGCTAATGCGAGCTCAGCCAAGGCCGAGGGAAACCTGGCGGCTTTACAGGCCCGCATGGACGCGACGGGCGGGACCAAGTCTGATGACACGACTAGCGCACCTGCGTCAACCACTTCGAAGTAAGAAACTCTTTTAGCCGGTTTAAATAAAAGCCTTGTCCCGCGAAAGTGGGGCAGGGCTTTTTTATTTTCCTGCCCCGGGGTTCAAGGGGGCTGGCACCCTTGGTATTTAATGAGGTACATAGGGGGAGGTTCCCCTATGAGTGTCAGCGGGCAGTGCTTTTTCTCTTTTCCCCCAGGGGTACAAGGGGGGGGCCTAAGGGATTATTTTTTGGATGGCGTCGGTAAGGGAGTTGGCTTAGCTTTTATGCGGCTGTCCTTCTTCTTGAGTCCGGGCACACTGATCCCCATCTGGGCCGCAGCCACCCCCATGGTGCCCTTCATGGGGATGAAGTAAACCGGAATGTATTTCTTGGAATGAACCCGCCCCCGGCTGTCCATCCGGTAAACGTAAAGCACCTGGTTGTGTTTGAAGGGCTGGCCGATGGGAATGATGATGCGGCCCCCCTTTTTGAGCTGGTTGAACAGGGGAGGCGGCACAAACTGGGCCACGCAGGTGAACATGATGATGTCGAATCCTCCTACGTCCTTCCACCCGTAATAGCCGTCCCCCACGCGGGTGTGGACGTTCTTTAAGTCCAGTGGCTTGAAAACGTGCGATACGGCCTGTCCCAGGGGTTTGATGATCTCGATGGAATAGGCGTCCTTAACCATCCTGGAAAGCAGGGAAATATTAAATCCGCTGCCGGTCCCGACTTCCAACACGGTTTCCTTCGAAGTAGGATGGGCCAACTGGGCCATATAGGCCTGCCCCTCGTAATCGCTCAAGGCTGAGCCCCAACCCAGGGCCCAGGTACGGGGCGGATATTCGTAAGCGGTCTTCGAAAAGTCCTGCTCGTCCTGGTACTCGTAATGGTAATACTCGCGGGGGAGGTCCTCGAAGGCCTTCATGACCCTCGGATCGGCCCAGCCGAACTTCCGCGTCAGGTAGCGGCGAATATCCTTTAAATATGCGTCCTTACGCCCCTGAACACGGGTGAATTCCTGTGCTGTCAGGTGAGTCACCCGTCCGCTTTTCTTGAACGCCTTCAGGTATTTTTTATAGGTCCAACCCTGATCGGCGGGGGTTTTCGGCTTCGGGTCCCCGTTCGCTAGTGCCGCCGGGGCAAAGCTGGACAGCAATGCCAAACCTCCAACAAAAGTTAAAAGAATCATCCGCCAATTCGTGATTGTGAATTTTCGATTGTTCATGAGCGCCTCAATGGGTTGGCTGGTTTTGGGTTGGCAAGGGCCATGGGAAAGGAGAGGAAGGCCAGACCGTAAAGGAGAAGTCCCAGGACGATTAAAAGCCGGTAACCGGCGGAAATGGCCAACAGATTGGCCAGTGGCGTGGCCACGACCGAAAAGGCGCCGTTCAAGGCCCAGGCCCAGGGAATGAGGCCGCTTTCCCGGGGGAGGCGGGTTAGCCCGAGGGGAAAGAAAAAGCCCAAGGGAACGGAAGCCAATGCGGACCAGGCAACCAGGAACAGGCACTTGGCCAAAAGCGGCCAGGAAAGCAGGGCTCCCAGAGTCCAATTGAACAGGAGGAGGGTTAAAAGAAGCCAGGCCCCCAGGATGATGGCGGCGGCGCGCAGGCCCGTTTGCGGGTTTCTAAGGTAACGGTTGGAAAGCCAGCTTCCCAGGCCGGTAAAGACCAGCATGGCCGCGAGGATCACGGAAAAAGAATAGGTGCGATCCCCGAGGAAATAAGCCCCCTTCTCGATCAGGAAAATTTCGATAAGGAGGAAACCCAATCCCAAACAGGAAAAATAAAGCAGGGATTTAAAGACCTGCGAAATGGGGAAGGAACCCCGGTGGGGCCTCAGCCAGGGTAGGACCAGTACCAAAAGGGCCCAAAGCAGGGATTGCAGGAGCACCGCGATGTTGATCAGATAACCGATCTCCTCCCGGGGAATCTGGGAAATGTTTTGGATGATTTCCTGTAGGTGCGAAAGGCGGAGCACCGAATAAAAGAAGGGGCGGTCCTGGGTGGAAGGCCGTAGGTTGAAAAAATGGGTTTTGAGAAAATCTGGACCCTGGGTGGAAAGAAGCTTGGTGCTGTCGTCCATCAGGGCATCGGAAGCATCCTTGGGCGCGGTAACGTCTTCTTCGCCCCACACCGTGGGAGGGAGATCGTTGAAGATTTCCGACTGCCCGGGAACAATGCCGGGGAAATAGGAAATGTCGAAGGAACGAAGGTCGCAAAAGGACTTTAGGGCCGCAAGCTCCTGGTCATTCCAGGGGTCCTTGGATACCAGGAGGCGGGCATTCCAAGCGGAGCGGTAAAAGACAAGGTGGGAAGCGGGGTCCTTTACCCCGAGGCCGTCCAGGGCCTCGCGGGCGGTTTCCAAAAGCTTCAGGGCATAGACCGTGAACTCGCGGATATTCACCGGCAGGGAAATCAATCCACCGGGGTTTAGGGACTGGTAATAGCGTTGCAGGGCTTCCGTGGTGAAGGCGTATTTATTGGCGTCGGCCTGGTCGAGGAATTCCGAGGAAACGTCGATGATGTCAAAACCCTTCTTGGACGCGGCCAAATAGGATTCGGGGGCTTGGCGCAGGAGTGTCACACTATTGTTTTTGAGCCAGTGTTTTTCGTTGTCGGCCATAGGACCCATGATGAGTTTCAATAGGTTGGGGTCGCTTTCCAAGGCTACCAAGTCTGCAGCCTTGTAACTCAAAGCCTCCCCAATGCGGAAGCCTCCCCTTGTACCGATTAAAAGACTGCGGCTACCGGGTTTAAGGATATAAGGAAAAATATCCAGGGCGGCTTTGGCATAGGAAAGATCAGCCTTGGGGCTTTTAGGGAAAGAACTGATCCGGTTGCCGTCCAGGTAGAGGCCATAGGCCCTCGGTGGCCCGTCCACCTTCAACAGGACGTAGTTGTTGGAAAGGTCGATATCGAGGCGTTCGGTGAAATTGTCCAAGATCATGTAGTAGCCCCAAGGTGAGAACACCTTATGTTTCACTGTGGCATCGGCAACATTGAGGGCTGGCGTGATCATTTTGTATTGGCAGAACCGGGCCTTGTTCATCTTCACGGCGGAAACCTCCCCCGCCAAAAAGACGAGAGCCACGGCCATCCAGCCGATCCAGGCTTTGGACTGGAACCGGGCGCGGGGCTGGGCCAAAAGGGATGCCAGGCCCCAAAAAGGGATCAAGGTGCACAAAAGGTAAAAGGGGTAGACCCAAAACATGGCCAGCAGGATGAACAAAGCCCCGGCGCCCGCCCCCACCAGGTCGGCGGCGTAAACCGAGGCGATTTTCTCATTCGTCAAGGCAAGGAAGCTCAGGCTGATATAAAGGCCCGAGAGGAAAAAGACGGGAAAGAGGGCGGCGTAGTATTTAGCGATGTTTTGGAATTGATCCATCCAAAGGTCCGGATTCTGGAATTCCAGCGGATTAAAGGTATTGAGGGTCACCAGGTAAAAGCCCAAGCAAGCCAGGGGTGGCAGGAAGAGCGGGATAAAGAAAAAGAAACGGTGGGCGTGCCGGAAGAAAAAATCCCGGAAGAGGCTCAAGACCACCCCGCTGGCGGAATAACCGGCCATGGCGATGGAAATGACCCAGTAACCGTACTCGGACCAACTGGCAATGGCGAAATAACGGGTGAGCAGGATCTCAAAGCCGATGCTAGCCGCCGAAACCGCGAAAAGCGCGGCTAGGAGCTGGCGGCCCGGTTTAGAAAGTTGGGTGCGACCCTCAAGATTTAATGGCATTTCAAAACCTCTTTTATTTCCAAATTCAAGGACGGGCGGGCATTTGGCCCACGTTCGTCATTCCCCCATTGGGAGCAGCCGTTGCCGCCGGTTTAGGGGTGTGAGTCGGAATGCCAGCCGGGTAGCGGGTGGCCTGCCTCAGGAAATTCCTCAAAGCATTATTAAAATGGTCCGGATCGTCGACAAACAAGGCATGTCCCGTATTTTCAAATATTTCCACCCTGGATAGGGGGGCCAGATGGCTCAGGTAATCGGCCTGAAACGCGAATTTGGGAGTGACCGCGTAAAGCAGGGGTACTTGGCGCAGGGTTTGGATGCTGGGTTGCCAGCTGTCACCCGGGAAGACGTTATTCATCAAGGACAAGGCGATATCCGGGGGCGTCAGAAGGGCGGATTGGTTCAAGTCCCTCGTAAAGTCCGCAGGGGGCGGGTTTTTGAACAGGCCCCATATAAAACCGCGGAGGGCACCCTCCCTGTCTTTCTTGAATTGTTCCAGGAACTTCGCTTGCCGCGTATTGGCGGCAGGCATAGAAGAAGCGGCCCCTAAGGAGGAATCCACCAAGACCACGGCATAAAGGCGGTCGGTGCCGAATTCACTCAAGTAGGACAGGACATGAAAGGCTCCATGGGACCAGCCAACCAAAACAACCGAATTAACCTGAAGATGATCGAACAATTCCTGGATGTCCCTGGCTTGGCGAAGGGGTTCGTCCCCCTGGGGGGTCATATCCGATAGGCCTTGGGAACGGGGGTCCAAAGCCACCACATGATAGTTCGCGGATAAAGCTTGCAATTGGAGCTTCCAGATTTCCGCGGGCAAAAGCCAGCCGGGTATAAATACCAAGGTCAGTCCATGACCCGCCTCCAAGTAATGAAGTTTCACATGATCGCTGGTGGTGAAATAACCATCGTGGATCGGGCTGCCGGAGGCCTCTTCGAATATCTTCGGCCGGCGGTAAGGGAGATTTGCTGCTGGAGTAGCCGAGATGGAGCCGGGAGTAAAAGTGGGGGCCGGAGGAGCCTTTAGGGGAATCCGCGTTGGAATGGGGGTGGAAGTGGGGTGAGGGATGTGAGTTGAAGTAGGACGAGGTTTAAAGACCGGCCGTGAAGTAGGTGTTGGGCTGGGGTTGGAAATCAAAACGATCTTTGCAGTCGGACGGGGGAGAACCGGGGGA
This sequence comes from uncultured Pseudomonadota bacterium, assembly GCA_963770835.1. Taxonomy (GTDB): domain Bacteria; phylum Oederibacteriota; class Muellerivitia; order Muellerivitales; family Muellerivitaceae; genus JAJPJW01. Next base: position 106,792 of record CAVYRH010000007.1, read on the forward strand.
GTGGTCGTTGGAGTGGGGCGAAGCTTTGGTTTCGGGCGAGGGGTTGGGGTAGGGCTGAGTTTTAGAACTGAAACAACTGTAGTCGTCGGTTGAGGAGTGGCTGGCAGCAAGCCCACCACCCTGGGCCTTAAGGATGAAGGAAGACCAGGTGGATACAAGGTGTTTTGCCTCAGAAAATCCCGGAGCAGGGCATTGAAGCGTTTTGATTCATCAACGAATAGGGCGTGGCCGCAGTTTTCAAAAGATTCGATCCTGGCTTGGGGGTCTACTTGTTGCAGATACTGGGCTTGCGAGGCATAAGTCGGAGTGATGATGTAAAGAAGGGATATTTGGCGCAGGGCTTGGAGGCTGGGTTCCCAAGCGTCACCTGGACGGACGTTGTCCAGGATGGCCAAGGCGGTATCGGTCGGCACACGCGCTTCCGCTTGAGCCAATTTTTTATATAAACCGGGGGGCAGGGGTTTCTTGAACAAACTCCATACATAGTCGGGGCCGGTATGTTCCCGGTCGTTTTGAAACCGTAGCAGGAAGGGGCTGCGTTGGGCAGGGGCGGCGCCCGAAGGGGCGGCGAGGGGGCTGTCCACCAACACCAAAGCATTGACCTTATCGGGTCCGAACTGGCGCAGATAGGCCATGGCATCAAAGGCGCCCAAAGACCAACCCACAAGGACCACGGAATCAATGTGAAGATAATTCAATAATTCGCTGATGTCTTTAGAACGCCTTGAGGGATCGTTGCCTTGGGGGGTGATGTCGGACCCGCCTTGGGACCGGGGATCTAAGGCTACCACGTGATAATCCTTTGAGAGATCATTGATTTGAAGTTCCCAGATATCCGCCGACATCATCCAACCGGGAACAAAGAGGATGGACTCACCGCGACCCGCTTCCAGATAATGGAGCTTTGCCCCGTCGCTGGTAGTAAAAAAGCCATCGTGGATGGATTGTTGCGCGAAGGCGGGAGTAGCAAGTGTCAATGTCAGCAGGGTGGCCGCTTTGGCGACTTTTTTGAGCCGGGCGCTGGAAGGCATTGAGTTTCTCCCTGTTGAGTGTAAAAAAGGCTGGGGGGATTGAAGCGGCGAAAAAGAGTTTACCTGTTCGTTTCTGAAAAGGGAATGTTTTAAAGATTCTATAAAAGAATTTAAGTGATAACCCTTCGCGTGAACTCGAGGAAGAAATACCGTTAAACGAAAAACTGGTTAAACTTTTTTCTGCGGAAAATTTCAAGCTAAAATTTACTTTGTCCGCGACGGGGATCCGTTCAACATGCTCATGGCGGGCTGTATTGGACAATCGAGAGGAGGGATTTTACTAGGACCCATTTTATTGGCTATTTCATTTGAATTTATGAGGCGTTAAAATACCGACATGTTTTCTCGCGTTCCACTTTATTGTGTTTTGTTTCTAGCCCTGCTATGGGCCTGCCCTCTTGCGGGTTGGGCACAATTGTCCATTCCTGACGAGCATTCCTCCGAGTACGAAACCTTAAACCAGGGAGGTTTTGCAAGACCCTATGAGTACGAACGCCAAGCCTATGGCTATGACCCCGAAGGAGTGGAGTACCATGAAAATCAATCAGAAGATTTTCAGGTCATCTTCATTACCTCGGCCCCTTTTGCCGCCGGAGCCAGTTTTCTTTTGACCGGCATGGTTTCCTTGGCCACGACCGGTAATTTTCAGGTGGGCGGTAATTATTTCCTGCCGTTCCTGGGGCTAACTTTAACGGGTACCACGACCATTGCTTGTGTTTCGGTTTTAACCAATAAATATCCGCCGCCCGGAACCACCTATGTCGATGGTTCCGGGGCCCCGAGACCATTAGCCTTCAATGTGCCTCTGATAACGGCGAAATTCTAACGACAGCTGGAAGTTGTCAGCTGTCAGAAACGTATTAAAAGATTAACCTGAAAACTGATAACTAAAAGCTGATAGCTGTCTTTGGAAAGAATTTTGTTGGGGGTTTTGCCAATCGGGTTAAAATAAGGACCTCCCAAAAAGACTGTTCATTAATAAACCAAGGAGCTTTGGCATGATCAAGTGGCTTCCGGCGTTCCTCTTTCTTTTGGCAACAGGAGTTCTTTTCGCCCAGGACATGCCACCCCTGCCGCCCTTGCCGAACCAGGGCCAAGCCACCGCTCCTGCAACAACCGCGCCCCCGGCGGCGGCCGCACCTTCGGACAACAACTCCTCACCGGCCCTGCCACCCCTACCTGGCCAGGCTCCCGTCACCACTGCGGCTCCACCGACAGCTCCCCCGCTTCCGGGGCAACCAGCGACAACTGCACCTGCAACGACTGGTGCTCCTCCTTTGCCGGGGGACAACAATCCAACCACAATCATCCCCGCCGTACCCTCGACCGAGACAGCCCCTGGAACGGAGACAATGCCGACAAAAAAAACAGCGTCTAAGTCAAATCCCTATCTTGTTTCCAAGTACCGTCCGAATGTGATATTTGGGGGATGGGTGAAGGCCAAGGGGGGGAATGAAACATCCCGTATGGCCTGGACTTCCCAGGAAATCCTGAACACATTGATTTTCAAAAAATATGAGTTGCTAAGTCCAGCCGAGGGAAAACCCGAGGAAGGAAATTACGAGGGGCAGGAAGGGAGACAATGGCGCGAATTCAATTTCACTGTCCCCAAGTCCAAATTGGCCGTACAGGTATATATACGGCAGGACGCCAATAAAAAAGTATGGATGCGGGTGGGGCCGGATGAGGCGGTATTTCCTGAAGCCACGTCACTGGCCCAGGCTAAAAAGGAGCGGCAGGCGGACTTGGTGGTCCTTCACCTGCTTCAAAAGAAATTCGGCCGCCGGCTTACCCCCAACCGGGTTGTGGCCAGTTGGGATGCGCCTTACCGTTATTCCATGGCAACGGCGGATAAGTAACACCAAGGCAAATGGTAATGCCAAACCACATGGCCGCTTATTTGCTTTTTGGCATAGGATTCTGTGGATTGTTGTTTTCACTGGGCCGGACTTATTACTTGCTTCGAAAGTCGAGAAAAGAGCGGGAGTCGAGGGGGATACGGCCCCGTCATTAAGAGCATTGCCAGTCAATCACCAAAATCGATAATTATTTAAGTTTTAGGGAGGAACCATCATGTCAGCCCGCAAGGAAGCGCCAGTTACGGATTTCTTAAAGGAAGTCAGCCTTTTCGACGGCATTCAGGATAAAGCTTTAAGTCAAATCTTCAAGTTGGGTAAAGTCCAGAATTTCAAGACTGGACAAGCCATCATCGAAGAGGGCCAGCCAGGAGGCAGCCTTCATATTATGATCAACGGGCGGGCCGAGGTTTCGAAATCCGGGAAGGAACCGGGTGATAAAAAATATTTAGCGGATCTCAACCGTGGTTCCATCTTTGGCGAGATGAGCGTGTTTGATGACGCGCCTTATTCCGCCACAGTCAAGGCGCGGGAGGATTGCTCCGTGCACGTGATCAAAGGCGAGGACTTCAAGAAATTCCTCAAGAAGAATCCCGATGTGGCTTATGAAGTTTTTTGTACCTTGATCAGCCTTATTTCCAGCCGCTTGCGGCGCACCAACCTGGCTTTTTCACTTCTCGAGTTCAATTAACGGCAGTCTTCAGCTATCAGTTGTCGGTCCTCAGCAAGGCCGAGCCCTGAAAATTCACCTAAGAGGTGTCAGCTGATAACCGCCGATTGCCTCTATATTTGGTAGCCGAAAAGCCCTTGCCATCTACTGGTGGGGATGGTACATTCGTGATTTGAAGGCCTTTCCAACGCATTTCCACGCATTTCATGACTTTTAAAAACTAGTTCTTTCCGGAGACTGCCGGTTGTTCCTCAAAAAGCTCGAAATACACGGTTTCAAATCCTTCGCCGATAAAACCGAACTCCTTTTTGAAACCGGTGTCACCGCCGTCGTGGGGCCCAACGGCTGTGGAAAAACCAATGTAGCGGACAGCATCCGCTGGGTGATGGGGGAACAGTCCGCTAAGGGCTTAAGGGCCTCCGAAATGACTGACATCATCTTCAACGGTACCGACTCCCGCAAACCTTCCAGCATGTCGGAAGTGACCCTTACCCTTTCCAACGAAGACAAGACGATCCCCCTGGAATACAACGAAATTTCCATTACGCGGCGCGTTTACCGTTCCGGGGAATCCGAGTACCTCATCAACAAGGTACTTGCCAGACTCAAGGACGTCAAAGAGCTCTTCATGGGGACGGGACTGGGCATCAGCGCCTATTCGGTTATGGCCCAGGGTCAGATGGACCAGATCATCATGTCCAAGCCAACCGAGCGACGAGCCATCTTCGAGGAGGCCGCCGGCATCACCAAGTACAAGGCTCGAAAGGTGGAAGCCCTGCGGAAGCTGGATGCAACGGACCAAAACCTGATCCGTATTTCCGACATCATTGCTGAAATCAAACGGCAAATTTCCACGCTGGAACGGCAGGCCAAACAGGCCGAAAAGTACCGTGAGTACAAAGAAGAGCTGGGCAAACTCCAGGTCCAAATCCATCTGGACAAGTCCGTCAAATTGAAAGGCAGACTCAAGGATATTCACCACAAGATGAACCAGGTAAAGGAACGCCTGGAGGGGGCGCAGTCCGAAACCCATAAGCTGGAGCAGGACGAGAAAAACCAGCGGGCCCAGCTGAACGAGATTGAACAAGAACTTTCCGGCGTCAGGGAGCAAGCCTACAAGGTGGGAAGCGAAGTCGAGGTGACCCAAGGCCGGGTGGAGGGCACCAAACGGCACCGCAACCTGTTGGCTGACCAGAAGCAGCGGAACGAACAACAAGCGGTCGAGGCTTTAAGTCGGATCGAACAACTGAAGATCTGGGTGGCGGAAAGGCTTCAGCTTCTTCAAAACAAGGAGGCCCAGAGGAACGAAAAAGAGGGGTTGCGAGCGGGTTTTTTGGAAAAGCTGGGATCGTTGGATGGTGACCTTTCGGCCAAAAGCCAGGACCTGGAAATCAAGAATGCCGCCGCCATGGACTTGGTCCAGAAGTCCGCGCAGATGAAGGCCGAACTGGATTCGCTGAAGGCCCAGGATGCGGAAACTTCCCGCCGGGTTGGCGACCTGGCCGCGCAGGTGGAGCGGCTTCAAAGGGAATGGGAGGCGGCACAGGAGCGGCTCACGAAAATCCACGCGGAAAAAAACGCGACTCAGGCCGAGGAGGCCCGGCTTGATGAAAGCATCCTTCAATACCAAGGCGGGCTTTCCCACAAAGAAACCCGCATCGATGAGATCAACGGGGATTTAAAGCGCATCAACAACCAATACTCGGAAACCCGTTCCCGTTTCGGCGTTTTGGAGGAATTGCAGATCAAGTTGACCGGCTACGACGCCGGCGTCAAAGTGATCCTCCAGGCCAAGCAAAACGAACCCCTCATGTGGCAGGAAGTGTTGGGCGTGGTAGCTAACCTGGTTTCGGTGGACCAGACCCATGAGAACGCGGTCGAAGCCCTTTTGGGCGGGCAATTACAATCCCTGGTGGTCCGGAACCGCGCCACGGCCCACAAGGTCATCGAGCATCTCAAAACCGAGGGACAGGGGAAAGTTTCGTTATTTGTGCTGGAGGACCTCCTTCAAGGCCAGGGGGAGACTTTGCCGGAGAGGGTCCTTTTGGAATCGGGCGTGGAAGCCTCCATCGTTTCGATACTCAAATACGACCCCCAGGTGGAACCGGTGATCCGTTTCCTTTTTAACCTGGACGTCTTTGCCCGTGATTTTTCGGCCGCTGAGGCCCTAATTGCCGCCTACCCCAAGGTCCGTTTCGTCACCAGGGAGGGAGACCGGCTGGGCCCCCTGGGGTCTATGAAAGCCGGCTCGACCATCACCGGCGTCTCGCTCCTCGGGCGCCACCGGGAAATGTCCGAGTTGTCCGAGAAGATCAAGGCTTTGGAAAGCCAAATGCAGGAAGCAGAACGTCTTTTGAGCGAAACCAAACGCCAGCGTAAGGAAACCGAGGACCAACTTCTTGGGGCTGAAACCCAAAGGCAGCAATTAAAAATCCGTCTTGCCGGCATGGAAAAGGAAATTACACAACTCCAGGAAACCCAGGTCCGGCTGACGGCGGAGAAAACCACGGAGGAAAAGGAAAAGGGAAAGCTGGAGGAGCACTGGAACACGGACAAGAACCGCATCCAGCAATTAAGCCATCTCTTGGCTGAAAGCGAGCAGGCACACCACCTGACCCAGGAAGAGATTTCCGAGGCGCGTCGCAACCTTCAGGAACTGCAAACCCGCAAAGAGGAGATATCCCGGCAAATTCTCCAGGTGGAGATGGAACTTTCGGCCCTCGACGAAGTGGCTGCCCGCTCGAAGGAGGAGGCGGAACGCTACCAAGTGGAGCAGGACCAATTGGCCCAATCGGCGGCCCAAAAGCGGGAAGAAAACCACCAAATCGACTTGCAAGAGCAGCAGCTTTCCTTGGACCTGGATGACCTTGAAAAAAAGGTTGGAGGGCTCTCCGAGTCCAAACAGGAAGCGGATACCCGGGTCAAGATTATCGTGGAGAAACGCGAAAAGATTGCCATGGAAACCGAGGAAAGGGCCGAGAAGGTTCGCCAAGCCCGGGGCAAATTTGAGGAAATCCAGAAAGACCTGCATGGTTACGAGCTGCAAGAGGCCCAAGTGAACGTGGAGACCCGTAACATCGAGGAAAAACTGCAGGTGGAATACAAAGTGGACTTGGACAACCCGCCGGTTTCCCTTGAGAAGGATTTTGACGACGAAGCTGCAGAAAAGGAATCCATCGAGCTGAGGGCCAAAATTGAGCGCCTGGGGTTGGTGAACATGGTGGCGGTCGAGGAGTACGACGAACTCAACCAGCGCTACAAGTTTTTAACCGAACAGCGGGACGATCTTTTAAAGGCCAAGGATGACCTCCAAAAGGCCATCAACAAGATCAACCTGACGTCTAAAGAACTGTTTACTTCCACCTTCGCCACGGTCCAGGAAAATTTCAAGGACACCTTCCAGCGGCTTTTCGAGGGGGGGAGGGCGGAGCTGATCCTCATCGACGAGGGCGATGTGCTGGAATCGGGGATCGAAATCGTGGCCCGACCGCCAGGCAAACGCCTTCAGTCGGTCTCCTTGCTTTCCGGCGGAGAGAAAGCACTGACCGCCATCGCGCTTTTGTTCGCGCTTTTCATGGTGAAACCCAGCCCCTTCTGTCTTTTGGACGAAATTGACGCCCCCCTGGACGACGTCAATGTGGGACGGTTCAACCATTTGTTGAGGGAGTTCAGCAAGAAAACCCAATTCATCATGATTACCCACAGCAAGGTCAGCATGGAAACGGCGGACGTCATGTACGGCGTTACCATGCAGGAATCAGGCGTTTCCAAGATCATTTCCACAAAATTTAAGGAAAATTCCCCCGAGGAATCCACGGTTTCTTGAGCCCCTCTGCCTTTTTTGAGAAGACCATTAAGAAAATCTTCTGGAAGAGCTTGAATCCCAAGGCATCTCCACCTGGAACTTTTCGCCTCAAACCCAGCATGGCTGTTCTAGCGCTGCGGCCTGACCGGTTGGGGGATTTCATCCTCTCCACTCCAGCGCTTCAGGCCTTGGAAAGGGAATTGGGTTCTTCCGTCCGGCTGACCCTTGTCGTCGGTGAGCGGAACGGGGCACTCGCGCGCTTTTTTTTCCCTCGCGCGGAGGTTCTTGTTTTTCGGAAATTCTTCCTAAGTCGTTTGATCCTTTTTCTTCGGCTAAGGATGAGACATTTTGACCTAGTACTGGATTTTCATTCCTATCCCTTTTCCACCACCTCTGCGATTTTGGCCCTTTGTTCGGGAAGTCCCTTCCGTGTCGGTTTCTGGGATCGTAAAGAATCAAACCGGCTTTCCCGGCGGGTTTTTAACTTGGGAGTGCCTTCGCCCCCTGAGAACCTTCATGAGATGGAAAAGAGTTTCTTACTTCTTAAGCCTTTGCGGTTGAGTCATCCGAAATCCAAGGAAGCGATCCTTAAAATCCCTGACGTGCCTGCTGGAATCGCAAGCCGGGTGAAGGCTTTTTACGACCGGATCGGTGTGGGTCCTCTAACGGTTCTTTTGGCCATTCATCCTACCCTTCAAAAAGAGGACAACCGCTGGTCCCTTGAAAAATATGTCGAACTTAGCAGGAAGATGGCCTCGTTTTCAAAATTTAAAATGGTGGTTGTCCATGGATTGGGCGAAGAAGACCACTTGCAACGTTTTAAGGGGCTGGCCACTGAAATTCCTAATCTCTTTGAACTACCCGATAATGATGTTTTCTTTATACTGGAGGCCGCAAAGCGCTTTAATCTATTGGTCTGTAATGATAGTGGTTTGATGCACTTGGTTGCCCTGATGACAAGAGTTTTGGCGATTTTTGGACCCAGCGATCCGGAACGATGGGGACCATTAAAGGCCGGAAATTTGCGACCCAAAATCCTTCGTTCAAGAGATCATTGTTGCGATTCGGTTCGAGTTTCAATGGTCACCGAGGAAATCGAAAAAATGGTTCGGCGCCCACGGTCACTGCTTCATCGTTAACGCTTTAGAATTCCTTGTTTTTTAAAGGCCGAAAAGAATGGGCTTATTTGACAAATTTCGAAATGGGCTCCGAAAAACCGCCCTACAGCTGTCTGTCCCATTGGAAAGCTTATTCAAAGGCCCTGCCCAGCTTTTAGAGTCCACTCTGGGTGAACTTGAAGAAAGATTGGTAGCGACCGACATGGGGTCTGCTACCGTACAGGCTATTATCCTGGAAATAAAAGAGGCTGCAAAAAAGGAGGGAAAACCTGACGCCGCCATACTCACCCGTCAGTTAAGAGGTGCAATATTACGAAGGCTTTCAAAAGCCTATTCCCCATGGAAACCACCTGTCCCCATTGTCATTTTGCTTGCCGGCGTGAATGGAGCGGGGAAGACCACAACTGCCGGCAAGTTAGCGGCCCGTTTTTCCAAAGAAGGACGGAGGGTGCTTTTGGCAGCGGCGGACACTTTTCGGGCTGCTGCAGAAGAACAGCTGACGGAATGGGCTACCCGTGCTAAAGTAGAGTTCATTCGGGGCTCCCATGGAGCTGCCCCCTCGACAGTAGTATTTGACGCGTTAAAGTCTGGGCTTTCCCACGGTGTTGATTGCTTTGTAATAGATACAGCTGGTCGGCTCCATAACCGGCAGAATTTGATGGAAGAATTGCAGAAGATTTCACGGGTCGCCGAAAAAGCGACGCCGGGAGTTTCCATCGAGAAGTGGCTGGTTTTGGACGCCAACACCGGCCAAAATGGATTGAGCCAAGCCCATGAGTTCAACAAGGGAATGCCGTTGACGGGTTTGGTATTGACGAAGTTGGATGGAACCGCGAAAGGCGGCATCGTGGTCGCCCTTTCCGAGCAGCTGGGACTTCCTGTGCGTTTTTTGGGTGTGGGAGAAGGGTTGGAAGACTTGATCCCCTATGACCCCCAAATGTTTGCAGAGGCTTTAGTCACTGATCCGGTTGTAAACGTTTAAGGAGGATTTTGTATGGAACGTCTGGTGCTTGCGTCGCGAGCGGCCATGTCCAATACATCCGTCACCGTTGTAGATATTGAAGGGGTGTTGGATATCAATACGGTGGGCGAGTTCGAGGCCATCCTTCAAGAACTGTTCAAAAAGAAGCAATATAAGATTGTCTTGAACATGAAAAAACTAACTTATATTTCCAGCGCAGGTTTCGGTGTTTTGATGAGCATCATCAAGGACGTCCGGAAAAACCGCGGCGACATCAAGATCGCCAATGTCAGTCCCGATATCTACAAAGTTTTCGATTTGCTCGAATTACCCGGACTTTTTCATATCCTGAAAACCGAACAAGACGCCGTCAGCGAGTTCTAAATTTCACCGAAAATTTTCCGCGAATGAATTTAGGCATGAAGCAAAATTATTTTTTTGTGCATTCGAAATATCTTCGTGCCTATTCCTTGTTCATTTTCCTGCTAATTCTGATCATCCCACTTTGCCCGTTTGTTTCCGCAAGAGAAATTAATCTTACCATCCTCTTCACCAACGATCATCTGGGACAGGTGGACCCCATTCATACTGACGACCCCTCCAAGCCCGTGGGAGGTGTGACCCGTCGGGCAGCCCTCATCAAAAAAATTATCCAGGAGGTCGGGCCGAAAAACGTTCTTTTGGTGGATAGCGGAAGCTTATTTACCGGCACTGCTTTTTCAGATATGACCCAGGGAGAAGTGGATTGTGCGGCCTACCAGCTGATGCAATACGACGCGGTGGGCTTGGGCCCCCATGATTTCGACTACGGTAAAAAAACACTCCTCGATTACCGTAAGACCTTCCGGATCCCCTGGGTTTCGGCCAATGTGGTTGTACGCACAAACTTCCAGAATTTCATGCGTCCTTACGTGCTCAAGTACGCCGACATGCGAGTGGGAATGATCGGGTTCAGTAATCCCGATACAACCTCGCTCACCCGCCGGGAAAATGTGTCGGGGCTTATCTTTAACCCACCAGGAGCTTCCGCCAAGGGCCTCCATTCGATCCTGAAAAAAGATGCGGATTTTTTCATCGCCTTGAGCCAACTCGGGATGGACGCAGACAAAAAGTTTGCCAAGGACAATCCCTTCCTGCACGTTATCATCGGCGGTTTCAGCCGGACGCTTTTAACCAAGCCGGTGGTGGAAACAAAGGCTGACGGCAGTCCCGCAGGCCCGCTGATTGTCCAGGCAGGCTCCCGGGGGTTTTACCTGGGCCGATTGGATCTAACCGTGGGGGGACATCGGGACCCTAAAAGTAAAAAAGAAGAGTATTCGGTCGAGGATTTCAAATACCAACTAATTCCCATTACTTCCGACCTACCGGAGGATCCACAGATGGCGGGCCTCTTGGCCAAGTACAAAGAGAGGCTTAAATCCAAACCCCTCGAAGAAGTGCTAACGACCGTAACCGGGGATCTTACGGACTGTAGCGGTGGGGATTCACTTATCGGGGAAATCATGGCCGATGCCATGCGGAAATCGGCCCAAGCGGAGATAGCCTTGGTGAACAATGGATTCTTCAACCCTGGTTTCAAATCGGGCGATTTTACCCGCGAGATTCTTTACCAGGTTTGTCCTTCCGATAGCGGAATGGCCGTCATTGATGTGCCCGGGGTTTATTTGAGGAAGGCTCTTGAGGAATCGGGGACGGAAAAAGGACAGAATGGTTTTTTACAGATTTCGGGTTTGAAAATCCAAAAGAATGGGGAAGAGTTAACGATGTTGATGGGGGACGAACCTTTGAACGACCGTCGGAAATACCTGGTGGCTGTAAACGATTTTTTAGCCAATGGAAACGGTGGTTATGATTTTTTTGGGAAAATAAAATCTCGTCGGAAAATTCAAATTAGCCTTCGAGATTTGCTGGAAACGTCGCTTAAAGAAAAACCGAAAATTGCACCGGAGGATTTGGAAAAACGCTGGATACTGCCGTAAGAATAGTTTGAATGTCCCTGAACGTCGTGCAACCATCCCCTTTATCGCCTCTTTCCTTGACACCCCTTCCCCGGCCCTTATAATGCCGCTTTCGACACTCTCGTTTTTAAAGTTGATCTAGGATTCAAATGCCGCGTAAAACTATAAAAAAAACAAAAGTTGTTCCTAAAACCTCCTCTAAGGCCGCCCGTTCCCCGCATCCTTTAAAGGTTCTCTTGGCGGCTTCGGAAGTCGTACCTTTCGCTAAGACGGGCGGGTTAGCCGATGTGGTAGGGGCCCTTCCTAGGGCGCTCTTGAAATTGGGATGCGAGGTCGCGGTGGTCCTGCCCAAGTACCGCAGTATTTCCCCGGAAAAATACAAATTGAAAGTTGCGGTCAAGGATATGCCGGTCCCAATGGGAATGGGTGAAATGAGCGCCGATATCCTTTCGACCCGCCTGGGTGATACGCATGCGATGGCTTATTTCATCCAAAACGACCGTTATTTCGACCGGGGAGGCTTTTACGGCACTTCCGAAGGTGATTACCACGATAACGCCGAGCGCTTCGCCTTTTTCTCCCGCGCCGTCCTGGAAATGCCCAAAGCACTCCATTGGTATCCCGACATCCTCCACCTTAACGACTGGCAGACGGGGCTGGCTGCGGCTTACTTGAAAACCATCTACAAGGATGAGCCTGCTTTTTCCTCAACCAAGAGCCTATTTACCATTCATAATATGGCCTACCAGGGGCTCTTTCCCAAATACGTCTTGCCCATGACGGGAGTCGGCTGGGAAGAATTCAGCCCCGATAAACTCGAATTCTATGACCAGGTTAATTACTTGAAGGCGGGGTTGGTTTACTCGGACGCACTGAACACCGTTTCGGAAAGATACTCTCGGGAAATCCAGACCGACGAATTCGGGCACGGGCTCCAAGGGGTCCTCAAGTCCCGTTCTTCGGACCTCCATGGCATCGTCAACGGTATCGATTACGATGAATGGAATCCGGCAACGGACCGGGAAATACCCTCCCAATATACGGTTAAAAACCATGAAAAAAAGTTGGAGTCAAAGCGGAAACTGTTAGAAGAAATGGGGCTGGAGTTTAAACCCGGCGTTCCAGTAGTGGGATTGGTTTCCAGACTGACCGATCAGAAGGGGTTAGACCTTATCGCCGAAACCATTGAGAGCTTTCTCTCGATGGATGTCCAATTCATCGTACTGGGAACGGGGGAACCCCGGTACCACGCCCTTTTCGAGAATTTAAACCAGAGATTTCGCACGAAGTTGTCGGTCGCGTTGAAGTTTGACCCCCGACTTTCCAAAATGATTTATGCCGGCAGCGACTTATTCTTAATGCCGTCGCGTTTCGAGCCCTGCGGCCTGGGCCAAATGATCGCCATGAAATATGGAACCATCCCGGTGGTGCGCCGCACGGGCGGCTTGGCGGATACGGTGGAAAACCTTTCGCTGGACGGCAAAAAAGGGACCGGGTTTGTATTCGACAATTACATCGGGGATGAACTTCTTTTCACCATCAAGCGGGCCGTAGAAGCCTTCCACCAGCCAAAGCTTTGGAAGGCCCTGGTCCAGCGGGCAATGAAAGAGGATTTTTCCTGGGATGTCTCCGCCGAAAAATATCTGGATCTTTACCGGGAAATCCTTCAAAAGTAAAAATCTGCGATTCCCTACTTCGCTTTTAACCACCACTCCTGCCAAAATGGAATTATCAAATGGAAGATAAACCGAACAAGTTAACTCAATTTCTCCAGCAAAAGGAAGACGTCCTCCAGGAACGGTGGCGTGCTTCCGTGCACCAATTGTCCGGCCGCTTGGAGAGTTTCAGCAAGCACCCTGGGATTTTTGGCGAGGTGCGCGGTTTGCTGCTGGATCTGGTAGCGGTGGTGGAGCGGACGGGAAGCGTAGAACAAGCGGTAGACGCCGAATTCAACGAGATATTGGCCCACCTCAGGGCTCTTCAATCGGACCACCAACTTTCCTCCGCCGACATGGTTTTCCTCCTTTTTTCCATGAGGGACGCGGTTCGGGAAGCGGTGCGAGAGGTCGTGGATATGGGGCCTGACGGCCAGCATGAAGTTTCCACACATTTCCAGGTGGTAAGCCAGGTTTCCATGCTGTTAAACCGGCTGGGGCTTGTCTTTTTCGAGGGCGCCATGCGGCTACGGGAGGATGGGGGCACGCAGGACGTACTTGCCATTGAATATGCCCTCCTTTATGAACGGGCCCGCCAGATGGCTATCACCGACCGCCTGACCGGGCTTTACAATTTTGGCTATTTCCACGAACGCCTAAAAGAAGAGCGAATGAGAGCGGAGAGGTACCATCGTCTTTTATCGCTGGTCATTCTCGATATCGACCATTTCAAGAAATACAACGATTCCAACGGCCATCCGGCAGGGAACGAGGTTTTAAAGAAAATCGCCACGATCCTAAAACAAGAGGCCAGGGAAGTGGACATTGTTGCCCGTTATGGAGGGGAGGAAATGGTCATCATCCTTCCAGAAACAAGCCGGAGACGAGCCGCCGAATTAGCGGAACGAATTCGTCAAAGGGTTTCAGAAGGGCTCTTCGACCACATGCAATCCCAACCGCTCGGGAAGCTGACTATCTCGGCGGGCGTGGCCACCTTTCCCGTTGACGCCTCCACGGAGGATGACCTGATTAAAAAGGCGGACACCAGTCTTTACCAGGCCAAAGCCCAGGGCCGCAATCGGGTCGTGGTCTTTGAGCCGCCAATCAAGGTGCCGATCACCTATCGGCCCAACCGGGAAATTTCCAAGGTCGCATTGGTTGGCAACTTCAACAACTGGGACAAAGACGCGGATCCCATGTTACGTCAGGAGGATAGTACTTTCCGTTTCGTGATCGCCCTCAATCCCGGACTTTATCATTACAAGTTTGTTTTGAATGATGTCGAATGGATACCCGATCCATCCTGTCCGGAACGAGTTCACGACGGGTTGGGCGGTGATAATAGCGTGCTGCGGGTACACGCTTAGTCCTTTACGGTTCCTTCCCACCAGTGCCCCGGGAATTCCAAAAAACACTAAACATTTCCAACGGCTTTTGATAAGCTTTCGGTCTTAATCCGCAGTTTTTGGACGGAAAATGGCCGATTACAAGTCAACACTCAATATCACGCAGACCTCTTTCCCCATGAAAGCCAATCTTCCCCAAACCGAGCCGGAGAGGCTCAAACTTTGGGAAGGGATGGGCTTTTACCGCCGCACCTTCGAGAAGCCGGGCGCCCCTAAGTATGTTCTGCACGACGGCCCTCCCTTTGCCAACGGCGACATCCACATGGGCCATGCCTTGAATAAAGTGTTGAAGGACATCATCGTCAAATACCAGGCCTTGAAAGGTCAGGACGCGCCCTACGTACCGGGGTGGGATTGCCACGGCATGCCTATTGAGCACAAAGTGGTGGAGCAATTGGGCCCCAAGGTTAAGGCCATGTCCAAGGTAGAAATCCGCAATGAGTGCCGGAAATACGCGGGAAAGTTCCTGGACCGCCAGCGGGAGGAGTTCAAACGCCTGGGCGTTTTCGGCGATTTTGAGAAACCTTATAGCACCATGGACCCGGCTTATGAGCTGTCCCTGGTGAAGGCCCTGACAAAGATGGTTTCGGAGGGTTATGTCAACCGCCGCTTGCGCCCCATCCACTGGTGTCCTGTGTGCAAATCCGCCTTGGCCGAGGCCGAGGTGGAATACGCCGACCATGAATCCCTTGCCGTGACAGTCGCCTTTCCAGTGAAAAAGCTACCGGACGACGTTTTTCCCAATACACCCCGCCAAAACCTCTCATTCCTCATTTGGACGACCACCCCCTGGACGCTGCCGGCCAACCTGGGGATTTCGGTGCATTCCGATTTTGAGTATGTGACTCTTCAAGTGAGGGACGCTTATTACATTGTGGCTAAGGTGCTTTTGCCCCAGGTGGCAGCCATGTGCGGTTGGAAGGCTTCGGATTTCAGGATTATTGATGAGATCCGAGGTGAGGCTTTGGACCGTTCCCTGGCCCGACACCCTTTTCTAGACCAAGATTCCCTTGTGATGGTAGGCGCCCATGTAACCGCAGAGGCCGGCACGGGCTTGGTGCACACGGCCCCCGGCCATGGCCGGGAAGACTATGAAATTGGCTTGAAATACAACTTGCCCATCTATTCGCCGGTGGACGAGGCGGGGAAGTATGATTCCCGGGTCAAGGAATATGAGGGAATGACCGTCTGGGATGCCAATCCCAAGATCGTGGAAAAACTTAAAAGCCTGGGCCGACTTCTTTCCCTTCAAACCATCAAGCACAGCTACCCGCATTGTTGGCGCTCGAAAAATCCCATCATCTTCCGTGCTACCGCCCAATGGTTTATCGAGCTGGATCACAAAGATTTGCGCAAGAAATGCCTGGCGGAAATCGAGAAGGTCCAATGGATTCCTTCCTGGGGAAAGGACCGAATCAAAAACATGGTGGAAGGCCGCACGGACTGGTGTATTTCCCGGCAGAGGGCCTGGGGCGTGCCCATCGCGGCCGTTTACTGCAAGGCTTGCGGGAAGGTTGTGGGCGACCTCAAAGTGCTGGAGTCCATCGTTTCGCTGGTCCAAAAAGAAGGCATCGACGGCTGGTTTGAACACCAAGCACAGGATGTTCTCCCCCAAGGATTCAAGTGCCCTTGCGGTTCCTCCGAATTTGTAAAGGAAGAGGACATTTTGGATGTTTGGTTCGAATCCGGTAGTTCCCATTTCGCGGTCATCGATCAAAGGGAAGAACTAAAAAACGCGAATTATATCCTTTATTTAGAAGGAAGCGACCAACACCGCGGTTGGTTCCAACATGCGCTGTGGACCGGTGTGGCCTTGAAGGGAAAGGCGCCTTTCAATGGTGTTTTGACCCACGGTTTTATCCTGGACGCAGAAGGCAAAGCCATGCACAAGAGCGCGGGCAATGTCATCGATCCCCTTGAGATGATCAAGAAATACGGCGCGGACGTCCTGCGCCTATGGGTTTCCTCCGAGGATTACACCGAGGACGTTTCCATCAGCGAGGAAATGCTGGCCCGCATGTCGGAGGCCTACCGCCGTATCCGCAATACTTTTCGCTTCATCCTGGGGAACATCCAGGATTTCAATCCCAAGGCTCATCGCGTGGCGGAAAAGGACATGACGCCCCTGGACCGTTGGGCCTGGATGGAAGCCCGGAAGACCCTTTCCGTTCTGAGGGAAGCTTATGACCAATACCAGTTCACGAAGGTTTTCCACCAGGTGGACAATTTCTTCTCCGTGGCCTTGAGTGCGGGTTATTTCGACATCCTCAAAGACCGGCTTTATACTTTTGAAACGGATTCACCCGACCGGCGGGCTTCCCAAACCGTGTTGTATGACATCTTGAAGAACTTTGTGATGGCCGTGGCGCCCATTCTTTCCTTTACCGCCGAGGAAATCTGGCAAAGCCTCGCGGAGAAATTCCGGGAGAAGGGTGAAAAAAGTGTGTTTGGCGGCCGTTGGGAGGCCGTGGATGCACAGATTGACCAAGCTTTTGAGCAAGAATGGGAACAGATATTGTCGGTTAAAAGGGCAGTTTCCAAGTCCCTGGAAGGCTTGCGGCAGGCCAAGACTATCGGGAGCTCCCTGGAAGGAGAAGTGGACCTTTATGTCGGTAATGACAAGGTGAAATCGACCCTTCAAAAACATATCGACGAGCTTCGATATTATTTCCTCGTGTCCAAGGTTGAATTGAAGGATGGAGAGGTGCCTTCGGACGCCCTTGATGCGGAGGATTCGAACCTTAAAATTAAGGCCATCACCCGGAAATCCGCGGGTCAAAAATGCGCCCGGTGCTGGAATTATTACTCCTCGGAACAAATGGACAAGACTTATGCCGACATTTGCCACCGCTGCGGGCCTATCGTAAAGAAGTTCCAAAAGGTTTCGGAGGGTAAGGCCTGATGATGCTTATGGGCATTTCCATGCTGGTTGTGGCCTTGGACCAATTGACCAAATTTCTGGTCCTTAACTCCATGTCCCTCAACGAATCGGTGCCAGTGCTTCCCAACCTGCTTTACCTCACTTATATCCAAAACCCCGGGACGGCTTTTGGTTTCATGTCGAACATGGAATCGCTGGTACGCATTCCCTTCTTTATCGCGGCAACGGTCGGGGCGACCTTTATCGTCTACATGTATCAGCGGTTGATTCCACCTGAAAGGCGGTTCACCAAGATCGCCTTGGGCCTGGTGTGGGGCGGCGCCTTGGGCAACTTGGTGGACCGATTGCTATACGGCAAGGTCATCGACTTTATTGAGATGCGTTACCACGAATACCAATGGTTCCCTTATATTTTCAATGTTGCCGATTCCTGCATTACCATTGGGATATTCTATCTGCTGATTGAGTTCATTACTTCCAATCGCCAGAAGTCTCTTTCGTGAGCATCCGGGTGGTTTCCATATTGGCGGTTCTTTTTGACCAGCTTTCTAAATATCTGATCGTACGTACCTGCCGGTTAGGGGAATCACTGACCGTTCTTCGGGAATATTTCTATATTACCTACATCCAAAATCCAGGAGCAGCCTTCGGTTTTATGGCTGATACACCAGCTTATGTGCGCATCCCCTTTTTTATCGTGATCACACTCGGGGCGGGCCTCATTGTTTACGCTTATCAACGCTTTATTCCCCGGGAAAAGAAACTGCACCGATTTGCCCTGGGGTTGATTTGGGGAGGGGCCATGGGTAACTTCATAGATAGGCTTTTCTACCGTAAGGTTGTGGACTTTATCGATGTTCGTTATCATCAACACCAATGGTACGTATTTAACATCGCCGACTCCTGCATCACGGTGGGTCTCACGCTTTTAATACTGGGTTATTTGAGCGAAAAGAAAAGTCCTTGGCGGGTGAGAAATTAATGTATCCAAAATTACCTTTTTCCATCCCTGCGTTTGCCCTCTTCGGCCACATCTTTGGGCCGATTTATTTCTATACCTATGGCCTTTGCATGGCTGTGGCTCTGGGGTTCAGTATTTATCTTTTTGCGCGGGACGCGGGTAAATATATTGCGCCTAAAGTGGGCCTTAACTACCAGCAGGGGTTCCAAAAGGCTTTCGATTTGGGGGTCTATGTTATTGTTTGCTCGCTTCTCGGTGCTCGAATTTTTTACGTTTTGGAGAACCATTCAGAATTCGAGAACGGCCATTGGTTAGACGCCGTCAAGATTTGGCAGGGAGGGTTGGTGTTTTACGGTGGCCTTTTCGGCGCCCTTGCCGTGGCCTGGTATTGGATGAAGGTTGAGAAATGGCCACTCAGTTACTGTTTTGACCTCGTGGCACCTTACATCCTTTTGGGTCATGCCATCGGTCGTGTGGGATGTTTTTTGAACGGTTGCTGTTATGGCAACGTATCGGATGTTCACCAAGGAATCTTTGACTTGGCCCATGGCTGGATTTTTCCTGGCGGCGAAGATCAACAACCCCATTTGCCCACACAGCTATGGGAATTGATAGGCGATCTGGGGCTTTTCTTTTTCCTGCTTTGGGTTCGGCGTTGGACTATTCGTTATACCTGGTTGACCTTTAGTCTTTACGGGTTAACCTACGGTCTTCTGCGGTTCGTTATCGAGATTTGGCGGCTTGACCGGAGTGTCCATTTCCTGATCGCATTCCGTTCTGCTTCCCAGGCAACCAGCGCCATTATCGTCGTCCTGTCCTTGGCCGCTATCATTTGGACTCTCTTGAAGAACGGCGACCGTCAGTCTTCAGGCCCAATTTGAGCTCGACCTGTTAAAATGAGCGCCGAATGAAACCCTCTTCGTCTTCGCCCCAGACCTCAGTTTTCACTGTTTCCAAGACCCAGAGCGGGAAGCGCCTGGACGTTTTTTTATCGTCCCAATTGCCGTCTTTTTCCCGAAGCCAAGTACAGGCTATCCTCAAGGCGGGCCACATCATTCCCCAATTTGAAATTAAATCCCTTAAGTCTGGAATGACGGTCGTGGAAGGACAAGCTTTTCAAGTTACGATTCCTCCGTCTCGAAAATCCGACATCCCCTCACAAGCCATCTCGTTAGACGTGGTTTTTGAAGACGACGATCTTTTGGTGATCAACAAGCCGGCCGGGTTGGTGGTCCATCCGGGCGCCGGAAATCCTGACCATACTTTGATCAATGCCTTGGTGGCCCATTGCCCGGATATTGCCGGTGTTGGGGGTGTGCAAAGGCCAGGACTCGTCCACCGATTGGACAAGAACACATCGGGGCTTCTGGTGGTCGCCAAAACCGATGCAGCCTACAAAAGCCTGGTTAAGCAATTGAGGTACCGAAAATTAAGCCGGGAATATTTGGGGATCGTGAAAGGAAAACTCGAGGGGCGAGGAAAAGTGGACGCGCCTATCGGCCGACACGTGAGCGCCCGAAAAAAAATGGCTGTCCGGCCTGAGAGCGGGAAAAAGGCGGTCACCCATTTCAGGGCTTTGGAATCCAACGAAAACGCCAGTTTGATGCATTTGAAGCTTGAAACAGGGCGTACCCACCAGATTCGCGTGCATCTGCAGTACATTCATCATCCCATCTTGGGCGACGCGGTTTACAGCGGCCCTACGGTGCCCGCCAACCGCCAGATGCTCCACGCGTTCAGGCTTTCCTTCCAACACCCTCGAATAGGCGGCCTAAAGGAATATTATGCCCCTCCACCACGGGATTTTGAGGAATGCCTTTCGGCACTCGGCCTTCAAGTTCTATCGTGGAAAAAAGTGGAATGGCGGGACTCCGAGAAGGCTTAAAAAAGAATGGGAAATCGATTCTAAATTCATGGATTACAGCTTAAAAAGTCTTCTAAAACTCACTTTGGCCATCAAGGCTTCAGTGATTGGGCTGATTTATTTGGGATATTTTCTTTTTCCTTTCAATCTCTCCGATTACCAAGGTAATTTTGTCTATCCCTCCGGAGAAAATCCCAACCCTTGGACCCCTTTAAAAACTTGGGACGGACAAATCTATCTCCATCTTGCTGACCACGGCTACGGGCCCCATCAGTTCACCAATGCTTTTTATCCCCTTTTCCCTTTTTTGATCCGAGTGGCGGGTTTGTGGTTGGGAGGGAACAATCTTTTGGGAGGCCTTTTGATTTCCCATTTGTTCACTGTTTTAGCGATGATTTTTCTTTACAGGATAACTCAGGAAAAATACGACGAAAAAACCGCTTTTTACGGCTGTCTGTTCATGCTGGCTTTTCCTATGGGTTTTTACCTGGGGCTCCTTTACACCGAATCCCTCTTTCTTCTGCTGACAATCGCGTACTTTTATTATTGGCGCCAAAAGAGATACAGGTTTTCAGCCTTATGTGCTTTTTTGATGCCGTTGACGAGGCCAACGGGAATCCTGGTTTTTCTTCCAGCATTGGTCGCCTTGGGAGAGGAGAAGATTAAGACTAAGCCCACCGTCGTAAAGTGGTTTCCGTTGGCCGCCTTTCTTGCCGGTTATGCGGTTTATTTTTTGGCGATGCAGTTCATGACCGGAAACGCTTTTTCAGCCTTCGAATCGGAAAAATATTTTATCGCCCACTTTGACATTAAGAATTTATTCCATCCCGTGGATTGGTTCGCTAGGAACTTCATTAATGTAAATTCTGCAAATGCCATCGAACCGATACTCCTATTCAACAGAGGATTCTTTTTGCTTTTCCTTTGGGTGCTAGTAATCTCCCGGAAGTATCTCAGTAAATCCCTTTTAACATATTCCCTGGTGTTGGGGATGATTCCCGCACTTTCGGGGGGATTGGTTACTTATATGCGGTACTTGTTGGTTTTGTTCCCGCTTTTTCCGGTCTTGGCCCTGAAATGGAAAGGTAAAGAAGGATATTATTTGGCCGTTTCCCTGGCCCTGCAGGCCTATTTCGCTATCCAATATTCACTAAATCAATTTGTTTCCTGATTCGGAAAATCCGAACGCTGGAAAGGGAGGGGGAGGGAAGACTCATTCTTAAAATTTAAGAGGGAAAGGAAGTACCGCAAATCTTGAAACATGGGTGCTCCCGCAGCCAACTGCCTGTTCGGGTTGGGGAAGCGGGGTTACGTATTTGAATTGAAACTCAATGAGATGGGGTGGCCTCATTAGATATCTTGGAGGCATAAGCTTCTTCCGTCTCTTTCCACAGCTGGGACAACCCATGCCAGAGGCTTTTCCGGAGGGTGAGGCGGTAAACCGAATTTTCGGGAAGCTCTTTCATCAACCGCCGGTGGGCTTCCCCAAGGTTGTGGTAAGGCATGCCTGGAAACAAATGGTGGACGGCATGATAGCGGAGGCCCACGGGGGCCCATAAGCCCGTCGTAACCCGGTTGCCAGGGACGGTCACCGAATCCAAGAATTGCTCTGAAAACTCCAATATGTGGTCGGCGGCGTTACGGTAGCAATGGGTGGCCGCAACGGTGCGGAGCCCGTTGGCCAACAAAATGAGGGCCGCGACGATATACCAGAGAACCAACACTTTCAACGGCAGGATGTTTTTCCAGAGCAAAAGACCGAAAACCAGAGCATAGGAAAAAGTCAGGAATTCCTGCAACCGCCACCATTTTCCATCTCTTTCCTGAGGCGCTGGCCTTTTCCATTCAGGATTAATGGAAAGGGAAGAAAGATATTCCCAGAACAATTTCCGAAGGGGTGGAATAAGGTAAGAAAGGGGGGTTAACAGGAACCGTAAGGCGAAAACAAAAGGAACAACCAGCATTGTTAAAAAGAAAGCCACGATCCGGAAGCGCCCCAGAAGCACGAAGGGAAGGTATTCGCCGTCATCCTTGGTGCCGTACATCTTTTGCTTGTGATGATCGATATGGACTCCCATATAGGTAAAAGAGGGAACCATAAAAGGGAAGCCGCAAAGCAGGTTCCAAACGATTCGGAAAAATCTAAAAGTGTCTTTTTTTAAGTGGGTTAATTCGTGGATGAAAATCACCGCCCGGTAGAGGCAAAAAACCGCAATCAAAAGGCCTAAGGTCTGCGCTAATGAGAAATTGGGTGTAACGACTGCCAGGACAAACCCACCCCAGCCGGCAAAGGCGTTTAATAAAAAATCCGCCCAATAGGTTAGAGAACTGGGTTCGAAGAGGTCTTCGACAATTTTTTTGGCTTCCGCCATGGGAAGGGTTTGTTTTTCGGCCGGCATTTTTCTTCGCTTTCAGGGCTATTAATAAGGTTGGAGTTTAACGGAAATGAAGTCCATTTGGAAGCGGCTGTAAACGCCGTTCCAAAAGTGTGACGGTCTGAGGGGTCAAAAGGGCGGTCGAAAAGTGTGACACTCCCCGAAATTCCCTGGAAGATGTGGGGTTTTTACCACATCTCTGGGAGGAAAAAGGAGTGTACAAGGACATGGACCAATGGACTGAAATCCGCAAGAAAATCCTGGTGGAGGGGGTCTCCAAGCGCCAGGTGATGGAGGAAGAAGGCATCCACTGGGAGACCTTGAAGAAAATCCTCGAAAACAGCCAGCCGCCCGACTACCAGATGAAGCAGGAGCGGCCCCAGCCAAAGATCGGGCCCTTCCTGGGCCGAATCCAGCAAATCCTCCAGGACGACAAGCACGTCCACAAAAAGCAGCACCACACGGCCAAGCGCATCTTCGAGCGCCTCAAGGCCGAGGACGGCTACACCGGCGGCTATACGCAGGTCAAAAAGGCCGTCCGGGGCTTGAAACGCAAAAACAGCGAGGTCTTCGTGCCCTTGATCCACCGGCCCGGCGAGGCCCAGGTGGATTTCGGCCATGCCCTCTTCAAGCTCAATGGCGTGTTGGTGAAGAGGCCCTATTTCGTGATGGCCTTGCCCTACTCGGATGCTTTCTTCGTCCAGGTTTTCGAGCAGGAGTCCACGGAGTTCGTCTGGGAAGGCCACATCCGGGCCTTCAAGTATTTCGGCGGGGTGCCCTGGCGGATCAGCTACGACAACGCCAAGACCCTCGTGAAGAAGTTGATCGGGGTGCACCAACGAGAATTGACGCGGGGGTTCCAGCAGTTGGTAAGCCACTACCTTTTCGACCATCACTTTTGCACGGTGCGCCGTGGCAACGAAAAAGGAGTCGTGGAAGGCATGGTGAAATACCCGAGACTGAATTTCATGGTACCGGTGCCGCAGTTGACGGGAAACATGGAAGGATTTAACGGAGAGTTGGTGGAGAAATGCCAAGAGGACTTGGGGCGCAAACTGCGGGGTAAAAATGCCACCAAGGCTCAATTGTTGCTGGAGGATAAGGCCCATTTCAGGCCCTTGCCGGTCGATGATTTTGATGCCTGCATCAAGCAGTCCACCACCGCCACGTCCTTGTCCCTGGTGCGTTTCAACACCAACGACTATTCGGTTCCCTGCGAGTGGGCCCACCATCCGGTGGTGGTCAAGGGGTACATGGACCGGGTGGAAATTTTCCACAAGGAAAAACTCATCGCCTCCCACCAACGCCTTTTTACCAAGGAGGGCGTGGCCTTCAATCCCGTGCATTATTTGGCGGTTTTGGAAGGGAAACCCGGCGCCCTTGACCATGCCCGGCCCCTTGAAGACTGGAACCTGCACGAGTGCTTCGCTCTCTTGCGCCGTCGAATGGAGGGCATGGAGAAGTACCACGGAGAGGGAACGCGGGAATACATCAAGACGCTACGGCTCTTGGAAAAGCATTCCATGGGTAGGCTCACCCGGGCGGTAAAAAAAGCCGTGGAAATGGAAATCTACACCCGGGACGGCGTGGCCCAGTTGATCTACTCCCGCGAGTATTACCGGAAGACCACTTTCAACCTGGACGGGCGTGAACACTTGAGGATGGTCCGGGTGGCCCGGACGGATCTGTCGGCTTACCGCGAGCTGATGGCAGTGGGAGGTGAGGCATGAGTGAATCCAAAAAGACCCTCTTGCTGGAACACCACCTCAAGAAGCTCAAGCTACCTACCATGCTGCGCGAGTACGACAAGATGGCCCAGCTCTGCCGCACGGAGCGAAGCGACTATCCGCAGTTCCTCTTGAAGTTGGCCGAGTTGGAACTGCTGGACCGAGAGCGACGGGCCAAGGAGCGACGCATTCGGGACGCTAACTTTCCCGTGCTCAAGACCCTGGACACTTTCGATTTCAAGGCCCAACCCTCGGTCAACCAGGAATTGGCACGGGAACTCATGCGGGGTGAGTACATGGACAAGAAAGAAAACGTCCTTCTGATCGGCAACTCCGGCACGGGCAAGACCCACTTGGCCACGGCCTTGGCCTTCCAGGCCTGCTGCCAGGGCCGGGCGGTGAAGTTTTTCTCCGTCACCGGCCTAGTGACAGAACTTCTGGAGCGCCGGGAGGAGAAACAACTGGCTAAGTTCCACCGGCAGTTGGCCAGGCTCCACCTGATCGTCCTGGACGAGCTGGGCTACGTGCCTTTCACCAAGGCCGGGGCGGAGCTGCTCTTCGAGGTGGTCAGCAAGGCCTACGAGCGTACCAGCCTGATCGTGACCACCAATTTACCCTTTGAAAACTGGGTGGAAGTCATGGGGTCCGAGAGAATGACGGGGGCGCTTATTGACCGTTTGACCCATCGGGTGCATATTCTGGAGGCCAACGGCCAAAGCTTCAGGCTGGGGGAGGCAAAAAAACGGCTGAAGGCGAAAGGCAAAAAAGACGAATAAATTGGGTAAAGACAAAAAGGATTAACCTAAACCATGAACCGTAAGGCTCGTGGAAGGCGGGGGTGTCACACTTTTGGGCCGCCCACCGTCACACTTTTCGAGCGGCGCGGACAAGCGGCGGATTTTTCAAAAAATATTAATTGTTCGGCAAATGGTAGAGGTTCCCAAGCATTTCGGAAGCTCCTTGGTTTTTGGGGTCCAGTTCAAGAGCATACTCAAGACAAAAATGGGCCGATTCAAAATCCTCTAAATGAAAGTTGACCACAGCTAAGTTCAGGAAAACTTCCGGATAATCACCGTTTGTCCGACGAAAACCTTCCGTCAAAAAATCACGGGAAGGGCCGTAAAACCTTGATCGAAGTGCGAAAAGACCCATGCTGAAATCCCCCATAGCGTAGGTCTGAGGTTGGTAAAAGCCCCGGAGCCAAGTATTGAACCCAGAGGGTTTAAGGTCTTGGAGTTGCACCTTCATTAAGCTGTCGGTTTCGTTG
This sequence comes from uncultured Pseudomonadota bacterium, assembly GCA_963770835.1. Classification (GTDB taxonomy): domain Bacteria; phylum Oederibacteriota; class Muellerivitia; order Muellerivitales; family Muellerivitaceae; genus JAJPJW01. The sequence continues at coordinate 132,327 of CAVYRH010000007.1, forward strand.
GGTACTCCCCTCGTAGTTAAAAGAACCGGTAAGGAAAGGAGTGGGATTTGGGGGGCGTAATCCTGGCGGGCGTAAATAGCCGTGCATTCATCCAAGTAAATAAGCCGCCAATTGGAGAACCGGTTGAGCTGGTCTACCCAGGGAGAAGATGAATTGTATTCCAAGACAACCAATTGAGCATCGGTGGCGGCCAAAAGTGGAATCAAACCCCCGGGGGTTAGGCTTTCCAGGGTTTGTTCGAAAAAGGAATTGTCAGGAACCTCTAAACGGCCATCCATAAAGGTGGGTTGGGGCGCCTGCCAATCGAGCCATCCACCGGAATTCAAGTCATTCAACATTCTTCCGTCCAAGTTGTTTTGGACCAGGAATTTTGCCGCTTTGACCGGCAGGACCTGGGTATCAACGCTGAAGCCGAACCGATCATTCCGCCGGTCGGTGACATAATAGGAGTTGGTTAAAACTCTCGAACACCAAAGCAATATAAAAAAAGCAAGGACTAGGGCGGTTGAGGAGCGTAAGAGCCAGGTCCAACGAGGGCCGATTTTCCAGCCGGGTCGGCAGGCGGACAGAATTGGAAGGGAGGTGAGCATGAAAATGGGAATATTCCTTACGGCTTTCAAGGCCAGGAAAAGAAAAATAAAATAAATTAAAAATTCGTGGAGTTTCCTCTGGTGGAAAGTCAAGACAAGAGAAACCATGCCGAGAACGGCTATAGTGAAAAAAAGAAAAAGGTTGCAATGGGGATCTAAACCTAGGTTTTGAACCGTGAGGGAATGCCAAGGTGAAAAGAATTCAGCAATCGTTTGTTTATAAGGATTTGAATCCTGAAGCCTGGTCCAAAGGGAAAAAGGGAAACAAAAGACCCCGAAGCCCATAGGGGTTCAAGATTCCGATGGCCACCGATAAAAGAGAATAGCACACTAACGGGAAATCTATCCGCTTCCCATGAAACCATCCGCTCAACAAATAGGTCGCCAAGGCGGCCCAGCCCAACATGAACAATCCTTCGGAGTTGACCCATAACAACTGGATCAGTGGCAAAAGAAAAATGAGGTTCCTTGCCTTGGAGAATCTCAGGTCAAGAATCCATAAGGTCAAACTGAGATAGAGCCAGGAAAAAACCTCAGGTCGGACAATAAATCTCCTCTTCATTGCCAAGGCTGCAGCCAAAAGCAGAAGAGATAGCATCCAGGGCGGAGCTAGGGTTGCCTTTAGGCGGAACCATAACAGGTTGAACACGATTAAAATAACGTCGGCGTTGAGGAGGGTTAGAGAGGCATAACCGAAGGTTCGGTAAAACCCATATAAAAGAATTTGATAGAGGCCGTTTGAATCAAGGTAGTCCCGGTTCCCTTGGGTGTAGGTGAAAGTGTCTTTTTGGGGGAAGGCAAGATGTTGAACAATCCATTGACCCGCTTTTAAATGAAAGCCAATGTCATCTGTGCCGATTTTTCGAATGGCTAGAAGAAAGACCAGCAAGAAACAAGCAAGAAGCGGGTAAGACCAGGAATTGGCGAGAAAAACGGACAGGCGGGGAAACCGGACAGGGGCCGAGGCCGGGGAGTCAAGCATGGTTATGGGATGCCGTTATTGGGAAAGCTCTTTTTGGATTTGGACAACCAAGGGGTGGTCATCCCTATAAAAGGATTTGGCGATTTCCAAAGCCTGTTTTAGGGTCTCGCGGGCGGCGTCCTTTTGTCTCAGGCCTTCTTGGGCCTCCGCCAAATCCAATAAGGCGACGGCCACCCTCGGATGATTGGCCCCGAAAGTTTCTTTCGAGGTCAGGAGGGCTTTTTGGAGGAGGCTTTCCGCTTCTTTCCATTGCCCAATAGCTTCATCCGCCTTGGCAAGCTTTTGGACGTAGGGAAGAGATGAATAGCCGAAATAAGATCCCACGCAACCTTGGGCAATTTTGAGGGCTGAATCATAAAGAGGTTTGGCCTGTCGATCTTGGTTTTGAGAGCGGTAAAAATCGGCCAATCTTTTCATCGCGTCCGCAACCTCAATGGCATTCGACTTGAAGCCGTTCTTTGAAAGCTCAAGGGCTTTTTCGAGGCAGGATTGCTCGTCGGAAGACCGCGAAGAGGTTTGGTAAGCCTGGGCGAGAAGACACCAAATTTCCACAAGTTGCACTGGTTGGGCCGCCGGATTTTTCTTCGCCATTTCCAGACTCTTTTTCAATAAGGATAAAGCTTCATCCTTTTTTTGAAGTTCCAGTTCGGTTTGTCCCAAGAGCTTAAGCGCTTGCTCAAGATCGGACGAATTCTCAGGGTCCCTCCCCACTTTTTCCAGTATCGCAACGGCCTTTTTTTGGAAAAATTCGGCGTCTTCCCAATGGCCCCAGTCAAAATAAAGGGAAGCTAATTCGGCGAGGGATTGGGCCACCAAGGGGTCTTCCATTCCGAAAGTTTTTTCCCGGATAGCGAGGGCCCATTGGAGATTGGATTCGGCTTCGGGGTAAAGAGCTAGATAGCGATCAACCGTTGCTAAATCCGCTAGTATCGGGACCAGTGAAGGGTGGATGGGGCCGTAGCGGTTTTCGGCGATCTTGATGGCATTTTGTCCGGCTTCCCGGGCTTCGTTGAAAAAACCCTTGTGAGCCCGGTCATAGGCCGTAAATTCCGCTACGGACAAAGCGTCCCCGCTGTCCATGATTTGCTCCGCGGCCAGTGGCGATGCCCAAGGACGAAAAAATAGAAAAAGAACAGCTAATTTGGCGAGTATGGGGGGAAAGGGGCTTTTTTTCATGGAGCAAATCCCTGGAACCATGGCACTGGAGTTGGGATGGGATTTTGTGTTTGGGGTTCAGGAGCCGGAGCGAGGTTTCCTAAGATAACCACATTGGCATCCCGTTCGAAGGCGTCCTGCCACGTGGCGCCATCATCGGAGGAAACAGCTTCACGGGAAAGGTGGGCACCGCCGTCAAAACTTAGGTCGGCGGCTTCGGCGAGGCCCCCAGAGTTTCCGACTTCTGAAATCAAATAGCAATCCTCACAACCTGGCGCTTGGGTGGAAGCCCGCCCCGAGTTTGTTTGAAAAGCCACATAGCGGCATTCGGCGGGAAATTCTTGGGGCTGGTCTTCCTTTTTGACACCAATCGTTACCCATTGGTATTCTTCCTTTACTTGTGTGGGAACCGCAGCCAGCCCCGAAAAGGCGAGGATGATTTTGTGTTGGAGAAAATTGATAGTATAAACCCTGTAATGGAGCGGTTCGGTGGGATGTCCTTGCTTGCGGACGCGAAGGGCGAAACCGGCGGGTATCAGGCCGCTATGGGGGTGCAGTACCTCGCCACTGAGGACATCGTTCGCAGGGTCATTGGGTGTTCCGCTTCCATGGATGGGAAGCTCGCCGAAACTGTCGTAGGGAATCCCCTGGTACTTGGAACCGCTTGCGTTTAGGGCGAAGAGGGGTTGTTGATCGAGAACCCGCCACTTTCCACCTTCCATTACAAGGACATTCAATTGTGGATCGGGTTTTTCGTCCCGCGGGTCGAAGGCATTGAGGTGATCCCCATAAGCCACGGCCGCGAAGTGATGTGTATTGATGACTCCCACGGGGTGCTGCCCACCACGGGTAACGTCCTGTTCCACGACAATGTGATAAACCTTACCGGTCAAAAGGGATAGGTTGTTGATCGGAACAGTGGCCCAACAGCCGCCCTTGGGCGTCACACTGGAGGATTCCAGGGGTATTGAGGAAGGAACCCCTTTTTCATCTTCCTCCAAACTCACCTTGTATCCGGGGGGATCCTGGGCTTTTTCACAATAAAAAGAAACACCGATGAGTTCCATATCTTGACGGCAGGTAAATCGGAGGGAGATTTTTTTGGCCTGGTTGTCAAGCGGGATGGAAAGGCGGGAATTAAGAACGAAGTGACAACCGAAATCGGCATGGGCCCAAGAAGTTAAAAAAAGAAAAGGGGCCAACCACATTAAAAATTTCATGAAAGATCCAAACCGAAGGAAGTTTTGCAACGTTGAATGATAGCATGATTGGCAAATGTATCGGGCCTGGCCAGCGGGCTTTACTTCGTGGTGGTGGCCATACCAGATACCAATGGATACTTCCTCCAGAAACAAGAGACCCAGATTGTGGTTGAAAGATAAATGAAAGCTTTGAACTTTTATAGGGTATGTTTTAAGATGTCGCAGGATATTATTGATTTCCAGTAGTGTTGAAACAGCTTTCCTCATGGTTGACTTTAATTCATCTCAGACCCTGCCCGGCCTTTGATCTCCTAAACCTAAAAATCGCTTCGATATGATTTAAATCAGCATTAAAGATTATAAAAAACTGTAGTTTTTTTATGATTTATTAGTCAAAAACTGACATGAGATGGCTTTTGTGAAAGCCGGGTAAATTTTTCACGAACAACTTCTTGAAATTAAGGGGTTTTTAGCGATGCTATTGGCAGGGAAAATGCATCTTGAAAGGTTTGATACTGTCGTTTTATCGATAAATAAAACAGGGTCAAATGGTTAACCGAATTTTTAAATATCTCATCGGCTTAAAACAATTTTCGTTGCCCGCCAAACTAGCGGTTGGATTTTTGGTTCTTTTACTCCCGGCCTTGGCCTTGGCCAATGCGACGCTTACCAGTGTCACCGTTTCCAACTCGAACCCAACCCCAGGTTCGGTTATCGGCGTAACGTTGATCTATTGCGAAAGCAACACTTACACACAGCCCTTTTTCATGGTGGCTTTTAACCCCTCCTCCACGACCATCCAATCCTGCCCTGCCGCCAACCAAGTATTTGTTGTGGATACAAACACGCCGGCGGGAAACCCCTCCAATTCCACGGCTGTTGATGATACTCAATTTTCAGGTAATGGTTTTGGAGGCACCAATACAGAAGCCGCCGCGACTTGTCCGCAGACCCAGGTGTGGACCATTACGGTACCGACCAACCTTACGTCCGGAGCTTATAACTTAATCGTGGAGGAAAATGATTGGAGCATCCAATGTACAAATTCTTATCCTTCGGTTTCCACGGTGGTCACCGTTCCTCTTCCGCCCCCCAGTTACACCATTTTTAAATCAGCTGAATCAAATTCAGCCCAGCCCAATGATCTCATCCTGTTTAAAATCGATTACACCTTTACCAACACCCATAATTTTCAAATAACCGATACGGTTCCCCCCGATACAACCCTTGTTTCCGCCGGTCCCCCGGCGGTTTATAGTGGCGCGGCCCCAGGCGCCGGGCCCGGCAGCGGATTGACTTGGACCTTGGGAAACGCCACCAATCCTCAGACAGGCGAGGTTTGGATGCTGGTAAGGGTTGACAGCCCATTGGCGGCGGGCACGACCATTCCCAACTTTGCCACCGCCAGTTCCACGGAGGTCGGAACCCAAAATTCGAACACCTCCATTGCTACGGTTGGCGCTGGATTCCAAGTCAATAAGAGTGAAACGGCGGCGAGCCTGAATCCAGGACAAACGGAAAGCTACACTTTAAATTACAGCATCAGTGGCTCCAGCCTTCAGGATTTTGATTCCTATGATTATGACCCGGTCAGTATGGGCTATACCAACATCACAGGGTTCGATGGAACCACTTATGGCCCACCCATTTCTTCAGGAAACTTGGGGACTTGGCAAATCGTCGGCGGCGCCAACGGGGACAACTACATCAAGGTCAACGGCAATGGTTCCTATCCTTCCCTTTTGCGGAACCAGCCCACCGCCCTTTGCCCCCAGACCTCCGCTTATGTGGTGGAAGGGGACTTAATGGTGGACCCCGGCAACAACTGCGGAAGCAGTGGCTGCGACGCGACGATGGTCGTGAGGTCCGATTGTGCCGCCGCCGGGTCCAACAGCTATATGGTGGGGATTTCCGTTGATAATTTTTTTGGAACAGCGACGGAGCATTTCGGCCTCCAAAAATCATCCGGTGGAACGGTCAGCTGGCCTGCGGCCTCCTTCACAACGGGGGTTGGTACCGAACCAACGATCAACGCGGGAGAGTGGTATACGGTCAAGGCTTTGCTTCAACCCAATGGAACGGGCGGGGTCAGCATTTCCCTGGAAGTTTGGCCGACCGGAACAACAGAACCCGGCTTTTTCGTCTTTTACAACGATACGACACCGCCTCCTTGCACCGGTTGCGGGGAAGTTGGATGGCAGGGTGACAATTCCTTGGATGAGTACGACAACCTCAAAATTTACGGGCCCGACCCCTCCATCAACACCACCCTTTACGATGCAGTGCCCGCAGGGGTGAGTTTCATTGCTTCCAGCCTGGCGCCTTCCACCGGGGCCCCAAATTTAAGTTGGTCCTTCCCGGGAACGATTTATAACACGGCTGGTTCCATCACCTGGACGGGTGCGGTTACATGCACAGGCGCAGCCATTACGAACGTCGCGGCCATTAACTCCACTAATTCTCCCCAGACGGTTCTTTCCAATTCAGTGACGTTAGTGGTGTCCTGTTTTACCAATACTCCCACCAATACCCCCACAAATACCCCGACCTTTACCTCCACTAACACGCCCACTAACACAGCCACGCCCACGCCGACCTTTACGCCAACGAATACGGCCACGAATACACCAACCCAAACTCCAACCAACACCCCGACCAATACCCCGACAGTTACGCCCACCTACACCCCCACCAATACGCCGACTGTGACCGATACCTATACGCCCACCAACACCCCTACCGATACACCCACTCCGACACCCACCTTTACTCCCACGGCGACCCCCACTGATACCTTCAATAACTCCCCTACCCCCACCAACACGCCGACCATTACCCCGACTTTTACCCCGACCTCTACCCCCACCAACACCTCAACGGTTACCCCCACATTCACTCCCACTAATACCGCGACCAATACTCCCACGCCCACCGTGACGAACACACCCACCAATACCCCCACGCTTACCCCGACGGCGACACCCACCAACACTTTCGTGCCGACCGCCACGAATACGTCCACCAATACGCCGACCTTGACCTCCACCAATACGCCGACCTTGACTCCGACTTTCACATCCACCTTTACGCCCACCTTGACTCCGACCTTGACGCCGACCGCAACGCTCACCCTGACGCCGACATCCACCCCCACGCCCTTGGTTGTGGTCAATATCGGAAAGACCGTTTCGGACCAGTCCCCGTCGTCCAATGAGGTCCTGACCTACCATGTCAACATCACTGTGCCGGACAGCCCAGCGTCGGGCGTCACCATAACCGACACGGTGCCGGCAGGATTGACGTTCCAATCCATGGCCGCAGTTTCCAATCCGCCCGGCCCAGTTGTCACTTCCGTCATCCCCCTGCCTACCCCGGGCTCCACACCGGGCACGGGGACTCTCCTAGTTTGGGCTTTCCCCGGGCCGATCCCGCCCGGCAACTACACGCTCAATTACACCGCGGCGGTGACCAATTTCTCGCCGGCCGGGGAAGTGATCACCAACCAGGCGGCCCTGGTCTATTCCCAGAGCCCGGTTCCGCAGGTGGCCCAAGTGGCTTCGACCGTGACGGGCAACTACACGGTCCGGATTAATGTGTATAACGAGGCGGGCGAGGTCGTGAAAACGATCCTCCTCCAGCAGTATTCCCAGCCCATCCAGAGCGTTAACCTGGAAAGCAGCGATACGCTTGTATCCATCAACGACAAAATCCAAATCGTGTACCAGGGGCAGGTCATCGGCACTTGGGATGGGACGGACAACAACGGACAGGAAGTCACAAACGGGAAGTATTACATCAAAATCGATAACGTCGCCTTGAATGGATCTGTCACCTCGATTACGCAGGTGGCCATGGTGGCCCGGCATTTGGCCAATGTTACGGTAAACATCTATAACGAAGTTGGGGAGCTGGTGCGGCACCTGGACACGGTGACGGCGGATGCAGTGACCCTGGCGACGGGAGTGGGTCTTTCCAGCACAACCATTTCGCCCAGTTACCAATCAGGAGGGGTCAACTCGGATTTGAAGATTACCCTTTCCAACGGGACGACGGTGGTATGGGACGGCCGAAACGACAGTGGACAAATCGTGGCCAACGGCCAGTATTTCCTGGAAGTTCAATCCAACGACGGCCAGGGCGGGACCTCGACGGTGACCAAGCAAGTCAACGTGTTCCACCAGGGCGTAAACCTTACGAGTTCGCCGGTGGTTGTCTATCCCAACCCCGACAGCCAGCGGGTGAACGGGCCCGTGATTTATTTCGTGACGGACCCGAGTTTGACCTTGAATGTAAACCTCTACACCATAGCGGGAGAACTGCTACCGGGCGTCAATCTGGTTCCGGAGGGCAATGGGGTCTACAAGTGGGACTTCACCGGAAGGGACGTCGCCAGCGGGCTTTACCTGGCGGACATCAAGATTACCGACTCCCTGGGCGGCTTCCAGCGGCAGATCACCAAGATCATGATCGTTCACTAATTCTTTTCCTCTTAGTGTTAAAGCAAAAGGGCCCACTTTCTCCAGATCTTCCTATTTCGACCGCAAAAAAATTTCCAAGGTTATAATCGCATGCGAGCAGGCAATTGCGCCGCGGGGAGGGAATCTTGGAGAAAAAAAACTGGGTCTTGGCAGGTTTGGTCTTGGCGGCGGGCCTTATGGCGGGTTGTTCCAGCCACAAATCGGGGCCCGACCTCCGGTGCATCGGCTGGGGCGGCAAGGAAGAGGCGGTTATCCTCCAGCAGGCGGTTGATGAATTTAAGGAAGCCCACCCTGGCGCGGAAGTCGAACTGGACAGGGCGCCTTACGCCGAATATATCACCAAAGTCTTAACCCAATTTTCCGGCGGCATGGCGCCCGATGTCATGGCGGTAAACGCCGAACAAATGATGGCTTTCGCTTCCAGAGGGGTTTTCGTCGATCTCAAGCCCTACCTGGACAAGGACACTACCCTCAAGGCTTCCGATTTCTATCCCGAAGCCATCGACCATTACACCGTGAACGGCGTCTTGACCGCCTTGCCCCGGGATATCGCACCCATCGCAGTGGTCTATTACAATAAAAAAAAATTTGACGAAGCGGGAGTACCATACCCCAAGGACGATTGGACCATGGATGATCTTTTGGCCACCGCCCAGAAGCTCACAAAAAAAGACGCCACGGGGAAAATCACACAGTTTGGTTTTGTGGGGTCGGACAATTCGCCTTCCTGGGACGCTTGGGTCTATGCTTGGGGCGGCGCCTTAGTTGACAACGAGAAAAATCCGACCCGTTGCGTGGTGGACAGCCCCCAGGCCATCGCCGGGGTACAGTTCCTCTCGGACCTGGTGACGAAATACCATGTCATGCCGAGCCTGGCGAACCTCACTTCCATGGGAAGCATGGGCAACTCGGACCTTTTCACGAACGGGACAGTGGCCATGTTTTATTCCGGCATCTGGCTGACGCCCCAGTTCAGGCAGATCAAGGATTTCGATTGGGATGCGGTGGAATTCCCCAAGGGGCCCAATGGTCTAAGGTCCTTCCCCATGAGCGCGGCGGGCTACGGTATCGTGAAAGGAACCAAGAACCCGCAACTGGCCTATGAGCTGGTGAAGTACCTTTCAGGGGAAACGGGTGAGAAACTAATGGCCTCGACCGGCCTGACCCAGCCGGCTTTGAAGGCCCTGGCTGCTTCACCTGTTTTTCTCGACGGCCAGCCTCCCAAGTCTAAGGGTTTCCTGGTGGACGCCGTAAAATTTGGACATTTTCAGCCCCTGGATCCGAACGTGCCCGAATGGAAGGCCCATATCGAATCCATATTAGACAGGGTTTGGTCGGGCGACGAAACCCCGGAAAAGGCCCTGAAAAAAGCGGCCGCCGAGGTCAACGAGAAGTTCTTCAAAAAGTAGAGCTCTTTTATCGGGCTTCAGTTGTTGACGGGAATCTTATCAGCGTTTTGGGCCGGGCTTGAAGGGCCTGAGGATTTCCAACATATGAGCGGGATCCAGCACCTCGATACAGTCCACGACTTGAGTGGCGGGAAAATCGTTTCCATCGGGTCCCAATTTATCCCCAAAAAACAACGCCTCGGAGGGTTTCAGACCGTTAGCCTCCAAAAAGCGGCGGATGCCGTAAGCCTTGTCGATACCCTTGGGCGTGATGTCGATCGAAGTCGTGCCTCCGATGCGCATGGAATACTTATCCCCCAATCGTTCCCTTAAAAAGAAAAGCCACTCCCGCCGCCGCTTGCCGTCCGGATCCGCCGCCCTTTTCTTGTCGTCAGGGGCGTTGCGGCCCAGGATGGAGAGGGTGATCTGGCTGCCCCGGTCCTGAAGCTGGTCTTCCTTGGAAGTCAGGGGACGAATATCGTAGGCGGCGATCAAGGCCTCCAGGGCCCCGAGAATCTCCTGGTGTTCCTGGATGCTGAATTCCACCTTGTATTGTTCCTTGAAAACGGGCTTACCCCTGGCATATTCCACCCTCACGTATTGGGCGCCGGAGACGGGCAGGAGGTGGTGGGGAACCCCGAGGAAAGGGGTCAATTGGGCGGAAATTTGATCCAAGCTGCTTCCGCTGATAAAGGCGAAGGCACAACCCCCGTTGACCACGCGGGCGATCTCCCGGGCGAGGTCGTGGCCGAGGGGCTGGGTACTGGGGCAAACCGTGTCATCCACGTCCGCGATCAGGGTCCGAATTCCATCCCGCGCTTGCCGCTGAATTTCATCCGACGATTTAAAAATCATACCGGAATATTTTAACCGACTCCGGGGATTTTATCCTGAAAACGATTGGTAAAGCCTTTTAACCCTGGAGGGGTTTCGGTTATCTTATGTCCGAAAAAAGGTTTTTCCGAAGAGCCCTAAGCGAGGGCGGCATGAAGTCCTGAATACCCCTGAAGGAGCGGCCTTGTCCCAAAATTCCCTCGACGGTGAATGGAAATTCCGGGTGGCGGGGTCCCTGAAGGGCGCGGCCCCGAAGGACCGGGGGCTTTCCCAATGGATGCCGGCCACTATGCCGGGCACGATCCACTACCAGCTCCAAAAGCTGTGGAAAATTCCCGACCCTTTTTATGGCCGTAACGAGCTGAACCTCCAATGGATCGACGAGCAGGATTGGGAACTCACCAAGACGGTCCGAATCACCCGCGACGCGGCGGTCTCCGATAGGCAAGAACTGGTTTTCGACGGGATCGACACCATCGCTGAAATTTTCCTGAACGGGAAGAGGGTGGGAAGATCCTTCAACATGTTCCGCCAGGTGGTCCTGGACGTCCGGGGGAAGCTGAGGGCCGGTTCCAATGAAATCCGCGTTTTGCTGAAAAGCCCCACCCGCTATGCCAGGGCCCAGGCGGCCAAAAACCATTACAAAGCCAACACGGACAAGGAATTCAAATGGGAGACCGGCGAGGCGCGGGAAAGCCGCCGCTCCTGGATCCGGAAGGTCCAATGCCAATTCGGTTGGGATTGGGGGGTCTACCTCGCAACCTCGGGCCTTTGGCGCCCGTCCCGGCTGGAATGTTCCGACGCCCCCCGCATCGCCTCCCTGCAGACCCGGCAAATCCACCATGGGCCCCCGGAAAATCCGGACCGGGTCAATCTCCAGGTAAGGGTCCGCCTGCAAGCCCGGGATCCCCAAGAAGGTTTCTTGGAGGTCCGTTGCGGCGGGGAAGAGAAAAAGATCAGGGCCCGCTTAAAGCGCGGCGAAAATATCCTCCAAGCCGATATTGTCCTGAAAAAACCGAAGCTTTGGTGGCCGGCGGGCCAGGGAAACCAGTCCCTTTATGGCCTTGAGGCGGTTTGGCGGGGCGATGAGGGCGGAACAAGCGGCCTGGCCAAGCGCCTGGGCTTGAGGACGCTCGAATTGGTCACAGCCAAGGACCGGCCGGGGTTCGAATCCTTTTTCTTCAAGGTCAACAGCAGGCCGGTTTTCATGAAGGGCGCCAATTGGATTCCCGCCGACGCTCTCATCGACCGCTGCACCCCTGATAGGTACCGCCATTGGCTGACTTCCATGGTCCGGGCCCACATGAATATGGTGAGAGTCTGGGGCGGCGGCCAGTACGAGCTGGATGTTTTTTACAACCTCTGCGACGAACTGGGAATCCTCGTCTGGCAGGATTTCATGATGGCCTGCGCCCTCTATCCCGACACCCCGGACTTTATCCAGGAATTGACCGAGGAGGCCCGCTACCAGGTGCGCCGCCTTTCGGACCACCCTTGCCTGGCCCTCTGGTGCGGCGACAACGAAGACCTGGGGGGCGTGAAGCATTGGTGGCAACCGGGCGGTTCGCTCCAAACCACTGTCGCCGAGGCGCGACGCTACCCCGCCATGTACAAGAAGGTCCTGAATGCCATTAAGGAAACCTGCGAGGCCGAGGACCCCAGCCGCCGCTTTTGGCTTTCCAGCCCCTCCAACGGTTCCTTCGAGGGGGACCCGGACGACCCCAACCGGGGCGACGTGCATTACTGGAAGGTTTGGCATGGCGGCAAGCCCTTCAGCGACTATTTGACGGTTAAACCCCGTTTCGTCTCCGAGTTCGGGTTCCAGTCCTTTCCCGAACCCCGTACGCTGGAGGATGTGATCCCGGCCAAGGAAATGAACCCTTCCAGCTGGTTCATGGAGCACCATCAGCGTTCGCCCCAGGGCAACCTCTTAATCACCAATACCCTGGCGCGGGAGATGCCCATCCCCAATGACTTCGAAAGCTTCTGCCTGGCCTCCCAAATCAACCAGGCCATGGCCATCCGCACAGCCGTGGAGCATTGGCGCCGCATCAAGCCCTGGTGCATGGGAACCCTCTATTGGCAGGTGAACGACCTTTGGCCGGTGGCGTCTTGGAGCTCCATGGATTACCACGGGCGCTGGAAAGTCCTGCACCACGAGGCCCAGAGGTTCTTCGCACCGCTTTTGGTGTCCATCGAGAAAAAGGGAAATATGGTTTCGGTTTGGGCCACCAGCGACCTTCCGCGGTCCTTGGTCCTGAAGGGACGGTTGGAAGCGGTCACCTGGGGCGGGAACAAAGTTTTCCAGGCCGCCCTTCGGGGGGAACTGAAGCCGGGGGAGAGCAAGTGCCTGCTGACGGTACCCTTTTCGCGGCTGTTAAAAAAAGGAATGCACCCCCGGGAAGTCCTCTGTTTCGCCCAACTGGTAGGAGGGGTTGTCTGCGGTGAAAATTACACCGCCTTGGTGCCTTGGAAATGGGCTCCTGTAGAAAAGCCCCATGTGAAGGCCGAACTTCGGCAAGGCCTGGAGGGCTTTGAACTCCACGTCCAGAGCCGGAACATCGTTCCTTTCTTTCACGCCCAATTAGAAGGTTGGGAAGGCCATTTCGCGGGGGATTGGAAGGTCCTAAAGCCGGGCGAACACAATGTTTTCCGGTGGGTTCCCCATTTCCAAGAGGGACCATTGAAAGAATCCTTGGCCGATGCCAAGCGCCGCTTGCGAGTGACCAGTCTTTACAATCTTTGCCGATAGGGAAATCATGAACCCAACTGAAACGAATTTAGTCTCCTGGATGCGAGAGTCGGCCCTGCCTTTGTGGGCGGAAAGAGGCGTGGATCGGCAAAACGGCGGTTTTATCGAGGAACTGGCATCGGATGGAAGCCCTTCCGACCCCGGCTTCAAGCGCGTCCGCGTGCAGGGCCGGCAGCTCTTTTGCTTCACCACCGCAGCGATTTTGGGGTGGCACAAAGACGCCACCGGGATCGCCGACCACGGATTCGATTTCATCAAACGCCATTGCCGGGCCGTCGACGGCTTTTGGGCACGGCGTCTTAAGACCGACGGGTCCATGCTGGATCCCCAGATGGATCTTTACGACACAGCTTTCATCATGCTGGGCCTTTCCACCTATTACCGGTTGACCCGTAGTGCCGAAGCCCTATCCCTCATCCTGGCCACCCTGGATCAGGTGAAGGCCCGGCTTTCTACACCAGGGGGGAAGGGTTACTGGCAATTGACGGCCGAAAAGGGAACCTTGCGCCAGAATCCCCACATGCACTGGTTCGAGTCCATGCTTGCCTGTTTTGACGCTACGGGGGACCAGCGTTTTCTGGAAGAAGCGCAAAAGATTTACCGGTTGGCCGAGGAATTCATCATCGACCCAAAAACCGGCGCCTTATGGGAAATCTTCGACGGGGAATGGAAGCCGGTCGCGGAGGAAGGGAAGATCAGGGTGGAACCAGGGCACCATTGTGAATGGGCCTGGCTTCTTTGGAAGGCCGGAAAAGTGATGGAGATCAACCCGGCCTTGAGCCGGGGTATTCTTGCATTCGCGGACAAATACGGTTTCAACCCCGCCACCGGGCTTTACTGGGACCAAGTGAGCGATCAGGGGGAAGTCACCGAGCGAACCCACCGGCTTTGGGTGGCGACCGAGGCCATCAAGGCTTGGCTTGTCCGTCCCGGAGTGGAAGAGAAGGAGAGGGAAACCCGGGTGAAAGGAATCGAATCCAGCCTTCTTCGGTATTACTTATTGCGCGAACCCATGGGCTCCTGGGGTGACCGCCTGGAGGCCGACGGGACCTGCCGGAAAGGCCCCGTGCCGGCTAGCTCGATGTACCACCTCATGATGTGCGTGACGGAATTGGCCGCCTGGCGTTCCGGACGCAATTAGAAGTTTTTCAGCCAGCGCAGGAAGTCTTTCGCCGTATCAAACTGCAGGTCGTATTGGTCTTTCGGAATCCGGTAGCCCACTGCCACCTTGAGGCTCTTCTTTCCCAGGATTTTAAAAACAGCAAAATCCATCAAATCGTCATCCGCATAGACCAGGAGGGCTTCGGTTGGGATAATCGTGATTCGTTTTAGCAAAAAAATATTTTGGGAGGGGGAAATGAAACGATTTTTAATAGTGTGTATTTGCGTGTTGTGTTTTATTTGTTCAAACCCGGCAATAGCAAAATATGATGAAATAGTCCACGCGTATTTTGATGATATTGTCCCCGTATATTTAACTGAATATATTGATGGAAAGCCAACTGGGAATGTAATGCAGTTTGAATTACATGTGATGGGAACAGAAAAGAAACCGCGTTGGGTTTTGACAACCATAATTATAAGTACGGATGATTATGATGAAACTGAAACACTCCAAACACTTCAAGTGAGTTCCGACGAGGTAACGGATTTGCCCTGGGTACAAAAGTTGAAATGGATACCTGGAAAAAACATTGATTGCGTTTTGTTGCCTGAAGGAGATGAAAGCGTAGTATTTACTGCCACTAAAATTAAAGGCACGACGTACGATTGGAATTTAAGTTGCGTCGGTGTAATAAAAGGAGCGGTAACTAACGGAGAAACTAAAAAATGGGAATGGAAAGCCTCTAAAGATACTGTTCTTAAATATAAGAAATTAAGATTTGTTAGTCTTTATTCATCCAAGAATTGAAGAGCCTGACAAAGTCTAGAAATTCTTGAGCCAGCTTAGGAATTCCTTCGGAGAATCGAAACGCAGGTCGCTCAGATGCTTTGGAATCCGATGGCCCACCGCGATTTTCAGGCCCCTCTTTCCTAAAACCTTAAAAACCGTGATATCCGTCAGGTCGTCCCCAGCGTAGATAGGCAAGGCCCCTGGGTACCGCTCCAGTATTTTTCGGACGGTTTTTCCCTTGGAAAAACCCTTCGGGAGCGCCTCAATCATCTTCTTCCCACCCATCAAATGCCAAAGGCTTCGGGTGACAGTTTGCCCGAATATCTCATTGAACCGGTGGTGCAATTTCTTCGCTTTGGACGGGGCCATCCGCACCCCGCGGTAATGGAGGGTGGAGGAAAAAGGCTTCTTCTCGATATATATCCCTGGGAATTCGGAACGAAGGATTTGCAGGTGTTTCCATAGGCTGGCGGCTTCCTTCTTGAAATAGCCTTCTTGGGCGGATGTGGCGGGCCTAAATCCGCTTGGAAAATTTCTGGCCTCGAAACCGTGGGTGCCGACCATCGGGAAATTTCTCAGGCCGGAGACCCTTTCGAGGCTGTCCAGGTAGCGGCCGGTGATGAAGATCACTGGGTATTTCCGGCTCAAGCGTCTTAAGACCTTTTTGACCGGCGCAGGAAGCTTGGAATGTTCGGGGTTCCGTTTGAAATCGGTCAGGGTTCCGTCGTAATCGAGTAGGAAAAGAAGTTTCGGAGAGGCGGTTGGGAGTTTCATGGTTTAATTTTATAACTGAAATTCTCCCGAAACCCCCAAATAAAATCGGTGTCCTTGGTTTCATCTGGTTGAAATTTTAGACCAAAGGGAAAAACCCATAGCCGCGTGAAGTTATTGCGTTATACTTTTCCCGGCTTCAAATCGCGCCGAGAGCCGAAAGGAACCGACCCGTGACCTCCACCAACACCTTCATGGAAAAAGAGATCCTGGAAAGCCCCCGCGTCCTTCGCAAGTTCCTTTCCAGCCAATGGGCGGCCCTGGTGAGGGTCGCCGAAGCCATTCATAACTACAAGCCCCGTTTCGTCGTCCTGGCCGCCCGCGGCACTTCCGACAATGCCGGCACCTACGTCCGTTACCTGATCGAGAAGGAATGGGGCATCCCCGTGTCCATGGCCGCGCCGTCGCTGACGACCCTTTATGGCGCCAAGGTGGATTACCGCCAGTGCCTCGTCATCGGCGTTTCCCAGTCGGGCGAGGGGCCCGACGTCTGCCGGATTATCCAGGACGCCTGCAAGCAGGGTGCGCTGACCCTCGGTGTCACCAACAACGCCAAGTCGCGCCTGGCCAAGGAAGCCCGGTTCACCCTGGACCTCATGGCGGGCCCCGAAAAAAGCATTGCCGCCACCAAGACCTATACTTCTGAATTACTGGCCCTTTACGCCCTGGTGGAATGCGTGGCGAGGGGCCGCAAGGTGCGTCCAAAACTTTCAGCCCTTCCCAGCCTGGTGGAGGAGGGGTGCCGTCTTTCGCGCACCGTGTGGGATTGCTCCTACCATTTCCTGGACTTGTCCGCTTGCGTGGTGGTTGGCCGGGTTTTCCATTTCGGCCTGGCGCAGGAAACGGCCCTTAAACTCAAGGAGTGCGCCCAGGTGATGGCCCATGCCTATTCCACCGCCGACTTCCACCACGGCCCCAAGAGCCTGGCGGGGAAGGACTTTCCCGTGATCCTGCTGGCGCCCCCGGGCCCGACATTAAAAGGAACGTTGGAACTCATGGATGAGCTCTTGGAACGGCAGGCCCAGGTGATGGCTTTCAGCCCCGTCCCCCAGGTTTTGAAAAAGGCCACTATTCCGATGAAAACGCCGGGAGGGGCTGAAATGGTAAACCCCATGGGCATGGCGCCTATGCTGCAGACCCTGGCCCTGGCTGTGTCGATGGCCAAGGGATTAAACCCGGATAAGCCGCAATTTTTGAAAAAGGTGACGCAGACCCATTGAAGGAGCGGAAATGAAGGGGAAAGTTTTGTTGCTGGGAATCCTGGCCGGGTCTTTTTTTCTGCCCACTTGTCTTCACGCTCAAACAACACCGCATAAGAAAAAGGGGCTGGTGGGGGTTTCGGGCTGGGTCACTTTTTGGGATGAGGGCCACAAATCCATCGCCAGCTTCGAGAAGCACGCGGACCAGATCGACCGGGCTTATTTCGAATGGTACAAATGCGGGGCTGACGGCCTGCCCATGCCAGTGACCGAAGCCACCGAGGAGCTGAAAGCGGAAGTCCTGGCGGTGGCATCCAAAAACAATGTGGAACCTTGGTACATGACGGGCAATTACGACGTTTCCATCGGCAGTCACAACGGGGCCTGGATTGAGAAGTTCCTTCACGACGCCCCTTTGCGGGCTAAGCACATCCGGATGCTGGTGGATATCGCCAAGAAATACGGGGTCAAGGGCATCCAGATCGACTATGAGAACATCAAGGCCGCCGACAAGGACGCCTTTTCCGCCTTTATGGCCGAGCTTAACCAAGCGGCCAAAGCCGGGGGCTTTGAGACCGGCATTGCCCTGCCCGCCAAGGTGGACGCCAATGGCACCTGGGATGATCCCCGATCCCGCGATTACCCGGCCATTGGGCAGACTGTCGACGAGTTGGTGCCAATGACCTACGACTACCACTGGTCGACCAGCGCGGCGGGCAACATCACCTCGCCCGAATGGTCCGAGATGTGCGCGAAATATGCCGCCTCCGTCATGCCGCCGGAAAAAGTCGAGGTGGGCTATCCGGTTTACGGCTATGACTGGGTGGGGACCAAGGGTGACACCCTAGTCTGGCAACAATTCCTGGACCTCCTAAATAAATACAAGGTGAAACCGGTCCGTGACAGCGATTACAGCCAGGAATTAAAGATCGACTACACTGACGAAAAGGGGAATAGGCACGAGGCCTGGATGACCGATCCCTACTGCCTGGAAGCCCAGTGTAACATCGTCAAGCGCGACAACTTGTGCGGCTTGGGGGTGTGGTATTTCGGGGCGGAGGATGAGAGCTTTTGGACCACGATGAAACAGGTGAACGCCACTCCGGCGGAGACGCACTTGGTTTCGGCCTCTTTGGGGGAGGCGGCCGGGTCCAATCCCTCCGGCGCCCTCGACACCAAAGACCTGGTGACCGATACCACGGCCCCCGATTACACTTACGTTTATCCGGATGCCGGGTCCAAAATTTCGGTGGGTGAGAAAGACGGTAAAAGGTGGATCGACGTGGCCCTAAAAGGTGACGACTGGTCGGGTTTCGGCGTCGGCTTATCCCGGAAAAATCTTTCCGCCTACCTGAAAACGGGAGCCCTGCAGTTTTACGTGCGGGGGGCCAAGGGCGGGGAAAATACCACGGTGGGGTTCATCATGGAAAAGGGGTCGGCCTCCGACGAGAAGTACAGCCTGGTGGATGAGGTTCCCCTGGACCATTACGTCAAGGTCACCAACCAGTGGCAGTGGGTCACCATCCCCCTTTCGGATTTTCCTGTGGAGGGGTACCACCACGACAGCGTGACAAATTCGAGGATCACCGGTTCCTTCAAGTGGGAAAGGGTGCTGGAGCTCGCTGGGAACCATACCCCGACCGCCGACCCCAATTGTGAAATTTTCTTTTCCTCGATACGGATCATTCCGACTTACGACCCCGGCTCTGTGAAAAGAATCGATTCCAAACCCTAAGTGGAGATGATGATGGAAGACCTGCTTAAAGTGAAACCGGCCGTTTCTCCGCCCCTGGACTCTTCCTTCAGGCCGGCTTTTCTCGGCAATCGGCGCTTCGCCGAGGCGGTTAAGGCAAGCCGCGAGGGAGTCCCCCTGAAGTTGGCCCTGGAGCGCTCGGGCGGCCAGGTCGCGGTTTATTCCACACTGACATTTCCAGAGGGACACCCCCAGTCGGAAGCTGCCACCCGGCACGCCGAGCGTATCCTTAAGTTTCTCCTCTGGCAAAAAGGAGGTGCCAAAGCCTACGTCCTGGGGCCCGCCTCCATCGCCGTCCGCCTGAAAAAAGCCTACGGCCCTGGCGGTGAGAGGGTCTTCGACGCGGACTTCATGGCCGAGGTTTACGAAAAGCCTTATTTTGAGGTGGTGACCGTGGGGGAAAGGGACTTTCCTAGGGAATATGAAGCCTCGGCGTCCGTGGGAAGACACCTGGGAGGCTGCCGGATCGGTTTTGACGCAGGGGGCAGTGACCGCAAGGTGGCGGCGGTCATCGATGGCAAGGAAGTTTTCTCCTGTGAAGTGGTGTGGGAACCCAAGGTCAACAGCGACCCCGAATACCACTTCGACGGGATTGATGATTCCATCCGCCGGGCCGCGGAGCACTTGCCCCGAGTTGACGCCATCGGCGTTTCTTCCGCCGGCATTTTCATCGACAACAAAACGCGGGTGGCTTCCTTATTCCGCAAGGTTCCAGCGGACCTCTTTAAAAAGCGCATCAAGAACATCTATCTCGATATCGCCAAGAAGTGGGGCGATGTGCCGATTGAAGTGGCCAACGATGGGGATGTGACGGCTCTGGCGGGGGCCATGAGCTTGAACGATCAGCCGGTTTTAGGAATCGCCATGGGCACCAGCCAGGCGGTTGGCTATGTGGACGAAAAAGGATGTATTACCGGCTGGTTGAACGAGCTGGCTTTCGCGCCGGTCGATTACGCCGACGATGCGCCGGTGGACGTGGAATGGTCGGGGGACAAGGGTACGGGGGTGCAGTATTTCTCCCAGGATGCGGTCATCCGCCTGGCGCCCAAGGCGGGAATCGAGCTGGACCCCAAGCTTTCCCCCGGCGACAAGCTCAAGAAGGTGCAAAAACTCTTCAAGTCCGGGGATGCCCGGCCCCGCGCCATTTTTGAGTCCATCGGTGTCTATTTGGGATACGCCCTGGCCCAATACGCGGAGTTTTACCCTCTCAAACAGGTTTTGATCCTGGGGAGGGTGACATCGGGCGAGGGCGGGAATATCATCCTTCAAAAAGCCGGGGAAGTTCTGAAGTTGGAAGCACCGGAACTGGCCAAGAAAGTTAAAATCCATCTGCCCGATGAGGCCAATCGAAGAGTGGGCCAGGCCATTGCAGCGGCAAGCCTACCGAAAATATGAGATCGCTGTCATTGCGAGGAGCGGTTTATGTTTGAAGACGTAGGGAAAAAAAGATTAAAGGTTTTTCTCTATCTTCTTGTTTGTTTTTTAGGGTTACTTTCTAGTTTTGGAATCTATTGGATTGGAATTTCAATTCAAGTTAAATTTTTACAATTCTTAGGGTATTTTCTTGGCTTTCTGTTTTTTGTCGTTTGTATCGCTCTATATTTTGGGTTTTCTTTTTTAACAGTAGTTAGAATTTTTCAAACTTTGAAATCATGGTTTTTAGAAACAATTGATTTTTTTAAATCGGCCGCTAAAAAATAGTAATAAATTTTGGAAAAAATTTGATGCCTTATGGTGAAAATATTGCGTTGCAGTTAGGTCTCCCTTTTTTAGTTGGGCTTCGCTGGGATAATTCGGGGGCCTGTAAAAGTTAAGTTTTAACAATGAATGAAAGCCATATCGACTAACTGAGCTAAAAATCAGGTTCTCTTTTAAAATTAGTGGTTTAAGGAGCCGTTGTGAATTTGCCTTTTCAACTAAAAACCCCAGGAGCTGAAATCTATGTCCCGGACGGGAAGCCCGTTCTGGAGGCGCTGAAGCGCACCACCCACCTGGGCGTCTGCGCGCACCAGGACGACCTGGAGTTCATGGCTTACCACGGCATCCTGGAATGCTTCGGCCACCCGAATGATCAATGGTTTACGGGTGTCACCGTCACTAATGGAAGCGGAAGCGCCCGGGAAGCCCATTACAAAGACTACACCGATGAGCAGATGATGGAAGTCCGCAAGGTGGAGCAGAAGAAGGCGGCGTCGATCGGCGAATATGCGGCCCAATTTCTCCTCAACCATCCCAGCAAGGCGGTCAAGAACCCTGCGAATGCAGCTGTAGCCGCCGACCTCGACGCGGTCTTGGCCCACTGTCGTCCCCAGGTGGTTTACACCCATAATTTCCAGGATAAGCACGATACCCACGTGGCGGTGGCCTTGCGGGTGATCGCGGCCTTAAGGCGTCTGACAAAGGACCAAAGGCCGAAAAAGGTGATCGGGTGCGAGGTCTGGCGCAGCTTGGACTGGCTTTGCGACGAGGACAAAGTGGTCATGCCGGTAGACGGCCACGAAAATCTGGCGGATGCCTTGATGGGGGTGTTCGATTCCCAAATCTGCGGAGGCAAGCGTTACGACTTGGCGACCCGTGGCCGCAGGCTGGCCAACGCCACCTATTTCGAGAGCCACGAAGTGGACAGGAACAAGGCCCTTTCCTGGGGAATGGACATGACGCCGCTTATCCAAAACGACTCGCTGGACCCCTTTGATTACACCAAGGCTTATATCGACCGTTTTAGCGACGAAGTGAAGGACCGTATCCAGCGCCTAAACCGGCCTTCTTAAACCCCTCCAATTCAACTTACCCTCATTTCTGAATTTAAATCGGGCTTCGCCCAATGTGGCAATGAGGGACACACAGTTTCCGATACCGGGACAGAAGGCCCCGGTCCCAATGGAAAAACTGTGTAACTGTAACTTTAAAAGGCAATCGATCCTTATATAATGTGGCAACCATCCTGCCTCAAGGAATGAACTTGAAACGCCATATAAAAGGTCTTGCGGTTGGAATTGCTTTCATAAGCGTCCTTGTCTTAGCCAGGACATCCCGGGCTGCCACTTCCAAGGGGGGCACTCTCACGGGTAAGTTGACCGTTACTGCTCCTCCCCGGAAAGCGCCCCCGGTCAATAATTCCTCGGTGGATGAGTACGGCAACCCCCAAACGTCCCAAGCCGCCGCCCCTCCTAGTCTCCCGGAAGAAGTCGTCATTTACTTAGAGAAAGTCCCTGGGAAATACACGGCTCCCAAAAAACATGTTCAGCTGGATCAGAAATTCCTGCAATTCACCACCCGCGTTTTGCCCGTCCTGAAAGGGACCACGGTTGATTTCACCAACAACGATCCGGTCTACCACAACGTGTTCACCAATTCACAGCTTAACAAGTTCGACCTGGGCCGCAAGAAAAAGGGGGAAACCGTCTCCGTGAAGATGGACCATTCAGAAATCCCGGTGAAGGTTTATTGCGAAGTGCATGCCGCCATGAAGGCCTATATCCTGGTCCTGGACAATCCTTTTTTCACCAAGGTGGGACCGGGTCAAACCTTCCAGATCAAGGGAATCCCACCGGGAACCTACACCATGGTGGCCTGGCACGATTACTGGGAGCCGGTGGAGCAAAAAGTCACGATTAAAAAAGGGAAGACCACAAAGGCCGACGTCACCCTGGATAAGGTGAACCAGTGAGCGTCCCCCTTCGCGCCCGGTTCCGCTTGAGGGACAAATTGCTGGTGGCCGTCACCCTCCTGGTGGTGGTCTTAACCGTCGCCATTATCCTGATCCTCAACGTGCGCCTACAGGCGGAAAGCAGGGACGCCCTCAACGCGGACTTGGACCGTACTTTCTCCATTTTCAGCAGTTTCGTCAACCAGGAAACGGGAAGCTTGAGGGACAAGGCCGTGCTGATGGCCGGCCTGCCCCGGTTGACCGCCGCCCTGGACGTGCGCAAGCCCAAGTTCTCCACCATGGCCGACACGGTTAGCGAATTGTGCCTGGACCTGGGCTCCTCGGTGAAGGCGCCGCCCCTTTTCGTGGTGACGGACAAGGAAGGCCGGGTCCTTTTCGATTCGCACCATCCCCCCGAGGAGATCGTGGCGCTCCGGGCGGGCCGGGAGCCCGACCCCTCCAAAATGAACGCGGGGGAGCCCATGATGGCCAATACCTGGCCCAACGTCAAAGCGGCCCTGCAGGGCCAGCCCAGCCAGGGCGGATTCCTTTATCGGGACAGCCAGCCAGGCGGAAAAGTCCAGGTACGGCTTATCAGACGGTTACCTATCCCATCCTGAGCCACGGGGAGGACCTGGGGGTCATCGTCCTGGGGGTGGCCCTGGACGAGGCCCTGGCCGAAAGACTTAAAAAACTAACGGACAGCGAGGTCGCCTTTTTTATCGGCAAGGATGTTGCGCCTCTACTTGGCCGGAAGACAAGTACCCGTTGGTGGCCCAAGCCTATCCTCGTCAATCCCCTCTGCCGAAATGTGGAAGGAAAAAACAACTTCTCCCTCGGTTCCCGTGGACCTGAACGAGGAAAACTACCTGGTGCGGTTCGCCCCCTTCAAGGACACCCAGAACCAATTGATCGGGAATTACGCCATCCTGCGGTCCGAGGACAAGGCCCTGGCCGTTCCAGAAAAACCTCCAGCAATCCATCATGATCGTCGGGATTCTCGGGGTCCTTTTCGCCTTCGTCATGGCCCTGTTCATCGCCCGGCGCATCACCGAGCCCCTGAACAGCCTGCTCCAGGGGGTCCAGGAAATCGGCAAGGGAAACCTGAACGCCAGGTGCCCATGAAGTCCCGGGACGAACTGGGGGTCCTGGCCGCACTCCTTCAATGAAATGATCCAGGGTTTGAAGGAAAAAGAGCGGGTCACGAACATCCTGGGCAAATACATCTCCCCCGAGGTGGCCAAGAAGGTGTTGGGGACAGGGAGGGGGTGGCCCTCAAGGGCGAACGACGGGAATGCGTCGTGATGTTCACCGACATCCGGGGTTTCACCGCCATGAGCGAGAACGCCCGCCGGAAAAGATCGTCGCCGACCTGAACGAATATTTCACCCTCATGGTGGACGTGGTCATCAAGTACGAGGGCACCCTGGACAAGTTCATCGGGGACGCCATCATGGCGGTCTGGGGGGCGCCCGTTCCCTTCGAGGACAAGGAACTGCGGGCGTAAAGGCCGCCCTGGAAATGCAGGAGGCCCTGGGCAAATTCAACAAGGCCCGCATCGACAAGAAACTGACCCCCTGACCATGGGCATCGGCATCAACACGGGGTGGTGGTATCGGGCAACCTGGGTTCGGACAAGCGCACCGACTACACGGTCATCGGGGAGGAGGTCAACCTGGCCTCCCGGCTCTGTTCCAAGGCCGTCCCGGGCCAGACCCTGATCTCGGAGTGCATGTACCGTAAGCTCAAGGGCCTGGTGGAAGTGAAGGCCCTGGAACCCATCGCCCTGAAGGGTTTTTCCGAGCCGGTGAAAGTATACGAGGTGACGGGTTTGACAGCCGGCGCTTAAGGTCCTGCCGCTTTTTACTTGGGGAAAAAATGAGACAACCGAATCGATGGGCCGGTTATTTCCTGGTTTTCATTCTTTTAGCGGCCTTGGGTTTTGCCCTGGCGGAGGATAAAGGCAGCTCGTCCACGGGCGCTTTGGAAGGCCATTTAACGGTGACGGCCCCCGCCCGCCCAAACGACGGCTTGCTCAAACGGGAGCTCGTGAGCCGCCGAGAGGGGGTCAGCCAATTCATTGGTCAGGAGGGGTTCCCGAGTAAACCGGGTCCGTGGATCGTTCCCACCAAGGCCGGAACGGCAAGGATGCCCAAAGAGCTGGATGTCGCCTTCCCTCCATCAGGAAACTGGCTAATGTTCGATGGCCTTCCGCTCAATTCCCAGCCGCCTGACCTGCTGATACAGCTAATCGAGTATATTTTCGTCCGGGACGGCGTCATCGGGCAGGGATCGGGGGGAATTCGACCGGCTCCAGTTCTAGAAGAATTCCTTGCGCGGATCGGCGAGATCAAGGCTCAAGATGGTTTAGTCGGTGACAAGGATTGACGAGGCGTATTCTCGTTGGGATCGCTGATTGCGAGCGCCGTCAAGCCCGGAGGTCAATCGAGCTGCAACCTGCGAGTTCGACGGGAGCCACGGGAGGCGCTCGATGCAGATAGCCTTCCAGGCGGCCTGCGGGACGGCGGGTTGTTCATCCACAATGCGGCGGGGCCTCCATAACCCGACTGGCTTCACGCACTTTGGGAGCTTAATTCCAGACCTTGAGCAGAAATCACAAAATATTGTGCCGTTGAAATCGGTTTTGGTTGCACCGGGGCGCGAATGGGCAGACACCTCGCGCCAAGCGGCGGGACCTAGGCGGGGCAACACAAGACCTCAATTCACCCCGCCAAGACGATGGCGTGCGGGACAATCAATGCCGATTTCGACTGTCAAGCAGCTTTGCATTCCCAGCGCCGTCGTCACGAGCGACAGTCTTGTCGAGCAGGTCGCGCAGATCGAGGATTTCGGGTCCGGGAGGGTCGACGCACGCGAGTTCTTCCGGCGCAACTACTTCACCGCCGGCCTAGAGCTTCTGGTCAAGCGCGGCTTCGAACGCCTCGCTGGTAAGAGCGAGGACGGAGCGTTCTACCTCACCCAAGCGATGGGCGGCGGCAAGACGCATAGCTTGATCGCGTTCGGACTGCTTGCCTCCGACCCCGCCCTTCGCCGCGAAGTCGCGCCCAAGCTGACCGGCGCGGATGACTTCGGCGCGGCCAGGGTCGTCATCTTCAACGGCCACCAGAACCCCGAGACGCTGCTCTGGGGGTACATCGCCGACCAGCTCGGCAAGTCCGACATCATGGCCTCATTCTGGCGGAACGGAGCGAAGACGCCTGGCGTCGACGAGTGGGTCGCGGTGCTCGGCGACGAGCCGATCTTGATCCTGCTCGACGAGCTGCCGTCCTACCTGCAAATGGCGCAGGGCGAGCGGGTCGGCGCGACGACGCTAGGCGAGCTGACCATCGGCGCGCTGGAGCGCCTTTTCAACGCTCTGCCGCGATGCCAGCGCGCCTGCGTCGTCGTTACGAACCTAAAGGATGACGTCTACCTCGGCGGGTCGAGCCAGCTTCGTACCTTGGTCGAGAGCCTCACCAAGCACTACGATCGGAACGCGCAAGCCATTACCCCGTGCAGCAAAACACCGGCGAGGTCTTCGCGATTGTCCGCAAGCGCCTGTTCGACGGGCTGCCGGGGCGGGAGCGCATCGATGAGGTCGCCCAAGGCTATGTGGACGCACTCCAGAAGGCGAAGCGCGTCGACACGATCCCGTCGACACCGGAGACATTCATCGAGCGCATCCGTGAGACATACCCGTTCCATCCGTCCACACGGGACATCGTCGCTCGTTTCGCCGAGAACTGCGAATTCCGACGCAATCCGGCCAGGGATTCCGATTTGATGTCGGCCACCGTTCCGATTTGATCCCGGCCACCATTCCGAAATGAAGCCGGCCACCTGAGCCGGTCACGGCTCTCATCGTTTGCTCCCCGCGGTTCAGCAACTGCGGCACTCCTGACCCGTCGATGGTCGACGAGGAGATCGGGATGCCGGCGAAGCGGGAACTGAGCATGCGGCAATTGCGACACTTATTGCGGCTTCACCACGATGGGGTGAGCGCGCGCGAGATCGGGCGACGTCTTGGCGTGGCGCGCTCGACGATCCAGGACAATCTGAAGCGGGCGGCGGCGGCCGGGCTGGCATGGCCGCTGGCAGACGACATCACCGAAGAGGCTCTGGAAACCCGGCTGTTTGGACGGGCCGGGGTCACGCAAGGCCAACGGCGGCGGACCGAACCGGACTGGGCGGCCCTGGCGCGCGAGCTGAAGCGTCCTGGCGTCACGATGTCGATCCTCTGGGAGGAATACCGAGAGGTCCATCCCGAGGGCTACGGCTACAGCCGCTTCTGCGATTTGCTTCGCGGGTTCGAACGGCGGCTAACTCCGGTGATGCGCCAGCACCACGTCGCCGGGGAGAAGGCGTTCGTCGACTATTCGGGCAAGCGGATCGGGATCGCCGATCCGACGACGGGAGAGATCCGCGAAGCGGAGATTTTCGTCGGCGTGCTCGGCGCCTCGAACCTCACCTACGCCGAGGCGACCTGGACGCAGGCGTTGCCGGACTGGACCGGCGCGCATGTGCGCATGTTCCGCTTTTTCGGCGGCGCGCCGAAGCTGCTGGTTCCCGACAATCTGAAGAGCGGGGTCAACAAGGCCTCGCTTCTACGACCCCGAGATCAACCGCACCTACGGCGCGATGGCGGCGCATTATTCGGTCGGAATCCTGCCGGCGCGGCCGCGGCGGCCGAGGGACAAGGCGAAAGTCGAGGCCGGAGTCAGATTCGCCCAGACCTACATTCTCGGCCGACTGCGCCATCTGACGTTCTTCTCGCTCGCCGAATGCAACGCGGCGATCACCCTCGTCATGCAACGCATGAACGAGCGTCCGATGCGCAACCTCGGCCTGAGCCGACGCGATCTGTTCGAGACCATCGAGCGCGACGTCCTCATCGCCTTGCCCGCCGACGATTGGGAGTTCGCGGAATGGCGGCGCGCGCGGGTCAATCTCGACTATCACATCGAGGCCCATGACTTTCTCTATTCGGTCCCGCACGCGCTGATCCGCGCCGAGGTCGACGTGCGGATCACCGCGCGAACGGTCGAGATCTTCCATCGCGGCCAGCGCGTCGGCGCCCATCAGCGCCGCACCATGGGCCGCAAGCACGGCACGGACCCCGACCACATGCCCAGCTCCCACCGGCGCTACGCCGAGTGGACGCCGGATCGGTTCCGCCGCTGGGCCGGCAAGATCGGGCCGAACACCGAAGGCTTGATCAGCGCCGTGCTCGCAAGCCGGCCCCATCCCGAACAGGGGTTCCGCACCTGCCTCGGCATTCTGCGCGCCTTTCGCGGCCTGGACCCGACCCGCCTCGAGGCGGTCTCGGCCCGAGCCGTCGAACTGGGCGTCTTCAACTGCAAGGGCGTCGCGTCTCTGCTTGCCCGCAAGTTCGACCCGTCGGGCGCGGACAGCAGCCCCATCACGCTCATCGACCACGCCAACGTGCGCGGTCCCCGCTACTACAACTGACAGGAAATCCCATGCTCGCTCATCCGACGCTCGACCAATTGCACGCGCTCGGCCTCCACGGCCTGGCCAAAGGCTTCAAGGACCTGGAGCACAACGCCGAGGCGCGCGGCCTCGATCACGCCGAATGGCTCGGCCTGCTGCTCGAATACGAACTCACGCTACGCCGACAGAAGCAGTTCGAAACGCGCGCCAGGGTCGCCAAGCTGCGTCACCCGGCCAGCGTCGAAGACGTCAACTATCAAAGTCACCGCGGGCTCGACCGCGCGCTGTTCCTCAAGCTCGCCGCCTGCGACTGGATCGCCGAGCGCCGCAGTTTGCTCATCACCGGGGCGAGCGGCCTGGGCAAGAGTTGGCTCGCCTGCGCCCTTGGCCACAAGGCGTGCCGGGAAAACCTCTCCGTCCTCTATACCCGCATGCCCCGGCTGTTCGCCGACCTCGCCATCGCCCACGGCGACGCCCGCTACGCCCGGCTCCTGCGCTCGCTCGCGCGGGTCAAGCTGCTCATCCTCGACGATTGGGGCCCCGAGGCGCTCACCCCAAATCAAGCGCGCGATCTGCTCGAAATCGTCGAGGATCGCTACGACAAGGGCTCGATCATCATCACCAGCCAGGTTCCCGTGGACCGCTGGCATGACCTGATCGGCATTCCGACACTCGCCGACGCCATCCTCGACCGCGTCATTCACAACGCCTATCGCATCGAACTGGCCGGCGAGAGCTTGCGCAAGCGGCCGTCTTCATCCTGAAATCGACATGGCGCGGAGGCCCGGCTCGCTGCACCCTCGGCGCGAAGGCCGTGGATAACGGCGGGCTCCGCTACGGCGCAATGGAAAGCGCGCTCCGCCCGCCGTTACCCACCGCCACCCAAGCGCTTGCGGAGACTCCAAATCCAACCCTGGCTTGACCAACGGCTCCGGGCAAAACATCATCGCATAGATCCGCGGAAGCAGACGCCGAGGTGGCCGACATCAAATCGGAATCCCGGCCGGCTTCAAATCGGAATCGGTGGCCGGCTTCCTATTGGAATGCGTGGCCGGCTTCGTCGGAATCCGCCGAGAACCGCGGCTATCAGAAGACGCGCGCTCTGATCCGCCTGCTGCGGCTGGCGGTGCGCGGGGCAATGGCCAGCAAACGACAACGCGTTCCTGATCGGCCTCCAGCACCTCGATTTCAACGATCAGGCGACGCATGGAGGAAATTCGCAAGATCAACCCAGCTTACGCCAACGCGATCTCGCGCGACGTCGCCGACCGGGGCAACGCGCTGGCCGAAAAGATCGACGCGGCCGACGGCAACCCCACCGCCTCGGCCGTCGCCAAGGTGCTGCTCATGTCCTCGCTGTCGGCCGCCGAAATCGCCGTTGCGCGGCCTCACCGACGGCGAGTTGATCGAGACCCTGGTCGATCCGCTGCTCGAAGTATCGGAGATCAAGGGCGCGCTCAGCCGGCTGCAAGGCCAGGCCTGGTATCTGTTCCAGGGCGTCGATCAGCGCGTCTTCTTCGGCCAGACCGCGAACGTCACGGCCGAGATCACCGAGATCGCCGCAGAACATCGCCGAGGAGCAGGTCGATCAGACGCTGCGCGACAAGTTGCAGGAGGTGTTCAAGCCGCGCACCGGCGCGCTCTATTCCGACAAAATGGCGATCCTGCCGGCGCTCGACGAAATCCAGCTCGACGACGATCGCCCGACGCTCATCATCCTGGAACGACCCGCCGACAAACTGCCGCAGGACTTCGTCGACTGGTGGAACAAGCAGGACCTCCAGAACCGCGTGCTGGTCCTCACCGCCGACCCGAACGCGGTCGACGACGCTGCGACTCAGCGCGCGGCGCATGCGGGCCATCGACAAGGTCGAGGAGCGGATCAAGGCGCAGCACGGCCAGGGTCGCCGCAGATGGCGGAACTCGAGGGCGTGCGAGGATCGCGAGGCGGCCGACTTCACCAGCGCGCTGCGCGAGACCTTCAAGACCATCGTCTTTCCGATGACGAAGGCGCTGCGCACGCGTCGACGACTTCCGCATGGAGTTCGACCGCAACGACTATTCGGGCGAGCAGCAGATCATCGACACGCTGACCAAGCGCGGCAAGTTCATTCCGACCGACCAGTTCGACGCGAAGTTCGACACTATCCGACTCGACGCCGAGGAATTCCTGTTCGACGCCGACGCGGTGCAGGCAGTCGTCGCTGCGGCGCAACGCCGCCGTCCGGTCGGGCTGGTTCTGGCTGCCGCGGGGCGGGCTTGAACAGCTTGTCCGCACCGCCGTCCAGCGCGGGTTCTGGCGCGAGAAGGAAGGGCTCGTCGCCAAGAAATGGGAGCGGCGCACGCGCGTCACGGCCCGTCAGGACGATTTCGCGCCGGACCCGATGGTGACCGGCCGGTTCCAGATCAACGTGACGCCGGAGGACGCCGACATCGTCTATGTTTCCGAGAGCGGGCCGCCCGACCCGCCAGACGGCGGCGAAACTCGACGGGCGGGTCTACGAGACCGCGGCTCCCGCCGTCTGGTTTCTCGCCGTCGACTAGCAAGGGCGTCGCGGCGACCGGCGACGCCTGCGAGTGGCGCGCGCCGATCCGCGTGAAGCCGGACGTGAAGCGCGTTTCCGGCGGCTATCAGGATCGCGTTCGCTGGCCATCCCGCGCTCGGCGGTCATCCGCGCCACGTTCGACGGCTCCGACCCGAAGACCGGGCCGGCGGTCGCGACGGCGAGATCGATGCGCCGAAAGGGGCGACGCGACTGCGAGTCGTTGCGGAGGTCGACGGGCAGTTTCAGCCAGGAGGAAAGCTGCGCCGCTTCAGGCGCGGCCTCGAGCGAGCGGTGGCGGCGGTGACAGCCGCCAGCCGAAGCCGGCGCTGAAGCCGGACGCGCCCGCCGACATGACCTCCCGCTTCGAGCCGAAGGACACGGCGGCCGCGTTCTCGGCGCTCGACCGGCTCGCCAAAACGCCAGACGCGCAGGTTCTCGGCGGCTCGGTCGAAGTGAACGGCGGGCGGTCGGAGGCGGATTTCCTGACGCTTCGCCTCGGGCGAGATGTCGCGGTTCCGGCCGCCGACCTCGACAAGATGCGTGAAGGACGCTGGTCGAGACTGCTTGACGCGCCTGCAGCCGACCGTGAAATTGCGGCTCGACGGGATTGCATTTCCCGTCGGGCCGGGACCTCACTGAGCTTCTGCGACGCGGCGGGCGAGGACTTCGACCGCGTCGACATGGAAGCAGGACTGAGAGCCATGGATCGCCACCGCACGCCCGCCAATTTCGATTGCGCCGACATCTATCAGGAGCACGGCTACCTCGTGCGCCTGACCAAGGGGCGCGAGGCGAAGGCGCAGGTGTTCGAGGTGTTCGGCCGCCCGCCGACCGAACGCGAGCCGCAATGGGCGCCCGAGACGGTCTTGCGCTGCGAGGTTGCGCGCGACGTATGGGACGTCGTCTCGCCCGAGGCGCGGGCGGAGTTCAATCGCCGTCTGAAGGCCGGAGGGCAAGCCGGCCGGGCGCTGGGGCGCGGACGAGACGGCGGTGCAGCGCCTGTTCGGCAAGGAACTGCTGGTGCTGCTGTGGGCCGTGGAGCTGCCGCGACGTGAAGCCGGAGGAGATCGCGGTCGCGATCCGCAACTGGCTCGGCCTCAAGCCCGAGGAGCGCTGGTGGCTGTACACGATGACGGCGGCGGCGACCGGGCTCGCGCATCAGAGCGGCATGGGCTGGCGCGGCGCGCTGCGGCAGGCGCTGTGCTTCGGCACGCGCTCCGACGCCTTCCAACTTGGGCGCGGTCGCCGGGCGCGGGACGCTGGCGCCGCGGGTCAACGCGGCGTTCGCGCCAGCCGAAGCGGAAGAAGCCAAGCCGGCGAAGAAGACGGACGATCCGGGCTTGCTGTTCGCCGCCGCCGTGCCGGCTGAGTGATGGAGCTGGCCGTGAGCGATGACCGCCGCAGCCGCGCTGACGGCGCCGCCCGGCCTCGCGCCGTTCTCGCTGAAGGACGCGCCGTCCTTCATCGAGCGGCAGTTTCCGGTCGGGCGGCTGTCGGCGGAGGCGTACAAGGAGCGCAAGGCTGGAGCAGGTCAGACGCTGACGGCGCTCGGCTCCTATTGGAAGGGCCGCAAGCCGCTGATCCTCGTGCGCGCGGTGGTGCTCGGCTGCCTGCTGCCGGCGACCGCGATCGCGGCGGCGGACCTCGAAATTTTCCTCAAGCTGATGGCGATGGACGACGCCGCCTTCGGGCGCCGTTTCGACGGCAGCGCGGCCGAATTCGCGCGGCTGTTTCCGGCCTAGGCCGAACTTGCGACCGAGGAGACGGCGAGCGGCGCCGAGTGTGGCGCGACGACCTTGACGAACGAGAGCGGCAGGCGCGGGTCGCGGAGGCTTTCGCGACGCTTGCCCTACGCCGACCGCGCTGAAGCATGTGCGCCGGCCGGAGGAATGCGACGAGGCCGAATTGCTTGCGCCCGATCTGGCCCGACGTGAACCGCCATCTCGGCACGAATGCGCGATCGCTTGCCCGAACTTGTCGAGCAATTGGGCGTCGCGCGTTTCGGCCATCGGCCGAAGGTCGCGGACACGTTCTGCGGCGGCGGGTCGATCCCGTTCGAGGCGGCGCGATCGGCTGCGACGTCTATGCCTCCGACCTCAACCCGATCGCCTGCATGCTGACCTGGGGCGCTTTCAACATCATCGGCGCGTCGCACGGAGAGGCGCGCCGAGATCGAGACGGCGCAGAAGCAAGTCGCGGCGGCGGTCGACGCCGAGATCACGCGGCTCGGCATCGAGCACGACGCAGAAGGGCAACCGCGCAAAGGCCTATCTCTATTGCCTTGAGACCCGCTGCCCAAAGACCGGCTGGATGGTGCCGATGGCACCGTCTGGGTCATTTCCAAGACGAGCAACGTGGTCGCGAAGCTGGTGCCCGATCACGCGACCAAGCGCTACGACATCGAAATTCATTCGGGCGTCTCGGCGGCGGAAATGGCGGAGGCCGAGCAAGGCACGGTGCGCGA
This sequence comes from uncultured Pseudomonadota bacterium, assembly GCA_963770835.1. Classification (GTDB taxonomy): domain Bacteria; phylum Oederibacteriota; class Muellerivitia; order Muellerivitales; family Muellerivitaceae; genus JAJPJW01. The sequence continues at coordinate 165,435 of CAVYRH010000007.1, forward strand.
CGGCCGGCTGGTCCATCCGATGAACCCGGAGCGTTCGGGCGTCGAGATCAAGACGATCCGCGGCGATTATCGCGATGCCGACGGCGTCAACCGCAACCGCCTGCGGCTGTGGGAGAAGTCGGATTTCGTGCCGCGCCCGGACGATATTTTTCAGGAGCGGCTCTACTGCGATCCAATGGATCACGAAGGAGAGCCTCGGCAAAGCGGCGGCAGGAGACTTTCTTCGCTGCCGTGACCGAGGACGATCTCGCCCGCGAGCGCAAGGTCGAGGCGATCGTGCGCGAAAACCTTGCCCGCTGGCAGGACGAGGGTCTCGTGCCCGACATGCCGATCGAGCCGGGAGAGAAGACCGACGAGCCGATCCGCACGCGCGGCTGGACCTATTGGCATCATTTGTTTGGCGCGCGGCAGCTTCTGATCATTGCGCTCATGCGAAACAGGCGCTTAGTCCGCACACCGACTGCGCTGCTTGCGTTCGCGAACGACTCTGAACGATTCTACGCAAGCTTGTGTAGGATACAACTCAACGCAGCGCAAAGCTGGGGCCGAGAGATGTGCTAGACAGCGTTTTTATCAATCAAGCACTAAATACCCATGATCAATTACGGTGTCGTATGCTTCGTAGCTATTCAGCGACATACTCAGGAAACATTCCTGAATCTGCCACATTCCTGATGCGCAAGTATCGTTGTAAGCCCGACATCGCTGCGACAGCAAATCTGCGGTATCTGCGGATATCTTTATCACCGATCCACCCTATGCCGACGCAGTAAATTACCACGAGATCACCGAGTTCTTCATCGCCTGGCTGCGCAAGAACCCGCCGCCGCCTTTCGATCAATGGATCTGGGACTCGCATCGCGACCTCGCCATCAAAGGCAAGGACGAGCATTTCCGCCGCGACATGGTCGCCGCCTATGCCGCCATGACCCGGCACATGCCCGACAACGGCCTGCAGGTGGTGATGTTCACCCACCAGGACGCCGGCGTCTGGGCCGATCTCGGCGCGATCCTCTGGGCGGCCGGGCTGCAGCGTCACCGCCGCCTGGAACATCGTCACCGAGACCGAGAGCGCGCTGAAGGAGGGCAACTACGTCCAGGGCACCGTCTGCCTCGTGCTGCGCAAGCGCCTCGGCGAAGCCAACGCCCGGCGCATGGAGATCGAGGCCGAGATCGAGGAGGCCGTTGCGGCGCAGCTTGCCCGCCTCACCGCGCTCGACGACTCCTGGCACGAGCGCAGCAACGCGGAGACGCTCTACACCGACGGCGACCTGACGCTCGCGGCCTATGCCGCCGCGCTCCAGGTCGTCACCGCCTATTCATCGATCGACCGCCAACCGCTCGACCGCGATCTCTATCGCAAGCTCGCCAAGGGCGAGACGACGATGATGCGCGATCTGGTCGACTACGCCGCGTCAGGTGGCGAACGGACTTGCTCGTGCCGACAGGGCTTCCCGCGGGACATGTGGCGCGACCTCGGAACGCCGCGAGCGGTTCTATGTGCGCATGCTCGACATGGAGGCGAAGGGCTCGGCAAAGGTCGCCGACTTCCAGAACTTCGCCAAGAGCTTCGCCTTCGGCGACTACACGTCGCTGATGGCCTCGACCACCGCCAACGCGGCGTCTCTCGCCGGCGCGGCCGACCTGAAGGGCCGCATGCTGGACGGCGAAGGCTTCGCCAAGACCCAGCTGCGCCAGGTGCTGTTCGCGATCTGGAAGACGATGGAGGGCGACGCGCGCGATCCCAAGCGCGGCGTGACGATCCTCAAGACCGAATACGCCGCCGATTACTGGCAGCGCCGGCAGAAGCTGATCGCGCTCGCGACCTACGTCGCCCTGAAGACGAAGACGACCCGCCCGACGAGAGCGCCGCCGCGCACGAGCTTGCCGAAGCGCTGAAGCTCGATCGAGTCTGATGTCAAGGCGGCATAGACCGGGGTAGTCCGCATGCCGATCGAGCGCTTCTCTTCCCGCCGCGAGGCGCTCGGCCCGGTCCTCACGGCTCGCCTCGAGGGCGCGTCGCGATACCTGCGCATCGCCGGGTATTTCCGCTCGTCGCTGCTGGAGGTCGTCGGCGAGGCGCTGGAGACGGTCGACGAGATCAGGGTCGTCTGCAACGGCGACCTCGACCCGTACGACGTGAAGGTCGCCAAGGCCGCGCGCGACGGCCAGGAGGCGCTGGCGCAGCACGCTCGTCTCGTCCTGGCAGTCGACCGAAGACGGGCTCGACCTACTGCTCGCGCGCGAACGTTATCGCCGTCTGCACGATCTGCTCGCCTCCGGCCGCATGAAGGTGCGCGTCGTGCCGCGCGACGACGAACAACGTATTCGTCCACGGCAAGGCCGGCGTCATCGAGCACGCTGACGGCCGGGTCTATTCCTTCGTCGGCAGCGTGAACGACTCCGCCACCGCGCTTTCGCCACGCCTACGAAATCCTCTGGGGCGACGACGACCCCGATGCGGCCGAATGGGTGCGCGAGGAGTTCGAGCATTTCTGGGCGACAGGGCGTCGACCTGCCCGACGCGGTGGTCAAGCACGTCGCGGCGATGGCGAACCGGATCGAGTATCGCTCGATCGAGGAGGCGCGCGATGCCGACGGCGAGCATGCCGGTGGACGCCGTGCTCGCCGAGCGGCCGATCTACAAGGGCGGCCAAATCCTGCGATCGTGGCAGAAGCGGTTCGTGCAGACCTGCGTCGAGGACTGGCGGCTGCACGGCAAGGCGCGCTACCTGATCGCCGACGACGTGGGCCTCGGCAAGACGCTGTCGATGGCGGCGGCGGCGCTGGTGCTGTCGCTGCTCGACGACAAGCCGGTGCTGATCCTCGCGCCCGCGACGCTTGATCTGGCAGTGGCAGGACGAGCTGGACGACAAGCTCGGCATGCCGGCGGCGGTCTGGTCGACGCAGAAGAAGTGCTGGCTCGACGGCGAACGCCGGCCGCTGACCCAGAAGGGCGACCCGACGCTCGTCGCAAAATGCCCCTGGCGCATCGGCATCGTGTCGACCGGCCTGATCGTCAACGGCGACGACGAGGGCGAGCGCGGCGCGCTGGCGAAGAAGACGTTCGGCGTCGTGATCCTCGACGAGGCGCACAAGGCGCGAAGCTTCGCGCGGGCCAGAGCGGGCGCGAAGCCGCGCGAACCAAACAACCTGCTCGAGTTTCTGCGCGACCGTCGCCCGAAACGCGGCGAACGTCATTCTCGGCACCGCGACGCCGATCCAGCTGGAGGCGGTGGAATTGTGGGACCTGCTTTCCGCGCTCAGCCAGGGCGCGCCGCAGGTGCTGGGGACGCCATTCGACGGCGGCGAGTGGATGCGCGAGGAGTTGATCCGGTACCTGACCGGTGCGCGACCTTGGCCGGCCAACGACACGAACCGTTGGGGTCTGTTTCGCAATCCGCTGCCGCCCGCGGGCGAGCACGCCGTATTTCGCGACATGCGCAATGACGCCGGCCTGACCGCCGGGAAGTTGTCGGGCCGCGATACGATACTCTCGGCCCGACCTCCGGGCGGACTTCCTCGCGGATTTCCGACGCTCGCCGAGCGTCACAATCCGATCGTGCGGCGCGTCGTGCGCCGAACGCGGCCGATGCTGGAGGAGCGGGGCCTGCTCAAGCGCGATCGGCGTCATCACACATCCGCGCGCCGGCGACGGCCTGCCCGCGTCGCTGTTCAACGGCGAAGGGCTCGAAATGAGCCTCGCCTTCAAGACCGCCTACGAGGCGGCGGAGTAGTTCAGTCGGCTCTATGCGCAGCGTCAACCCGGCGCAGGATTTCTGAAGACAATCCTGCTGCGGCGCATCGGGTCCTCCGCGCAAGGCCGGCCTCGAAACCGCCCGGCGTCTGCTCAGCCGACTGGATGTCCCTCTCGTGCCGGAGGAGGAGATCGGCGACGAAGGCGCGCCCGACGATATCGCGCCGCCCGATCCCGAAGAAATCGCATTTCTGCGCGAGGTCGAACGCAATCTGGAGGCCGTCGTGGCGGGCACGGATATCGACCCCAAGGTGCAAGTCGTCTTGCACTATCTGCGCGAGCGGCAGTGGCTGGAGACTAATGGCGCGATCATCTTCAGCCAGTACCTGACGACGGCGGAATGGGTGCTGGAGGCGCTCTGCGCGGCGTTCCCGAACGAGCCGGTCGCACTCTATGCCGGCGGCGCGGCGTCATTCGTCCAGCGCGGCCAGAACGAACGCAACGGCGTCGCGCGAGCTGATCAAGCGCTACATTCAGGAGGGCGACATCCGGCTGGTTTGCGCGACGGACGCGGCCTGCGAGGGGCTCAATCTCCAGCGGCTCGGCGCGCAGGTGAATATCGACATGCCCTGGAACCCGTCGCGGCTCGAACAGCGCAAAGGTCGCGTCCAGCGGATCGGCCAGGCTCGCGACAACGTCCACGTCCTGAGCCTGCGCTATGCCGGCACGGTCGAGGACGAAGTCTACGCGGCGCTGTCCGCATCGCTTTGGCGACATTTTCTCCGTGCTCGGCCAGCTGCCGGACGCCTTCGAGGACGACTGGATTGACGCGGTCCTCAAGGATCGCACGGCCGTCAAGAATTTCTCTCAGCGCGTCGAGACGACGCAAGCCGCCGATGGAGCTGCGCTACATGCGCGACGTCGCCGACGATCACGGGCTGGACTGGGAATATACTGAGAAGGTGCTCTCCTCGCGCGACATCGACGACTGGATGCGGCAAGGGGTGGTGAAGGTGGACATGAGCTTAGAGCGGAATCCGTTCAGGTTGTGTTGAGAGCGGGGAGTTCAGCGGGGTCATACCCGCAGGCCTCGAAGTAGTTTGCGCATTCGTCGGGCTTGAAGAGGCCGGCGCAGCCCTCCAGGGCGGCGATGAGACCGGCGACGGTGCGCTCGGCCAATTTTCGCAGCACGGCCTTCAGCTTGGAGAAGGCCTTCTCGATGGGGTTGAAGTCCGGGCTGTAGGGCGGCAGGTATCTCACCGTGCAGTTTTTCCTGGCCAGGATTTCCGCCACTCTCGGGCTCTTGTGGGCCTTGAGATTGTCGAGCACGACGATGTCGCCCTCCTCCAAGGTTGGCAGAAGATGCTCAAGCCAGGCCTCGAACGTCTCGGCGTTCATGGCGTGGTCATAGGCCTTGGGCGCGACGGCGCCTCTCAGGCGCAGGCCGAAGACGAAGGTGATCGCTTTGTAATGGCCGTGCGGAACGCCGCAGCGCAGACGTTGCCCGCGTCGTCGCCGACCGTAGCGGCGCGCCATGTTGGTCGTCGCCGAGGTCTCGTCGACGAACACCAGTTTCAGCGGATCGAGGTCGAGTTGACCGTCGAACCATCGCCGTCGCCGTTCAAGGACGTCGGGCCGGTCCTGTTCGCTCGCGTGCGCCGACTTTTTTTGAACGTGATGTCGTGGCGGTCGAAGAACCGCCAGATCATCGACGGCGAGACCTTCTCGCCCCGCGTACGCTCCAAACGGGCGCAGATTTCGGCCAGCGTCAGGTCAGGCTCGCGCCGGTGAAGGCGCAGAAGGTAGTCCGCATGCGCCTCCACGCGCCGCGAACGCGTGTCGCCGCCCATCGGCAGCGGCTGCATAGCTGCCGCGCTCGCGCAACGCCTCCACCCAGCGGATCGCGCTGGCGAAGCTAACCCTGAACCGCCGCGCCGCCGCCCGGCAACTCATGCCTTCCTCGCCAATCGCCGAAACCACCCGCTTGCGCAAATCCACCGACAAAGGACCCATCTCGCGCCGCCTCCGAATCGGCGCCGCTCAAGAATCAGATTTCCTCCGTTTTGGGAATCCCGAGCGATTCAACCCGCGCGGAAACCGCTCTAGCTTGGAGCCTTCGTTGGGTACAAACAAAGAGGACTTAGCCCTGAGAGAAGCCCTTTACTGGATGGCCGAGAAGCTGACCTGGGGCTACGAAGACGTCGAACCCGACCCCGTCGAAGCGCTTAACAGCCCGTTGATGAAGTCCCGGTTTTTCAGTTTCGCGTCAGGTCTGTGGCGAGGATGACGATTGCGGCGAGTTCCCCGTTGACGGTGGCGATCAGGCCGAAAGCCAGCGCCGCGTCGGATTGGAGAACGAAAATGAGGGCGGATACGGCCTCCGCAGCCTCCCTCGGCGTTCCCTGACCGTAAAGGGCGCGCATCAAGACGCCGAGATTGAACCCTGCGACATGGATCAGGTAGCGCTTGTGGAGGTTCTCCCGTCCGCGCAGCCATGCTCGACGCATGCCGCCGCGATCGAGGACATGGGCGAAGGAGCGCTCGACCATTTCTCCGCGCCGGCGCATCGTCTCGCGCCCGATATCCGATTTCAGCCGCACACGATTGGCGTAGACCGCTTTGCGCGCCGCCTCGTCGCCATGCCAACGCAGGTAGCCCTTGGACGGCTCGGGTTCGGCGATGCGCGTCTTCCACACGCCGCCTTCCAGAGCCTTCAATTGTTCGCGCGAATGATAGCCCTTGTCGGCGACCACGACGCAGGGTTCCTCCTCGCTCGGCGCCAGCCCAACCGCGTCGAGGTTGCGCGCGGCGGCGCCCAGCGTCGGCGAAAGCGTCGTCGTATCGCCTTCGTCGGCCAGATGGATCGGCGCGGCCACGACGACGCCGGTGTCGAGGTCGACCGCGTGCTCCGGCTTGTAGGCCAGATGCGTCGTTCCGTCCTTCATCTTGGCGATCCTGGCGTCACGGTCGGTCGGGCTCTTCCAGTCGGCGTTCGACAGCGTCTTGCCCTTGCGCTTCCGGTCGAAGCGCGCCAGGTCCTCGGCGCTCGGCGTGTCGATGCCGCTCTCTTTCGCCATCCGCGTCAGCATCGCGCGATAGCTCTCGCCGCTGTCGCGCCGCACGATCGTGCGCAACGCGGCGTTGGCCTCCATCGTCGAGCCGTCGACGCCGATCCGCTCGCCCTTCACCAGGCCGCGCTCGGCCACGAGCTTCAGCACCCAGCCGAACACCGTCTCGTGCGCCTCGTGCGGCAGACGCGAGCGCGTGCGCGACAGCCACGAATGATCGGGAACCCTCTCGACGTTCGACAGCCGCAGGAAATCGCGCAGCGAGAACAAGTCCGCGCAACGCCACGCGATGCCCCGCTCGCTGTCGATGCCCTCGAAGTAGCCGATCATGTGCATGCGGAAATACCGTCCCGGCGGAAGCGACGGCGCGCCCATCCGCGGCGCGTAATACGGCTTGCACGCCCCTTCAACGAACGCGTCGAATCCGGCTTCCCGAAGCAGGTCCTGCAAGCGATCGTAGAACGCGTGCCCCGGCGAGCGCGGCATCTCCGCCCACGTCGCCATCAGATCATCCTGAACAACCTCTGATCGCCCCATCGCCATCGCTGATTCCCGTTATGCCTCGACGACAACACGGAATCAGCGGAACTCGACTTCGTCAACGGGCTGTTAAGCTTTTCCGTCAGTCGGCTGACCTGGGCTTTTCTGACGCGCTCATTAGGATTGGCCAGCTCCAGCAACAAGGCAAAGGTACGGCGCGCGACCCGAAAGCAGTCCTCAAGAATTACGTCGCGGCAGCGAAGGCCGGAAACTTCGCGGCGCTAGCATTCTTGGCCAGGCTGTTGTCTTACAGCTCCCAATTGGAGAGGTCGAACGCCCTTTGGGACCGCTTCTTCGCGAAGCTGAAGGCCAACCCCGAGCACGCCTTCATAGTGGCCCAGCGAGGCGAATTGCTTCATGACTACATCACCACTCAGCTCCAGCTGGGATTTGAGCCCGAGCATAAGGAAGTGCTTCAACAGCACCGGGTCGAGATCGCGGGCCATCACCAGCGAGTCCGGGAAGACGCCCCCGCTGATAAGCTTGACCGTCTGGCGCGATGAAGTGGATCGAGATGAACCTAGGGCCATGGCCAATCTAGGGACTTTGCTCTCGCCCAACGCGAATGGCAGACTTAGTGCATCATGGCGATCCCCGACTACCAGACCCTAATGCTCCCCGTTCTCCGGCTTGCAGCCAAAGGGGAGCAGCGCGTCGCGGATGTCGCAGATCGCGTCGCTGATGAGTTCGGACTAAGTCCGGCAGAACGAGAAACGCTGCTCCCTAGCGGTCGCCAGCGCGTGCTGAACAACCGTATCCATTGGGCTAAATTCTACATGTCTAAGGCCGGGCTGACTTCATCGCCAGCGCGAGGCCGGTTCGTGGCGACTGAGGATGGGCGTAAGTTGCTCGCGACCAATCCCGATCAGATCAATGTCGCGCTTCTGATGAAATGGCCCTCATTCCGGGATTTCTATAAGAGCGAGACACCGCCAGCCTCCGACAGCGCGGAGGTCGCGTTCGAGGAGAAAGCTCCTAAGCCCAACGCCGTCACTCCCGAGGAGCAGATCGAGACTGCTTACCAAGCCGTACAGTCAGTCCTTCGCGCGGACCTCCTGGACCGCATCGCTCAAAATTCTCCGTCGTTCTTCGAGCAGCTCATCGTCGATCTGCTTGTCGCAATGGGCTACGGCGGGTCCCACAAGAACGCGGCGGAGCAGCTTGGCCGTGCAGGTGACGGGGGTGTCGACGGTGTGATCAATGAGGACCGGCTTGGCCTGGACCGCGTCTATGTTCAGGCGAAGCGGTATGCGAAGGAGCAATGCGGTCGGCCGTCCAGAGGTACAAGCTTTCGTGGGAAGTCTGGTCGGTCTGGGAGCGACAAAGGGCGTCTTCGTGACTACATCGACGTTCAGCCCACAGGCGCGGGATTTTGTGCGGCACCTATCCCAGCGTGTCATCTTGCTCGATGGGCAAAACCTGGCGGACTTCATGATTGAGCATGGGGTCGGAAGTCCGCACCGGCCGGGCAATCGAGTTCAAACGTTTGGATGAGGATTTCTTCTCCGAGGACGACTGACACTGATCCGTCGGTCGGATTAACTGCAAATCTCTTGCGTATCGAGCTCGCGCCGGTCGGCTGGAAGGCAGTTTTCAGCCGCGATGAGCCGAGCTTGTGGAAGCATCAGAAAATATTGAGTGCTACCGGTCGCTATTGTGTTGACTCTCGTTTGTAGACGTGGCTGTTTAGGCTCGCTCGGGTTACTCTTTTTGAGCACGGACCGGTAGGACATCCGGCGGGCAAAGTCGACGACACCGTGGTCTCAAGTGAGAATGGACCGGTAGGGCATCCGGCGGCGTTGGTCGAAAGTCTGTCTCTCAAAGGAGAAGTCGGCGGCAACTGGCCGCCGGACAGGCGCAACCGCAACCAGCGTGTGCGCCGTCGTGTACGACGCGCACCGAATTTAAGGTGCGCTCGCCATGTCCGCCGACACGACGCAGTTAACTTCACCTGCCGTTCCCTCTCGGGGACTCGTTGTAGAGCCGCACGTCCGCCTTGGCCTGTCCCGCGCGCAGGCCGCCGAGTACGTCGGTGTTGGCGTCAGCCTGTTCGATCAGATGGTCGCGGACGGCCGCATGCCAAAGCCGAAACTGATCAACAGCCGGAAGGTCTGGCAACGGCAACGACTGGACGAGGCGTTTGCCGAATTGCCCGAAGAGGGGCAGGGTCAAGAGGCCAGCAGCCCTTGGATGGACTGCGCATGAGAGGCAGTCCCATGAAGATCGACCTTCCGTACCTGTTCCAGGATGTCGACCGTCACGGCAACATCAGGCACTACGTCAGGAAGAAGATCGGCGGCAAGCACAGGCGCGTCAGGCTGACAAAGCCTCCCGGCTCCGCCACATTCATGTCCGAGTACCAGGCGGCCCTTTGCCGTCTAAACGGGCCATTAGCGCCAGCTAAGGCGGACCAATCTCACGTCGGGACGCTCGGTTGGCTCGCCCAACAGTATCAGCAGTCTCACGCCTTCAGGAGCACTGACCCGCGCCAGCAGCGAATGCGCGCGAACGTCATGCGCTCGATCCAAGACGAGCCGACCAAGCCAGGCTCGAAGTTCAAGTTCGTCGACTGCCCGATCTCGGAGTTTACGGCCGATCATGTGAGGCTGCTCAGGAACCGTAAGCAGGACACGCCGGCCGCCGCCAACCGCCGGGTGGCTGAACTACGCAAGATGCTCGCCTGGGCCGTCGAGGAGCGAGGCCAGTGGGTGAAGCGCAACGTTGCGGCCGAGGTCAAAGGTCTCAAGCGCGAGGTCAAGGGCTTCATTGCTTGGACGGCCGAGGAGATCGCCAAGTTCGAGGCTCATTGGCCGGTCGGCTCCATGCCGCGCCTCGCGGTGGCGATCATGCTGTTCACTGGTGTGCGCCGGTCAGACGCCGTGCTGCTCGGGCCTCCAATGGTCGATGACGGCTCGATCACGTTCATGCCGCAGAAGACACGCCGGCAGAATAAGGTTCTGACCTTGCCGATCCTAGACGTCCTGCAGCAAGTGCTCGACAAGACGCCCCATGGGCTGAAGACATGGTTGGTCCACAGCAAGGGGGAGCCGTTCACGGCCGCCGGCTTCGGCGGCTGGTTCAGAGAGCGCTGCGACGAGGCCGGGCTGACTGGATGCACGGCTCACGGCCTCCGCAAGGTCGCGGCTGAGACAGCCGCCGAGAACGGAGCAACCGAAAAGCAGATGATGGACATTTTCGGTTGGACCAAATCTGATCTGGCCGCCTACTACGCGCGCGGGGCGAACCAACCCAAGATCGCGGGCGGAGCCATGCACACGCTGGTGAAGAAGGCATCGTGAACGGATCGAGTCCGGCGGGGGTCCCACCAACTTGAGTGCCGGGGTCCCACCAGTAGAAAGATCACCGACTTACGAGGAAGGTGGCAGGAGAGGAGGGACTCGAACCCCCAACCCCCGGTTTTGGAGACCGGTGCTCTAACCAATTGAGCTACACTCCTACGAAACGCCGTTCATGCCGCATCGCGCGCCCGGAATCAAGGGTGGATGGGCCCGCCGCTGCGCTTGACTTCGCCGCCCCTCGCCGCCAGTTTCCGCGCGCCGCGCTTGCCCCCCGTGCGGTTCGCCGCAAGGACCGGATGCGCACCTATCTCAGCTTTGAAACGACGGTCGCCGACATCGAGGCCCGCCTCGATGAATTGCGCGCCGTGGCGGAGAAGGGCGATTCGCCGGCGCTGGCCGACGAAATCGCGCAAGCTCGAGGCCAGAGCCGAAAAGGCGCTGGCCGATCTCTACGCCAGCCTGACGCCGTGGCAGAAGACGCAGGTCGCGCGCGCGCAGGGGCGTCCGCATTTCGGCGACTACGTCAAGGGGCTCGTCACCGAGTTCACGCCGCTCGCCGGCGACCGCTATTTCGGCGAGGACGAGGCGATCGTCGGCGGCCTCGGAAGATTTCGAGGGCGAGTCGGTCTGCGTCATCGGCCAGGAGAAGGGCGACGACACGGCGAGCCGGGTCAGGCACAATTTCGGCATGGCGCGGCCCGAAGGCTATCGCAAGGCGGCGCGGCTGATGCAGCTTGCCGACCGCTTCGGCCTGCCGGTGATTTCGCTCATCGACACCGCGGGCGCCTTCCCCGGCGTCGAAGCCGAGGAGCGCGGCCAGGCCGAAGCCATCGCGCGATCGACCGACGCCTGCCTCTCGCTCGGCGTGCCCAATGTCGCGGTGGTCATCGGCGAGGGCGGCTCGGGCGGCGCGCTCGCGATCGCCGCCTGCAACACGGTGCTGATGCTCGAGCACGCGATCTACACCGTGGCCTCGCCCGAAGCGGCGGCCTCGATTCTGTGGCGCGATTCCTCGCGCGCCCAGGAAGCGGCGACCGGCATGAAGATCACCGCCCAGGACCTGATCAAGTTCGGCATCATCGACGGAATCATTCCCGAGCCGCTCGGCGGCGCGCACCGCGACCCGGCGGCGGCGATCGCCTCGACCGGCCGCGCGATCAGCGACGCGCTGAAATCGCTGCACAATCTGGGTCCCGACGAACTGCGCAACGCGCGGGCGGAGAAATTTCTGGCGATGGGGCGGAAGATGTGATTCTCGCCCCAACCCCGTCTCCGGTCCCTCGAACCCCGGATCAGGTCCGGGACGGATGAGGGGGCGAAGGGAGAGAACGCGATAGGGAGGATTGGCATGCTGCAGACCTGGCGGTGGTTCGGGCCGGACGATCCGGTCAGCCTCGACAATGTCGCCAGGCCGGCGCGGCCGGAATCGTCAGCGCGCTGCATCACTGGAACCGGGGCGAGGTCTGGAGCGAAGACGAGGTCGCTGAAGCGCCGGGCCGAGATCGAGCGCGCCGGCCTCGTCTGGTCGGTGGTCGAGAGCATCGGCGTCGGCGAGGAGATCAAGACGCGCAGCGGCGACTTCCGCGCCAAAATCGACAATTACAAGCAATCGATCCGCAACGCCGCGCGCGCCGGCGTGAAGGTCTTCTGCTACAATTTCATGGCGATCACCGACTGGACGCGCACCGAGCTCAACTGGCCGCTGCCGAACGGCGGGACGGCGCTGCGCTTCGACGCCGTCGATTTCGCGGCCTACGACCTCTTCATCCTCCGGCGCGAGGGCGCCGAGGGCGACTATGCGCCCGAGCAAATCGCCGCGGCGCGGGCGCGCTTCGAGGCGATGACGCCGGCGCGAAATGCGAGGAGCTCGAGCGGACGCTGATCGACTGGCTGCCGGCGCGCGAATTCACCTATGACCGGCAGAGCTTCAAGCGCGCGCTGGCGACCTACGAGGACGTGACGGTCGAGGGCCTGCGCGCCAACCTGTTCGCATTCGTGCGCGAGATCGCCGCGTCGCCGAGGAGGAAGGCGCGCGCCTCGCCATCCATCCCGACGATCCGGCCTTCCCGATCTTCGGCCTGCCGCGCGTGATGTCGACCGCCGAGGACGTGCGCAAGCTGTTCGCGGCCGTCCCGTCCACGGCCAATGGGATCACGCTCTGCGCCGGCTCGTTCGGCTCGCAATCCCGAGAACGATCTCGTCGCGATGGCGAGGGAGTTCGGCCCGCGCGTTCATTTCGCCCATTTGCGCAACGTCAGGCGCGAGCCGGACGGCTCGTTCTTCGAGGCCGACCATCTCGCCGGCGAAACCGACATGGTCCGCCTCGTCGCGGCGCTGATGGCGGAGGAGGACCGCCGCCGCGCGGAAGGTCGCGCCGACGCCGAAATCCCGATGCGCCCCGACCACGGGCACCTGCTCGGCGACGACGGCAAGAAGCGCGTCAACCCCGGCTATTCGTTCATCGGCCGCCTCAAGGGTCTGGCCGAGTTGCGCGGCGTGATGCAGACGGTCGAGGCGTTCCGCAGCGGGCGGGCTGAGCCAGTAGATCAAATCTGACATTTGAGTCCGCGCTGGGTCGCGTCTTGCCGATGATCCGGATGAGTTCGCCTGGCAGATACGGCGCGGTCAGGGGTCAATCATAGGTAGTTCTCCCCATTGCCGAATTGTTCGGCGGCTTCATCATTGTAGTGTGACGTAACATTCTGGTGCATTCCAACGGTGCGAAGTGTCTGATTCGATCCTCTAGAAGTTTCGACAGCCGATATTTCGACGCGGATTGGCGTATAATGTTGGCTAAAGAGGGCACGTTCGTGGAACGGAAGCTCGCCGCCATCCTCGCCGCCGACGTCGCCGGCTACAGCCGTCTGATGGAGCTGGACGAGGCGGGAACCTTCGAGCGGCTCAAGGCCCACCGGACTGAACTGGTCGAGCCGGCGATCGCGGCGCATCGCGGCGCAATCTTCAAGCTGATGGGCGACGGTCTTCTCGCCGAGTTCGGGAGCGTCGTCGACGCGGTCGAATGCGCCGTCGACATCCAGCGCGGGATGGCGGAGCGAAACGCCGGCCTTCCCGAGGACCAGCGCATCGACGTGCGCATCGGCGTCAATCTCGGCGAGGTGATCGTCGAGGGGACGGACCGGCACGGCGAGGGCGTCAACATCGCCGCGCGCCTTGAGCAGCTTGCCGATCCGGGCGGAATCTGCGTTTCCGGCAAGGTGGCGAACGAGGTCGAGAAGAAGCTCGCGTTCGGCTTCGAGCCGATGGGCGCGCAGAAGGTCAAGAACATCTACCGAGCCGATCCCGGCCTATCGGGTGAAGCTCGACGGCGTCAGGGCTCCGGCGAAGCGCAAGCCGGCCGAACCGCCCCTGGCCGAATTGGGCGAGGCCGCTCGCAGCGGCATTGTTCTCCTCGCCGGCCTCGTCGCCGGCCGGCTGGTATGGCCTCGTTCGCTGCGCCCCGACCCGCGTGGCCGGCGCCCATGTCCCGTCGATCGCGGTTCTGCCGTTCGACGATCTGAGCCCCGACAAGAGCCTCAGCTATCTCGGCGACGGGATGAGCGAGGACATCATCACCATGCTGTCGCGCTTTCCCGATCTCTCGGTGATCGCGCGCAACTCGTCCTTCGTCTACAAGGGCAAGCCGGTCGACATTCGCCAGGTCGGCCGCGATCTCAATGTCGACTATGCGCTCGAAGGCAGCGTCCGCAAGGAGGCTGACCAGATTCGCATCACAGCCCAGCTCATCGACACGCAGACGGGCAAGCACGTCTGGGCCGAGCGCTATGACAAGGCTGGAAAGGACCCGCTGGCGCTGCAAGACGAGGTGACGGGGAAGATCGTCGGCGCAATGACGGGAGAGAAGGGCCAAGTCAAGCAGGGACAGTATCACGAAGCCTGGGGCAAGGATGCCGCCAACCTCGGCGAATACGATTACTATCTTCGCGGTCACGATATTTTCATCAACGCGAACGTCCAGGCAGGACAATGACCGCGCCGGGCGAGATTTGGGAGGAAGGGCTGGCGAAATATCCGGACTTCGAACCTGCTGAAGGTCAAGCTCGGATGGTACCATATGAAAGCAGGTTGGAGATGGTGGAGCGACGACGTTCCGGCCGAGTTCCGCAAGGCCGGCGAACTGAGCAGGGCCGTGCTCGCCGCGAACAACCTCTCGCCGCAGGTGAAGCGTTTGGCCCACTGGCTCTTCGCCCAGGTGCTTACGACGGAGGGCGACTTCGACCGAGCGGTGACGGAGGCCGACGCCGCAATGGCTCTGGCGCCCTACGACAGCTCCCTCATCGCCGACCTTTCAAGCGTGCTGATCGCATCCGGCAAGCCGGACAAGGCTTTGGAGTGGATCGGCGCGCGCGACAACTCGTGATCCCGGCAGTGCGCGAGACATGGACTACAACCGAGGCTTGGCGCTTCGCGTTCTTGGAAAGTACGTGGATTCGATCGCCGCCTTCAAGCAGGCGGATTACCCGGACTCGGACACGCGTATCCACCTCGCCATCGCGCTCGTCCGCCTCGGCCGGATCGACGAGGCCAGGGCGGAGGTGAGAGCCTACCTTGGGAAGAACGATCCAAAATTCACCGGGGGCGCATGGCGCGCGGCGTGGTTCTACAGCGATCCTTCAATCCTCGACCGCGAAGTCGCCGATCTCGCCACGGCCGGCCTGCCGGAAAAATAACAAGCAGTCTGCGAGGCTGCGATTGGGCCCGGTCGTCGCGGCAATAGGAAACGCGCAGGCCGCTCATCTTTTCTCTTCGGCCATCGCCAATACGCTAAGCCCGCCAACCACCCGCTCGTCTCGGCTCTGAGTGACGTTGATCAGCGCATTGCCCTCGGGCAGCGCGCCGACAAGCGTGAACCGGCGGCAGCTCCGCCGCGCAATCTTCACGGTGAGCTCTGCCGGCGCTCGCTCGAGTTCGGCGGCGCTCGGGTCGGCGGAGGCGACGATCCCAAGACGCTCGACCTTGCCGGGACTGTCGAGGATCGCGCGCCCGCCGGGCATGCCGGGAAGAAAGGCTTCGATCCCCTCGAGCGGCGCCTGCCGCGCCAAAACGACAAAATTGCGCTCTTCCTCGGCGCCGTTGCAGACCTGGAAGGCGTACCTGATCAGATGCCGCTTGCTCGATCCGACCGGCAACACCCCGAGGTTGTGCTGGGCGATGCTCCAGTTGACCCCCGGCCCGGCGTCGCCCTCGAGATTGGGCTGGAAGGGGTACGCAATGTTGCTGGCATAGGTCCAGGCGACCAGGCACTCGTGCCCGCCATTCTCGTAGACCGGCGTCCATGGGGCCAGGGATTTGAAGTCGACCGATTGGCCGGCTGAGATGCCATAAATCGTCGGCAGTTCGATGTTGTTTGCGGCGGATGTGGGAAGCGGGATCGGCCCGGCGGTCGGAATCGCCCAAACCGCTTGCAAGTTCCACCAAAGCGTCTCGGAGCCGATGGTCTGGCTCGTGGAGTTCGTGACGCGCACCCAGACGTCGTAAGCCTGTCCCGCGATCGGATTGCCGACACGCGGGGAACTGCTCGTGCTCGGCGGGTTCGCGACCCAGATGTCAGGACTGGTCCACCAGTTCGGACTGCCGTGACGAATGATGAGACCAGACATTGTCGTTCCCTCGATTTGCAGTGAGCCGACGCGCCAACCAGAAAATTTGACAAACCAATTCAGCCATTAAAACATAGGCATTTCTACCTATATCGAGGCCCCGCGCTGTGACGTGCGTCACCCTGCCCATCGTCGTCACGCTTCCCATCCGGTTTGCATTTTCCGCTGTCGCGCCAGCATCCGGCGCCACTCCGTCGGCCGCTGTACGTGGGCCGGCTGATGAAGCGCGTGGTCGCGGACGACCGCCATGCGATGCTCGAAGACGTCGCGCAGCCCTCGGCCGCGACACGAGAATCAGGTAGTCTGTGCGCCTCGGACTGGGCCGAGGGGACACGGGAAGTCAGACGATGTCGGAGACCATTGGAATTGGCGGCCTCGAGCTCAGGTTTCTTCAGACCAAGGACGAGACAGCCGGCAGCCTCGATGCCTTCGAAATGACGGTTCAGCCGAACGCGGGCGTGCCGATCGCGCATTATCACGAGAGCTGGGACGAGACCATTTACGGGTTGATGGGCGTGTCGACCTGGCGTGTCGACGGCCAGGACATCATGCTCAAGCCCGGTCAGTCCATCTTCATCAAGCGCGGGATTGTTCACGCCTTCCGCAACGATACGCAGGAGGCGACGACTTGCCTGTGCATCCTGACTCCGGGCGTGCTCGGGCCCGGCTATTTCCGTGAGATTGCGGCGCTTCTGGCCGAAGGCGCGCCGGACCCGGCGAAAATGAAGGCGATCATGCTGCGCCACGGGCTCGTCCCCGCGCCGCAATAGGAGGCGCTACATACCGCCCAGATGCTCGGCGACGGAATATATGTCCTTGTCGCCGCGCCCCGACAGGTTCAGGACCATCAGGTGATCCTTCGGCCGCTTAGGCGCGAGCTCGATGATCTTGGCCAGCGCGTGCGCGGGCTCGAGCGCGGGAATGATGCCTTCGAGCTTCGAGCAGAGCTGGAAGGCGTCGAGCGCTTCCCTGTCGGTGGCGGAGAGATAGGTCACCCGGCCCACATCGTTGAGCCAGGAATGCTCGGGCCCGACGCCCGGATAGTCGAGCCCGGCCGAGATCGAATGGCCTTCGAGGATCTGGCCGTCGTCGGTCTGCAAGAGATAGGTGCGGTTGCCGTGCAGAACGCCGGGCCGGCCGCCATTGATCGAGGCGGCGTGGCCGTCCGGAACGTCGAGTCCATGCCCCGCCGCTTCGACGCCGAACATCTCGATCTCGGGCTCGTCGAGGAAGGGATGAAAGAGGCCGATGGCGTTCGAGCCGCCGCCGATGCAGGCGACGAGGCTGTCGGGCAGGCGGCCTTCGGCCTCCAGCATCTGCGCCCGCGTCTCCTCGCCGATCACGCACTGAAAGTCGCGCACCATGGCGGGATAGGGATGGGGGCCGGCGACGGTGCCGATGCAATAATAGGTGTCGCGCACGTTGGTGACCCAGTCGCGCAAGGCCTCGTTCATCGCGTCCTTGAGCGTCCGCGCGCCCTGCTCGACTGGCCTGACTTCCGCGCCCAGCATCTTCATGCGGAAGACGTTCGGCTTCTGCCGCTCGACGTCGACCGCGCCCATGTAGACGACGCACTGAAGGCCGAAGCGCGCGCAGGCGGTGGCGGTCGCGACGCCATGCTGGCCGGCGCCGGTTTCGGCGATGATGCGCTTTTTGCCCATGCGCCGCGCGAGCAGGATCTGCCCGATCACGTTGTTGATCTTGTGCGCGCCGGTGTGATTGAGCTCCTCGCGCTTGAAGTAGATCTTGGCGCCGCCGAGATGTTCGGTCAGCCGTTCGGCGAAATAGAGCGGGCTCGGGCGCCCGACATAGTGCTTGAGCAGGTGGTCGAGCTCGGCCTTGAAAGCGGGATCGGCCTTCGCCTCCTCGTAAGCCTTCTCGAGCGAGAGAATCAGCGGCATCAGCGTCTCGGGGACGAAGCGTCCGCCGTAGATGCCGAAGCGGCCGCGCTCGTTCGGGCCGGCGCGATAGGAATTTGGCTTCTCGAGCTTGCTCATGTCACTCCCGCAGGCGCTCGCGCGAAGGCGCGGCGGGCCGCGGCGACGAACGCCCTGATCTTGCGCTCATCCTTGACGCCGGGCGCGCTCTCGACGCCGGAGGAGATATCGACGCCGCGCGCTCCGCTGAGCGCGATCGCCGTCGCGACATTCTCGGGGTCGAGCCCGCCGGACAAGAGCCACGGAACGCGGGAATGAAACTCCCGTGTCAGGCGCCAGTCGAACGGACGGCCGTTGCCGCCGGGCAGCGCCGCGTCCTTGGGCGGCTTGGCGTCGATCAGGAGATGAGCGGCGACGCCCTCGTAAGCCTCGGCCTGAGCGAGATCGGCGCGCGCGGCGACCCCGATCGCCTTCATCGTTGGGAGAGCGCAAAGCTCGCCGATCCGCTTCACCCGCGCCGGCGTTTCGGCCCCGTGCAATTGCATGAGGTCGGGCGACAAAGCGTCGACGATGCGCTTTAAGGCCTCGTCGTCGGCGTCGACGCTGAGCGCGACGATACGGGCTCGTCCCCGGCCTGAAGGCCGAGCGCGCGGGCTGTCGCGAAGTCGATATGGCGCGGGCTTTTGGGAAAGAACACGAATCCGACCATGTCCGCGCCTGCTTCGAGCGCGGCGTCGAGCGTCAAGGCCGTGGAAAGGCCGCAAATTTTTACCACGGGCGTCATCGCGCGCTTCTTTCGGTCAAAGCGCCCGCGCTGTCAAAGGGCTGGCCCGTGAACATGAGCGCGCGCGACTGGACCGGGCGCTGTCGGCGAGCGTCAGATCCGCCAGCCCACATACGGCCTGGACGCCCGCGGAAGACGAACATGCCTCCCCGCTGGGGACGCGGATGCTCTTCCGGCGTGGGCTCAGATTCGCCCCGGAAAGACGCTTCGGAGCACCGGGAGGAACTTGTTCGCCAGCGCTAGGAACCCGGCCGAATAGGGATGAATCTCGTTCGCCCACCCGAGCGGCTGCGACAAGTCGCGCGTGAGCATGCCCCTCGTATCCACAAGGTAGTAATTGTTCTTCTTCACGCTCGCGAGGCCGTTCAGCATGGCGTAGAGCCGGTCGATGGCGTTCTGAACGATCGTGAGTCCCTCGGCATAGTCATAATGTGTGAAATTGAGCGGCGGCTGCAGCCAGGGGCCCTGGAAGAAGACCCCAATTCCGTTCGGTATCGCATAATCGTAGCAATGGCCGAAGATCGGCGTGTCCGGCGCATAGAGATTGCGAAAGTCGAACAGCGCCTGATACGACGCCTCGACCAAATCAATGGCACCCTGGATCCAATTCGACAGACCCCCGCCGAAATAATCCAGATAAATGATGAACTGGTCGCCGACAACGTCATCGCCCCCGCCGGACACGAGGATCGCGTCAGGGGTTCCGTTGAGCCATGAGGAATCGGCGATGTCGCTCACGTATTGCATTTGGTCGGCAAGCCCCATGGTCGTGGTCATCGGGTTGCCGTGGACCGCGAGCGAGAGAGCGATTGGGCGCGGATTTCCAATCGTTTGCAATTTCGCGACGATGTCCTGGTTGGGCCAGGGTATGCCATAGTCGTTGAGAGGATAGTCGAACCACAGAATCGCCAATCGCCAGAAAGTCCAATTGCTGCTTCGCGGCCTTGAGCTTGTTCGCCTTACGGTACCGCCGCCGCGCGTTGATCGTATGGATCTTGACGCGATGCTCTTGTGCCCGTTTGGCGTATTCGTCCTCGACCTGCTGCCGCAACTGGGCTTTGAGCTTTGCCCGTTCGGCAATATCCATGGCTCGCCCTCCCTGAAGATGGCCAGGTCCCCATCGTTCGGTCGGCGGCGGACCTTGCGCCTTTAGCCGAATCCGTATCGGCGGCGGGGCGGTCCCGCTGTGATCCGGATCACACCCGTCAAGGCGCCTCGTTCATTGACCTTCCGCCTTGACGGGGCCGAGGTCGCGCTCGATCGCCTCGATTTCGCCTTGCGCCGCCGCCCGCATCTTGGCTTCCGCGTCGCGGTAAAGGGCGACGATCCGTCGGCCCTGGTCGGTCAGCGCGGCGCCGCCGCCCTTCGCCCCGCCGTGATGCGCGGCGACGACGGGCTCGGCGAACAGCCGGTTCAGTTCGTCGACCAGGAGCCAGGCGCGACGGTACGACATCTGGTGCGCGCGGCCGGCGGCGGAGATCGATCCGGTCTTCTCGATCAATTCCAAAAGCGCAATCTTGCCGGCGCCTAAGCGTCGGCCAAGCTCGAAATCAAGCCGGATCGTCAAACGCGTGGCCACCGTTCCTCCCGATAGTCGCGTGAGCCAAGCGCGGCTACCATTGGCCGTGTCAACCCAAACGCCATCTGCGTAGAAACCCGCTGTCCGAGGCCTCAAGTTCGGGCCACCTCAGTTGCACGCTGTTCCATAGTGTTCGCTGTGTCCCGTGATAGATCCACACCGACCACAGAACGTGTGCCTATAAAAGCTGCCGTCCGGCAACATCTCCAATTGACGATAACCGTTTCCAATTTTTACAACCCCAGGCTCGGTGACCAACCAGACGAGGCGCCGACCTCGTTTATTGATGAACTGACCATCGGCTGCAAACATACTGATTCCCCCATCGTCCCAGCAGATCTTCTTGCCAACAAGATCATTTGCGGTCACTGGCCGACTTTTCGTTGGTCGACCCAATTGGGCATCGGCTGCCGTCATGCAAAAGGCCGCGCAAGCGCTAGTGAAGAGAGTTGGAAGGAATCGTAGCATGAGGGCGGTTCCTTTAAGTCCTACGTCTCCACCTCCCGGTTGGGAGCTTAAATCACACAGGAGGTGATTCAAAAAATCCTGACGTCGACGTTTATGGGTTTACCACCTAATGCGCATGGGCGAACTCCCAATAGAGCTCGCGCGCGCGACGGAAGAACGGGCCCGGCTGCAGGTCGCGCTCGTCGATGCGCCTGACCGGCGTCACCTTGCCGTAATTGCCGACGACGAAGATCTCGTCCGCGGAGTCGAAATCGGCGAAGCCGAGCGTCGCCTCGCGCACGTCCACGCCGTCGGCGCGCAGCAGCGCCAGCACCCGCTGGCGGGTGACGCCGTTGAGGAACGAGCCATTGGCCATCGGCGTCATCACCACGCCGTCCTTGGCGAGGAAGATGTTGGCGGTGGCGAGCTCCGCGACATTGCCGAGCATGTCGCACAGGAGGCAATTGTCGAAGCCGCGCGCCCGCGCCTCGATCAGCGCGCGCGCGTTGTTGGGATAGAGGCAGCCGGCCTTGGCGTCGATCGGCATGGTCATCGCCGAGCGGCTTGGCGATAGGGCGAGCGGGTGATCGAGACGCCGGTCGGCTCGGGCAGCGGCGCTTCGTAGAGACACAGGCAGAAGCGGGTCGAGTTCGGGATCGGGCGGCACGGACGACTGAGCGCCGTTGCGCTCGGCCCAGTACATCGGGCGGATATAGAGTTCGCGCGCCGGGCGTGAATTTCTTCATCCCCTCGCGCGCGAGCTCGATCATCGCCTCGACGCTCATCGTCGGCTTGAGCCACATGGTCTTGCGCCGAGCGGTTGAGCCGCGCGCAATGCTTGTCGAGATCGGGCGTCACGCCCTCGAAGGCGCGCGCGCCGTCGAACACGCTCGATCCCAGCCAGAAGGCGTGGGTGCGCGGCCCCGATGATCGGCGCGTTGCCCTCGAGCCATTCGCCCATCGAGAAAGGTGAAGGTTTGCGACCAGGCGGACATCGGCTGATTTGGTCCATCGGTGAGAAAATGAGGCCGGCGGAGCGCAGTCAACTCCACCCTAGCTGATAGAATCACACACTTGGTTCCCGACGCATAGTGCCTTAGGCTGGCGGGAAGGCATTCACTCCCATCTGTGGGCGCTTGTCCGAACGGGAGCGGTTGTGCACCACAAAGACCGGGCGATCACGATCGAGGCGAGACCGGAATCGATTCAGGTCGACATCGGCAAATGCGCCGTGCTGGTCATCGACATGCAGAACGATTTCGGCGCGAAGGGCGGCATGTTCAACCGCGCCGGCATCGACATCTCGCCTATCGAGCAGGCGGTCGCCCCTACGATGCGCGTGCTGGCGGCCGCCCGCTCGGCCGCGATCCCCATCGTCTATCTCAAGATGCAACACACGGCCGACCTCGCCAACGCGGGCCGCCCCAATGCGCCGCATTGGATCAAACACCGGCCGCTTGCCGTCGGCGAGACGACCGAGGCGCCTGATGGCCGGCCAAGCCGCGTCCTCGTCGAAGGCACATGGAATACGGAAATATTGCCAAGTCTGGCGCCTCGAGAGGGCGACGTCATCGTTCCAAAGCATCGTTATAGCGGTTTCTTCGAAACCGAGCTCGACCGGATCCTGCGGGATCGAGGGATCGAATATCTTGTCGTGACCGGTTGCACCACCAGCGTCTGTGTCGAGTCGACGATCAGAGACGCCATGTTCCGTGACTACCACTGCCTTGTGCTGGAAGACTGCACCGCGGAGCCCATCGCAAACGATCAGCCGAGGCGCAACCACGACGCCTCTCTCCTGACGATCCAACTTCTCTTCGGCTGGATCTCGAACTCCGAACATTTCATCAAGGCTCTGGCTGACTCACACCTTGCCGGGCCGGATCCGGAGCCCATGCCCGTCAATCGAGCGGCAGGACTTCGGCAGCCTCAGCCTTAAGCCGCGCAGCCGCTTCGCCGACCCTTACCCCCGCGATGACGAGATCGGGCGCGATTTCGGCCAGCGGGACCAGCACGAAGGCACGGTTGAACAATTCGGGATGAGGCAGGGTCAGGCGGTCGGTCTTGAGGGTCACATCGCCGTAGGCGATGAGGTCGATGTCGATGACGCGCGGCCCCCATCGTTCCGCAGGCGCGCGGCCGAGCTCGACCTCGAGCGCCTTGATGCGTTCGAGCAGCGCTTCCGGCTCAAGCCTCGTGCGGCCGAGCGCGCAGGCGTTGACGAACCAGTCCTGGTCGGTCTTGCCCCAGGGCGCGGTGCGGTAGAAGCGGGAGACCGCGGCAAGTTCGATTCCCCGCTCGCTCGCAAGCGCGCGCAGCGCCCGGCGCAGGCTCGCCGCCTTGTCGCCGACATTGCCGCCAAGCGCGAGGACGATTGGCGACCAGCTGTCGCCTTCGGGCTTGGCGACGAACGACGGCGCGGCGGCGCCTGCAAGCGCCATGAAGACGGCGAGCGCCGCTCGATTTTCGGCGACGTCATGCACGCGCAACACCGAAGCCCCGCGCATGAGCGCGATCGTGTCGGCGGCGAGTGTGCCCGGAAGGCGCCGGTCGACCTCGGCGTCGATGATCCCGCCGATGAAAGATTTGCGGGAGAGCCCGACCAGGATCGGCGCGCCTAGCCGTCGAAAGCGGTCGAGGTTCCAGATGCAGGCATGGTTCTGCCGCCGCGTCTTGCCAAAGCCGATTCCCGGATCGAGCAGGATCCGGCCGAAGGGCACGCCGGCGCCGGCCGCGAGGTTGAGCGAGCGCTCGAAGAAACGATCGACATCGTCGAGAATGTCGATCGCCTCTTCCGCCTGCTGTCGGTTGTGCATGATCACGACGGCCGAGCCGGTCTCCGCCACCGCGTCCGCCATGTCCGGATCGCGTTGCATTCCCCAGATGTCGTTGATGACGCAGGCGCCGAGCCGCGCCGCCTCGCGCGCCACCGCCGCCTTGGACGTGTCGATGGAGATCGGCGCGTCGAGCTCGGCGAGCGCGTCGAGCGCCGGAACCACCCGCCGCAGCTCCTCGTCCTCGGAAACCGGAACATGGCTGGGCCGCGTCGACTCGCCGCCGACGTCGATGATCGCCGCGCCCTCGGCGAGCATCGCTTTGGCGTGGGCGACCGCAGCGGTCGGGTCGAAATGGCGCCCGCCGTCGGAGAACGAGTCCGGCGTCACGTTGAGAATGCCCATGAGCTGGGGCGAGGCCTTCAGCGCGCTGAGGAACGTGTCGCGATGGCGTGCGCGGCGGTCGGCGTTCATTGGGATCGGCTAACGCCTCTTTGCGGCTTCCGCAACCGCTTGCCGTGAGATCAGCTTTAGGCTTGACGCCCTCCCCCGATTTCACACTCTCCGTTGCCCAACCACTGACCTATATATCAAATAGCTCTCTTTGGGCGGGCGGAATCGGCTTCCGAATAAGCAATGGAGGGTTGC
Organism: uncultured Pseudomonadota bacterium; assembly: GCA_963770835.1. Lineage (GTDB taxonomy): Bacteria > Oederibacteriota > Muellerivitia > Muellerivitales > Muellerivitaceae > JAJPJW01. The sequence goes on from CAVYRH010000007.1 coordinate 189,766, forward strand.
CGACGATACCGGATTTCTTCAAAAGTAGTTCGTCGAACGTCTCCAACGTTGAAACGCGCGCGTCCAGCGCAGTCGAGACGTAAATTGCGTCTTTTGGTCTAATGGTATGATTCCATACTAGATTTTGTGCTTCTTCTGATATAGCTCGCGTGACATTCCGTACTCGAATATACGAACGACGGAAGAACTTGCGCACAATATCTGATTTGTTTTTCGGAATCATTGGAGCATTACGCAGCCAAAGCACCTCCGCGATGGTTAGCGCGGACGTGAAAAGGATTACCTCTCCCAACTCGGCTCGTTTCAGGGTTCCTGCGCAAAGCTCAGCCTTACCCGGCTCCGCCTGCAGCCAGCCGAGAAATGCATCGCTATCCCAATAGATTAACTCAGCCGGCAGCGAGAATCCCCCTTACCTCTTCAGCTGTCGGCAACTCGCTGTCGTCAGGCAGAGGGATAATGTGCTCGGCCTCAATGCTGATAGGAGCGCCACTTTTTCGATAGTGAATGAGGCCAGAGACCTCTACTCGTTTTCGAAAATTACTGAACACTTCAGATAACAATTCCTCTGGAAAGTAACACCGCACGCGCTGCCGCAAAATCATGTCGCGGATAAAGAATTGAAAATTCCCGTAGCTTTCTTGAATCGTCTCTAGCCGACCTTCTATTGTACCGTAGTCTGTATAATCGGAGCGACCCTCCTCTCGGATTGCGCTTGCAATTGTTGGCTCAAGACTGATCGGCTTCTTCTCAACCCAAAGTCGCATCGGTATCGGCGCCTTGTTCGGTCCCGCTTCCGTCATCTCCGCCAAAGCCCGCAGATGTCGAAGTGCAGGCTCGTTCAATCCAGCATCCTCTATATCGCCATTTATCAAACCGCGAACTCCGTGCTCTGCGCGAGCATAGACGTAACGCGCCGCTTCAATTTGAGTCGCTGGCGTTGGATCCACTCCAAGAAGCGCGCTCCCCTCACGAATGCGAACGACCCATCGCAAGGGTTGCGCGTCGGGCGCTCTCGCCTTGCCAATTTCCTCGACGTAACCAAAAAATGCTCGCGCGACGGCGATAAACCGGTCGGGAGGTAGGTTTTCGCCTATTTCAAGCGTTAGGTCGGTGGGTATCTGATCGGGTGCGGCAGCCATCGAGCGCGCTCCTACACGGCTACGGACGAGTCCCTGTACGAGAGATGGGTTCCAATAACTATCACCATGAAAAGGCGTCCTCCAAGCCCTCCTCGCTCCATCACGCCGCCAGCGCCGCCAGGATGCGCGCCCATGAGCGCGCCCCTTTGTGGAACGACGTCCGGTCGTATTTCTCGTTGGGCGAGTGGACGCGGTCGTCGTCGAGCGCGAAGCCGACCAGGAGGCTGTCCATGCCGAGTTCGCGCTTGAAGGAGCCGACGATCGGGATCGAGCCGCCGCTGCCGACCAGCGCCGCAGGCCTGCCCCATTCGGTCTCCAGCGCCCGGCGAGCGAGCTTCAACGCCTGGTTCTTGACCGGCAGGGAAATGGCCGGGCTGCCGGCGTGGCTGATGAATTCGGCTTTCACATCCGGCGGCAGGCGCGAGGTGACGAAGGCGCGGAAGGCCTGGGCCACCCGCTCCGGATTTTGCTTGCCGACGAGCCGGAAGGTGAGCTTGGCGCTGGCCTTGGCCGGCAGCACCGTCTTGGTCCCCTCGCCGGTATAGCCGCCGACAATTCCGTTGACCTCGCATGTCGGCCGCGACCACAGGATCTCGAGCGGCGTGCGATCGCGCTCGCCCGCCGGCGTCGTCAGCCCGACGTCGCGCAGGAACGCCGTCGCGTCGAAGTCGAGCCCGTTCCACTGGTCGGCGATTTCCTCCGGCAGGTCCTCGACGCCGTCGTAGAAGCCGGGTATCGCGACCGCGCCGTTATCGTCGTGCAGCTCGCCGAGGATCTTTGCCAGCACATGGATCGGGTTGACCGCGAGGCCCCCGTAAAGGCCCGAGTGCAGATCCCGATTGGCGCCCGTCAGCACGACTTCCTCGCCGACGATGCCGCGCAGCGCGATGGTGATCGCGGGCGTCGCCCGGTCCCACATGCCGGTGTCGCAGACCAATGCGATATCGGCCTTCAGCTCTTTGGCGTTCGCGGTGAGGAAGGCCGGCAGCGACGGCGATCCGGTCTCTTCCTCGCCTTCGAACAGCGCGGTGATATGGCAGGGCGGGCCGCCGAACTGCCTGAAGGCGCGGCAGGCCTCGAGAAAGGTCATGAGCTGGCCCTTGTCGTCGCAGGCGCCTCTCGCCACGATCTCCTCGCCGTGCGGCCCGGCCTCGAGCTTCGGCTCGAAAGGTGGGTTCCGCCAGAGGTTCAGCGGATCGACCGGCTGCACGTCATAATGGCCATAGAACAGAACGTTCGGCGCCTCGCGGCGCACGGCCTTGATGCGCCCGACAACCATCGGGCGGCCAGTAGTCGGATGTTTGGCCGCCTCGAAGCCAACGTCGCCGAGCTCCTCGACCAGCCAGTCCGCGGCCCGCTCGCAATCGGGGAAATGCGCCGGAACGGCGGAGATCGAGGGGATCGAGAGAAAAGCGAACAGACGCTCGAGCGCCGCCGTCTGACCGGCGTCAATAGCGGAAAGAATATCGTCGATCGTGGCCATCCCAAGCCTCTTGTCGCTCGCTGTCGCCCGTGATCGCTCCTCCTACCACGGCGTCCGGAATTCGTCGTCCCACTTCCGTCCTGTCAATTGCGGCGCGCGCCGCTTTTGGATAGCGGCAGGCGGAGAAGGGCCCGGAAGGCAAATGGGCGTTTATAGCACTCTGTGTTGCTTTCTGGCTTCCGCCTGAGGCCGTCCCGCACTCCCGCAGTTCAAAGTTGGCCGACCGATGCATCGCGTCGACAAATGGGCTCTTATAGCGTTATCTGTTGGTATGCCCATTTCCGATCGCGCCGGCGATCCAGTTTGGCGGGTCAAGGCGTTGGCCCCAGCCTTCGAGGGCGCGGCGCCAGCCGAGGTAGCTTGGCAGGTTCTTGGTGGCGACGCCGTTGAAGCGATTGAGCCATTGCTTGAGGCGTCCGTGATAGGCGTTGACGTTGTTGATGTGCAGGTGCGGCGTCTCGGGAGCCGGCTTTCCCGGCGAGGGCACAGCGTGGAAGGGAATGCCGGCTCGGCTGGCGAAGGCGGCCAACGGCTTGCCGCCATCGCCGACGAGATGATTTGCGGGCGTAACGACGCCCGTCAGCACCGCGGCGATCGAGGCGTTGTCGTCCTGCGGCAGTACAGCGTCGAAGGTCGCGCCTTTCCGGTCGCGGGCGACGAGGACGGGAATGTTGTCCTGATAGGGGCCCGGATGCCGGGCCGTTCCGCCTCGCTTACGCGCCTTGCGCGGCAGGTCGGACCAGCGGCCCTTGAAGGATTCGAGGATGAAGGTCTCATCCGCCTCGACGATTCCGCTCAAACTGCGAGGCTTGTCGTCGGCGGGCGCGCGCAGGAACCGATGCCGCCAGCGGAACGCGGTGGTCGGATGGACGCCGCACAGTTTCGCGGTCTTCGCCAGGCTCTTGCCCTCGATCATCGCCTGGGCGTGAGCGAGCCACTTCTCCTTCTTGCGCAGATGCGCCATGGGCGTTCTGGTCAAGGCGTTGAACGTGCGTCCGCAACTCTTGCAGCGGAATCGCAACAGCCCGTCCGAGCGGCCCCAGCCGACGATCTCGCGACCCGCGCAATGCGGGCAGCCCCGGCTTTCCACCCGCTCAACGCTCGTCGTTCCAAGCGCGTCCTCCGTCCGCTTGGCGCGTCGCTTTCCCGGTGAAGGCGCCGCCAAATCTTCCGGCGCGGCGGCGCCCTCTCCCGCCTTCGCTAGCGCTAGCACGGCTTCCCCGCGTTGCTCCGCGCTCAGGCCCGCGATCGCCGCCAGCCAACCCGGAAAGTCCTGAGCCCGCATCGAATCACCTCCTCGACCCGGCGCGATTCTAACCGAAACAATAGATAACGCTATAAGAGCCACAAATGATTGCGGAAAATCATAAATCTGCGTAAACTGGCCGCATGGAGAATTCGGCGCTTCCGTATGGCCTCGACCCGTCTGGCTTCCCGTCCGGCGCGTTCAACATGGGGGGAAGGGCATGAGAAAAAATTTTCACGGAAAATCCCGCGTAACCCATTGAAAAGTCTCAATTCGGACGAAGAGAATCCAAGGAAATCTAAGCTTTTCCAACCCCCACAAACGAGGGTTTTCGCAGCCAAAGAGCCTCGTTCCAAGAAAACCCAATGGGACCGATCGGGAACGCCGCCCGCCGCCGGGACGGGAGGTCCAGCGGCCTCCGTCCAAATGCGAACCGCTCTAAACGGCGATCAGAAGATCTGGCGGAAGATGACGTAGAGCACGCCGGACAGGATCATCGCCGCCGGCAGCGTCAGCACCCAGGCGAGCGCGATGTTGCGCACGGTCGCCCACTGCAGGCCCGAGCCGTTGGCGGCCATCGTCCCGGCGACGCCGGACGACAGCACGTGCGTCGTCGACACCGGCAGGCCGAAGCCGTCGGCCGCGCCGATCGTCGCCGCGGCGATGATCTCGGCCGCCGCGCCCTGGCCGTAGGTCAGGTGGGTCTTGCCGATCTTCTCGCCGACGGTGACGACGATGCGCTTCCAGCCGACCATCGTGCCGAGGCCGAGCGCGATCGCGACGCGATCTTGACCCAGAGCGGGATGAACTTGGTCGCCCCGTCGAGCTCCTTCTTGTAGGCGGCGATCTGCGCCTTGTCCGCGGCCGTCAGCTCGCTCTCCTTGTCCTTGCCAGGACGCGGAAGCGCCTCCGAGGCGAGATACATGTCGTTGCGGAGGTTCTGCACCTTGTCGAGCGGCGTCTTGGCGATCGCGCCGTATTGCTCGACCGAGTCGCTGATCTCCTTGGTCAGCACCGCGAGCGACGGATAGGTGCCTTCCGAGATCTGCGTGGGCGTGGACGTATTCCGTCACCGCCGGGCGCGGATCGCCGATGTGGCGTAGCCGGCGCCGTGGGCGTCGACGATCTTCGAGGCGGCGTGCGCCGCGGCGATGAACTGGCGCGGCGTGGCTTCGGCGGCGCGCGGTTGAGCGCATAGGCCGTCGGCACGATGCCGATCAGGATCAGCATGATGAGGCCCATGCCCTTCTGGCCGTCGTTGGAGCCGTGGAAGAACGTGACCCGCGTGCAGGTGAGGATCAGCAGGCCGCGGATCCAGGGCGGCGGCGGCTGTTGGTGTTCGGGCGCCTTGTAGAGCTCCGGCACGCGCATGACGGCCTTCATCGCCAGCAGCAGCAGCGCCGAGAGGACGAAGCCGACCAGCGGCGAGAACAGCAGCGCCTTGCCGACCTTGGTGGCCTGGGCCCAGTCGACGCCCGCGGTGCCGTTCTGGCCGCGCATCAATCGCGTTGGCGAGGCCGACGCCGATGATCGAGCCGATCAGCGTGTGCGAGCTCGAGGCCGGCAGGCCGAACCACCAGGTGCCGAGGTTCCAGATGATCGCGGCGATGAGCAGCGCGAAGACCATGGCGAAGCCGGCGCCGGAGCCGACCTGAAGGATGAGCTCGACCGGCAGCAGCGAGATGATGCCGAAGGCGACCGCGCCGGTCGACACGAGCACGCCGATGAAGTTCCAGCAGCCCGACCAGACGACGGCGACCTGCGGCGGCAAGGCGTGGGTGTAGATGACGGTGGCGACGGCGTTGGCGGTGTCGTGGAAGCCGTTGACGAACTCGAAGCCGAGCGCGATCAGCAGCGCGACGCCGAGCAGGAGGAACGGCAGGATCGTCGTCGGCCCGCCGCCGGCCTCCGAAATGTTCCAACCAGATGGAAGAGGCGATGTAGAACAGGCCGAGAGCGAGGACAGCGAGGATGCCGAGCACAAATCGAGGGTCGACCGGATGATTGAGATGCGGTTCACCGGCGCCTCGGCGTGGGGGCCGAGTGGAGCGTCGAATGCGGCGGACATGGGGTGCTCCCTGGAGCGTTCGAGCCCCTTGTATCGCGAGCGCCCATGACAGAATGTGAAGGAAGCGTCCCCCGGCAACGCTCGGGCGTTCGCCGCGGACTTCCGCGCGCCAATCGGAGTCAATACGACAAATTCGTCAGCCGGAAATTACCACGAGCATTGCCAATCGCCTCGTGTTAGGCGATCTCACATGTCCGAAGTAAGGTCGGCGCCAAATGGGGTTTTCTCGATACTTGACCGTAGCCATACGATCGCTAAACCCGGGATTCAGCCGTTGGATGGTCCCCCGGCGGCGCTCTGCATTCATCTCTGCATCGGCCAGGTCTACGCGTTCAGCGTCTTCAACCTGCCGATGCCAAGCTGATCGGGGTCTCCAGTCGGCCCCGGACGACTGGAAGCTGACCGAGCTCGGCTGGATTTCTCCATCGCCATTTTCTTCCTCGGCCCTCGGCCGCGGTTTCGGCCGCTGGGTGGAGGAGGGCGGGCCGCGCCGCGCGATGTTCGCCGCGGCGCTCTGCTTCGGCGGCGGCTTCCTGATCGGCGCGTTCGGCGTGTCACGTCGCACCAGCTGTGGATCGTCTATCTCGGCTATGGCGTGTTCGGCGGCATCGGCCTCGGGCTCGGCTACATGTCGCCGGTGTCGACGCTGATCAAATGGTTTCCCGACCGGCCCGGCATGGCGACCGGCATGGCGATCATGGGCTTCGGCGGCGGCGCCATGATCGCGTCGCCGTTTTCGGTGTGGCTGATGAGCGGGTTCTCGACCCCGACGCATGTCGGGGTCGGCGAGACCTTCGTATTCTCGGGCTCGTCTAGCGTGCTTCATGCTGGTCGGCGCGGCGATCGTGCGCGTGCCGGCGCCGGGCTGGAAGCCCGAGGGCTACGTGCCGCCGATTCAGCCCAGGAAGCTGGTCACCAACAGGGACGTTTACGTCTACCAGGCGCTGAGGACGCCGCAGTTCTGGCTGATCTGGATCGTCCTGTGCATGAACGTAACGGCGGGCATCGGCGTGCTCGGCCAGGCTCGGCGATGAGCCAGGAAATGTTCCCCGGCCGGGTCACCGCCGCCGCCGCCGGCGGCTT
>CAVYRH010000008.1:0-250691 GCA_963770835.1 uncultured Pseudomonadota bacterium
GCGTGGCAGTGGGCGTGTAGGTTGGCGTTTCCGTGGCAGTATTTATGAGGGTATTGGTGGGCGTGAAAGACGGCGTGAACGTATCGGTGTTGGTGGGTGTATTAGTCGGCGTCAAGGTCGGCGTCACGGTCGGAGTATTGGTGGGCGTGGGTGTATTCGTGTTGGTAGCGGAAGGAATTGGGGTATTGGTGGGAGTAGAAGTATCGGTGGCGGTGGGCGTGCTCGTGGGCGTGAAGGTCGGTGTCACGGTAGGGCTGTTGGTCGGCGTATTGGTGGGTGTGGGTGTGGCCGTATTGGTCGAACTGGAGGTGGGGGTGTAAGTATCGGTCAAGGTTGGAGTGGCGGTGGGTGTATTGGTCGGCGTATTTGTGGGGGTGTTGACCCCGGTATTAGTGGGTGTTGCGGTCGATGTGTTCGTTGGGGTATTGGTGGGTGTCTTCGTCGGGGTCATGGTGAAAGTGTTTGTAGGGGTGAGGGTATTTGTTGGAGTGGGCGTATTTGTGGAAGTATTGGTAACGCTAGGGGTTGGAGTATTCGTCGGCGTGTTCGTCGGCGTACGTGTGGGAGTAATCGTAGGAGTATTTGTCGGGGTGAAAGTGGGGGTCAGGGTTGGGGTATTGGTGGGTGTATAGGTATTGGTTTTGGTGGGAGTATTTGTGGGGGTGTTGGTAGGCGTAAAGGTATCAGTAACAGTCGGGGTATTAGTGGGGGTAAAGGTCGGGGTTAGGGTGGGACTATTCGTTGGGGTAAAGGTAGGAGTAGGAGTTGGAGAATTGGTGGGAGTATTTGTGGGGGTGTACGTATCGGTAACCGTTGGGGTGTTCGTGGGAGTATTCGTGGTGCAGCCGGTGACCGAGACCACCTCGGAATTAGATGTAACTGGCCCTTGGCCGTTGGCGGCGATGACGGAGGTATTCGTTATGGCATCGCCGGGAGGGCAGCCCACTATTCCCCACCAGGTAATGGCACCTGAGGCGCCGTAAATGGTGCCAGGATCGCTCCAGGTAAGGGTAGATCCATTGGTAAAGTTGAAGGAAACCCCCGCGCCTTCTCCCACCGTGGTCTCCCCACTATAGGTAACGCCTGGGGGAACCGGATCCGTAAGAGTCGTATTGACTATCGCATCGGCCGTATAAAGGCTCATGTTCGAATAATAGTCCGTCCCAGCGGTGGGATCTGCCTGCCAGCCGAAGCTGGTCGGCATGCTGCAAAGGCAAGTCTGTTCGGAAGCCGGCACCGTATAGTTATAACTATAGGCCACAATCTTCGAGGGGTCTCCTTTGGGCCAAACGGAAATATTGATTTGAAGAACCCCGCCCACATACCTTACGGTCGCTTGCATGGTATACCAAACCCCCGCTGTAAGGGCGTAAGGGGTGTTGAAGTTGTTTCCCGTCCCCAACATGGTTCCGTTGTCCTGGAGGAAAATATTGGCTGGGGCGGGATCAAGGGAAATGCCGGCCACTATACCGATGGTCGTTGGACCGCAGACACCATAGGCCAAAACCATGGTCGCGTCCGCTGTAGGCGGATTAGAAATGGCTCCCGGAGCGTTCACGGGAATTTCCATGTCCCCTTGCAAAACATAGGCCGTGCCGCTGCAAAGACTGATGGGGCTGTTTCTTAACAAGGATGGATAAGCGCAACCGCTGCTGCAGGAACTGGTGCTGGAACAGGCATCTATGTAATGGTCCCCCGTGCTGGTCGTCGTAATATCCCAGGTAGGCGACCCACAACTGCCGGTTCCGACAGTCGTATAGCCCGAACCGTTGAAACCCGTGTTGCCTGGCCCCCCCACGATGGAAGTATTATTCGTCCCGGAAGGGTTATTGTCGTAGGAATCGTAAAATTGAAGACTGGACTGGTTGATGTTATAGGACAAGGTATAGGTTTCCGTCTGGCCCTTGGCCAAGGTGGAGGCGGTCTCCCCCTTTTGCAGAGTAAAGCCGCCTTGCGTCGAATTGGCCGTGACCGCATTGGTGGCCACGCTGGCGGAAGTGCTTCCGATGGGGGAATATTTTGCGGTGTTGCTGATGGCGGTTCCAGAGGTGACGCCCGTGTTCACTTGGACCAGCATCCAAGCCGAGCCGGTAGTGACGGTGGCTGGACTGTTGTTAGGCGGAAAAACCCAAGAGATGGCCGAACCCGCAATGGTTCCGGTATAACCATATCCGGGAACCCCGCCATTTGTTCCCGGACCGGCCGAAACCAGGGTGGTGTTGGCGGGAATAGTGTCGGTCACGACAAAGTCGCTTGAATCATTCACATAGCTGTAATTGACCGAAAACAAAAGCAAGTCGCCGGCCGATGCCGTGGGGCCTTGAACTGTTTTGACGGCCGTGACCGCGGAAGTGGTACAGGGGACAGTGATCGAAGCAAATCCATTGATATTACCGTTTTGACAGCTTTGGTAGCTGGCTGAACCCGCCACCACAACGTTGAAAGTCCCGCAATAGTCCGCCAAACCTTGGGGAAGAGTTTCCACGAAAGTGACTGGACCGCAAATGGGGGTGTTGTTTCCCGTCGGGACGTCATTCATGTCAAAACCGGCCCCTGTGCCGGGCAATCCCCCACCGTAAAAGGATCCCAAGGACTGGTCCTGTTGGGTGGTTCCATTGTAATCCACCCAAAAATAACTGCCCAAAATTGGAACCGAACAGGCAGGCATGGTGGTATAGCCGTTGGCGTTGATGTTCATCAATAGGATGGTGCTGTTATTGGGGTTCGTACAGTAGTTGACCACGACCGTGACGGGCTCGGCGAAACTCGTGAGTGTCGGGTTCAAAACAGTCACTATGGGATTTGCACCGTTTGCGCTCTGAGCGAACGCCCAAGCCGGCATCAAGAGCAAAACCGCTGCCAACCATAGGAAGCGGTAACAAACGGATAAATTTGCAAGACAAGGTTTCTTCATTCTTCCCTACTTGATGGAATAAAGCGCTTTCTTCGAAACGGTTGCGCGGGTGAAGTTTAACCAAGAATAGAGCAATTTCCATACCTTTTTTATGTTAAAGGCCCGTTAGTTGAAAATTTAAATCAGGGGTTTTCACGGAAAACTATTGATATAAATTGTCGAATCTAATTCAAAAAGAAAAGTTGTAAGTAATTAAACAATTTATAGTCCAATTCCGACAATGACTTAGATCACCGAAAATTGTTTTTAGTCGAACCGGTTCGAATGAACATGACACAAAAGGGGCAAGCCGGAAACCTTATTCCTTTTTTACAGAACTGCTTTAATAAGATGTATTAGGGAAGGATAAATGAAGCTACTCCCCGGGCTAAAGCCCGGGGTTTCAGCCTTTCAGCATACTTTGGTCATGCTGTTGCTCCCGGATATACTTGCGAATCATTTCTTCCTGCACCGTACCTATACTTTCCGCAAAATACCCGTCCGCCCAAAAACTATCGCCCCAAAGGAACTCCTGCAAAGCTGGAAATTCTTCCCTTATCTTGATACTTGTCCCACCTTTTAGAATCTGTACTACTTTGGCTACACTCACCCTTGGCTCAACCTGGATCAGCATATGCACGTGATCTCGTTGAATATTTAACTCGTGGATTTCCCATCGGTTTACTTGGGCCGCCTCTTTAAACAGCTCCTGCAGGCGGACGGCTATTTTGCTATCCAAGACTCGCTTCCGGTACTTCGGTATCCAAACGAGATGAAATTGCAGACGGTGCTTGGTGTGTGCCCCTACCCAGTATTTTGACATGACCAAAGCATGCCATATTTTATGGCCTGCGGCCCGACAAAAAACCTGTCGGGCCTCCGGGCAGCCATTCATCCCCAGGCTTAAAAGCCTGGGGTTTTCTGGCAAGTTTTATAAATTCAATAGATTAGGAAATAGCTGCTGATGGTTAAAGGATCAATGCCTTCTCCAAAATTTCCTCGGTCATCCCACGGCTTTTCATGATCACGTGAAGCTTATGTCGAAGAATCGGCATGCGTTTCGCCAAGTCCCGGAGTTCCTTAGAGGAAATAACCAGGGTGGTGACGTCGGTCAAGGCCTGGACATTGGCGTTGCGTTTGTCGGCATATCCCATCGCCACATTCTCCCCGAAGAAGTCGCCCGCTTTCAGCTCTGTGGAAAAAGTGACCCGGCCATGTTCGTTTTTTCTGAAGATCTCCACTCGCCCAGTGGAAATAATATAAAAATCCTCCGTCTTGCTTCCTTGCCGCACAATCATCTCGTCTTTGGCGAAGGTCTGGTTTTTTGCCAACAGGGAGATTTCGTGCTTGGCGGTGGGATCAAGGTCCCTAAAAAGAGCCACTGAAGAAATCAGGGGGCGTCGCTTCCAAAGGCTGGAGAAACTTTCTCGAAGGTCGTTCTTCTCGATGAATTCCAGGAACAAATCCCCCGCCAGCTTGAACAAAATGACCGGAGTCCGCGCCACGACTGTCGCGTTGGTTTTTGAACGGTTTATGATCGACATCTCTCCAAAAAAATCCCCACTCTCCAGCGTAGCCAAAAGAGGGTCTTTTTTGTTCTCGGGATCCAAAACCTCCAGAGTTCCTGAGAGAATGAAATAAAAAGAATCACCCTCCTGTCCCTTCCGGACAACTTCGTACCGGTTGGGGAGCTCCACCACTTCACCAAGAGAAAACAAAACGTTGATCCAACTGGAATCCCGTACTTCAAAAAGCTTTAACGTTTGGAGCACTCCCGTATAAACGGACTGGGGAAAGTGGCGTTCCTTCAAGAAGGTCTTTCCCCATCCAGGTCGGGCCACTTGGTATTTGGCTGTGTCGACCTTGGAGGGATTCACATGGTAAAAAAGAAATTCCGTTTGGGGATGGTGGGAGATGGCCGCGTCCCAATCTGACGGGTCGCCGTGGATCAGGCCTCCACCGGCATCGATCATGGCCAGACGCTCGTCGCCTTTTACGAGATTTTTCATCCGTTCGAAATGATCCAGGCTGACCGCACCGTCCTTCACCAGTTGTTCCATCCCCTTAAAATGGTCCAAATCACTGGAATGAAGAAGGGTGTGGGGCATTCCCTTCTCATCCGGGACCGTGACCCGGAAACCCATCGTGGGAATGGAATGCACCGTGTAAAAGAATTCCCAGGCGGCCCCGAACATTCGGTAGGTCTTGCCCGGGATGACTTCGGTGAACTTTACCATCGATCTCACCACCTCCACCGGTTCGTCGATGATATGGGCCACCTTGAGTAACGTGCATTCGTAGATTTCCCTCGTCGTGATAAGCGTGAAGGCGTGCTCGGACAGCATCAATTCGCTTAAAGCGCAATGGTCATCGTGCACATGGGTCTGGATAATGGCGGCAAGCCGGTCCTTGGCCACGCCCACCTGTTTCAGGTACTTGCTAATGCCAGCCGGGGAATCAATAAGCAGGCCGTTCCCGTTGACCCACAACAGCATGCCGGTGGTGGGCCCCTCGGGGTCGAAACCCGTATAGGAACCCAGCACTTTCAAACGGAAGGCTTCGGGTTTTTCTACTTCCCCCGTAAGGTCCACCAAAGGCGGCAACTGTTCGCCTTCGAAATTCAGGTCAATGGGGTGTATTTCCCCTCTGTCCGAGACTTCATAGCGGTTGTTTCCCATCCGCCGGATCAAATAATCCCTAGAGTCGGCAAAAATCGGGACCCATACTTCCCCCTCCTCGTCGGGTAGGTGGACGAATTCGAACAGGTCCTCGATAGGTTGGACTTCCCCGTTTTTTCGGATGGCCATTCCCTCGGCCATGTCGGCCAGCATCTCAATCCGGGCCTTTCCCAATCCCCACTTTTTCATATCGATCCGGCTGGGCCCCAAGAGGGTAATCCGAAGGATGTCATAAAGCTGTTCGCACATCTTGCGCGTACCCAAAACGCGGAACTTCTTCCCCAGCTGGTAGCCCTGGTCAATAAATAAAAACCAATATCCTAAGAACTCGAAGGCCATTTGAGAAACGCCGTTTTTATGGGAAAGGTCGGGCAAAATCCCGACGTGGGGGATTTTCTTCTTTTGTTTAAGGAGGGCTTTCAGGATTTCAGGGGGACTTCCCAATAAGGCACTGTTGGAAGGTCCTTCCAGGTGGTAACAACCCGGGGCTACGGAACTGATGTGCATTGGAACTCCTTCGCTTACCTTACTTTGCCGTCGTAACAACTACCGCCGGATTTCAGGAAGCCATTGGGTCCCACCCCGTTCAAAGAGGGCTTACTTCTTTCAGTCATTTGAACAATGTGGATAGGGATCGTTTAATTAATATAAAAGAAAGATTCGTAAGGTTCAATAAATTTAGGCCGTTTCCGGGGCAATTTATTGGGGTCAGGATTTTGGGTTGGGCGTGAGGGGCCCCACACAACCCATGGTGGAATTAACCATGATCAGGAAGTCTCAAATCGGTGGTCTAGAACTTTAAATTAACACCATTCCGGTTTAGACAAAAACCAGGGATAAGCTTTTGTGGAGTACTGAGAACTCAGGTTTTAGCGTAACAGGAGAAGTTTTGCGATGGTACGTTGGGAACCGTCAACTGTAATGACCACATAATAAAGGCCGCTGGCCAGGGGGTTACCCCAGTCGTCCTGCATGAACACTTTTTGTGGGCCATTTGGAATTGAGAAATAAGTCTTCTCCTGCACTCTCCGGAAAGCCGTAGTAAAGAGCTGAATTTTGACATCGGCTGTTCCCGGGAAGGTCGGCGGCAATACGTTAACCGGCCCGCCATTCGAGGGGTTGGGATAAACCACCGGAGTCGTAACCGGCTGGGGTGTCGAAGTAACCGTCACAGTCGGGCTCAACGTGGGGGTAGAAGTCGGATGTGTCACGGTTATGGTGGCTCCAGCCACCGGCAAACCGGTGAATTGCGCCGCCTGCCCGTTATTCCCACTAGCCCCTGTCACGTTGAACATGTAGGTTCCGCTGGCATTCGTTCCAAAGTTAGCCGTCACCGTGTAAGTCACTCCGGAAGAAGCCGGCAAAGTCCCGTTGAAAACGAAGGTCGCCACCGACCCAGAGAAGCTTGTTGTGGCAATCGGCGCTCCATTAGCCCACAAAATCACGCTAGTGATGTTAGCCGAGCTCCCTGTCCCCGATACCGAGAGAGTCAACGATGTCATGCTAATCACCGAGGCGCTGGGGTTCGTCAACAAAACCTGTTGAACCGCTACGTTGGTAGCCCCGGACTGCTGGTTGGAGTTGACCGGCGGGTTAGGCCCTTGGGATGCCGTCACTATCACTGCCGTCGGAATAGCCGTCGGAGTGTTTGAAACCGTTGAGGTCGTTGTCGAGGTGGGTGTGTTCGTAGGCGTGAAAGTGGGAGTGGCTGTGTTTACCAGGGTATTCGTGGGTGCGGAAGTGGGTGTAAGGGTTGTCGTATTGGTGGGAGTTCCCGTGTTCACGAGGGTTTCGGTAGGTGTGCCCGTCGGGGTATCGGACGTCGTCAAGGTGGCCGTCATCGTGGCGGTGGAAGTAGCGCTATTCGTAGAGGTCGCCGTCGCCGACAACGTGTAGGTATTCGTGGCGGTGTTCGTTGCTGTGCGGGTGGCCGTGTTGGTGGCCGTATTCGTGGGGGTATCCGTAACTGTAGCGGTAGTTGTTTTGGTGGTTGTCAAGGTTGGGGTGGAGCTCGGCGTTAACGTGGGGGAATCAGTAGCTGTAGGAAGGGTTCCAGTAGCGGTCGGTGTCGACGTTCCGGTATTGGTGGGAGTGCTCGTTATTGTGGAAGTGGCTGTGTTCGTGTCGGTATTGGTCGCTGTCGCGGTTGGGGTGCGGGTGGTGGTATTAGTGGGGGTAAAGGTGGATGTGGACGTCGCTGTGTTGGTGGCCGTATTAGCCAGGGTATTGGTAGCGGTTGCCGAAGGGGTCATGGTGGGGGTTTTAGTGGGGCTGTTGGTGGGGGTATTGGTAGTCGTCGAAGTAACGGTCATAGTGGCAGTCTTAGTGGCTGTGGAGGTGGGTGTGCCCGTGTTGACCAGGGTAGCGGTGGCTGTTGCCATCGGAGTCGAGATGGTGGTTTGAGTGGGGCTATTGGTAGCAGTAGAAGTAGGCGTGCCCGTATTAACTAGAGTGTTGGTAGCTGTGGCGGTCGGGGTCAAGGTAGCGGTACGAGTGGGACTGCCGGTGACCGTGTTGGTGAGGGTATTGGTGGCGCTGGAAGTGGGCGTTCCCGTATTAACTAGAGTGTAGGTAGCCGTCGCCGTGGGAGTCGAGGTAACAGTTCTAGTGGGGCTATTGGTGGCCGTATAAGTGAGGGTATTGGTAGCACTGGATGTGGGCGTACCCGTACTAAGCAGGGTATTGGTAGCCGTCGCTGTGGGCGTCAAGCTGGCCGTGCGAGTCGGTGAGTTGGTGGCTGTGCTGGTTGTTGAATTGGTAGCGGTATTGGAAACAGTATAGGTCGGACTATTCGTGAGGGTGGCAGTAGGTGTTTTCGACGCGGTATAAGTAGGAGTCGTGGTTGGGGTTTTCGAAGGCGTGGAAGTAGCGGTACTCGTTGGTGGAGGGTTATTAGTCATGATGCAGATGTTGTCCAAGGAAATAGTGATGGGTCCCGTACCCGTCACCGCCGTCTGCCAGGACAACCCCGTTACCGCTGTCAAAGCCTCTGAAAGAGAAACAATCGAAGTTGCCGAACTCCATCCCTGAGTGAGCGAGGAGTAAGGGACAGTTATCTGCGTCCAACTGGTGGTGGATGCAAAAGTATAACCATAATAATTGCTGTCCGTGATAGGAGCGCTGTTGATATTCACCCGCAAGGTGGTGGCAACGTTGGTCATGACGTAGAAACTCAACCCGCCCAACCAGCTCAAGTTTTCATCGGAGGCGGCAACCGCACCCTCCACGCCATAACCTCCAGTCACCGGATTCCCAGACGCTTGGAGGGCATAATTCCCCACTGCCCCCGGCGAAACAACCGTTATGGCGCTAAAGGTTCCACCCGACCAACTGTAACCGTTAATCCCACTGCCAAGATTGTCCTCGGACGCACTATCCGTGGTAGCCACGTAGCCGTTCTCAAAATCATCAAAATTAAAACACTGGTATGTCGCCGTGGGAGTAGCGGTCGGCCCCGGGGGAGTTGGCGTAGGCGTCGAGCTAGCCGTATTCGTGGGAGTGCTGGTAGGGCAGGTTCCCCTGAAACCAAAATTATCGAAATAAACTGTAGCCGTTCCAGCTGCGGCCGAGGCATAAACCGACAGGTCGATTTCACCCACCTTCGCCACGCTATAAGTCGACCCATTGGTATAGGTGTACCCGTTGGGGGCCGCCACTGTTACTCCTGTGCCGAAAGCCGAAACCGGAATGGTGATCGTCTGCCAACCCGTGCTGGTAAGGGTAATCGGATAAGGCGCCGAAGCCGCGGTTCCCACAGCATAAGTTGTGGTTCCCCCCGTGAATGTTTGAGCCGCCCCAGCCCCAGGTTCGTCCACTAGGAACGCCGCTAAAGTCAGAGGTGAACCCGCAGCAACATCAATGTCAAATTGAACATACTGGTAATTACCTAGGTTTACGATGCGCGCCGAAGACGCGTTATACTGCGTCCAATTCCATCCTATTTCCGCGTAATAAGAAGACGCCGGCCAGTTGTAGGAAATATCCATGCCGTAAGATCCAGTGTGCTTCGCCGTCGCATTTTCTGCAATGGTTGCGTTTCCCACCCAGGTTGATCCCGACGCTAGGTCGGTGTTAGTGGTTTCCCCATCGTAATAGGTGTAAAGACATCCACCAATCGTCGCTGTTGGAGTCGCTGTAACAGTCAAGGTTGGGGTTCGAGTTATAGTGGGTGTGGGAGTAGCCGTGCCAGGGATAGAAGTACTGGTGGGAGTGGGGGTGGGACCAGTCACGCAGCCAATATTCGCAGTCGTCGTCGTTCCCGGCGGAGAACCCTCTTTTGGGGTAAAACTACCGCTGCTCACAGTAACGGTTAAGGGAGCTACACTAGTTTCATAACTTGTTAATACACAAGTCAAGTTGCCTGAATAAGCACCGGCACCCCAGAAATTCGGTATTTGGCTAGCGGAGCCTTGTCGGCTTACAGAAGCTCCATTGATCGTAACTGATTTGATTGGAAAGAATACGTCCAAAAACATTATTGGGGCCCAAGTAGAACTCGAGCCATTTGCCCATTCGTAAGCCACATTACCCGTCGAATTATTAAATTCTACGTTTGCATTTCCAGTTAAGGGGCATTGAACAAAACGCCAGGTCACAGTTGAACCACTGAGGGTATTCGTGCCCGTGTTGGAAGGAAAAGAACCACCATTCAACAATGCGTTGTAGGCCGTCTGGGACAAGTCCAAATGGTACGAGCCCACCCAACAGTTGTTGGCGTTCGCTCCTCCTTGCGGGCATTCATCAGTAATCATGACCGTAACCGATTTGGAGGTGGCGCTGTTATACAAAGCAGCGCAAGCCCCACAAGGATAACCGCCCAGGCCCCCGCCATTGCCCCCCGAAGCCGCAGTATCCCCAAAAGAATCACTGTCAATAGCGGCGAAATAATTGGGGTCATAAGTGCCCGCAGGATAGCCGCAAGCCGAGAGACTAGAGGCCGTAAAATAAGTTGGTTGGTTTTCCTGATAAGTGATTGGAGCATCGCTGGGACACCATTGGGGGGTTGCCATCAAGGTGGGGATCGAGACGTAATTGGAATAGCTGTAGGTAGCCGCATGAGGGGAGCCGGTAGTTAAAGTAAAAACAAGCAATACAAGAAAGCCGGGTATAAGCTTCAAGGGAATTGAAGGTATTAAATATTCAAATCGTCTAAAAAAATTTAATTTCAAACCCAGACCTCACTTAAAATGACCTGACCTGCAGACTTGCCGCCAAAAGAGGAGCCCTTGTTTCCCTTAAATAAACATGCATTTTCTATTCCGGAGAAGCGCAAAAACTTTAACGGTAAATGCTTGAAAAGCGCTTTCTTATAACCTTGCTACTTCAAACGCCCAACCAGCCATATTCACAATTCCGACGAAAATAGTCCGAAAACTTACAGTATCTAACCCAACCAAACCAATTTAAGTGATGGTGAGATTTTAGCATGATTTCAATAAAAGTCTAATCTGGATCCATCAATTACCATCTCAAATCCAATGAATTTTAACGATAAGTTATTTTTAAATTAAATTTCTTATCCAACATTATTTGATTTACTCCTTATTAAGACTTTCCCAGCAGTGATTTGTTTATCATTTATTCCGTCAGGGTCTTTGAATGAAAAGTGATTTTTTGCACAAAGGATAAAAATCATGCGGGCCTTTTCTTTTTGGAAGAGCACTTTATTTCGAATGTTCCTTTTATTAGGACTAGCCGTTTTTCAGTTTCAAGGTTGTATTTCATCGACGCCTCCAAAATCCAGGGCCCTTGAAGTCGGGGACAAGTTGCTTGATTTTTCCTTGATGGAGGAAAACAGCCAGATATTCAAGTTCTCGAACCTGGATCCCGGATGGTACTTGGTTATCGCTTTGTACCGCGGTTATTATTGTAATGCCTGCAAGGACATGCTTTTTGACTTAAAAGATAACTACTCCCTCTTTGCCCCTTCACGTGCCACATTTGTTGCAGTAAGCACGGATAGCCCCGAGGATTCCTACAACTTCAATAGCCAATGGCAGTTTCCCTTTCCACTTCTTTCAGATCCAAGCCTGAGACTTATTGACGCTTTTGGAGCCAGGCACCCCCACGGGCACGGGATTTACGACATTGCTCACCCTGCAATTATTATCATTGATCCTCAAAAAATTATTCGGTACAAAAAAATTGGGAAAAACCCGGATGAACTGCCGAACGCCCACGAAATACTTTCGATTATTCAAGGATTGGAAAACAAAGGTAAAACTTAGAGCCACTGAAAAAAACAACTCTTTGATGTAATTCCAACTGTTTTACTTTACTTCATCCCCATCCAATAACTCCTTCTCTATTTCCGCTTCAGAAGAAGATTCTACGGAAACGGGAAGCCCCTCAACATTCTTCAACTTCTTCTCGATCGTACGGGTTTTTTTGGCCGCATCATCAATAGTGTTGCTGGCCTCCTGGAGTTTCTTTTGGGTTTTTTCAAGAATACCCGCGAAAAGACCGAACTCTTTTTTAACCATACCCAGCAAATTCCAAACCTCGCTCGTTCGTTTTTCAATGGCGAGGGTTCGAAACCCCACTTGAAGGCTGTTCAAAATGGCGGCCAATGTAGTCGGACCCGTAATGACAATACGGTGATCCCGTTGGAGGGAATCCAGCAGACCCGGCTGACGCAGCACTTCGGCGTAGAGGCCTTCGGTGGGAAGGAACAAAATTCCGAAATCTGTCGTATGGGGTGGATCCAGGTATTTTTCTTTAATATTCCGGGCTTCCGATTTAATGCGGCTCACCAGGCTTTTCGAAGATTCCTCGGCCCCCGCCGCATCCCCCTTTTCGATTGCATCCACCAACCGCTGGTAATCCTCCTGGGGGAATTTGGCGTCGATGGGCAGCCACACATCCGAATCCCTGCCCGGCTCACGCCCAGGAAGGCGTATGGCAAATTCCACCCTATCGTTGCTGCCCTCCCTCGTGACAACATTTTTCGCGTATTGTTCGGGGGATAACATCTGTTGTAAAAGGCCCTCCAACTGGACCTCGCCCCAGGTTCCACGGGTCTTCACATTGGTCAAGGTCCGTTGCAAAGCTCCAACATCCGCGGCAAGGGACTGCATCTCGCCAAGCCCCTGGTGGACCTGCTCCAGCCGTTCGCTCACCTGGCGGAACGAGTCGTTGAGGCGCTTTTCCAGGGTGGCTTGGAGTTTCTCATCCACCACCAACCGCATCTGATCAAGCTTAACGGCATTTTCATCCCTTAAGGATTTCAATTGTTGCTCAAGGGTTTGACGAATCGATTCCAACTTTTGCTCGTTCAATTGGGCCAAGGAATGGAGCTGACGCCCCAGTTCTTCCCGGGCGGCCCTTTCATTGGAGTTCGATTCCTCCCGGTTTCGTCCAATCTCGTCTTTAAGGACCTTCTCCAATCTTTCCTGATCCCGGCTCAAAACCTCAAACTGTTTAACCAAAGAAGGTCCCAAACCCGACCCCGTATTCTTCAAAAGGAGAATCAAAATCCAAATTCCAACCCCCAGGCCCAAAGCAATCAACGACCATTCCAGGATCATTCTGCGTCCTCTTAATAAGTTCTTCTGCCTCGTCAACTACCGGCGGTTAACATCGTTATAGTCTCCTTCGAGTCCCGGTGCAACGTCCGGCAATAGGGTTATTCTTACTTCCCCCAACCAAACCTAAAGGGTTTTTTCCCTTTATTCCTCCGGTGATGCCGTTAAAATGCATGGACTCATTCTTAAAGGAGCATCGATCTTAATGGCTTTAATTGACCCCCTGAAGCGCTACAAGCCAATCCCCCTTTCCCGAAAAAAACGCACCAAACTGCCTTCCTTCCGGATGGTACTACTGTTCATCCTTTTGCTTTTCGGGCTGCTGACTTGCAAAACCTTTCTGACGAATCAATTCAATTACTTCAAGGGTCTCAAATATTGGAGAAGCGGTGACTTGGAACTGGCCAAAATGGAGTTCAACAAGGTTCTCACCCGCACCCCCGGCGATGCCAAGGCAGTGGACGGGCTGGGCCTGGTGGAAATGAAAGCGGGCGAACTTGAAAAGGCCAAGGAGCTTTACGATCGAGCCATGAAAATGGGCCTATCCTATAGCGGAAAGTTCAGCCACCTGAAAACCGGCCAAGCTTTTATCGACGATGGAAAGTACAACGTCGCCGAGTTGGAACTGCAGCATGCCCTGGAACTTCAACCCAACAATCCGGATATCTATGTCGCGCTTGGCACCGTGGAAAGAGCCCTAGGTCAGGTGAGCAAGGGTGAGAAATATTATGAAGCTGCCCTGAATTACGATCCTAAGAATAAAAAAATGCAGGTTTTGCTGGAACAGGCCCGTGAGGAAAAAGACCGGGGCTCGATTTATTACATTTTTGACCGCAACGGCGTGCCCCTGGCCCTCCAATGGGCGAAAAATGGCGAACGCGGCTATCCCATGGGCAAGGAATTCGCCCATCTCATTGGTTATATCGACCAGCAAGCAACCAATAACCGTGGGAGCATGGGTTTAGAGAAGGTCTACCAACAGTACTTCCCGGGTAACAAGCTCTACCTAACCATCGACAGCCGGATCCAGCGCGTCCTTTCGAAAGCCCTGGGGTGGCAAAAGGGCTCCATCGTGGTCCTCAATCCGCGAACCGGTGAAATCCTCGGTTGCGTCTCCCAACCCACCTTCACCCCCGAAAAGGTGCATGACGAATGGTGGAACTATATCGCCAACAAGAACACGCCTTTGAAAAACCGTTCTTTCGAGGGGCTTTACGAACCGGGTTCCATCATCAAAATAATTTCGTCGGCGGCTGCAGAAGAAAAAAATATTAATTTATCGCAAGTTTTTCCTTTTTATTGCAAGGGTTTCATGACCATCGACGGAAAGATCTTCATGGACTGGAAAAAGCATAAGCTCATCCACAGCCTCGCAGAAGCCTTTGACGCCTCCTGCAATATGGGGTTCGCCCGGCTCGGCTTCGCCTTGGGCGAGGATACTCTTTTCGAGTTCAACAACCGCTTCGGTTTCAACGCGGTCCCCAAAACCATCGAGCTTCCCGTAACCGCCAGCGTTTCCCCCAAACTGGGCTTAAGCCGCTACGAACTGGCGGAAACCGCCACCGGTTTGGGGCCCACCTTTCGCATCACCCCGTTAAACGCCGCCATGATGGCCTCCGCCATCGCCAATGATGGCGTGATGATGTCACCCTACCTCACGGACAAGCTCACCAACATCAACGGAAAAGTCCTGCTGGAAAACAAGCCGGTCGTTTACAAAAATACCATCAGCCGCCAGACCGCCCAATTCCTCACCACCTTGATGCTGAACGACGTGGAGCGCGGCATCGGTGTGAAGGCCCGCATTCAAGGCATCAAAATCGCCGGCAAGACTGGAACTTCCGGCAGCCGCGACCCCAATTTCCACGCCTGGTTCATCTGCTTCGCGCCTGTGGAAAACCCCAAAGTCGCCATAGCCATCGTGGCGGAAAACGGCGGCACGGGCAAGGATGTGGCCGCCCCCATCGCCCGGAAGGTTTTTGAGGGGATCATGGACATCATGGATTTAACGTCCGGCGAAGTTAAAAAATAGGAGAACCCTATGATGTTATTTAAGATCTTAGCCAGCACCGTGGTCGGGCTTTTGGGCGGCTATTACATGTATCGCGGGAAGAAAACCCAGAATTTTAAGATGATCCTCTGGGGCGCCGTGCTCATTATTCTTTCTTATGTCGTATTTTCCGGGGGCGGAAACGACCAAGACTCCAAAGCTATGTTAAACACCTTGATGCAAACAACCCCAGGCCAACAACAACCTTAAATCTCCATTCCTTTCGAAATTCGATTCCATTAAGGGCACCTCTAAAAATTCTGTTTGAAGGCTTTACGGTCACCTCAAACCAGTTTGCAACCCTCAACCAAAGGAGTTCGTGGAAATTTTTGGCCCGGAATCTCCCTTCGGCTACTCCCAGAACCTTTCCTTAGCCCCCAAAGTCTTTAAAATCTATGCGTTCACTGCCTCCGGACGCATTCGTCCCATTAAGTACGTAAATCGCTGCATGTTGTAAGCCAGGTTCCGCATTCCTATCTTCATCCGGGCCCTCACCTTGCCCACCACCCTCAACCAGTTTCCACCCATCGCCGTTTCCATGTGCCCGAACACATGCTCGACTCTCGCCCGAACCTTGGACCGCATCTTGTTCAACTTTTCCTGGAACTCCGTCATGGGATGATTCCGATTCGACTTGTAATGAATCTGGTTGTTATATCGCCTGCGCTTCAAGGTCTTGTTCTTCTTCTGTGACCGGTATGCGCTGTCTGCCCACACCTTCTTGCGGTTCTCCACGTCCAACAACTCCTCGAAAACCTCCCGGTCGGGTACCGAAGCCGCCGTCACCTCAAACTTCCGGACCAGCTTGTGTTTCTTATCCACGTTGATATGGTTCTTGTACCCGTAGTGATTCACGCCGTTTTTTTGCACCCATCTCGCATCCACGTCTTTTTGCCTCATCTTATCGGTATCCCCCTTCCACTCCTGAGGTGTTTCCCCCTTCTTGATCTGGCCGTTTTCGTCTTTGGTGTTCCTCTGCCGGGGCACTTCCACTATCGAAGCATCGATGATCTGCCCTTCCTGGGCCTTCAGCCCGACCCGATCCAGGTGCCGGTTGAATTTCCCGAACAACTGGTCAATCCAGCCGCCTTGGGCCAGCTTGTTGCGGTATAACCAGATGGTCTTGGCATCCGGCACATCCTTATCCATACCCAGCCCCAAAAACCTCATGAAACTCAGCCGGTCCTGGATATGGAATTGTGTCCTTTCGTCCGCCAGGTTGTATAGGGCCTGTAAAACTAGCACCTTGAACATTAGTACTTCATCGTACGGGGTACGCCCCGCCTCGCTTTTGCGTTCCTTATCGCGTAATGCCTTGCGCAACATACTGCGGAAATCCTCCCAGGGCACTACTCGGTTCAAGGCTTCCAGTGGGTCCCCCATTTCATCCAGGGATTTCAAGCGGTCTTGAAGGTCGAAGAATCCGGTTTGGCCCATTGCGGCACCTCGTTCAAGGATTTTTCAGCGTTTTCACGCGCTGTTTTCTCCTTGTACCTCCTTCACTTCGTCTCTACAACCAATTTTTAGACGTGCCCTTAAGGGATTTCCAACTTCTTCGGGTAAACCGTCAGATTCTGATGGCCCTTGGGCGTCACCACCAGCAAATCCTCAATCCGCACCGCACCCACCCCAGGATAATAAAGCCCGGGTTCCACCGTCACCACTTCCCCTTTTTTCAGGACGTGGTCTGAGGCATTCACCCGGGGCGGCTCATGCACATCCAGCCCCAAGCCATGGCCCGTTCCATGGAAAAAACCAACCATGGTCCCGTTCCGACGTTCAGTCTTGTAACCCTTGGATTCCATGTCCCTTCGGATGGCATTATGGACATCCTTCCCATTCACACCCGGGGCCACCATGCGGATTCCCTTTTCTTGCGCCACCTTTACCGCCTCGTACTGGGCCTTGAGTGCAGGCGAAGCCTTCCCCTTAACGAAAGTGCGGGTAATATCCGCGTAATAAAAAGTGTCACCCGACCGGGGAAAGACGTCCACGATCAGCGATTGGTGGGCCCACACGGTGCCCGTCCCTTCGTTATGGGGGTCACAGCCCTGGTTGCCGCTGGCCACGATGGTATGGCTTCCAACACAGTTGTTTTCCATCATGGAAACGTTCAGGACCTTCTTCAATAATTCGGAGGTCACCCATTGGCCCCTATAGAAAATCTTCTTTCCCACGATCTTGGAGGCCCGAAGCAAATCCTCCAGCTTGTGGATGGCGGCCTCGGTATGCCGCAAGGATTGAGTGATCATCTTCACCTCTTCCTTGGACTTGGAAACCCGCTCCTCGAAAAAAGGGTCGGGCTTGCTTTCCACATCGATTCCTCGTTTCCTCAAGGCGTCCGCCAGCCCCACGTTGAAGTTGTCCGGCACCAACACTTTTCGGGCCTTTTTGGATTTCAGGAAAAAAGCCGTCACATCCGCCACACCGGGCTTTTCAGTCCCGGCGGCCCTAGCCTTGAGCTGGATATCCGAGTAAGAAAGAACCTCGTCCACCTTGGCCTGTTTTTGGGCCCGCCCCAACTCCAGGTCGCTCATAAGGATGATGTCCTTCCCCCCAACCCGAAAATAAGGAAAGGGGTCAGGTACGGAAAATTTCACCGCGTAATAGAGGTTCGAGTCGTGCTCGCTGGCGGCGTACATCATTAAGACTGGTTGGTTGGAGCTTTTAACCATAGGTTCGACTCCCCGTTAAATATAGTTAGGCGCAAAACTGACGACCAACACTCTTAAACACTTTCTTTCAACTGACGCAACTTGGCTCGGTTTTTCAAATCTTCCCGAAGTTCCCGAATCCTGCCCGTCAGTTTTTCGGGCGGTATTTCGGTGTAGTCCCCTCCTGATTCCGACGTCTTGGATTCCTCGAACTTGGAAGATTCTGTATCCACGAAAAACACGTCGGGGAGTTCAAGTCCCTCTCGGTAATCCTCGGCTATTTCCTTGAAATAATCGCCTTTGTTCACGAATTTCCGGAATCGGTAGACCAAGGCGCCTAAGGTTTTCCCGCCTTCCATCGCCCGGTGGATAAAATGAACCTCCAAATCAACGTCCCGAATGGCCAACTGGTCTTCAGGGAAATAGCTGGAAACAAAATCAATCAGCCATTTAAAAGTTTGCTCCACGTAAGCTTGTTGCGAAAACTGGTAGGCCTTTAACTGTTCTTCCATTTCCTTTTCGCTTAGCTCCGGGCCTTCTTCGCCGTCTTTCGGATCTTGGACCATGGTTTATTCCCTTAAGGGCACCTCTAAAAATTCTGTTTGAAGGCTTTACGGTCACCTCAAACCAGTTTGCAACCCTCAACCAAAGGAGTTCGTGGAAATTTTTGGCCCGGAATCTCCCTTCGGCTACTCCCAGAACCTTTCCTTAGCCCCCAAAGTCTTTAAAATCTATGCGTTCACTGCCTCCGGACGCATTCGTCCCATTAAGTACGTAAATCGCTGCATGTTGTAAGCCAGGTTCCGCATTCCTATCTTCATCCGGGCCCTCACCTTGCCCACCACCCTCAACCAGTTTCCACCCATCGCCGTTTCCATGTGCCCGAACACATGCTCGACTCTCGCCCGAACCTTGGACCGCATCTTGTTCAACTTTTCCTGGAACTCCGTCATGGGATGATTCCGATTCGACTTGTAATGAATCTGGTTGTTATATCGCCTGCGCTTCAAGGTCTTGTTCTTCTTCTGTGACCGGTATGCGCTGTCTGCCCACACCTTCTTGCGGTTCTCCACGTCCAACAACTCCTCGAAAACCTCCCGGTCGGGTACCGAAGCCGCCGTCACCTCAAACTTCCGGACCAGCTTGTGTTTCTTATCCACGTTGATATGGTTCTTGTACCCGTAGTGATTCACGCCGTTTTTTTGCACCCATCTCGCATCCACGTCTTTTTGCCTCATCTTATCGGTATCCCCCTTCCACTCCTGAGGTGTTTCCCCCTTCTTGATCTGGCCGTTTTCGTCTTTGGTGTTCCTCTGCCGGGGCACTTCCACTATCGAAGCATCGATGATCTGCCCTTCCTGGGCCTTCAGCCCGACCCGATCCAGGTGCCGGTTGAATTTCCCGAACAACTGGTCAATCCAGCCGCCTTGGGCCAGCTTGTTGCGGTATAACCAGATGGTCTTGGCATCCGGCACATCCTTATCCATACCCAGCCCCAAAAACCTCATGAAACTCAGCCGGTCCTGGATATGGAATTGTGTCCTTTCGTCCGCCAGGTTGTATAGGGCCTGTAAAACTAGCACCTTGAACATTAGTACTTCATCGTACGGGGTACGCCCCGCCTCGCTTTTGCGTTCCTTATCGCGTAATGCCTTGCGCAACATACTGCGGAAATCCTCCCAGGGCACTACTCGGTTCAAGGCTTCCAGTGGGTCCCCCATTTCATCCAGGGATTTCAAGCGGTCTTGAAGGTCGAAGAATCCGGTTTGGCCCATTGCGGCACCTCGTTCAAGGATTTTTCAGCGTTTTCACGCGCTGTTTTCTCCTTGTACCTCCTTCACTTCGTCTCTACAACCAATTTTTAGACGTGCCCTTAATTGATTCTTGTTTTTGTCCTGCACAAAATCAACTGGCCGTTTCAGCTTTTTCCAAACCCGAACTCCCTCAGTCGAGTATAAATCGAACCATTCGGGGCCAATTGACTCTTAAAAAGAATAAACCGGTCGGCCTTCCAAGGTTCCCAATGAGCAGGGCAGTTTTTCTGAAGGACCTCCACTGCCGCCCTCGCGTCCTCATTTTCCTTGACCCGCCCCAGCGTTAAATGGGGGTGGTATTCCTTCTCATCCGGTTTGACACCCATACTTTTTAAGGGAGATAAAAGCGCCCTTTCCAATTTCCGGAACCCTTCTTCCCCACGTGTAACTGGCACAAACAAAACTCTTGGATGATTCAGCTGGGGAAAAGCCCCAAGCCCTCCTATTTCAACCTCAAAGGGTTCCGCCAAACCGGCTATCTTCCCCAGCTCCTCCTCCAACCTCGAGACAAGCGTTTCCTCCAGAGCACCTATGAACCGGAGGGTAATGTGAAGCTGGGCCTTGGATACCCACCGGACTTCCCGGTATTTGGAAACTCCGGCGAGCAAATCGCCCACCCCCTCTTCAACGGCTGGCGAAAGGGGATTCGCCACAAAAAGCCTAAGGGTGACCGCCAAAACTTAATCCTTCGGAGGTAGCTGGAGGCAATGGCGCCGCAGTAGTTCCAAGGCGGCCTGGCTGGCCCTATTCTTCACCGTATCACGGTTTCCGGTGAAGCGGTATTCAAAGGCTTGAGTGGCTTGGTCATCCGAGATGCCGATATATACGAGCCCCACGGGTTTTTGTGCCGACCCCCCCGTGGGCCCCGCAATGCCTGTCGTCGAAAGGCCTATGTTTGCTTTCGCGGCCTTACGGACATTAGCAGCCAGGGCTTCTGCCACTTCCCGGGAAACGGCCCCTTTTTGCCGGATGAGTTGGGGGTCCACCTTCAAGGTGTCGTCTTTGGCTTCATTGCTGTAAACCACGTAACCCCGCAGGAAATAGTTGGAACTTCCCGGTACCTGGGTGATGCGGTGGGAGATCAAGCCCCCCGTGCAGGACTCGGCCGTGGCTAGGGTCATCTGCCGGGTGGTCAACATGCGGCCCACGATGGTTTCCAAACCGTCCTGGTCCCAACCGTAAATGAAATTAGGCAGGCGGGTAGTCAACACCTTGCCCAAGTCCTCGATCAAGGCGTCGGCCTTCTCCACATTTTCCGCCTTGGCGGACAGGCGGATATCCACACCTTCCCAATGGGCCAAAACCCCAATAGTGGGGTTGGTGGACTTTTCGAAGATGTCGGCGATCTTTTCATTCAAGGCGGACTCGTCAATACCCGTTGTGCGATAGATCCGCGACTTGATCACCACCCCCCCCGGCGACAGGGACTTCAAAAAAGGCCGCAGGGTCTCCTCGAGCATAGCTTTCATTTCTAAAGGCACTCCCGGCAGGCAGGCCAGGTGGGATTTGCCCACCTTGACGATAAAGCCAGGCGCTGTCCCGTTGGCATTGGGAATAATGGTGGCTCCTTGGGGAATGAAAGCCTGGTTCAGGTTGACTTTGGGGAAAGGCTTTCCGGGACGGAAATGGGCGAAGCGTTCCTCGATGGCCTTGGCGATATTTTCGTGGAAAACCAGCTGCTTTTGGGCCAGCCGGGCGGCCACTTTTCTTGTGACGTCATCCACGGTGGGGCCCAAGCCGCCGGTAGTAATAACGGCCTGGCTTCTCTCACAAGCCAGTTTCAAAGCCGTTTCAATGCGCTTTTCGTTGTCCCCCACAGCCTGGAAACCGTAAACATCCACACCCAAAAGGGCTAATTGCTGGGCGATCCAGGCGGAGTTGGTATCTACGTTCTGGCCTAAAAGCAATTCGGTTCCAATGGCAACAATCTCGGCGTTCACGTAATGCCTTTCGGGTCAGGGAAACTATTTAATGTAATCCACCAAGATGCGGCCGATATGGACCCAAGCCAAGGCGTAAAGCCCCGCCACCAAGTCGTCGGTCATGATTCCCCATCCCCCCGGAAGTTTTTCGATGCGGCGGATGGGATAAGGTTTCCAAATATCGAAAAGCCGGAAAAGAATGATGGCCATGATCACGAAAGGCCATTGGCGCGGTATGAGCAACATGGCCACTCCCATGCCCAAGACCTCGTCCATTACTGCGCTGTGAGGGTCAATCTCTCCGATGTTTTTGGCGTATTCCCCAGTGGTATAGACCCCCAGGAAGTAAACCACCACCAGCGTTCCCAGGTGGATCAGGGGGTAGTCGATCAAGGGATAAAAAAGCGGTGCCGCTGCCAAGGAAGCCCATGTCCCTGGAGCAAAAGGGATTTTGCCGATGCCAAGGAAAGTCGCGATCCAAAAATGAAAATGTTTCATGCCTTCCCTCCGCTCAACACTTGGCGGTTTTTCGCGACATAGTCGATTCCCGAAACAAGGGACATGACTGTGGCGTAAAACATCAGCCAGTAAGGGCCATACCAAACGAGGTGTTCCAGCCAATCCCCCAGTACCCCGAGCCGCGTTAAGAATTGGTCCCATTTGATCTGCGAAGCCTCCACCGTGGCCTGGGTGCAGATAATAGCCAGGATGACGGAACAAGCCACGATTTGGGAAACCGTCTTGTGTTTCCCCGCCCGGCTGGCCGCGATCACGATATTCCGGCTTTGGGCCATTTGGCGAAGTCCCGTGATCAAGAACTCACGGGCAAAAATAATGACCACCATCCAAAGCGGAACCAATTCCAGGGCCACAAATGAGCCAAAAACCGAAAGAAGAAGAATCTTGTCGGCCAGAGGATCCAGCAAGGCCCCGAAGTCGGATTTCAAGTTGTATTTGCGCGCCAGGTAACCATCGAGATAATCGCTGATGGCGCCCCATGCGAACAACAACCCCGCCGCCCACTTGGCCCAAACCTCTTCCCGGAAAATCAAAAGCAAATAGAGCGGCGTCACCACAATGCGGGACAAGGTAACGAGGTTCGCGATGTTCCATTGGGATTGGGCCTGGGTGAGCTTGGGGCTTAACATGGTCAAACCCCGGGAGAAATGACTTTACCGACGAGGTCCTGTTGGAGGCCGTGGGTGATTTCCACTTCCACCCATTGACCTACATTGGGTTTCGACAGGCCTTCGATCAAAACCACTCCGTCGACTTCAGGAGCCTGGTATCGGGTTCTCCCCTGCACCTCTTCATTTTCTACCACTTCGACAACAGCCGCCAGTCTTTCCCCCACCCAGCGCTGATGGGATTTTTCCGCGACTTCTTCCTGTAAGCGGTAGGCCTCGGCTAATCGGTTTTTTTTGACTTCCTCGGGTACTTGGCTTTCCATGACTCCCGCGGGAGTATTTTCTTCCTGGGAATAGGAGAAAAAGCCGACATAGTCCAACTGGGACTGCTTTAAAAAACTCAGGAGTTCACTGAAATCTCCATCGGTCTCGCCTGGGAAACCTACAATAAAGGTCGAGCGGATGGAGGAATGGGGGATCTTGGTCCGGATTCTCTGGATCAGCCTTTCCAAAAGCGCCCGGTCGCCGATCCTTTGCATGGATTTCAAGATCCGGTCGCTGGCGTGCTGGAGAGGCACATCGAAATAAGGACAAATCCTGGGGTTGGCGGCCATGACTTCCAAAAGTTCATCCGAAACACGGCTGGGATAAAGGTAATGAAGGCGGACCCATTCCAGACCTTCCACTTGGCCCAATTTCTCCAAAAGCTCGGCGATCTTGGGCTTTCCATAGCGGTCCGCGCCATACCAGGTGCTGTCCTGGGCCACCAGGCAAATTTCCCTCACACCCTGGGAAGCCAAATTCCGGGCCTCCTGCTCGATATCCTCAATGGACCGACTGCGGTAGTGCCCCCGGATTTTGGGGATGATACAAAAGGTGCAGGGCAGGTCACACCCCTCGGAAATTTTCACATAGGCGAAATGGCTGGGTGTAGAAAGAAGACGCGGGGACGAGGCGTCGTAAACATAAGTCGCCTCACTTAAGGAATTCGGGAGAAGTGGTTTCTTGTCGTTTTGGGAAGGGTGGATCGGAAGGGACATTCCTTTGATCTGGTCCGCCACATTTTCCACGTCATTCAACCCAAACAGGATGTCAATTTCTGGGAGTTCCTTCCTTAACTCATCTCCATAACGGTGGGCCAGGCATCCGCCCACGACCAGGGATTTCAAATGGCCACTTTTCCGAAGCCTTGCCACTTCCAGGATGGTATCGATGGATTCCTTCTTGGAAGCTTCGATGAACCCGCAGGTGTTCACAATCACCACTTCGGCTTGGGTAGGGTCTTTTACCAGGGAATAATGGTCCTGGGCCAGTTTTCCGAGCATGACCTCGGAATCGACCGTGTTCTTGGGGCACCCCAAGCTGATCACGGCAACCGTTTTGGCAGGAAAATTGTTTAAGGTTTTTTTGGTCATAAGCGGGCTTAATGTAACACAACCGGCGGTTAAAAACGAATCCTTGTGGCCTCATCGATACTCTTTGAAATCACTTCGATAAAATAGGCCAAATCCTTTTTGGAAATACCCAGGGGGGGCATGACGACAATCACGTTGCCCAGGGGCCGCATCAACACTCCCCTTTTCTTGGCCTCGGCACAGACGCGGTAGCCCATCTTCTTTTCATAAGCATAGGGCTCGTTTGTTTTCTTGTTTTTAACAAGCTCAATGCCCCCCATCATGCCCCGCAAGCGGACATCCGACACATGGGGATGGGCGACGAGGGGTTCCAAAAGTTCCTGAAGCATCTGGCTTTTTTCTTGGACTCCTTCAAGGAATCCCTTTTTCTCCATCAATTCAAGGTTCGCCAGGGCCGCCGAACAGCCCAATTGGTTTCCTGTAAAGGTATGTCCATGGTAGAAAGTCCGTAAGGAGTCAAAGGGACCCAAGAAAGCCCTGTAGACCTTCTCGGTTGTCAGGGTAGCTGCCACTGGAAGGTAGCCACCCGTAAGGTTTTTGGCTACGCAAAGCAAATCGGGTCGCACACCCTCCTGTTCACAAGCGAACATCGTTCCCGTGCGCCCAAAACCGGTCGCCACCTCATCCAGAATCAATAACACGTTATAACGGTCGCATAACCGCCGGATAGCTTTCAGGTAACCCCATGGGTGCACCAACATGCCACCCGCCCCTTCGATCAAAGGTTCCATATGAACACCAGCTAAGCGGGATCCATACTTGCGGAAAGCGGCCTCCGCCTCCCTCACACTGTCCTTCAACCATTTATCATTCGAGACCTTACGGCTGGAATAACCGTGGGGACTTTTGATTTTGAGGGTTTTAAAAAGCATGGGGCCGAAGATTCCGTGGAAGAGGTCGATCCCCCCTAAGCTGACCGAGCCAATGGTGTCCCCGTGATAGCCTTCCCGCACAGTCAGGAATAAGTTCTTCTTCGGCTTCGCGGGCCTAATTTGCTTCCAATATTGGAAAGCCATCTTGGCGGCGATCTCGTTGGCTTCCGACCCCGAATCGGAGTAAAAGACGCGAGTCAGCCCTTTGGGGACCAGCTTAACCAACTTTTCCGCAAGCAGGATGGCGGGCTCGTTGGAAGCTCCCAACATTGTGGAATGGGCGATCTTTTTGAGCTGTTTTTGGATGGCCCGGTCGATTTCCGAAACCTGGTGGCCATGGACATTACACCAGAGGGACGAAACACCATCCAGGTACGTTCGTCCCTTGACATCGTAGAGATAGGTCCCTTTCCCCCGCGTGATAATGGTAATGTCCGGGTCCTTCACCCATTCCTGTTGTTGGGTAAAGGGATGCCAGAGATATTTCTTATCCTTTGAAGCAAGCTGTGTGTGTTTCATGTTTTTTGAGATCCCGCTCACAACATTAATTGCATGTAAGCAACATCAAGCCAGAGGCCAAATTTATTCCCGACTTCGTTGATCTTCCCCCCGTGGGAAAACCCGAACTTTTTATGGAGTTTTATACTCGGGTCCTGATCATTGGAGATGATCGCGATGATCGTATGGAACCCGGCCGCTTTCGAGCGCTTGATCAAATCCCCAAGCAAGGCCTTTCCAATGCCCTTATGAAGCCATTCGGGGTGGATATAAACCGAATTCTCGATGGTTTTTCCGTAAGCGGCCCTGGGGTGGAACCGAGAACCCGATGCCCAGCCAATGACTCGGCCATCCAATTCGGCGACTGTAACGAAATAAGGCTCTTGATGTTCTTCGAACCACCGGGCACGTTCGACTGAAGTTGAAGGTTCGGTCTGATAAGTGCAGGTGGAATGGGAGACATAGTAATTATAGATGTCGTTGACGGCTTCCAGATCGGCCGCAACCGCTTTTCGGATGGATGCGTCTTTCATTTAATCATCCCCAACTTCGCCAAATCTTCCGCCAACAAATCGAGATTCGCCCGGTATTTAAGGTTGAATTTCAACGGGCCATAAACTGGAATCTTTAAAAGCTTTCGGAGCGCCGGGACATTGGTCTTTTCCGAAATCTCCTTCCCTTTATATCCATTCACCATAACGCCCAGAATCTTAATTTTCCTTTTTTTGAGCGCCTCGATGGTCAGCAAAGTGTGATTGAGGGTTCCCAATCCAGCCCATGCTATCACCAGCGCCGGAAGTCTCCACTTCACCATCCAATCGATCGCCAGGAAATCACGAGTAATGGGAACCAAAACCCCGCCGATCCCTTCCACAATCAGGCAATCATATTTTCTCGTGACCTTTTTATAGGTTTCTTGAATTTTTCCCAAAGGAACAGTGCCCTCTTTCCAAGCCGCCACATAAGGCGCGAGGGGTTGCCGGTAGTGAACGGGCACAATCTCAGGATAAACGGCGTTCGGCAACCGGGCTGCTTTTTGGAGAAGTTTGCCGTCTCGGCTGGGAATGCCTCCGGAGGCGATGGGCTTCATGACCCCGACCCGGACACCTTGGTTTACCAGCATTCGCGCCAAGCCGGCGGCAACAAGGGTTTTACCCACGCCCGTGTCGGTACCAATTACGAAAAAGGATTTCATAATCACCTTAAAGTTTCTTAAAAGCGTTGAATAGTTTCTCGATATCCGCCTCAGTGTGGGCGGCAGAAACGGAAAGGCGCAGGCGGGCCGTACCCTTGGGCACCGTAGGCGGACGGATGGCCACCACCAGGATTCCTTCCCCCAAAAGTTTGTCGGACATTTTCACCGCTTCCTCATTTTCCTCCACGATGATCGGCATGATGGGCCCCGCACCCCGGGGGATGTCGTACCCCAAGGCCCTTAACCCATCCCGGATTTTCTTGGCGTTGTCCCAAAGCTTCTCTACCCTTTGCGGTTCCTGCTGCAGGACTTCCAAGGCCCCCAGGGACGCTCCGCAAACGGCAGGCGGCAACCCAGTGGTATAAATGAAGGTCCGGGCTTTATTTAAGAGGTATTCAATGAAGATTTTAGGCCCACAAATGAAGCCGCCCATGCTTCCCAATGCCTTGCTGTAAGTGCCCATAACCACCGCCGGATAGTGTTTAAGAGGAAAATGGTGGGTGATTCCCTGCCCACCTGGTCCCAAAACCCCCGTTCCATGGGCGTCATCCACGTAAACCTGCGCGTCGTATTCGTGGGCCAAATTGGTGACTTTCAGAAGCGGTACCAAGTCTCCGTCCATGCTGAAAAGGGCGTCGGTCACGACCAACCGACGGCGGTATTTGCCGGCCTTTTCTAACTGTTTCTTGAGGTCGTCCAGGTTCAAGTGCTCGTAGACGAGGAGCTTGGCGCGGGACTGGCGGCAGGCGTCGATCAAGCTGGCGTGGTTCAGCCGGTCGCACAGGACGGCGTCTTCCTCGCCCACCATGGCGGAAATAGCCGCGAGATTGGCCATATAGCCCGTCGGGAAAGCCAGGCAGGCTTCGCCCCCCTTGAACAAGGCGGTGATTTCCTCTAACTGCATGTGGATGGGCGTATGGCCCGAAACGAGACGGGAAGCTTGGGCGCCGACCCCATAGCGCAAGAGGGCTTTTTGGGCCCTTTCCAAAACCCTGGGATGGTCGGCCAAACCCAGGTAATTGTTAGTGCAGAAGAGCACGCAATCCTTATGATCCACCGAAGCCCGCATGCCACCCAGGAAGTCGACGGTCCGCAGACGCCGGCGCAGGCCTTGAGCGTCCAACTCATGCAATTCTTCATGGATGTCGTCAAGCCAGCTCATGGATTATCCCTCTCCATCGTCAAACAATAATCCTTAAATCCAATCGCTTTCCAAAATCCAATCGCGCTTTTATTCCCCACCAACACATCAAGCCTGAGGCGTTTTTGCTTATTCCACGCGTTTTTTCGCAGCCACTGAAAGGCCTTCTTCCCCAAACCGGATTTTCGAAAAGGGCGCTCAACGTAAAATTGCCGTATGTAGAGAAATTCTTTTTCTTTTCGATAAAGGCAGTAGCCGGCAAATCGAGAACCCTCTAGGAATACCCAGGCCAGGTACCCCTCTTTAAGCCAATCCCGCATACGGCGGGTTAATTGTGTCACATTCTTGGGGTTCCGATGGCCGCTATCTTGGATCAACCGATGGTTCATTTCCGCCAAATTCCGTGAATCCGACAGAACGGCTTTCCTGAATTTCATTCTGTCACCTAGCACTTCGAGAATACAACTGCGCCCAATTGCCCGCCAAAGCCGTAAGAAAGGGACATCACATGATCCACCTTCTGCCGCACCCCGCCTTTTTCCACGTGCCGTATCCGGCATTGGGGATCGGGTTTGCTCAAATTACGGGTATCGGGAATTTCACCTCGATTCAAAACCATGGAGGAAATAACCGCTTCCACGCTTCCGGCGGCTCCCAGTAAATGCCCCGTGGCTCCCTTGGTGGAACTCACCCAGGGACCGGCATCCCCAAAAACCTTGTTCAAGGCCTTGGATTCCACTTCGTCATTAAGCCTTGTTCCAGTCCCATGGGCGTTGACGTAGCCGATATCGGAAGGTTTTAACCCGGCTTTACACAGCGCCCTTCCAATCAAGGGCACAATGGTATTTCCATTGGGCTCCATTTCCAATGCACCAAAGGCATCGGCGCCCAAGGCCCAACCCGCGAGCCGGGCCAATATAGGGGCTTTCCTTTTTTTTGCCGACTTTTCCCTTTCCAAAATCATGACCGCAGCCCCTTCCCCCATCAAAAAGCCATCCCGCTCAATATCAAAGGGCGCTGGGCCGCCGTCCTTTTGGCTTAAGATTCCCATGTTTCGGAAGGCCGCATAGATGAGGGGATGAATAGAGGCTTCAGTGCTGCCGGTTAAGACCGCGTCGCATTCCCCGTCCAGGAGAAGCCTTGCCCCCCCGGCAATGCTGGCGATGCCCGTGGAGCACGCGGAAGAAAACGAAAGGGACGGGCCGAAAAACCCGAAGCGCTCCGCCAACAGCCTGCCCCCCGCGTGTGGAAAAAAGTCGGAAAGAAAATCCCAGGTGACTGTGGGGTCCTCCCTTTCCTCCAGAAGGCTGAGCACACCACCCTTACTGGAAGAAAAAGTGGTGGCGATTCTTCCGGGAGGAACCTTATAAAGACCTGCTTTTCGCCAAGCCTCCTCGGCGGCGATAACCCCGAATTGGAGGGACCGGTCCTTTTGAATGAACCGCTGGGGCACCCAGGCTTCCAAAGTCTGTGCGGCACGGGGGTTTTCAAACATCTTCCATTCCAGACCCTCCAACCGCCGCCCGGCCGACTCTCCCCCCATGAGGGTCTTCCAGGTGTTGTCCACGTCCGGGCCCAAAGGCGTGACCATGCCCCACCCCGTGACGACAATGGAATCATTCATAACCATCCCGGAAGCCTCGAATCCAAGTTGAATACCTGCCCTGAAATGGTTTGAGTACCCGCCAGCCAAACCATAAAATCCGCCACCTCGTTCAAGTCGGTGGTTTTTCCCAAAAGGTGACGTTTTCGGATGGCTTCCTCGGCCTCAGGCGAAAGATTGTCCGCGATGCGGGTCTTGTGGAAACCCGGGCATACCACGTTAGCCCTTATGTTCCTGCCGCCGTATTCCTTGGCCAAACTGCGGGCCAAGCCAATCAGACCGGCTTTGGCGGAGGTATAAGCCCCTTGCCCGATGTTCCCGGTGGTGGCCACCACCGAGGAGATGAAGACAAGTTGCCCCGATTTCTGCTTCAGCATGGGCTTCAGGCAGGCCTTGGAAAGGTGGAATGCCCCTGAAAGATGGACCCCCAGGGTGGCATCCCAATGGGCCTCCTCGACGTTCAAGAGGCGGGCGTTCCAGGTGGCCCCGGCGTTGTGGATGGCGCAATCCAACCGTCCCCATTTTTCCAAAACCCCCTCGACGAGGGTTCCCACATGATCGCCGTTGGAAACATCGCATTTGGCCAGCCAGAAGTCCCGGGTCAGCCCGGAATATTCCCCGGAAGCCAAACGGGCCGACTCCTCGTCCTCATGGTAACAAGCGGCTACCGCCCAGCCTTTTTGGGCGAAAGCCTTGCCCAGGGACAAACCGATGCCGCGGGTTCCGCCGGTGATTAAAAGGACTGGCATTCGGTAAAAGCCTTTCGCATTTGAAATACTATTTCAATCCATTTTTGCGTGGGAATTTACGGGAAGGAACCGGCCTTATCAATCCGTTGGTGCCACCGCGTCGGAAACCGAGCTGGCGATCGCCACGGCCACGGCCAAAAGGATCATCATAAAAACTAGGATGGGAAAAAGAATCCAAAGCACGAAGGCGATCAAGAGGCAGTTCCGGCCGATCTTGCGCACTTCCCAGGATTCTTGGTCGTAAAGAAATAGGGCGATGAGGATGCCGGCGAAGGGCACGAAGAGCGAAAGAAAATACCAAACCCAGCGGTAGGAAGTGATGCCGTCTGTTGCCCCGGATGGCGCAACGGAAACTTTCACCGGCGTCACAGTGGCTGGGGAAACCATCGGAGCAGTTCGGTTCCGGCGTCGAATGGGGCGGGCCGGGCTCATTTGAACACCTTAAACATGAGGGCCACAAAAACCAGGAGCACCGCCACCAGGGAAAAAGGAAGGCCGACGTAAATTCCAGCCGTCCAACGGGAGCACTTGAGAACCTTCTCCATGCCGAAAACCTGGAACACGAAAACGGCCAAGGACAGCCATATGACCAGGCTGAAATCCAGGCCCAACAGGGCGATCCCGGCGATGGAATAGGCCACCACCTGCCGCACCGGCTCTAAGGGCAGGGACTCCCCCACCAGGAAAGCGCAGAGGCGCATGAAACCTGACCAGAGATAAATTCCGGCCGTCACTAAAAAGGGCATGGCGAGGAGCGTGGCCAAGGTCACTAAAACCACATTGACCTTGGATCCTCCCGCGAGGATCTCGGATAAACTCCGTTCCAAGGCCACGAGAACCCCGGTGAGATTGGCGAACCGGAAGGACTCTTTTTCGTCCCCTGGCTGGTAGTTTCGGCTGAAAAATTCGCCGGGCCGAAACCACAAAAACCTTAAATTTTCGAAGTAGTGCCTGACCATGAGGGCTAGAGTTTAGCAGGCTGGTGGGAAAAATAAAAACAGTTTACAGAGCCGCTTGCCACCAAAGATTCCGAAGAAATCGTGGAATTTCCAATATCCAAGCGCGCCGTAAAAGCACGAAAACAAAAAAGCCCGGAGGGCATCCCTCCGGGCTTCTCCCGCAATACGGTTAATCCTCAAGGCGCTCCAGCGCCTCATCCCAGGCATCGTCCAAATTGTCCACTTCCCCTTCGTTGATGACCTCGGCGAGGAGTTTTTTAAGCTTCGGTGCCAGGCTTTCCTCAAAGTCGTTCTCCCGGAGGACTTCCCGGACGTCTTCCAAAGTCAGGTTCTCCAGAAGTTCCTCCGACTCGTTTTGAAAGAGACGGCGTCGCTCGATATCTTCCACGGATTTCCCGACGGGCTCGTCTTCGTCCTCGTCGTCATCATCGTCTTCTTCCTCTTCCTCGGCTTCGTCCAAACCAATGGTATCTTCATCATCGTCGTCGTCTTCCTCGTCGTCGTCCTCGTCGCCGGGTTTCTTGTCGTCCATTTCGTCATCATCTACTATTTCAGCGTCTTCCTCATGACCGCGCTTGCGAGCCAAGGTGGCCTCCTTAGGGGAATTTAACTCAATGAATACTTCGTCTTCTTTTAACTGTCAAGGGGTTGTTCGTGAATCAAAAAACAATTAACAAAACCGGTTTGAGGCAAGAATAAAAACCCGTGCAACTCCCGAAAACCGCCTCCCATACTTTAAATCTGCCGTCTCAGGTTCTCCCACTGGTTGCGGTCCACCAATTCCACGTTGGAAAAGCGGGATAGGGCGCGGGCGTCCATGGCGAAGTCGGCGGGGACCATCAATAACCCCCGGTGGCAAAATTCGGACCTCATGATGTGGCTCATTTCGCTGATCAATTCGGCCGCCACCCTTTCCTCGGGCGGATATTGTTTGGCCATGACCGCGAATTTCCCTCCGGTGACGGGATGGGGGAACTCGGCCACCGCCACGACCGCGCCCCCGGGGTCCCGCCGGATCTTCTCTACGCGAAACCCCATGCTCTTCAGGAACAAATCCGTTTCCTTCTCGAAATTCAGGAGGGGCATTTTGCTCAAATCCGTGACCACCCCCTTTTCATCCACCACCCGGAAAGTCCAACGGCCGTCGTAAGCCGGCCCCTCCATCAGCTCGGATAGCTTGGAGCCGTCCACCAAATCCACCGCCATAGTGCGGGAAATATTCTTGGCCTCCTCCGTAAACCGCCCCGTGACGATATAAATACCCCGCTTGCAGTCCTCTTCACGGGTCACCTCATCCAATTCCCTTATGAGATCCGCGTGCACGGGGGCTGTTTCGGGATACTGACGGGCCAGTACCAGGAAACTCCCGCCAACCACAGGGTGCTGGAAATCCACCTGGATCTGGAGGGTGCCGCCGGGCACTTTTTTTACTTTTTGAACGTCAAAGTTCATCTTGGCAAGGACGCTCAACACCAGGTCCTGGAACTGGGCGAGTGGCATGGAACTGAGTTCCTTCCCCTTGAAGGTTTCCTGGATTACCTGGGGTTCTTCCACTATCTTCGGCTTTTCCCACCCCTCATCGACCTTCGTTTTAGGGGCCTCATAGCGGACATTGATCTTGGGGGCGTTTTCCTTGATCCGTTCAATAACCCTGGCCGTTTTACTCTCTTCCACCGGCAGGGGCTGCGTTTCCATGCCGTCGTTATAGCGCAGGTCGAAGGAGGTCAGGGCCTTGAAAGGGGGAAACTTGCTTTTTTGGACGTGCTCAAAAACGTCCCTCTGGGCCTTCACGCTCAAAACGACGCCTTCGTAATACTTGGCCTTGCCGCTGATGAAATTCATCGTGGCATCCACGACGACCGCGGGGATATTTTCCGAGAGAAAAAAGGCCGTCTCCAAAACGTTGAGAGTATCCGTAAAAAGATTGTCACGAAAAAGTTGGTAATTAGCTTCCACTTTCCCGCCCAATTGAGTATTGAAACGCTTGGCCTGGAAGCGGATACGCGGCACCATGTCCACGGCATGCACCGATCCAATCTCAATATCAGGATATTTTTCCAGAAGATAGAACCGTAAAATTTCCTCAAAATTACCCATGGCGCCCCTGCGAAGATGTTCTCGCTTCTCTTCAACCTTGTGCCTTTCCATCCGCAAGAGCCTGTGTGTTTCGGCTTTATGGGCGCTGGTGCGGCGCATATATTGAAAAAGGAGCGCAAGAAAAATGAGGGAGACGAAAATTCCAACGCCGACGGCTTCCGCTCCGTTTTGTTGGCAGTAATCCCAAAGGCTTTGGAAGAAGGTGTGGATCACTCCGTAAACAAAGCTGTTGAATAAGATGATCATAAGGAAGATCACCAGCGCGGCGGTGACAACGGCCCCCACATTGGCTTCGTCCTCGGTATGTCCCTGTTTCAGGAGGTGGTTTTTGACTTGTTTGGCTCCGGGGATTTTCAAGAGCCGCTCGACCCATATGCTGGAGAGCATGAATGAAGTTCCTTTTAAACAACGTGGTTCAAATTGCCTTTCAATATCGTTTCATGTTAGAGTCCCCCCACTCTGGAGGCAAGCGTGGATTTTTTAAAGCGCCTTGAAAAATTGATGACGCGGCTGCGTTCCAAAAACGGCTGTCCCTGGGATAAGCGCCAGACCCACAAGAGCTTGAAGCCTTATCTTTTGGAGGAAGCCCACGAAACCCTGGAGGCCATCGACAGCGGAAAGCCCGAACTGTTGAGGGAGGAACTAGGGGACCTCCTCCTCCAGGTGGTCTTTCACGCCCAATTAGCCAAGGAAAGGGGCCGTTTCAACTTGCAGGATGTGGCCCAAACCATCGGTGACAAACTGGTCCGCCGTCATCCCCACGTCTTCGGGAAGTCCAGCCGCCGTATCGCGGACATCAACCGCAAGTGGGAAGAACTGAAACGCTTGGAGAAACCGGAGCGCAAATCCGCCCTGGACGGCCTCCCTAAGTCCCTGCCCTCCCTTTTAAGGGCCCAGCGCATGCACGAGAAGATTTCAAAGCAGGACAAGGTCCAAAGGAACAAAGAAGTGGAAAAGGCCTTGGAAAAAAGTTGGAAAGGGTTTCGAAAAGCGGTTTCCGGAGGGAATAAGAAGACCAAAGACAAGGCTGCAGGTGAATTTTTACTGGCTTTCGCCCAATACTCCCATACCGCTGGTATCCACGCGGAAATGGCCCTTCGGTCAGCTTCCGATAAATATGAAAAAAAATTCAGGCTTTCCGAGCACCGCTGATTAAGCTTGTTTGGCCTGGTAAAGAATCCGGTGGGGCAGTTCCATGGCGGTAAGATACCCGCCGTAAACGCAGCCCGTGTCCAGGTCGATGCGATCGCGTGTCAGGTCCACCTTCTCAACGGGAGTGTGGCCGAAAACGACCAGCTTGGGGGTGGGCCGGGGATCCTGGATGAATTTGCGCCGGATCCACAAAAGATCGTCCCCGTCCTGGGCGTTTAAGGGCCTGTCCAAGTTGACGCCTGCATGGCAGAAAAAATAATCGGGGGTCTCATAGGTATAAGGCAGGGCGTTCAGGAACTCCACATGGGTGTGGGGGATGTAGGACTGGAGCAGGATATGGGCCCCTTCCCCGCGTACTTCGTCCAGTTTTTCCTTAGGAACATAAGATTGCAACGTCTGGTGGCCCCCATTCAATAGCCAGTTCGCGGCCGCCAGGGGATTGGGAGTACCCAACCATTCCAGGAGCATTTGCTCGTGGTTTCCCCTCAGGAAATGCCAGGTAGGCTTCTGGTTCGCCAAAAGATAGTCCAGGACACCCTTGCTGTCCGGCCCCCGATCGATGTAGTCCCCCAGGAAGACCAGTTCGTCCCCGTCCTTCATAGGCAATTGGGCGATCAAATCCCTCAAGGCATTGAGGCAGCCGTGGATGTCGCCGATGGCGTAAATCATCAGTCCTCCAAAAATTCCAACGTTGTGAATTTAACCACAGAGGCGCCAACAAAGCCACCGGTAATCGGGCTCAAACGACCAGTTTCCGGGAGGAAGCCCGTTTCGTCGAATAGGCGTAGGTCCCCCATTGGGTCAACCCCAGCAGGAAAACCGCCACCCGGATTCCCGCCTCCCCGAACCGGGCCTGGGCCGCCCAAAACACTGCCAGCCCGATGAACCTCCCCAGGGCCAAGGGTAGTTCCCGGAGGGTGAGGTATTCCAGCTTCCGTTTGGCCGACCCCGTGGCGCCCTCAATGACTTCGAAGGAGATGGCGGAAAATCCGACCTGGAACCAGGTGACCCCCACGGCGTAAAGGACCGCGAATAATAAGAGGGCCAGAGGCGACATATTGAAGGCCAGGAGGAGGGAGGCCGCCACGATCAACCCCGAGGAGATAGCCAATCCCGTTTGCCGGTGCTTTTGGTGGGCCCAGCGCGAAAGGGCATAGGCGGTCACGACCGCCAAGAAGGTGGAAAGCATGTTGTAATTGCCCACCGCCATTTCGTTGTGCCAGGTCCGGTAGACGAAAAGGCTGGTTACGAACCAGAAAAGCCCGCCCCGAAGGCCGCTGAAAAACCAGGCCGCCAGGAGGTTCTTCCAATCCCGCCCCCAAGGCAGGGCCAACACCTTCCTTACCTGAAAATCGCCCGAGGGCCGGGGTGCCTTTAACCGCCAACTTTGGAAAATAAGGACCAGGTAGATCAACAGGATGAAGCCAAAGACCAAGTAATACCCCAACAGGCTCTGGGAGGCCTGTCCATCGCCCTGGGTAAAAGAGGCGATTACCCATCCGGAAATGCCGGGCGCGGCGATCTTCAAAAGGGAGCTCAGCAGGAAATAAAGCGAAAAGAAATAATCCCTGTCTTTTGAGTCGGTCATATCAAAGGTCAGGGCATGCTGGCCCAGATAGTAGAACCCCAGCCCGAAGCCGCCAAGGAACCCCAGGATCAGGGTATGTTCGGGCGCCGATTCCCTCCACAAAAGCACTGACAGGAAAAGAAGGGCGTGGAAGATGAACCCCAATTGGTAGGACAGGCGGTGCCCGAAACGGGGCGAAAGGACCCCACCGATCCAGAAAGCAGCCGGAATTAGCGCGAACTGGAGAATATTGAAAGAAATGACGACGTTCCAATCCTCTTTTTGCCGAAAAAGGAACACGTTGAAAAAGACCGAGGCGATGGCGTAGCTGAAGTCGTAAAGCCCGATCATCCAAATGAGGGTTTTGGCACTGGGCGGAAGCTGTTTTTTTACTCCCAGGTAATGTCCAAGGAATTTGTAGACGTAGGAAAAAATGAAATCCATTTAATTCGTCCTTCGGAATAAAAAAAGAGCGGAGAGATTCCCGCCCTTTTCGAATGGTACTTCTGCCTTAAATTTTTAATTAATGAAACAAGCCCTTCAACTGATTCCCCAAATTTTTTATGGCCGGCTGGGCCGCGTTTTGGACAGCCGCGCCCAAGTGCTTTTTGACATTGTTTCCGATTCGCCCCGTATCCCAGGTGTAATGATTGTCCGAGACCGGGCCGGTAAACTTGAGGTCCACCGGGACGTTCCCGTTGTCATCCTCCATAAAGGAGGGGTCCTTCACCAGTCCGCTGATTTCCCCAGGTAAAGCCGCTTTTAGGGTGTCGGAGTTGATGAAGTCCTTCTTGATATCGCACTGGACGGACATGTC
The DNA here is from genome assembly GCA_963770835.1 of uncultured Pseudomonadota bacterium. GTDB lineage: Bacteria > Oederibacteriota > Muellerivitia > Muellerivitales > Muellerivitaceae > JAJPJW01. The sequence goes on from CAVYRH010000008.1 coordinate 36,727, forward strand.
GGGGGAATAAGCCATCTTCACGATATCAATGCCCCCGTTCTCACGGATAGCGCCCACCTTGCCCGTCGTATTGGCCGTATAGGAGAAAACCTTGTTCTTCATCGCCAGATTGCCCTCGATTTTCTCGAACCCCATTTCGTCGCTTTGGTCCTTGAGATAGCCGTTGATCGTCTTAACCACGCCGCCCTTGATCTTGGCGTTGAGAAGGTTGTAATTGCCCGAACCCACCTGGCTGGCAATCATTTGGTCTCCCGACAGGCCTTTTCCCGCCCCCGAGTAGGCAAAATTCATGGTTCCGTACAGCATGTCCTTGTATTTTGTGAAGTCCTTCGTCGTCACGTAAGCGTCAATGCTGGCATCTACAGCCTTCTGAGCATTCACGTTGGCCAAGCGAAAGCTGTAACTATAGGCATAGGTGTTGCCGTTGAAGGTAACTGCCATAGCCCCCGAACCATCGAAAGCTTTAAAGGTGATTCCCGGAACCTTAATGACGTTATTCACGCAGTTGATATTCCCATTCATGGACTGCAGGTAGGGTTCCTGGGGCAGGGTGATGCCTACGTTCTTCAGGGCGATCTGCCCGTTCACCAGGAAAGGCAGGGTTTTTCCCTTGGTGGAAACAAAGGATAGGTCCAAGGATCCTGCGCCGTCGATGGTGGTCTTGCTCAGCTTGGGAAGCATGCCGGGCAGGCCCTTGAAAGGTAAGGAGTCCGAATGCACCTTGCAGGACCAGCTGGAACCGGCGTAGTGGAAGGAGCCCGTCACCTCCCAATCGGCATAAACCACCTTGAAGGAGGGGACGTCGTAAATCCCCTGGTTCATCTTGTTGACGCTCTTGAAGTCCACCTTGCAGGCGGTTTTAGCGGCCTTGACGAAGACATCCTTGTATTGGATGGCCAGTTCGGACCCGTCAGCCGTTCCCGACAGCTCCAAGCCCGCGTTCTTGCTGCCCGAAAGGTGGAAATCCACCTTGGCCGGGCCTCCAAGGGTGAGGCCTTCCGGCATCTTGGAAAGATTGCTGGGGACCAACCCGGCAAACTTGAGCATGTTCAAGGACGCTTCCCCATCCATCGTGGGGCTGAAATCTCCGGTCAGGTTGCTGGCATCACCCGAGAGGTTGAAACCCAGGTCATTAACTGTCCCATCTAACACCAAATCCTTGATGGACTGGCTGGCCAGGAAGTAGCGGACGGACCCCGATAACCCGAACTTGTAGGTCAATTTGTTGTATGAAAAAGGAGTGTCCACCGAGAAGGTAATATTTCCGCCATCCAGGGAGACGTTCTTAACCTTTACATTCAGGGCGTTGGCAACGGCCTTTTCAACCGGCGAAACCGTCTCGTCCAGGTATTCCAGGTGGGCGTTCTGGATATTGATGCTGTCTACCGAAAGACTCAGGGACGATTTGGAAGCCTGCCCGCTGGTGCCCGTATCGGCCAAGGCGGAATCCACGAAGAAAGAGGAAAACTGCGGTTCTTGGCTTGCGGCCGGAATCCAGGCGCTCTTCTTGTGTTTTTTCTTCGCCTTATTTTTGGCTTTGGACTTCGAAACGGCTTTGGGCGTGGGAGCCGGTGCAACCTGGACCGCGAAAGTTCCCGTCATATCGCTGAAGTTGAATTGGTTCGGGTTGCGGCGCTCCACCAGGATGTCAGGGCTGTTCAAGCGGATTTCCCCCAGCGAAACCTTTCCGAACAAAAGCGGCCACAAATGATAGGAAATCGAAATGTCCTTGGCAGAAACCATGGGCTTTGCGGCCCAACCTTCGCGGTTGGCGACCACTAGGTTCTTGATGTCAAATCCGCTCAACACGTTGAAGCGGACATCCCCGATGGAAACCTTATGTTTAAGCGTTGCGGTCAGTTTTTCCGTGGCAATTGCCTTCAGTTTGGCGGGCGGTAACACGATGGGGATAATGATGGCCGCGGCGATTAGCAAAAGGATGAAAACACCGGCGATTAGGCCACCGGTCCACAAGGCGAATTTCAGGAATTTATTCATCGGTTGCTTGGCCATAGGAATCCCTCCATGAAGAATGGGCCTATTGTATTCAATTCATTGGACGAATTGAAAGAATGAAGGACGTTCAGGAAAGACTCTTTCAAGCGAGTAAAAACAAAAAGGGCACGGTACCCGTGCCCTTTTGTGAAGATTGAGTTAGCGAAAGTTTTATTTTTTCAACGCCACTTTGGCCTTTTCGGTCGGCATGAAACCGACATCCTTTTTAATAGGTGCCACATTGGCCGGAATGACCGTTTTGAATTCCTCTTTTACGTCAGTCTTTCCCTTTTCAATCAGGGTGGCCGGAGCCACGGGACCGCCGGGATTGCTCGTCCCCGCCGGTTTAACCTCCGCCTTGACGCTGTCTTTTCCCTTCTCAGCGGCCGGAGCTGGAATCAGCCCCGCCTTTTCTTTGATCTTCTTTTCGATCTGCGCGTAGGATTTCCGGATGTTCCTTCAGGAAAGTCTTGGCGGCGTCCCGGCCTTGTCCAATCTTGGTTCTCGCCATAGCTCAGCCAAGTTCCGCTCTTGTCCACGATGCCCATCTCCACCCCCACGTCGATGAGGGAACCTTCCTTGGAAATGCCTTCGCCAAAGATAATGTCCACAAAGCCTTCCTTGAAAGGCTGGGCCGTCTTGTTCTTGACCACTTTGACCTTCACTTTATTGCCGATGTTCTGGTCGCCGCTCTTGATGGCTTCCATCCGGCGCACATCCAGGCGCATGGAGGCGTAAAATTTCAGGGCCCGGCCACCCGGGGTGGTTTCGGGATTGCCGAACATGACCCCGATCTTCTCGCGGATTTGGTTGATGAAAATGGCGCAGGTATGGGACTTGGAAAGCAGGGCCGTCAGTTTGCGCAGGGCCTGGCTCATCAAGCGGGCCTGCAGGCCTACGTGGGCATCGCCCATTTCCCCCTCGAATTCGGCCCGGGGCGCCAGGGCGGCCACCGAGTCGACGACAAGGACGTCAATGGCGCCGGAACGGATAAGGGTATCGGCAATTTGAAGGGCTTCTTCCGCCGAATCCGGCTGGGAGATCAGGAGTTCATCCACATTGACGCCCAATTTCTTGGCGTAAACCGGGTCCATGGCGTGTTCGGCGTCGATAAAAACGGCGGTTCCGCCAGCTTTTTGGCACTCGGCCACGATGTGAAGGGTCAGGGTGGTTTTACCCGAGGATTCCGGTCCATAAATCTCAACAATCCGGCCCCGGGGTACTCCCCCGATGCCGGTGGCGATATCGACGGATATGGCGCCCGTGGAGATGGACTTGACGTCCTGGACTTTGGCCTCCCCCAGTCGCATGATGGCTCCTTTGCCGTGGTCTTTCTCAATCTGCAGGATCGCCATATCCAGCGCTTTTTGCTTCTCAGTTGCCATTGCCTTCTTCTCCTTGTTCTGGCCCGTAAAGACGGGATTTATAGGTTTTTTGTGTTTTTTCGGTGTCACCTTCCCTTTTGGGAAGGCGGGGTAGGAAATGTCCCTACGCGCAACATCCTAAAAGCCTCCCGGCCTCGAGTCAAGAAAAAAGTATACGGCTGTATACTTTTTAAAGGCTCCGGTTCTCCCCTATTCCAAGTATCAGCCCAACCCCAGTTAATGGCATTCGTTATGCAATAGTTATAGATGTGAACTAAAGGGGATGCTGAGCCGTCTGAATAAGTGAAGTATCCAAGAGGTAGCGAGCGATGACCCGGAAAATGAAGAAACTTTCAGCCAATATTATCCTGGATTTTGTGGCCTTTTTGGCCATGTCCGCCGCCTACCTGATCGGCCGGGCCATAACTGGTTCTTCCAAAGACCGGGATGGGATGATTTAAAACTCGCAACCTGCCAGTTTTTTCGACACGCCCGCCCTCAAATAAAGTCCCGTGGATCCTTGACCCCCAAATTCTCCTTTGAGAAAAACGGCTCGCCCGTTTGGGTGCCGATCATGGCCCCAAAATAACGGTTCATGACGTTGATATGTTCCAGTGCCCGGCTATCCCGGCTTCTTGATGAACTGGCTTTCATAACAACGCACCGCGGCCAGCTTGCGTTCGTGGTGGGCCGAGGTATCCACGATAAAGGAAGGCTGGACGTTGGGCCGCAGGTGGGAGCAAAGGTGGTAGTAAAACTTGGGCGGGTACCAGGGGTCGCCCTTCATGTCGGTTTTCACCAGCTTGGCCCAAAACCGGGCGGCTTGCACTAATTGGCTGGCGCCCCAGTGGTCGGGATGCGCATCCACCCAGTAGGGGGCGAAAACGATGGCGGGTCTGTAGCGCCGCATGACCTCGGCCACTTTGCGGCGGGCCGGGAGGGTATCCATGAGTTCCCGGTTCTTCAGGGGCAGGATGAGATAGTCGTCCATCCTCAGAATCCGGGCGGCGGCCTTGGCTTCCTTCAGGCGGGTGTTATGGTTCCCATAGGGGGTCGGCTCCCCGTCGGTCAAATGGCAGACCACCACCTTGGCCCCTTGGGCTTTCAGGGAAAGAAGGGTGCCCCCCATGGCGATTTCCACGTCGTCGGGGTGGGCCCCGAAAGCCAGGACATCCACCAGCGCGCCGCTTCCTGACGTTCCCCCGGGTGCCACGGTCTCAAAGGTTTGGATTTTTCTTTTAGATGCCAACAAAACCCTCCCAAAACAAACAGCCAAAATATTGAACCACAGAGTACACAGAGTTTAAGATTTAGATTTTGATTGAACCCAAGCCAAATCCTTACTCTGTATACTCCGTACACTCTGTGGTTAATTGGTTTTTGCGGTTAAACAAAAAAGGCCTCCCCTTTTCGGGGAGGCCTTGGAATAGGTGTCGTTTAGGCTCCCGTCTTTGTGACGTTCGCCGCTTGCTTGCCCTTCGCCCCCTGCACGATCTCAAACGTTACTTCCTGCCCCGCCGTCAGGGTCTTGAACCCATCGCCCTGGATGGCCGAAAAATGGACGAACACGTCCTCCCCGCCCTCCTGCTCGATGAACCCATATCCCTTCCCGGCATTGAACCACTTCACGCGCCCGGTTGGCATCTTTCCGACCCTTCCTTTTCCGCATCGGTATTTCCCTTGCCCACCCCAGTGGCTCCCCTCCGTCGCGTTCCTGTTACAGGGATGCCGACTCAAGATGCCGCCGGCGGACAAGCCCATCGCTACTGATGCTTACCGCGATGTCATCTCAAGTTTAACGGAAAGAACCGTTTGTTTTCAATGGCTTTCCCCAAATCCCTGCGGTGGAATCCTTGCTCTTCACACCGGAGGTGGAATCGGGGGGCCCGATTTATTTCTTGTCGAAAACCAGTATGTCAACCTTGTCAGCGCGGCCCCGCGAGTCCACCACCGAGACTTCCCACTTTCCCTGCTCCGGGTCGAGGAAAAAGATCTTGTCGGGTTTTCCCTCATGAACCAGCCGCCCGTTCAAGAACCAGTAAACCTCGTCCACATCCGGCCCGGCCTGCACCGAAAGGCTGATCCTTTGGGTTTCCAAAGAAATCCCCTGCTGGATCTCGTACTTCCCCTCGGGCTGGGGCGAGGTGATATGGGGGTTGAAACGCGAATAAAAATAAGCGCAATCGGGGTTGTGCCGGGGGATGGGCTCGAACCTTTGACCGTGGCTCCTCAAAAACCGGGTCACGTCCGGCGGCCAAACCTCGAAAACCCTCGAAGTGTACTCCTCGGGCTTGCCGGTCATGCAGTACCGGCATACCTCAAAAACGCCCTTTTTCTTGATCCAAACCCGCCGGTGCACTGGACAGGTCTCGTTGCCGCTCACACCGGGGATGAACTCGTCCTCAATCACATCCTTGCAGTCATCCCCTGCCGGCTGCCCTGAAAGGGCGCAGATTTTACGCACCCGCACTCCCGGGGGCCTCTTGAACCAGGAGTCGTTGGAGCGGGTCAGCTCGTTGAAGAGGTTAATGACCACCGGCGCCGCCGCGTCATGCCCAATAAGGGCGGCCGAACCGCTGTTGTCGGCATTGCCCAGCCACACGCCGATGGTGGTGTCGGGGGTATAACCCACGCACCAGGCGTCCCGGTGGCCGAAGGAGGTGCCGGTCTTGAAAGCCACCTTGGCGCGGGTGGGCGAGAATTCCCAGGAAGCCGGCAAGTCGGTGCGCTCGACCTTGGAGAGCATCTCCGAAACCAGGTAGCTGGCCTCCGGTGAAAGAAGGGGTTTTCCTTTCAGAGCCTCCGGTCCCAGCGGCTCGTTCTCGAAGAACCTTAGTTCCCTCATTCGCCCCCCATTGGCCAGGGCCGCGTAAAGCCGAACCATTTCCTCCATGGTCATAGGGTAGGCCCCCAGCACCACCGAAAGGCCGGGCTCGTCCTGGCCCCGCCCCCGGCCCACACAGCCCACCGCTTTGATCCAAAACTCCAGGCCGTCGTTGCCCATGGATTCCAGGGACGCTTCCAGCCCCACCGCCGGAACGTTCAGGGAGTGGGCCAAGGCATCCTCCGCCGTCACCAGGCCCTGGTGCTTACCTTCGTAATTGACGGGCTGAAAGCCGCCGTAATCGCGGGGGATGTCGTAAAGAATGCTCTTGGGCGTAATCAACCCGTGGTCGATGGCCAAACCATAAAGGAAGGGCTTTAGGGCCGAACCCGGCGACCGGGTAATGTTGGCCCCGTTCACCTGCCCTCCCTGGGGGTCGTGAAAATCCGGGCTGCCGACGTAGGCCAGCACCCGCATGGTGTGGTTGTCCACGATTATCACTGCGCCGTTGTGAACACCCCGGTTCTTCAATACCCCCACCGCCCCGCTCAACAGGCGCTGGGCCAGCCCCTGCAGGTTGGGGTCCACCGTCAGGGTGATAATGCCCTGGGCGCGGCCCTTCATTTGGGAGGCCCGGGCCACCAAGTGCGGCGCGGGGTTGGGGTTGGCGAAGCGGCCCTTTGGCAGCATGGAATGGTAGGCTTCCTCGGCCTGGTCCTTTGGCGGGTTGATGATGGGGAGGATTTGCGTTAAGACCTTGTCCCTCCCCTCCTTGGCCCTCTCCGGATAGCGGTCCGGCCGCCGCGCGGCGGGCGACCGGGGCAGGCTGATCAAAAGCGCGGTCTCCCCCCAGGACAACTTCTCCGCGGGCTTCCCGAAATAAAGGAGGGACGCCGCCCCAACTCCCTCGATATTGCCGCCCATGGGCACACTATTAAGGTAGAACTCCAGGATTTGTTTCTTGGAATACCGGGCTTCCAACTGCATGGCCCGGAAAGTTTCGATGGCCTTGGCCCAGAAAGTCCGGGGCCTGCGGTCCAGGAGCTTGGCCACCTGCATGGTGATAGTGGAGGCACCAGAGACGATTTTGTGGTGGGTCAGGTCTAGATAAACAGCTCTTATGAGGGCCACGGGGTTGACGCCGTAATGCCAGTAAAACCAACGGTCTTCATAGGCCGTAAAACCCTGGATGACTTGGGGTGAGATGTCTTCCAGCTTTAGGGGCAGGCGATACTTGCCGCTTTTGGAAACGGACAGGCGCAGAAGGCTTCCGTCCGATGCCAGATAAGCGGTTGAATAGTCGCCTCGGAGCTTTTCAACCGGAAGGGGGAGGATGCGTAAAAGAACGTAAAAACCGATTAGAGCAAAAAAGAAACGAAAGAAAAACCGCCCCGGACTCTTAAAAAGCCATTTCATGGAATGTATTACAGCGGTTTTTCAAGGACCGGGCTATCCTTTTTTATCCGGGGTTTTTGTCCAAGCCATCCTCCAGCGGAAATATAACAAGAGTGTCGGCAGCCAGACCCAAAGAAACTCAAGAAATGATCCCTACCCATTTTCTGGCGGCCAAATAAAAACGCCCTCCGAGGCCGCCATTGCGCGAGTTGCCAGTTCGGGGTCAAACAGACCCCGGCGGAGGATCTCCTTCCAAAAGGCATCACCACCCTCAGCCTCAATAGGAATCGAATAGCTTTCCGGGCGGGTTTTGGTAAAAACATAGATACCATCCGAAGCCATGAAATCCCCTGCCATGAAAACAATTCGGACGACATCCTTCCAATAAAAGAACTGTTCCCATGCTTCCTGTCCTGGGGGTGATGCATGGCTAACCACTTTCTCCTGGTCAAACGCGATATGGAACCATTCCTTCAGTTGCTTACTTTTGTAGTTTTTTTTATGAAATAGGCTGGCTAAGCCTATTGGGATTTCATCATTTCCCTTCCAAAGCGCCCTCGCGACCTTTTTAACTGCTTTAAACACTCCGTAAAGAAAAAAGGTCGGCAACCAGACCCACAGAAACTCCGATTCGATAATCCGGATGGCACGTCCCCCATAAAAATGGCTGACACCCAAGGGGGAAACGACTATCGGTCTCCAGGGAAAGAAATACCGTGCGTTGCTGAAGGGCCAGAAAAAAGCAATGCCGCGGCCCCCATCGGTGCATGCGTCCAGCATTCCATGTGAAACGGAAACGAGGAAAAAGCACACCCATAAGGCCCACCAAGGCCGGGAGAACCGCTTTTCGTACCGAAAAAGCAGTTCCACCGCAACCCAAGCCAGTATCAAGGCGAAAAAGATGGAATGGGTGAACCCCCGGTGTCCCCAGGGACTGCCCAAGGGGACTCCAAACCAGTACCCAATGACGTCCACATCGGGAAAAGCCGCGCAAACCGCCAGCCCTACCCAGAACCGGGCGGGCATTTTCCGTCCCTCTTTAAAAACTTTGCCGATGACGGTTCCAACGAAGGCATGGGTAAAAGCTGAGGCCATGGATTCTCTTTTGGTTTTTGATGATGCCGCGGTTTGCTGTTTGCTTTAGGTGAACAGCTTGAGATTGTAGTTGGCCCCAAGGGGCCAACCATGGTTGCCCGAATTCAGGACAACTACCACAAGCCTGGTTCAAACCTACTGGTCGGGCCTGAAGTGGCCCGACCACGATTGGGGCTGAACCTCGCAATGATAGCTAAAGACAAAGGTTACTTTATAACTGATAGGTTAGCGAGTTTTTAACTGTCCTTGAAATACCTTTTCACGAAAACCAGGTAACCCAAGACCAAAACGGCCCCTAAGGCAAGTTGGATGACCATGAAATTCGAATCCAGCAGGCCTGTTTTACGGATATTCTCAATCGCCTCAGGCGGGAAGTTCATCATTTGGTACATCTCCAACAAACCAACCCGGGAAAAGGTCAGCAAAGCGGAGACATAACCCACCACGGAAAATCCTAGGGCCACCCACCAAGCCGTAGTCTTGAGCTTATAAAACCCCCAGCATAGGTATCCGATGAGAATCAGCGTTATCACCGTGGCCAAAGCGCCTGGAAGTCCCGAAATGAGCTTTCCAAAGAAAGGAAAGATGAACCCATAAACAGGCATGATTAGGGCAATAGCCACAAAACCGAAACCATAGAGGAAGCTGAAAGCCAAAACCGGGAGGGGGCAATGGTCGGTCCAACGGGTTTCCGGGTCCTTGGCCTCGCAAGTAGCCTTCACATGGGGACTGCGGTAAAAAAGAACGAGGGCGCCCGGGATCAAGACGTAAATCACCAGGAAAATAACCCCCAGGAATATCATGGTGAACCATTTGACGAAATTGGCCTCCCCGGCGCTTGGCATGGTATCACTCAAATGGTCCAGCATAGTCGGCATGATCACCAAAAGAATCACACCCGCGATGATCCCCCCCACCAGCCACATCCAAGAAAGGACCAAAAGCAGCGCCCGGGCCCAGCGTCTGGCCTGGACGGAACCCACCCCCAGCCAAATCAGCAAGACGGCGATCGCCAGGTAGAACAAGGAACCGATCCAGGGCGTGGGAGGGGCATTGGGAAGCTTAACGAACAGGCTCACCAACAAGACACAGATTCCCATGAACCCGGCGGCCACGCCCATGAGAATCTCAAAAACTCCGAATAGGACCAATCCTGTCGACCGGTCTTTATAGTCTGCCGTCGTAATTTTCGGGGCCATGGAGACCACCTTTCAAAATAAATTCAGTACTATCTTTATCCCGAATTAGGAATGGTTTTCAATCGTCAAGGGTTCCGGAACAACCATCCGCCTTCTTTGGGATTCCAGCGCCTTTCGCCTCTGGTCCACCTGTTCAATGAAGTTCGCCCGGTCCTTTTTCCAAAGCTTGGACAAGTCGTCGTTTTCGCCCATGATCATCCAGGGAACGGCTTGGGAAATCTGGCTTAAGAACAAATCCACCTTTTTGGCGTCGGTCGTCCTAGTGCTGCTCAGGCTTTTCCCCGAGCGGAAATGAACAATGGCTTGGGAGTAGAGAAGATATTCTGCGTGGCTCTCCTTCCGGTAAGCCCAAACCGCCTCCTTCAGGGACTCCAATTCCAAATTGAAAAATCCCCGCTTCAAAAGCCATGAGCGGCCGAGGGACAAACCGAGGAAATCCTGCGACTGGTCCAAGTCCTGGTCGACGGATTCCACCGCGCCGAAACCCGAAGTTCGGACTTTTTCTAGGAACGGATGGGATTCGGGCTCCCGGCTGCGGCGGAGATACTTCTCGAGGTTCCAAAGGGATAGGACGACGAAAGGAGCGGCCAGGACATACCAAAAATAAGATTCGGGCTCCTTGGCGACCCCGTACATGAAAGGAATGCTCCCCACTGCCACGGCGGCCATTAAGAGTAGCGCGTTGCACCAAAGCAGGTTGAAATCTGCCTTTTTAATTTCAACCGCGAGGGAACGCGCCATATCCGTGAAGTCAGGTTTTCGGGGCGCTTTGGGCGGTAGGTACGGGTTTTTCCGTGACTTCCATGATTATCCCGGCTACCTCCAAGCCGAAGTAGCCCAAGATTACCAGGGAACACAAAGCAAGCCGTATTTTCCCGGCGCGGCCGAAAAGAAGCCCCACCAACGATAAAGAGAACAAGAACTGGGCTACGGCTGAGAATATGTCGCCTTGGACGATGTTAATAACGGTAAAAACAACCCCGCCGGCAATCGCGGCGAACTTGGCCCATGTCAGGGCCGAGGGCTTGCCGGAGAATAAATAGATCCCGATGACAACGCTCACCAGTGCCCCCCGAAGCCCACGGACCGAATCGCTGTCCTTGGTCAGGACGGCTTCGGCCACTAGGGCCAATCCGTTCAGGATCAGCACGACGGCGGCGATCTTTTGGCCCATGGTCAGTTCGATCTTGGCCGGCTTGGCCTTGGCGATCTGGGCTCCGCAACTGGGGCAAGCGATGGCCTTTTCCACCAAGCTGGCCCCGCATTTGGGGCAAAGATTTCCTTGGGGCTGGGATATAGCGGCTGCGTCACTCATAGCGCCTCCTTAAAAATAAAATTATCCTTCCTCTTCATCCTCTTCCTGATCCACCAACTCAATGGCCTCCACCGAACTGAAGGGATACATGCCGTCAATCTGGCCATTCGCCTTTTTGACCACGTAATGGGCGGTGTTCCCGACCGCCACCGCCTCGATGATACAACCGGGGTCGTGGTCGTATTCATCGTCCGGCCGGTCGATGACGTAGACCTTGTAATAAGGCTGGAACCTGGCGGCTTTTCCCGCCGGCTTTGCTTCTTCGAATAAACTCATTTTCCCCTCCTTAAAACAATAAGTAATAGATCGTCACTGGCCGTCGTTAATACTTTGCGGGGGGCACTCCCCTATTCTTCGACCAACTCTTCCACCTTTTCAGGGTCAACCGTTCCATCTGCCTTGACGTCCTCGGCCCGGACGATGCCGATGCCCCTTTGGTAATAAGTGCGGGTATGAAAATGGTCTCCATGGTCGTCCCAGGTCTCGTCGGCAACGACACAATCGGGATAGAGCTTCATCGAATTATGGGCCTGTCCGAAATAAAATCGGCCAATCATCCGGCCGCCCCGATAGGGATAATTCTCACGCAAATCTCCGTGGGCACCCGCCAGGGGGCACTCAAGGAAAATCCTTTTCTGCTTCTCCGGATATCGCTTCCCGTCAACTTCGCCGACCTGATCCGGGGAAACGGCAAAATAGGGATTCACGGTCAGGTGATAGATCTCTTTTGTGTCTGATTTGTCGAAATGCACGGTCAATTGATAATCGGCGTGGAAAGAGGCTCCGATACCCTTATTGCTGACGTCCTGAAGGCCGATGATCTCGTAGTCATAACTTACAATGCTGCCTGGGGAGGGTTTTTGAGCCTTTGAAGCCTGTTTACCTTCCCTTTCGTCAGGGGAAAATACCCGCCTACCAAGTCCGGCTTTTTACCGCAAGAGGCTAGGCACACCGCCACCAACAAGGCGGCGCAAAAGACAGGTTGTTTTTTCATGTCGCCCCTTAATATTTTCCGGGCGCCACGATGAGCGTCTCACCTGTGTTAGTTCGCCCGAAAATCTCCGGGTCGTACATGGCCTCGGCGGTCACGCCCGGCACCTGGAACTGGCCCGGCGTGACGGCTCGCACGCTATAAGAGAAAGCTTGTTCGCCTTCCCAGGCGCCAGAGAAAAGAAGAACCCGGTCGTCCCGGAAATCCATCGCCTCGGGCGAGAAACTGCAGTCGGGCTCGAATTGCAGGTCGCCACGGGAGGAAAGGCGGGGGTTGTCCACCTCGAAGCCGGCGGGCAGGAGGTCCACGATGACCACGTTGTCCAAACTCTTGGCGCACTTGAGGCGCAGCGTCACCACCACCAATTGGCCCTGGGCCACCGACCCCAGGTTGACGGTATTGCCCTTCTCGTCGCGGTACTCACGGGTGATCGAGATGCCGTTCTCCACCGATTCCTTCTTGGACTCCAGCTTGGTCCCTTCCGCCATCAAGTGGTAGAAGATCGGCTGGGTGCCCGTATTCTTCAGTTCCACAGTCTTGCCGGAGAGCTCTTGGGCCTTGACGACGGCCGTCTCGCCCATCAGTTCATGCGCTTCCCCGCCCTTGATGGACCAGCTGGCGCTCAAGGGGAATGCCTGGGTGGTGGCTTTGACGGCCTTCCCGATGGCCATGAAGCACCAGGCGTCTTCCTCGGTCGTGCCGAAATAACCCGTGCCCAGGACTTGCAGGTTCTTGCCGAACTCGATCAAGAGGTTTGGAATTTCGGCGTTTTGCGGGTCCGCCTCGGTCAGGGCCAATAGGTAAAGGGCCATTTCCCGGTTGGGCGAGAACCAGTCGCCGTTCAGCTCCCGCTGTAGCTTGCTGGGCAGGTACTTGACGGGCAGGATGGAAAGGGCGGTGGTCCGGTCGCCCATGGCTGAATAAGCCAGTGACAGGAAACATTTCTGCTCGATGGGCTTTCCCGGGAGATCGCCCTTAAAAGCTGCCATGGACTCCACGTCGGGCCGCCCGGCCAGGGCCTTCAGGTAAAGCACGTAAGAACTGTCGGGGATTTCCACGTTTTGTTTCCGGCGGTCCAACCGGCCCACGCCCTTGCCGCTCACCTGGATGGCGCCCAGGCGGTTGTAAATCTTCTCCATGACGTCGGCATTCACGTCATACCCCTTCTTTTGGGCCTCGATGAGGAAGTTGGCCACGTAATAGAAAAGCCAGTCGCCGCCGCTTTCCTGCTGGCCCGCCCAAAGGGCGAAACTGCCGTCGGAAAGCTGCTGTTTGCACAGGTCGTTGATGCCGCCCTGCACGTATTCCTCCACCGCGTTGGCCCGATCCGGGAAGCGGCCGGTCAAGAGGCCGATATCCTTGAAGTAGAGAAGGGGGAAGGCCGTGGAGGTCTTTTGTTCCGCGCAGCCGTAGGGGTAGCGGATCAGGTAATCCATGCTGCCCAGGAAGGTCAGCAAGGGGCTGGAGGAAACCGCCAGTCTTATCTTTTGTCCCTGGGGAATGAACCCGCCGGGGACCTGCAGGGTCTCCGTGCCCCCCGCGCTCAAGGGCCCGAACTTGATCTCGGTGGAAAGGGCGTTGCCGGGCCGGACCGCCAGCTCCGTGTCCACGTCGTAGGTCCCGCCGCTTTCGTCCGTGGCGGTCACCTTGAAATGGGCCACGCCCGCATCCATCTTGGCCTTGGCGTGGAAGAGGATCTGCTTTTGTCCCTCGTCCGAGAGGCCGAGGGATTGGGTGGCTTCCCCATCCACCGCCACCGGGCCCTCGGCGGACAAGGCCACGCTGATGGTTTGTTTTTCCTTGGTGTTGTTGTAAATGAGCACGGGCACGTCGAAGCGGTCCCCGGGCGCCAGGAAACGGGGGAAGGAAGGCTCCACGACCACAGGGTCCGCCACCTTCACATGGAAAGCCGAGGCGCCGAACTTATTGTCCTCAACTCCCAGGGCCATCACCCGCACGTCGCCCTGGAACTTGTCCGTGGGGAAATGGTAGGTGACCTTACCCTCCTTGTCGGCGGTCAGGATGCCGGAAAACAACGCGAAGGATTTCACGCGTTTTGCCGCGATGGGGTTCAAGTGCCGGAAGCCGAAACCCTCCCCTTCGTCGCCGCCCACCGCTTCCTTACGGTTCAGGTCCGGCAAAACGTCCTCGAAGAGGCTCAGGGTAGAGGTGGTCAGGCCCCGCTTGCGGTAGAAATACTTGAAGGGGTCGGGCGTGGTGAAAGCGATGATCTGGAGAATGCCCTCGTCCACCGCGGCCAGGACCACCTTGGAGCCGGGCGCGCCGGTTTGGAGGTTGACGTCGATGCCATCGTGGGACTTGACCGCCTCCGGTGCGTCCCATTTAAAGCCGATCTCGTGGCCTGAGGTGTCCAGGGTCAAGGTCGTGATGCCGAAGGAAGCCATAGGAAGACGCCTCAAAGCCTCGTCGGGCTTCCTCACCAAAAGGCCCACCACATAGGCATTCGGGAGGTAGCTGGATTCCACGGCCGGCAGGCTGATGACATTCAAGCCCGACACAACAGGCACGGTGCTGGTGTAGAAAACCTGCTCGCGCTCGATGGAAAGCATCAGCCTTCCGGCGAAGGGTGCCCGCACTTCCACCTTTGGAATTTCGCCCACTGCGTATTCGGCTTTGTCCAATGTCAGCGAAAGCTTTTCCGGTTCCTGCAGGTTGGCGGGGCTTTCTTCTTCATTTGCGTTTTGTTCCTCCGGCCCCGTCACCGACACCAAGATCGAGCTTCGCATGGATTCTTCGTTGCCCAGGTAGATAGTGTATTCGCCGGGCTTGTCGGGGGTGAAGGTATAGGAGCCCTTCCCGTCTACGTCGATTTCCTTGCCGTCCACCACCTGCTCGTAATAGGCGGATTCGAAGCCCCGGCCCGACCAGCCGCTGCGCCTGAAGATGGAATACCAGACCTTGCGTTTCACCAGGAAGACCTGCTGTTTGATGGTGGTAGGTTCGCCGTCGGGGGTCACGGCTGCGTACTTGATATGCACCTTCTTGCCCGGCGCTGCCTCCGTCCCTTCCTCGCACTTGAGGCCCAGGTAATAAGGATAGCGGTGCACGTCCAAAACCGCGTTGGCCCCCACCGGGCGCCCGCCCGTGTCCAGGACCTCGGCGTAGATCTCGGCCTGCAGCATGGAGGGCGGCAGCATGGAAATTGGCACCGGCAGCTGCACGTCGAAAAGGCCCGCGGCGTCCGTGGTCCCGTCCGGCACGGTGAGGCTTTGGCCGGGGAATTCCCGCGTGGGGTCGGAGAAATGGTAGCCCTTCCACTTTTTGCTTGTGTATTCCTTGCTCGACAGCTGCACCGAGGCGCGAACCTTGAGGTTGACGCCGGGGGCGCCGAAGAGCTCCCGGGCCTTCACCTGGAAGGCCAGCTGTTCGCCGGGATTGGCGACCTTCTTGGCTGGCTTTACCTCCACCTTGATCTTTTCGGGAATGAACTCCTCCACCTTAAAAGACGCGGTGGCCAGGTGCACCCCGTTCTCCAGCCCCAGGTCCGCCGAAAGCATGCCGGTGGAGATGTCCTGCGGGATGGGGAAGGTGAAGGTGGCCATGCCGTATTCCTTGAGCTGGGTTTTCAGCTTGGCCACTTCGTTGCCGGAGACGTCGTGGATGGTGAGGTTGACGGGCAGGTTGTCGGGGATTTCCAGGTCCGCGTGCCGCACCACCGCCGTGAAATAAGCCGTCTCGCCGGGCCGGTAAAGGCCGCGCTCCGAGCTTAAGAAGGCGTCCCAGCCGCTGGTGGTGAAGGGGTCGCCGCCCACGTCAAAGCGGGATTGGTTCAGGGGCTCCTGGTCGGTCCTCAGGTAGGACCAGTCGTCTCCCAGGGTGGCCACGATGACGTAGGGGCGGAAGTTATAGGGGTTGTTCTTCCAGTCCTTGAACCAGGCGCGCCCTTCCACATCCGTGTCCTTTTCCTCGATCACCTGGTTGTTATCGGAAAGAAGCTGCAAATGCACGCCGGCCTCGGGCAGGAGCTTGGAGATGGAAAGCACTTGCACCAGCAGGTCGTCGCCAGAGCGCTTCATCAGCATCCCCAGGTCCGTGCAAAGGAAGGACCGCGAGTCCCGTCCGCCGCCCTCGGCCCCGGTCAGGCTGACCACGAAGAGGCCCTTGTAGGGCGCCTGGTGCCATTTGGAAAAATCGAGGTCGGACTCCGCTTCCTGGTTGATCTGCCCTCCCTCCACCGTGACGTTCGAGGAAAACACGTGGACCCCCATACCCGAAGTGTTGTCCACTTCATAGCCGTTGGAGCCCTCATCGCCCTCTCCCTCATCGTTGCCTTCGTCGCTGCGGTAGTTGTTGTAGCCCCGCGAGTTCTTGAGGAAGTCCACGATGTTGTTGCGGAAGACCTTCTCCACGTCCACCGTGTAGTTGTCCAGGTTCATGGTCTTGACGGCCACGATCTTCCCACCCTCCTCGGGGATCAAGCGCCCCGCGTCGGCGAAACGCACATAGGGCTGGATGTCCTCCAGCCTCAAGGTTTCCTTGGAGTCCTGTTCCAGGACCTGCCCGGAGGTGCACACGATGCCCTTGCTGACCTTGACGGTGTAATCGGTGTTGGGTTGGAAATCAGCCTTCAGGACCGCATAGCAATATTCGGTGTCCACCTTGAAAGGAATGGCGGGGTCGATGGAGACGTTGTTACGCACCTGCGTCGCGGAAACCGGCAGGGTGAAAAGAATGGAGATGAGTGTGTTGCCCGGCACGTGATGCAGCTTGATCTCGTCCACCAAAAGCTTGGGCCGGGCCTCCAGGGTGATGGTTTTCTCAAAAGAGGACCCCAGCGGCTTGCCGCAATCCACGCAGGTCATATCGGACGAAATGACGATTTTCAGGGTTTGGGCCACATCCTGCCGCGATAACCCCCCCGCCCTCAGGAAAAAGCGCGTGGGAAGGGTGCCTTGTTCCAAAGCGTAATCCAGCTTGTCGCCTTCCCGGAAGACCGTCAGGTTCTGCTTCAAGAGGTTCATGTCCACGGGGTAATTGAATTCTAATTCCCCCATCAATTCCTTTTCCGTGCCCTTGATGAGGTCATAGTTATAGAAGAGGCGGCTGGAAACGACCTTTAAAGGCTCGGTGGAGAAGGAAGTGCTGGCGGTACCCTGCAGGAAAAACTGCTTGCCCCGAAGGGCATCGGTTTTCAAATGGACCTTATAGGTGGTGGCAGGCTTTAAGGGCGCGGCTGGGGTAAAGACCAGGGTATTGGCATCCTCCAACCGGGTAGTGCCCGGCAGGGGGGGCTCGATTTGGAAGGCCGAATCCAAGGTGGAAGCCACCGAAACCTCGCCGGAAAACCTCACCCGGATGACGGTATTGGGGGAGGTCACCGTCCCCATGGGGGTAAAACTAATAACGCGGGTGCTGAAAAAGTCGTAAAGAACGGTTCCCAGGATGAAGAGGGCCACAACGGCGGCAATTCCTAAGACGACTTTGCGGACCGTCGGCTGATTGGAAATCTTGACGATACCCTGCCCGGATTGTTCGCCTTTTTTCATCAAAAACTTGGAAGTCTTCTGGAACCAGGGCATATCCGCGAGGAGTTTCAGTTTAGAGGAAATATCCGACGCCTTATCCTTCAAGCCGAAAGCATCGTAAGCCCAGGCGGCGCTCAGCAGGACTATCTCCCAAATCCAGGGCACCCAGCGGTTCAGGAGAAAAGCCGGAACCAGCGGTAGGAGGGCAAAGAGCCCGACTGCGATCCGGCATTTGTTTTTCTTCTCCCGCAGCTTCTCCCAGAAAAAACCGACCAATCCCGCAAGGATCAAATGAAAACCCAGCCAGGTATTGCGGGCCATGGTGGTGTCAAAGTCGCCGCCGCCAAAACCGAAACAAATCCCGCCCAAGGTGTAAAGGGCCAAAAGCTTGAACAAGTCCCTCGGCAGTTTTAGGAAGTGCCGGCGGGCGTCGCCTGTGACCCAAGTGAGGATCACGATGGTCAGGATCGTCACCAGTCCGCTGTCTTGGCCGGAAAGGATCAGGAACCCAACGGCCGAAAAGCCGCCAAGCCAAACTTCCCGCTTGTGGGGTTTCAACCAGGGGTCCCAAGCCCAAAGGAGTCCCAATAAGACGGCTTGGGTTGGCCAGGTCCAATTTCCATAGCCCAGGTAATAATAGGGGAACATTGGAAGGACCGTGAAGGCCAGGAGTGCCCAGCGCCATTTCACCGTTTTGGGTTGTTTGAGCTTTTCCCAGAAAATGAACACCAACATGGAAAGGAGGAGCCGGGTTAAGACCACCACCAACTGCCATGCGTCCGAAGGCTCATTGGCGGGTGGCCAGTCACCAATTAAGACATCGGTGGCCAGGAAAAGGCCGAAGGCCTTGAGCACTTGCGGTGTCTGTCGGCCGATAAAATAACGGGCCAGGGGCGCCAGCCCGAGGGCGGTCATTACATAACGCCCTTCCCAACCCACTAAGGTCCAGATCGCCAGGCAGGTGGTCAGGAAAAGGATAAGGTAAACAGGCGTCGGAATTTTTTGGAGAAGCGCGTTCTTCTTGATCCAAACCCCAACCTCGTCCCACCACAAAAGAAGGGCCAGGTAAAAGACGGCCGTGATGGCCATAATCCACATGGACCGGGAGGCTTCGTTATAGGTATGGACCTTGGGAAACCCCTTGGCGGCCAGGTACCCCAGCAGGAAGGCGACGGAACCGTGATCCACCCATTGATTCGGCTTTTGGAGTATTTTGGCGCGCAGGAACCAGCCCAAAAGCATCACGGGCACGAGCAGGTAAAGGGTGTTGATGGCGTTACCCTTTAAAAGATTAACCGCCGAAGGATGGTTGGCCCAATGGGTGAGCCAAGTCAGCAGGAGGACAGGAATGGAAAAAGCGGACCAGATCTTCGCGGTTTTGTTCATAAGAAAGCCCCTCGCGGAACGAACGGCTTGGATTTAAAAAAATGTTGAACGCTGATCAACACTGATGGTTCAATGTATCCCTGCACATCTGCGTGTATCTGCGTTTATCGGTGTTACATATAATGTTGCAATGAAAGCAAAAACGTTTTTCAGCTTTTCCAATGTGATACTTTTCTTCCTAATGGTGTCGGTGGGATTTGGCCAGGAAGACAACCCGCTTCTTTCAATTCGAATCCTCGAAAAATGGAACCCCCAAGAGCTGGAGGTCCAATGCCCTCCGGACAAGGGCACTTGGAACGAAGTTAAGCTAACACGGGGTCAATTGACGGTCAACGGCAAAGCCCAAAACGGGGCATCTTGGGGCGATCCTAACGCCTCCGTGAAAATAAAAGCCGGAAATTTAACAAGGATTTATCCCGGCCAAATCAATATTTCCACCTCCCCCGGCGAGAAGAGCATGGAGCTTCTCGTTCTAAACCGCGTTCCGCTGCTGGATTACGCGGCCTGCGTCACCGCCTTTGAATCCGGCCACGATACTTCTCAGCCAGAATACTTGAAAGCCTTGGGAGTCTTGGTCCGCTGTTACGCGGCATCGCACCGCAAACGCCACACTTTCTATGATCTGTGCGACCTCTCCCATTGCCAGGTTTACCAAGGCCTTCCGCCGCATTTCAAATTTTGGAAAGGAATCATTGATGCTGGAAGAGGTTTTTCTTTCCCTGCCTCCATTGACCTCAAATCCCTTTATTTTAACCGCTGTTGCGGGGGCCAATTGGAATCCGCCGACCAAATCTGGGGCGGTGCTCCTTCCCCCAACCGAACCGGTCCCGATGCCTTGAACGGTGAGACCCTCTGCCAGGCCGACTCCTTCTTCCATTGGACGTCTTCCACGGAATCAGTAAATATCGAATCCACATTCAAAACCATGGCCCACCTGCCGACGGGAGCTAGGCTTCAATCGCTGACCATTGCAGAAAAAACCCTTCACGGCCGCAATAAAACTCTTTTAGCAGTCCTTGAGCTTCCCGGCGGCGAAACCAAGGAAATCCGCGAAAACGCCCAAAGGTTTGTTTCGGAGTTCGGCAAGAACTACGGTTGGAGGGTTTTTCCCAGTCTCTGGTTTGACTTCCGGCGCGAGGGGGATACTTATTTCTTCACCGGCCACGGTTTGGGCCATGGTGTAGGACTCTGTCAGTCGGGAGCGCTACGATTGGCCCAGATGGGGTGGAACTCAAGGGAGATTTTGAAATTTTATTTCCCCGGCAACTGAGAATTTACTCCGGTTTAACTTCTCGTTTACGTTTCCTACCTCCCTTTACCGGTATTTTGTAGCTCATTCATGCGAATCGCCTACTTCACCGAGAGCCTCCCCCCCTTGACCGACGGCGTGGCCCGCACCTACACCCGTCTGGCGGAATACCTCAACAAACGGAAAATCGACTTTCTCTTCTTCGCTCCTGTCCTTCCAAAGGAAGAAGAACCTTGGAGGGGCCGGGTGGTTTGGGTTCCTTGGGTTCCTTTTCCTCTTTATCGTTATTACCGGATAGGCCTTCCCAACCCCTTCCGCCTGACCCCCATCCTGGACCGTTTTAAACCCGACCTTATCCAGGTGGCCGCGCCCACCCCCCTGGGCATCTTCGGCCAAAATTATGCCTTCAAGCACAACATTCCCCTCGTTTCCAGCTATCACACACATTTTGTGGATTACTTCCCTTATTACCGCGTCACGTGGGCAATCAAATGGGGCTGGGATTACATGCGCTGGTTCTACAACCGCACCGAAGCCGTCTTCGGCCCCAGCAACGATACCCTTTCGGAGCTCAGGAAGAGAGGCTTCAAAAACCTGGAGCTTTGGCCCCGGGGCATCGATCGCACCCGTTTTTCCCCGCGCCTGCGCAGCGAGTCCTTAAGGAAAAAGCTGGGCCTGGGCAAACAAAAACTTCTTCTTTTCGTGGGACGCATGGTGCAGGAAAAGGGCCTGGATGAGCTTTCCCACGCCGCCCTTTCCTTGAGAAAGCAGGGTTACAAATTCCATTTGGCCTTCGCCGGGGATGGGCCCTACCGAAAGGTGATGGAAGAGCGCCTGCCCCTGGACCATTACTTCGGCTTCATCCAAGGCAAGGAACTTTCGGATCTTTACGCCTCCTCCGACCTCTTCGTCTTCCCCTCCACCACTGAGACCTTCGGCAACGTGGTCTTGGAAGCCATGGCTTCCGGCCTGCCGGTTGTGGGCGCGGCCCAAGGCGGCTCGGTGGACCTGGTCAAACCAGGTGTAAACGGCCTTTTGGCCAAGCCCCTTGATGGCGACGATTTCGCCCGCCAAGTAAAAAGCCTGTTGGACAATCCCAAAACCATAAAAAAAATGGCCAAGGGCGCCCTCGAAACCGCCTCCAAGTTCCATTGGCCGGTGATCAACGGAATGCTCTTGAATCACTGCCGTTCTCTCATGGACAAACCCGCCCCGGATTCCAAATCCCTCAAGTCGAAAACCGGGGCCGAACCCACGGAAACCCCTAAGAAGCTGAAGCCAATACCCGCCGGACCTGCCTGATTTCACTTGGTTTTAACATCCTTCCCCTCGCCTCAGCGGGCCTTTGAGAAGAAAATACACCCTATGAAAATTCAATTTTTAGCCGTTTGCGCTCTACCCCTTCTTTTTATTTCCACCCCGGCCATCCCTAAACCCGTCACCGGCATGGATGAACTGGGCGAAGGGGAAAAATTAAGGGAATATTTCTGGGTTGCCGCCAACACGGGTACGTCCTATGACGCGGCCAAGACC
The DNA here is from genome assembly GCA_963770835.1 of uncultured Pseudomonadota bacterium. Classification (GTDB taxonomy): domain Bacteria; phylum Oederibacteriota; class Muellerivitia; order Muellerivitales; family Muellerivitaceae; genus JAJPJW01. The sequence goes on from CAVYRH010000008.1 coordinate 58,559, forward strand.
TATACCGAGAAGGCCCAGAAGGCATTCCAGATCACCCGCAGCCACGACGTGGCCCTGCCTAACGGTTGGAAAATCGCCCCGGCGGGCCAGAGCCTTGACCTGGGCACCATGCCGGGCGAGGCCGTGTTTTTCGCGGGCAGGTTGGTGGTGCTCAACAACGGCTTTTACCCGCCCAAGCAGGATTCGCAGGTCTCGATCGTCAATTTTCGCAAGCAAACCGTCGAGAAGAACATTCCCTTCCACTCCCTTTTTCCCTGCGTCAGGGTGGGGCCCGACGGCGACCTCTATATCAGCGGCGGCTATGACTTCAAGGTTTACAGGTTGAACAGTCAATTCGCCCCCTCAAAGGACCACCCCGAATATCCGGTAAACGGCTATGCCGGGGGCATGGCTTTTGTGGGCAAGAACCTCCTAGCCCTGACGTATTTGATGGTGAACGATCACGGGACCGGCCAATGGAAGAAAGGGAAAATTGCCTTACTGAACACGCAGACTGGCGAGATTTCGGACGAGAAGCCCACCGGTCATTTCCCCTATGCACTAGCCTGGGTGGGAGGGAAACTTTATGCCAGTATTGAGGGGGAAAATCGGGTTCAGGCATACACCATTGAGGACGGAAAGTTGAAGGAGGGTACGTCCATCCCCGTTGGCAAAAACCCCACGAACCTGACGCTGGATGGAACCACCCTCTACGTGGCCGACACTAGTTCGGATGATATCTCCGTCATCGACACCCAAAAAGACCAGGTGGTTTCCACCCTTAATTTGAAACAGGCGGATTTCAAGTACGGCGCGGCCCCCACGGGGGTGGCGGTGGAGAAAGACAGGATTTACGTCAGCCTGGCCGGATGGAACGCGGTGGCCGTCCTGGACAAGGCCCAGGGAACCCTCCAGGGGCTTATCCCGACCGGCTGGTATCCAACCCGGGTTTATTCGGGGAAGAAAGACCTTTATATCCTCAGCGCCAAAGGCATCATGGAGCGCCGGGCCACCTCGATGGATAAAGCCGTTCCTGGCTTAAGCAAGGCAGACCCCGCTTATATCCTGAACCTTTTAACGGGAACTCTTTCCATTGTGCCCAAAACCGACATCGACACCCATCTGGAAGATTGGACGAAGCTGGTCAAATCGGGCTCACCCCTTGAAAGCCCCGCGGAAGGGTTCAAACTACCCATCAAGCATGTCTTTTATATCATCCGGGAAAACCGGACCTACGACCAGATCCTGGGCGACCTGAGACCCGGCAACGGCGACGATCACCTCTGCCTTTATCCCGAGGCCAAGAGCCCCAACGCCCATGCCCTTTCCCGGGAATTCGTGACCCTGGACAATTTCTACGCCGACGGCGAGATCAGCGCCTTGGGCCATTCCTTCACCACCAGCGGCTACGCCAGTCCCTTCCTGGAGTGGATCGCCAATATCGGCTATGCCGGCCGGTTCGATTGGAAGGACCCGGACGACGCCAAGGAACCAGTTAAGTACCTCTACCCCTACGGCACCTGCCCCGCGGTTTATTCCCCCCAATACCTGTGGGACGCCCTGGATGCTAAGGGGCTGGAATACAAGATTTACGGTGAGCCTTATTACCTCTACACGAAGCCCTACCGCATCCTCCTCCAGGCTTTCGGCCCGGATAGCGACCTGGTGAAAAAGTACTACGACCACACCCTTAAATTCGTAAATTACAAGGACCGGGGCCTGGGTTTCACCCAAAGGTTCTCTTCCCTTTATAAGCGGGCCCTTACCAAAGCCGATGCCCTGAACCTGCTGGGGGATTCCCAATTCATTTCCATCTTTTCCAATTATTATATGGAGGACGAAAGCCTGGCCGATGCCATTAATAAAGACCCCAACCTGAAGGCCCAATTCGCCGACTTCCTCTATAAATACTCCTTTAATTACGCCGCCTGGAACCTGGAGGTCTCCGACCTGGAAAGGGTGAAGGTTTGGCAGGAAGACTTCAAACATCAGAGGGAGAGCCACCAGGTGCCGGCCCTGGAATATTTCTGGCTTCCCAACGACCATATGGGCTGGCCGCCGCCCCCCACGCCTGACCAGTACATCGCCCAGAACGACGCCGCCCTGGGGGAAATAGTTGAAACCATTTCCAAAAGCGACATTTGGAAGGACAGCCTGGTATTGGTGGAGGAGGACGACGCCCAGGACGGCCTGGACCATGTGGACTCCACCCGTACTGTGGCCCTGGCCGCCGGACCCTATGTGAAGCGGGGCGAAGTGGTCAGTGCCCAATATGACCAGCTCAGCATGATGCGGACCATCGAGCTCATCCTGGGTTTGGAACCCTTGTACAGTGGAGACGCCCTGGCCGTGCCCATGATGGGCATCTTCACCGAAACCCCGGATTACAAGCCCTACCAGGCGCCTGCCCCGGCGCCTGGTATGCTCGATTCGGACATTAAGTTGTATCAACAGGTGCATCAAAACTAAAAGATTCAAACAAAATCTAATTGAACCACCAAGGTCACCAAGCTCACCAAGAAAGACAAAAGAAGAAACTTAATTAACCGTAAAAAATTCTGCCTTTCGCAGTTCTTGGTGTACTTGGTGACCTTGGTGGTTCAAAAGTCTTTCAATTTTTGCCGTTGATCGAAAGGACCGGATATGCGCCGCATTTGGACCCTTGGGGTCGCCTTAGTCTTGTTTCATTTCATTCCACTACCCCTGGCGGCCGAAGTGGATTTGGATAATCCTGCCCAGGAAACCAAGCTCAACAAGGAAATCTGGCATTTCGCCAAGGGCACTTCCTATTCAGCTATGAAGCTTTACGTGAAGCAGGCCCAGGCCAAGTCCCAAAAAGGGCGGACGGCCGAGGTCACCCTGCCCACCGGTTGGAAGATCGCCCCCGCCGGGGCCCAGTTGGAATTGGGCCGGATGCCCTGCGAGGCCCTTCCCTTTGCCGGGCGTCTGGCGGTCTTAAACAACGGCTATTACCGCAAAGAGGACGCGGTGGTTTCCTTCGTCAATCTCCAAACCAATAGCGTGGAAGAGGTATTAACCTTCCACTCCCTTTTCCCCAGTGCCACCGTGGGATTGGAAAACGACCTTTACATCAGCGGGGGTTTTGACGGCAGGGTTCACCAGGTCAATTCGGATTTAAAACGGGCGAAGACCTTTACCCTTCCCGGCTACATCGGGGGCTTGGCGGCGGTCGATGACCATCACTTGGCCGCGGTCCTTTTGCTGACCGACGAGGGAAAGGGCAATTACGAGAAGGGCAGCCTCTGTCTCTTGAATACCCAGACCGGACAGGTCGAACAAAAGTTGGAAGCAGGCCAGTTTCCCTACGCCGTGCAGTTAGTCGATGGGAAGCTTTACGTCTCCTTGGAAGGGGAAAATGAAGTCCTAGTTTACGAATCAAAGGACGGGCAATGGCAAAAGACCAAGGCCTTGGAGGTGGGCAAAAGCCCCACTAACCTTTGCGTCGATGGGGACCGGCTTTACGTGGTCAATACAGGGTCGGACGACCTTTCGGTCATCGATTGCTCCTCGGATGAGGTTACAGGAAAGGTGGACTTAGCCCAGCACCATTTCCGCTTTGGAGCAGCCCCCACTTCCTGCGCGGCGGATAAAACCCATCTTTACGTTACCCTCTCTTACCTCAACGCCGTGGCGGTCCTGGACAAGGCCAAGGGAAGGATCCAGGGCTATATCCCGACCGGCTGGTATCCCACCAAGGTGGCCCTGGATGATTCCAACCTCTACATCCTGAGCGCGAAGGGCATCCATCCCCGCCGGCCCAATCCCCAATTGGCCGGGCCTACCAAACCCCCGGGCGAAACCGACTATGTCCTGACCCTTTTGCATGGTTCCCTCTCGACCATTCCCTCAATCCAGGTGCCAGCCCACCTTCCGGCTTGGACCCATCAGGTCAAACAGGGCTCACCCCTCCTGAACCCCGGAAAGGGCTTCGACCTTCCCATCAAACACATCTTTTATGTCATCCGCGAGAACCGTACCTATGACCAGGTGCTGGGGGACCTGCCCAAAGGCAACGGTGACCCCAAGCTGACGGTCTTCGGCCGGGACGTAACCCCCAACCTGCACAAGATGGCCGAGTCCTTCGTGACCCTGGACAACTTCTACGTGGACGGGGAAATCAGCGTGCTGGGCCACAGCTTCACCAGCAGCGGCTACGCCAGCCCCTTCCTGGAATGGCTGGGCAACGTGGGATATGCCGACCGCCTGGGTCCCATGGATCCCAAGGACCACCAGAAGCACAAAAACTTCTACCCCTATAACAGCATGCCCGGTGCCTTTTCCCCCCTTTATTTGTGGGATGGGATGGACGACAAGGGCGTGGATTACCGTATTTACGGCGAGGACTATTATCTTTACACCAAGCCCTTCCGGATCCTGCTGGATGCCTTCGGCCCGGAGAGTGCCCTGGTCCAGAAATTTTACGACACCACCCTGGCCATTGCCGGTGCGGACAAACGACCGAACGATTTCGTGCTGACCTTCCAGTCCTATTGGCCCCAGGTGAAAACCCTGGAAGGGGCGGAAAAAACCCTGGCGGAGGATTCAAAATTCACTTCCATGTTGTCGCAGTATTACGTGGGGGATGACAGCCTGGCCCAGGAGTTGGCCAAGAGCGAACCCTTGCGGGCCAAATTCGCCGACTTTCTGTTCCGTTATCCCTTTCCCTATATGGGATGGGACTTGAAAGTGACGGATATGGTCCGGGCTAAGGCCTGGAAGGATGATTTTGACGAACAGGTAAAAACAGGAAAGGTGGCCCAATTGCATTACATCTGGCTTCCCAACGACCATACGTCGGGCATGGACCCCAAGTCACCCAACCCCTTCCAGTACGTTTCCGAGAACGACGCGGCCTTCGGTTTCATTGCCGAAACCATCGCTAAAAGCCCGGTCTGGAAGGACAGCCTGATTGTCAGCGTGGAGGATGACTGCCAGAACGGCCCGGACCACGTGGACGCAGACCGAACCACCACCTTCGCCCTGGGGCCCTACGTGAAAAGGGGCGTGGTGGTCAGCGATCAATACGACCAGGAAAGCCTCTTAAAGACTATGGAAATGCTCTTGGGGCTGGACCCGCTCAACCTGAACGACGGCTTGGCCGTTCCCATGTTCTCCATCTTCACCGACCAGCCTGATTTCACGCCCTATACCGCACCCGAACCCTCCAAACAGCTGATGGACTCGGACCTGAAGCTTTACCGGGACCTATCGAAGAATCGATAAAGCCATGCCCATCAGGTAAATTTTCCCTTCCCGATTCTCAGCGGTAGCACTGCATATAGGATTTGGGATCCATGTTCAGTTGGGCGCAGCTGAAGAACTTCCAGTTATCCATGGTGGCCGGCGGGTTGTCCGTGGAGGACACGCAAACGTACTGGATGTATTGGGCCCGCACCTTGGGATCGTTCTCGATGGATTCGGCCAGGAGAGTCAGGTTTTTCGCGTCGTAAGCTTCCAGCGAATAGGCCTGCTTGAAGTCATATTCCAGTTTCCAGCCGTCCCCGGCCGAGGCCAAGGGTAGGTAATAGGTGGCCATGTCCTCAAGGTTCCCCGTCTTCCGGTCATAGAGCATCACCTGGAAGCCGGGATTGTTGAAGCGCACGGGGCTCACCGCCGGCGTAATATGGGTGAAAAATACGGGTTTTCCGCCCCGGTCCCGCACCACGCGGAAGTCGTCCATATGGGTGTGCCCGCAGAATTCCCCGTCGATCAGGTCCCGGTAGGGTGCCAACAGGTTGAGGAAGGGCCAAAGGTAGCTATCGCTATAGAAGGTGTGCTGGGGTTTGGTGCGGTCCTCGTGCTCCGAGGCGTTTCGGCCATGGACGCCGGGCGGCATATGGGTAACCAGCGTGACTCGTTCCTGGTTGGCCCGGGCCTGCTGGAGGACACTGGCCAGCCATTCCATCTCCTCCTTGCTGATGTCCATGGTGGTGCTGCATGCGGGGGCGTATTTCTTGGACCAGGAAACGTCGTTGAAGACCACGAAACGGCGGCCCTTCAAGGTGGGATGGGACACCGAATAATACCCGCCTTCGAGGAAAGTCTTCACCGCGGCCGGGTCGTTCGCCACGGTCGTCCATTCCTTCGCCAGGGTGGAAAGGAAGGCCGTCCCCTGGATGAGCCCCCCGTAATCGTCGCAGTCGGAGTCGTTGTTCCCCAGGCAGAAGTAGACCGGCTTGCCGGGGAAGGCGTCCTGGATGCAGCGGCTCACGAAAACCACTGTTTTCAGGGCGAAATCCTGGTAGGCCTTTTCGCCACCGTGGGCACCGGGATTGAAGTCGACCCTGAACCCGTGGGAAAGATAGTCTCCGTTGACCAAAACGTAGTCGTAATCCCCCAGTTGGGCCGCCTCGGCCAGGAAGGACTTGAATAAGGGGTAGTTGGTGTCCTTGCCGTAAGTGGAGAAAACCGTCTGGGGCGAAGACTCAAAAATGGATTTCCACTGGTCCACCGGCGCCGCCGCCAGCTGTTTCACGATTGCCGGGTCGGCGTAGGGGTCAAAATGGATGTCCGACATCAGTAGAAAAGTTCCCTTGCTTCCGGATGGCTGCCAAGGCAGGCCTTCGGCTCCCCAAGCCGGTGCGCCAAACAAGGACAAGCCAACCAAGACAGCCACAAGGGATAGAAACCTCCGGGCGAAGTTCATTTTCAAGTTCCTTTCAAGCGGGGTATAAAAAAATCCCGGGTGGAAACCCACCCGGGATTTGGATTAGCGCCCTTCGCTATTTCTCAATAGGTGTTGGTGTCGTCAAACGAAATCGTCAGGTTGTTGGCGACATCCGTCAAGGCAAAGCTGGAGTTGAAGTAGTAGGGGTCGCCCGGCTGGATGATATCCCCGTTCCCTGAGGCGCCAACGTAAGCGTAAAAGGCCAGGACGGCGACCGAGCCGGTGGAACAGGGGCCGGGGAAACCCGTGGCCCCAAAGGGAATCACGTCCGTGTGAGCGCCGTTGGTGGAGTAGCTGTTTGCATCCACCGGGGTGCAGCTGGAGCAGGTTACGCTTCCCGAGGCACCAGTCAAGGTCGTCCCGGTCGGCCACATCTCCACCACCAGTTGGCGGCAGCCATCCACCGCCCCCTTGGTGCCGTTATAGTTCACCGTCCCGGAAAGGCCAGCAGCCTTGTTAGTATCGTCAAAGCTTCCGTTGATCCCTGTTTGGGGCGGCATCAAGGCTGTCCAGGCCGAAATGTTGCAGGAAGGCCCGCCCGTCTGGTAGGCATAGACCGAGTCGCCCACGTGGGGTATCCCGTAGGTGACCCCGTCGCCATAGGCGTTGTACCAGAAGATCGTGTAGTAGCTGGTCGAGGCATTCTGGCCGTCAATGGTATAGGAGCTGTTGTTGGAGGTCAGGAAAGTGAACGATGGGGTGCCGCCCCCATTGCCCGCGACGACCGCGACTCCCAGGGGATTGGTGGAGTTGACCGTTCCCAAACCGGAATAATTGACCGTCCCGCTGAAGCTGTTCCCGTTGTTGACGGGCGTGGCCGTGGGCGTACTGCTGGCGCAAAGGGTGGGAGTGCCCGTAGGGGTGCCCGTCGGCGAACTAGTCGGGGTTTTGGTGGGGGTGAATGTTTTGGTGGGCACGGTGGTAGGCACCGTTCCCGTCCAACCCGCACTGCCGTTGGCGCAAACCGCAAGGGGGGCCGGATCGCCCGAAATGCCTCCCACGAGGACAAAAGCGGATTTTGGAACATTCCCGTCGGCCACCCAGTTGGAGGGGTTTACTACCGCACCGAGGCTGCTCTGGCAGCTGTTGAGAACGGCGTTTTGGTTGCCGACCTGGTAATCCCCGCTCAGGCCATCTGCGTTCCACAAACCGGACAGGTCAATGGAGGTCGTGGAATCGAGAAGGGGTGGAAGGTAGGAATCCCAATAGTTCACCACCGAGCCGGTGGAAAGCCAGCTGTCCGGCCCAAAGATCAACGCGCCCAGGTATTGGGTCACCCCCCCGCTCACGGAAAAGGCCAAAACCTTCTCGCCCTCGCCGTTCCCGTTGAGGATAAGGAAGGAGGTGTTCCCGCTTCCCGATCCGGTGGCATTTGTGATATTGGTCAGGGTCCCTCCCTGGAGCTTATCGTTGTCATTCGTGGTTTTGGCGATGACCACCGGGACATAAGCCCCCAAGCCCGTGGTCGGGGCGGTATAAGTGATGATCCCCTCAGTCACGCCGTTTCCGGCGAAATTCGGATCCGGACCCGCGTAACTCACCAGGCCCCCCGCAATGTTGTCATATGAGTCGTTGGTGAAATAAATGGTCGTGCCGGCGGCCAAACCGTTCGGGGCGACGAAGCCAAACTCGCTTCCGCCATCGTAGATGATGCCGGTGAAAGCGATGCTACCCGGGCCCAATGGCACCGCAGTATTTGTGACTGTTGCGGTCGGGGAGTTGGTGGGCGTGGAAGAAGGCGTGAAGGTTACGGCCGGGGTGTTGGTGATGGTGGAGGTTGGCGAATCCGTCGGGCTCAAGGTGGCGGTATCCGTCGGGCTGTCCGTTGGCGTATCGGTCAGGGTTCCCGCCGGGGTTGAGGTGGGTGTGGGTGTAGTAGCCCCAGCCCAAGTATTACTGGCGACGACCGTAACTCCGTGGGACAGCAAGGCGCCCACTTTATTACTCGTCACGTCGGCGGTTTGGGGGGCTGTCGGCCCGATCACCGTGTAAGGGTCTCCAACCTGGATGGGCTGGAACGGCTCGTTCGATAACCCCGTCGCCTGGGTGGGGTCCAGATAGAGCAGGACATAAACCGAGGAACTTGAATTCAAGTCCTTCATGCACGAAACATTCATGTTACCCGTCGTAAAAGATCCCCAATCGTTCGTCGGGGTCTGGTTGGAGGGCCCGGTCCCATAGACCTGCGGGTCGTTCATGAAAACCTGCGCCCAGAAGTAATAGGGTGTACTACCGATGGTGACTGCGTCGGTCCCGGACAAAGTTAAAAGGGCGCCCCCCGTCGTCAAGGAGGCTTGGGGTTTCCCCGAGAACCCCACGTCGCTGTAGGTGTCGTTCATGTTGATCGTGACGCTAGCCCCACCAGAGGAGAGATTGATAGCTGTCGCTTGGGTGCCGTTAGCATCCGCCCAGGCATAGTTGACCGCACCGTTGTAGTTGCTGTTGACAATGCCGTTGTACATGCCGGAGGGTGCCCCCACGACGGGGTTGTTTTTCGGGATGGGAAAGGCTTGCCCGGCGCCGGTCAAGTTCGCGTCCGCGCCGACGTAATAGGTCCCTTGGGCCAGGGAAAGGGTAACCGAAGCGGGGCCGGGAGGAATGGCCGACCAAGTGCTGCCCACCTGGACGACCGTCAGAGGGGCGGACACGAAGCTGGGATCGGTGGAGACCTGAACATCATAGACGCTGGTTCCAACCGCCCCCAAAGAGCCAGTGTAGTTCACTGTAATGACGAGGCTTGTATTGCCGGTCGGGGTGGGCGTCGCGGTGGCCGTGCTGGTCCTGGTATTGGTGGGTGAACTGGTCGCCGAGCTGGTCAGTGTCGCCGTCGGGGTGTTCGTAACGGTGGAAGTAGCGCTAAGGGTGGGCGTGGAAGTGGGAGTCGAGCTGTTGGCGGGGACATTTGTGGAAGTGGGGGTGGCTGTGGCCGAGGAAGTTGCGGTCTTCGTCGGCGAATTGGTCGGAGTCAACGTTGAAGTCGATCCGGCTGTGTTCGTGGCCGAACTGGTAGGGGTTAGTGTGGCCGTGGAGGTCGGGGTCGTGCTCCCGGAAACCGGGGTGTTGGTGGCCGTATTGGCGGGCGGGTTGGGGGAAGTGGGGGCGTTTTTCGCCGGACAAGCGGGGAGAAGAAGGGCGGACGCCAAAAGGAGCATTCCAAATAACAAATTCCGTCCAGCATAAAATTTCAATTCCATCACCCACCTCCGATTAAATTTCCTACTTGCTGTTTTTATTCAATTTGAAAAAACCAAAAGCACCGGGCCTTTTCAACCCGGTGCATTAAATTCTTTACGGCTCAAAGCCTCAAGGCAGGCTTCCGGTGAAGCCTCCGCCCGACGGGCAAGGCGACACGGCGATTCCCGGGTTCAACTGAGCGGCGCTCTTGCCCACGTTACCGTCAGCAGTCCAAGTACCACTCACGATGGCCGATAGGCTGGTTTGACAGCCGGCCACCACCGCATTGTCGTTTTCGTCGGCCACCGGTGTGTCATTGTTCAAATTGTCGTTGTTCCAAAGGGTCGATAGGTCGATGGCGTCGGTGCCGCTGGTTAAAGCCGACGGTAGGTAGGAATCCCAGAAGGCTGGCCCGGTCGCTGAGACGGCCCCGCCTATGGTGATGTTGGCACTAGGGTTGATGGAACCGGTAGTCTGCCAACTATCGGGCCCGAAGATCACCCCGGCGAGCCAGTCGGTGACGCCGGCCGAGGGCACCGCGAAGGCCAGGATCTTATGCCCGTTCCCATTGTGGTTGTTCACCAACCATGAGGTTCCCGTAGTGACTCCATATCCGCCGGAAACGCCGGCGACGGTGCCGCCCTGGAGCTGCTGGGTTTCGTCCTTTGGGTTGCCGATGACAACCTGCTTATAAGCGGAAAGCCCCGAACCACCCACGGTATAGGAAATGACTCCTTCCACAATCGTCAAACCGTTGCCGGCGCCATCGTCGCAACAATTGAAGCTCTCATTGACTAATCCGGTGACCGAGGCGTCGTAGGATTCATTGGTAAAATAAATCACTTGGCCTGGACCGATAAGGGTGGTAGCGACGAATGCGACCTCACTGTTGCCGTTGTAGGTCAGCCCCGTGAAAGCGATGTCGCCGGGGTTCTGGCCCGCCAGGTTGGTGGCCGTGGGCGTCGCGGAAGCCGTCGGGGTCGAGGTGTAACCGTTCAAATTTGTCGCCGTGGGCGTCGGGGTAGTGGTGGGGGTCGAGGTATAACCGTTAAGATTCGTCGGCGTGCTCGTGGGGGTGAACATGGGCGTATGGGTGAAGGTCGGCGTGTTAGTGGGAGCGGGGACGGGGGAAATGATCTTCGCGTTGCACGACACCAGGGCCAGGGTTCCCGCCAGGGAGCCGGCCGCCATGAGGAGGGCGGCGATTGCGCCGAAAGCCGGTTTTTGGGGCATTCTATTCATCATTTTTTGTCTCCTTAAGGATTAATCATTTTGTATTCAGCCTAAGCCCGGCGCGTTCGAAAGCGGCGTCCTTTACATAATCAGGGCGACGCGAGCCACCATGATTTGTTCGGAATTCTTGGCGGTGCCCCAATAATTCGGGGAATTTCCGCCGGAACAATCCGTTTCCTCCCCGTCGCACATGAACTTGAAATTCTCGTTCAGCCACCAATTGAATCCGATCCCGTAGGACATTGCCTGTTGGTAACCCGTGGCCAAGGGGCCGACCGACGACGGGGCCCAGGAAATGCCGTAACCCGATTGGAAGGACTTGGCGTCGAGGTAACTGCAATGGACGCGGCCCACCAGTTCCAGGGCGCCCCATTTACCCTCGGCGGGGTTGAAGGGGTTATCCACCTGGGCACCCTCAAAACCGGCCTTTCCGCCGATAACCCACTGGACTTCCGCCAGCCAGGCTTGGTTGTCCAGTTGCACCGGGGCGATGGGCACTCCGCCGCTCACCGTGGCCGGGATGTTGCCGTTGTTGGCGCCGATCACGCTTTGGATGGAATCCACGTGTTCGCCCAGGAACCCAAAGGGGCCGTTGTAATAGTAGCCTTGAAAATCAATGTGGTAAAAGGAGCCGTCCGGAACCATGTTTCCCGAATAAAGCGCGATGGTGTTCCCCCCGATGGAGGTGGCGACACCCGCCCAGGGCGTGTTGTTCAAGTTGCCTCCCTCAAAAAAGCCAATGCCGCTGGTATGGGAGGTGTAAAACTTGGAGTTGCTGGTCGGGCCGAAAGTTTCGTTGTCCACCGAGGCGCCGCCCCCGATGCCGAGGCCCTTCAGCCATTCATCATCCGTCTTCTCCCAGGGCGTGAAAAATACACGGGCGGTCAAGGCCTTCATGTCGTAGGCTGGCTTGATAGGCCCGGTGGCGGAGGATTCGTTGTCCTGCTGGCCGTTGGCAATTTCCAGGACGTAGTCCACGAAATGGTTGTATTCCCCGTCAACTTCGGCCCCGATGTCCTTGTTGACCGTGAAGTTGGCGATCATGGAAGCTTCCACGAAGGGCAGGTCGGCGGCCGGTTGGAGCCCTTCCAGGCTCAAGGGATTGCTGAACTTCCCAAATTGAAGGTTGAAAAGCTTATCGAATTTCGCGACCGCGTAAAAATGGTAAAGGCCGATCGAATCCCCGTAGGACTTGTTGCTCTCCAGTCCGATGGCCAGGGCGTACATCTTGTCGAAGGAGGCCCGGAAATCGAGATGGGCCTTCTTGGGGACGAAACCGTTCGTGTCGTCGCCGCCGCCGTTATTGGCATTGTGGGCCCCGTTGCCGTTGACGTAGTTAAAAACGGTCTGGCCCTGGCTGTTGACGTTGAAGCTTTGGTTGTTGATGTCCAGGTCGGTCCAGACGTAGCCCCCCAGCCGGAACTCCGCGTCCCCTTGGGGATTGGAGAAGGAAAGGTAGCGGCTTTCCGAGTACATGTATTCGTTGGTGTCGTTGAACTTGATTTCATTCAAGTGGACGCCGGGTTGGTAAGGCTGAGTGCCGGCGGCCCCTCCCGGCCCGACCATGTCTTGGGGATTCGGGGTCGTGGTGGCGGTAGCGGGAGTGGCTGCGGCAGCTTTCTGGGCCGTCATTTCATCTTCCAGTGCCTTCAGCCGCGTTTCTAAATCCCGGTTCTTTTCCTCGAGGTTTTTCAATTCCGCTTTGGTGCCGAGGGGCTTAGTGGAGGCCGGTGCCGGGGTGGTATCGGTGGATTCGGAAACTGTTGTGGCCGCGGGTGTTTCCTGCGCTGTTTGATCCTGAGCCAAAACCAGCTTTACGCCTGAAAAACTTAGCAAAGCGACAGCCAGAGACAATCCAACAGTTTTCCTCAATTTCACTGTTTTCCCCTTAATAAATTTTTGAAACGTCTCCGAGGTTCTTTTTCTCTTCCACCTGGTAGGTTGATTTAAAAAGTATGCGTAACCCCGATATCCATTTCCGCCAAGGGCGTAAATGGAATTCAGTAAGGCTTCGTCTTTCCAAAAGGCTTGTGATGTTGAATTTCCAAAAAGCGGGACAAAAAGATTTCCTGACTAAATGCTGTTTGGAAAGTTGCGGGATTATTGAGGTTGAATGTTTCTTGGGAAAACATTCAAAGTTAATTTTCAGTTAAAGGGAAAACGAGATCGCGATCTACATTTTCGAAAACTCGATCAAGTTTTGGCGGGTGTCAAAAAGTTTTTTCAAAAAAACTGTAACAAAATTTATTTTCTTCACAATCAATTTAGAAGTTACGGTTTTGTAAAACAATTTAGAGTTAGGTCGCAAAGACGGGGTTTGCCCCTTCAGCCATAGTCTTTAACTGGGGCAAACCATGATTTATCCGCTTCTGAAAAACGCCCATGATTTTGTATTATTTAATGTGAATGACTTTACCGCCATCCGTGCCGGTTTTCTCCGCAAACCGTAAATCCTTGGGTTCGGGCTTTTCGAAGGCCACCGGTGTGGCGGTGGGTGAAGACGCCGGTTGTGCCGCTTGCGTTTTCATTTTAGGTCCGGCCTTGGATGACCCCTTCACCATATCCGCTAGTTGTTGGGAAACAGTTCTGAGATTTTCAGCTTTCTGGGTGAGGCCCCTTCCCAATATCGCCGCCTTTTCGGCGACGGCGCTGTTCCGGAAAGCATCCCTTTCGGCTTGGTTGACGGTGCCGTGAATTTCCTGCAAGCCGCGCAGTTGGATATCCGCGCCTTCCTCCATCACCGACAAGAGCCCCTCGACCTTGCCGGCCTTTTCCCTGGCCAGGGAAACGGCCTTGGCCGTATCCTCGCTCAAACGAAGCCCGTCGGAGGCTTGCCGGGTGTTTTCCGTGACCATTTTGGAGGTTTCCCTCGCCACCTGGGCGCATCGCTGGGAGAGGTTGCGGATTTCCTCCACCACCAGCACGAATTCCTTGCCTTGTTCCCCGGCCCGCACCGCTTCCACGCCCGCGTTCAAGGCCAGGATGTTGGTTTGGAAGGCGATCTCCTCGATGGTTTTGACCACCTGGAAGACCTTTTCGGCGCTTTGACCCATGTTTTTGACCTGGTCCATCACCCGTTGGGCCGCTTCCCCGCTGACGGAAAGCGCGGATTTGGTTTCATCGATCAGGTTTCTCGCCCGCGCCGTTTCCTGGCTCTTATGCTGGGCCATGGATACCATTTGCTCCGAGGCGCTCCCAGTTTTTTGGAGCTGGCTGGCCGATTCCGTCAGGCTCCCGTTGAGCTGGGACGTGGCAGCCGAAACCTGCCCCCCCAAGTCAGCCACTTCCCTCACCTCACTCTCCCATCCGAGGGCCGACAAGCCCAGTGGGCGAAGGGCCCCATTGGCCATCCAAACCCCCGCGGCCAAGCCCAGGAGAAGCAGGATCACCACCGCCGCCGCCATAAAATTGTAGCTGCCAGTAAAACCCTTCTCCGCTTGGTCCACCGCGTCCTGGCCGGCCTTTTCATTCAAGTCCTCCAATTTGCGGATATTATCCGTGATGGGTGTAATGGAAGGGTACATCACACTGGTGGCTTGGATTTCCAACTGACGCGCGTCCTTGTTTCTTAAAGCCACCGTCAAATCCTCCATGAAATGCTTGTTCATCGTAATGCTGGTATCCACGATGGAGGCGAGGTACTTCTCATCCTTCGTCTTGTCCATGTCCATATAAGCTTTCCAATTTTCATCAGCCGATTTTTCAGCGTCCTCCACTATTTTAGTGCTGTCTTCCCACGCCCATCCCACTTCCACGCGGGCCCTTTGGACCGCAGCGATGGTATCGAGACCGAAAGCATCCGAAACTTTTTTCAAGTGGTAAACAGCCAGCCCGCTGTCATAAACCTTGGCCTGGTTATCGAAGACCAACCGGGAGGATTGAAGGCACAGGATTCCGATGGCCAGGGCCGTCAACCCCATGAGAATCACGCTGAGGAACAACCGGTTTTGTAGTTTCATTTTCCACTCCTTTTAAATCAGTTCGCGGTTTACAGTTCACAGTTGGCGGCAAAACGCCTTGCCGTTAAACCTGCGGACTGCGAACTGTCGACTGCCAACTGCCGTTATCAGCTCGCCTTGTCCTTTAGGGCCAATTCCCTTTCCCCTGGAAATTCTGCTTTTAATATTTCCCTCACATTCAAAACATAAACCGGTTCGTCGTTGGAATCGAAAACAGCCCGGATAAATTTGGACGGCATTTCGGTGAAAGAAGCCGGCGCGGCCCGCAGGTTTCCCAAGGGGACATTGACCAAATCCATCACTTGATCCACCCAGAGTGCCACCAATCGGTTGCGGTCCCCGCCAGGAGCCTGTATCGCGATGAAGGAATTAATTCCCTCCATCACCGCCGGAGAAAACCCGAGCCTTTGCCGCAAGTCCAGGACCCGGGCAACCTTCCCCCGGACCTGCAGGAAGGCTCCGGATTCGCCTTCCACCGAAAGGGGTTTCCATTCCGTCCCCGCCACTATCTCCCGGATTTCCAGGGCGTCGATGGAACATGAGAATCCGTTGATCCGAAACACAATCCCGTTGAAATCTTTTTCCATGGACCTTTCCTCCCAAAGAACGGCTTTTGATCAATTCTTACCGGCAGCCAATATTTTTACGCTTGAACGAATTGCCTCGTATCCAGCACCCAAACCACCTTGCCGTCTGGCAAAAGCGCCTCCTCGCGGACGCCCGCCTTTCCGGTATTTTCCGGGCCATTTTTGCGCACCAGCACTTGCTGTTTGCCGTGGACCTCGTCCACCCGCACGCGAAACCGGTTGGCACCGGATTCCACATAAACCGAAAACTTCGGACTGTCCTCGTCCTTGCTTTCACCCAACCACTGGCCCAGGTCCACCGTGGGCGCGGTTGTGTCCTCCGGGGTTTCCCTTTCCGCGCCCGGGGGGGCCGGATGGGTGATTTTGCGGACCTGGGACAGGGGCAGGAGGCAGTGTTTCCCCGCCGCCTCCACGACCCAGCCCTCGATCAAGGCTTGGCTGCGCGGGACTTTGAGGGTGAATTTGCAACCCTGGCCGGGCTTGCTCTGCACGCGGATGGAACCGTAAAGATCCTCTAACTGTGATTCCACCTGGTCCAGGCCCTGGCCACGGCCTTCCCCGGGGCCGCTCAGGGTGGTCAAGCCGGGCTTAAAAATCATTTCCATCACGCGGGTAGGGGAGGCCTTTTCATCCTCCAGGATTCCGAGCTCCCGCCCCCTCTGCCGCAGTTTTTCCAGGCTCAAACCCCGTCCATCATCCTCCAGCTCAAGGACAACAGCTCCCCCTTGCTGGGAGGCCTTGATTTTGATCATGCCCTCGGGCGGTTTCCCGGCCCGGATTCTTTCCCCCGGCGGCTCGATACCGTGGTCCACGGCGTTTTGGATCAGTTGGGAAAGCGGGCCGGCCAGCCGCGGCAACAACAGCCTGTCCACTTCGATATCGGTGCTTTCCACCGACAGGTAGACCGTCTTGCCCGCCATTTGGGAAAAGCGCGCCAGTTCCCAGGACAGGCGCTCAAAGAGGGGCCGCAACGGAACCATGCGCAGGGAAAGAAGGGTGTCCCGCATTTGCCGGGTGATCTTGCCGATATGGGCCGCTTCGGCCGCGTTTTTCCCCTTCAGGTTTTGGGCCAGGGCCTCTTCCAGGAAGGAGGATTGGGAAAACATCAAATCACCCATCAATTCCAGCAACAGGTTCATTTGGTCATCGCGCACCCCTTCCCCGCCGTCAAATAGCGGCGGAACGGGGGAAACGGGCGCTTGGGGTCCGGCTAACGGAACCGCTTCCGGTCCCGGCGCTGGAGGAGGGGAAGTTTTTAAACCGGGGCCGGCGCTTGATGGGGCCGGGAGCAGCCAAGCTTGCAATTCTTCCAGGACAGGGGTCGCATCCCATACCTCCACATATTCCTTTGGAAGCCCCCGGGCGATACGGTCCACCTGGGACCGGCAGGACCCCAGGGCCTTCAAAAAGACATCGAGATGGGGGGCTGCGGGTTCCGCCCCTCCCCTCAGGAATGGCTCCAAAACCATTTCCGTCGCCTGGCAAAGGCGTCGCATCTGAAGGAAGCCCAGGAAGCCCCACTGGCCCGTCAGCACGTGGAACAACTGGTAAACCTGCTGGAGGTCCGCCTTTTGCTTGGAGCTTAAGAGGAGAAGATTGGACTGAATACCCGAAAGGAAGGTGGGAGCTTCTTGGAGAAATAATTGAAAGAGCCCTTGGTCCTCCGGGCGGATATAAAGGCTTTCCTTGGCGCCCGCGGCCTCCTCCCGGGAGGCTTTCGGGGAAAGCGACAGTGGGGGCGCGTCCGTTTCCTTTTCCAGTTCCCCCTTTTGCTCTTTTTCCAGGAGGCGGTGGGCCTGCAACAAGGCCCGCAAAAGCTGCTCCATGGCCTTGGCGGCGGGGAGCCCCGATTTCAGTTCCTTCACTAAATCCTGGGCCTGTTGGTGAAAGGAGCCGCTCCATTCCCCGCAGGATTTGCGTGCCCGGGAGGTCCAGGCCTCGAAGGCACGGGCCAATTCCAGGGCCGAGTCCGGGTCCTTTACATTGGCTTGGACGGCCTTACGGCTGAGGCCATTCAAATCACTCGAAAGTTGCCCGTAAGCTTGGGGTTGGAGGGTTTCCACCGGCATTTTTGGCCTCCAGGGTTATTGGAAAAAGATCGTTTTTATCCGATCAACTTTTTTATTGAGGAAGAATCGTCGAAAGTTATTAGACTGCCGGACTTCGACGAAAGTTTTTCTTGGATGAAACAGGAATGTTAATTAAAGGGAAAGTTGGGAAAAGAAGATTGACAAAAACCAATCCCTTGGAAAATTTGTAGGATAACTGACCGAAAAATCGGTTTGACTGTTTCTCCCGAAAATAAAAAAGCCCGGAAATTTCCGGGCTTCCACCATTCAAAATTTAAAATTCATAATTCAAAATTGCCGCACTATCCGCGCCGGTGGCGAATGTCCTTTCCTTTCACCATGTAAATGACATCCTCGGCCACGTTGGTGGCGTGGTCCGCGATGCGTTCCAGGTAGCGGGAGACCAGGATAAGGTCCAGGGCCCGCTTGATATTGGCCCGGTCCTCCAGCATATAGCTGATGAGCTCCCGGATGATTTGGTCGTTCAGGTTGTCCACCTCGTCGTCCCGCTCGCAGACCTTCTTGGCGGCGTCGGCGTCCCGGTTCACCAGCGAATCCAGCGAAACCTTCACCATTTCCTGGGCGATGGAGGCCATGTGGGGGATGTCGATGAAGGGCTTCAAGGGGGCCACTTCGTTAAGGTCAGGGCCCGCTCGGCGATATTGACGGCCAAGTCCCCCATGCGTTCCAGGTCCGAATTGATCTTCATGGCGCTGGTGATGAAGCGCATATCCCCCGCCATGGGCTGGTGCAGGGCCAAGAGCCGGTGGCAGATCTCGTCCACTTCGATTTCAAGATCATTGATGTCCCGGTCGCTTTGGATGACCTGCCGGGCCAGTTTCGAATCCCGGTCCACGAGGGATTTCATGGCCAGGCGGATGGCCTCCTCCACCTTGCTGCCCATCAGCAGGATTTTCTCCTTCAAGACCGGCTAATTCTTCGTCGAAAGATATTTGCATGGTCTTCCCTTCCGTGGTTCCCATAACATTTCCCATTTTAGCCCGTTTTTCAGCCGAAACGGCCTGTGATGTAATCTTCCGTCAATTTATTTTCCGGATTGGTGAACATCTTCTCCGTGGCGTCGTACTCGATCAATTTGCCGTTCAGCATGAAGGCGGTCTTTTGCGAAACGCGGGCCGCCTGTTGCATGTTATGGGTGACGATGATGATGGTGTAGTTCTGCCGCAACTCGTGGATCAATTCCTCGATCTTGGTCGTGGAAATGGGGTCCAGGGCCGAGCAGGGCTCGTCCATCAAAAGCACTTCCAGCTCGATGGCCAGGGCGCGGGCGATGCAAAGCCTCTGTTGTTGGCCGCCCGAAAGGGCCCCTCCCGCCTTTTGCAGGGAATCCTTCACTTCCTCCCAAAGGGCCGCCTTTCGGAGGCTCTTTTCCACCACCTCTTCCAGTACCTTCTTGTCCCTCATGCCGTTCAACCGTAGGCCGACAGCCACGTTGTCAAAAATGGAAAGGGTGGGAAAGGGCGTGGGTTTTTGGAACACCATACCGACGCGCCGGCGGACCACTACCGGGTCCATGCGGGGGTCGAAAATGCTGCCATCTTCGAGGAAAATATCGCCCGCGAACTTGGAACCGGGGACCGTCTCGTGCATGCGGTTGAAACAGCGGATGAGGGTAGATTTGCCGCACCCCGAGGGGCCGATAATGGCCGTCACTTCCTTCTCATGGATGGTCATGTTCACGTCATAGAGGGCCTGCTTGGTGCCGAACCAGGCGCAGACGCCTTCGGCCTTCATTTTTAAACGGGCCTCGCCCGGGGCGGTTTCCTGGTGTGCCACTTCGATTTTGCGGACCTCTCCCCTGGATTCCTGGTTTTCCACTTTTTTCGTTTCCTTTTTTTGGCCTTTTTCCTTTATTTCATCGATCATGGGACCCATCCTCTGAACACCAATTTTTAATTCTGAATTCTTAATTTTCAATTGCGGAAACTTTGGCTTCGCCAAAGTTCACATCAATTCAAAATTCAACATTTAGAATTCAAAATTTCCTTTCTCTTTTTATCGAAGCAGGCTTCTCGGGTTCTTGAAAAACAGTTTGGCGCCCAAATTTACAGATAAAACCAGCATCAATAAAACCAGGGCCCCCGTCCAAGCCTGTCGGTGCCAATCGTCATATGGTGAAATCGCGTAAGTGAAAACTTGGACGGTCAAAGAAGCCGTTGGTTCAAAAATACTCTTTGACCAAAATGAGTTGCCAAAAGAAGTGAACAAAAGGGGCGCGGTTTCACCCGAAACACGGGCAATAGAGAGCAACACTCCCGTAAGGATTCCATTTTTAGCGGTCTTAATCACGATATTCAAGATGGTTTTCCATTGGGGAATCCCCAAGGCCCAGGAAGCTTCCCGAAGTGAATGAGGAACCATTTTCACGAGTTCCTCGGTGGTGCGGCACACGATCGGGATCATCATGAAACCCAAGGCCACGCCCCCCGCAAGGGCCGAGAAATGCCCCATCGTCTTGACCAAAAGGCCATAAGCAACGATGCCCGTCGCGATGGATGGCACCCCCGAAAGAACATCCGCCGTAAAACGGACCAGCCAGGCGAATTGGCTCTTTTTCCCGTATTCGGACAGATATACCCCCGCGAATATCCCCACCGGCAGCCCCACGCAGCAGGAAATGAGAACGATGGTGATCGTTCCCACCAAGGCGTTGGCCATTCCGCCCCCAACTACCCCTACCGGGGTGGGAAGGTGGATGAAAAAGCCCGGCCCCAATTCCTTGATCCCCTGTATAAAAACGTACCAAAGTACGCTTACAAGCGGAATGACGGCCAAAAGGGCAGCTAATCCACAGAGGGTCACCATCAAACGGTCGATGAAAAACCGGCGGGTTTGGAAACCTAATTTCATTAATTTTAACCTTTTGAGAATTTTCGGGTCGTCGCCCAAACAAGAAGATGGGCCGCGATATTCAGCACCAAAGTTATGGCCATCAACAAAAGGCCGATTTCGGAGAGCGCCGCCAGGTAGACGTCCCCATTGGCCTCGGTGAATTCGTTGGCGATCACGCTGGCCATACTGTGGGCCCCCGCCAGGAGGTTGGCCGAAACCTGCGGGTTGTTGCCGATGACCATGGTGACCGCCATGGTTTCCCCCAAGGCGCGGCCAAGGGCCAGCATGATGGCCCCCACTACGCCCGGCCTCGAAATCTGGAGGACCGACAGGTTCATCGTCTCCCAGCTCGTTGCGCCAAGGGCCCGGGCTGATTCGCGGTAACTGTTGGGAACCGCCTCGAAGACTTCCCGGCTGATGGCCGTGATCGTGGGCAGGATCATGATGGAAAGGATCACCCCCGCCGTGAAAAGGGAAAGGCCTGTTGTGGGACCCTGGAAAAAAGGCATCTTCAGCGTGCCCACATAGATACCAACGCACAAACCGATGAATACCGAAAGAAAGGTCCCAGGAAGTCCCTTGACAAACCTTCCCAACAAGGCGTTCGACAAGAAAATAACCGTTATGCCGGTTAATAACCCAACAAAGGTGCCCCCTGCTTTAATTAGGATGGGGTCCACATTCACCCGCATTAAGGGCGCCAAGACAAACATTCCCCACAGTCCATAGACCACGCTGGGAATGGCCGCTAAGGTCTCCACCAAAAAAGCCACCGGGTCGCGGAATTTTTGGGGGGCCAACTCCGTCAAGAAAAGGGAAATCCCAAGTCCCAGGGGCGTGGCAATTAAAAGGGCCAAGAAGGAGGAGACGATTGTGCCGTAAATAAAAGGGACCGCGCCGAATACATTCTTGATGGGGTCCCAATCAGAAGTTACTAAAAAGGACCAGCCAAATGCCTTGATGGAAGCCTGGGAGGTCAGGTAAAGGCTCCCCGCCGTCACGAACGCCAACAACAAAACCATGGATGCGAAGAAAATCGTCATCCCTTTAAAAAGCCTGTCCCCAAACCCATAAGAAAAAAAGGAGAGAGCCGGTCTCCCGGCTCCCTCGTTCCGAACCAAATTTTCCTCAGTCGCTAAGCTCAAAGATCACCTGCATCCTTCTGAATTAGTACTTAATTTCGCTAACCTTCGCGCTGATCTTTTCGATTAAGGAATCCGGCAAAGGCGCGTAGAAAAGGTCCTTGGCCATGGGTTCGCCGGTGGAATAAATCCACTTCAGCATGTCCACGATGGCCTTGCCCTTCACGGGGTCAGCGTAACTGGGCTGGACCAGGAGCCAGGTAAATCCGCTGATCGGATAAGCATTCTCACCGGAAGCGTTGGTGATCATGATCTTGAAATCAGCGGGCATCTTTCTCAAGGCTCCGGCGGCGGCTGCGGTCGTGGATTCAACCGAGGGATCCACGAAGTTACCGGCTTTGTTTTGCAATTTGGCGAAGGTCATGTTGTTCTGCATGGCATAAGCCAACTCCACATAACCGATGGTTCCGGGAATCTGCTTCACCAGACCCGCCACACCTTCGTTGCCCTTGCCGCCCACGCCAACGGGCCACTTGACGGCCTTGCCCCAACCCGCGGCAGAGGCCCATTTCGCGCTGACCTTCGTCAAATAGTTGGTGAAGATATTGGTCGTTCCGCTTCCATCCGACCGATGGGCCACGGTAATGGCCAGGTCCGGAAAGGTCATGTCCGGATTCAAGGCTTTAATTTTGGGGTCATTCCAATTGGTGATATCACCCAAATAAATGCCGGCCAAGACTTCAGGCGACAGCTTCAAACCCGTAGCCACTCCTGGAACGTTGTACACAATCGGTTCAGAACCGATCACCGTCGGGAGATGGATGACTTTCCCCCCGACCTTCGCGGTTTCGTCGTCGGTTAAGAAGGCATCCGAAGCGCCGAAGTCCACGGTCTTCGCGGTGAATTGCTGGACACCACCGCCGGAACCGATGGACTGGTAGTTGACTTGCACCCCAGTCGATTTGTTGTACTCATAGAACCACTTGGAATAGACCGGGTAGGGGAAAGTAGCCCCGGCCCCGTTGAGGGCGACAGTACCGGCGGCATTCGCCAGTCCCGTTCCCGCGAAGGCGGCCGCCATAAGGGCGCCCGTCATGATTTTTTTCAGGCTGTTCATCTTGAAACTCCTCTTTAGGCTGATTGATTTTAAGCTTTTGCCAAAACTTCAAATGTTACGGTTGCGTTAACTAACAGAGGTGCCAAAACTGCTTTTCAAACCACTTTTCAGGTAATTTTCGGGGGTTTTAAACCGAAAGGTTTAAAACCTAACCTTAACTCAAAACTCAACACTCAGAACTCAAAACTTTTCTTTCAGTTGAGAAGCGGAGGAAGGGGCCAACCCGGTTCCCTGACTACCGGGCGGCCCCCTAGGAAGGCCTCAACACATCATGAAACAATTCCTCCGAATTGTTTTATGACTCGGCAGGATGCCAAACTTCAAAAGCTCCTTTAACAGCCTGCCTGAACCAAAACTCCACTGGAGTTTTGGTTTAGAAACGGTACCAGGTGGAAAGCTGCAGGCGGTTATCCGTCCCCTCTGTTCCGTTCACATAGTGCGTCATGAAGGTGGCGTATTCCAAGGCCACGCGGGTGTTCTTGGAAAGGTCCTGCATGACGTTGACGAAGTAGTTGCTGTCGTCGTTGTAACCTGTGCCTGTGTGAGCAAAAGTGGCACCCAATTGGGTAAGGCTGGCGTTGGTCAAGAAAACTTCGCCATAGCCGGCGGTCAAGATCGTACCCACGCTCTTCGGCAAGGTAATCTGGATCTGGCCGTTGTAGCTTTGGAGGATGAGGGGCTTCAATCCGCCATTGAACGCCGCCACCGCGCCGTCATCCGTTTCGGTGTTAGCGCCGTAGGTCGGGGCAGGTTTCACGAAGGAGCCGATTGCGGTGGCTCCGCCGAAACCGCCGCCGTTGAAGGGCAGGGTGTCGCCCGCGCCGTAGGTGTATTCACCTGTCAGCACGATGCTGGGGTCATCCTTGCCTTCAGCCGCCGGAATAACCGGGATCAGGATATCGGCCGCCATGGCGCTGGCCCAGATGCTTTGATTCAAAAGGTCCGGGTTGGTTCCCAGTCCGTTGCCCCACACATAAAGGGCGTTGCGGCCCGAGATTCCAAGGCTCAAGGGCATCAGTTTGTCGGCCCCGGTGGCGGAGCAGAAATAGCCCTTCATGTCATTGAACAAGAACCGGAGACCCGCCAACTGGGTCGGGACCTGGGAAATGTCCTGGTCCGGCTTTTCCGCGGAAATATCCGCTTGGAGCTGGAATCCGGAGGCATCGCCGAAGGTCTTCTGGATGCGCAATTGGGGAATCCGTTCGTATAGTGTGGCCATCACGGGAGATTCCGCGACGGTCGCCAAGGTGTAGTCCATGTTCCAGCCGAATAATGTCCACCATTGCCCGGCCAAAATTTCCCATCCATCGTTCTGGTCCGCTTCCACATAGGCATGGCGCAAACGGAGGGTCGGCTGGGTGTAGAACTTATATTCGTTGTCCCCCACCGTGTTGCCGTTGTTGATGCCCAGGAAGTCCGTTTCGATGTAGCCCTTGAAAGCCCAATCGGACGCGGTTTCCTTGGCCAGAAGGTCAATCCGGGAGTTACGCAGGGAAAACTGGGTCATACCGTTGCTCCCCGCGAAGTTATAAGGCTTCCCCTGGATAGCGATGCTCCCATCTCCAACGGTTTCTTGGAGTGACTGGGTGCTGTCGTTAATGTAGTCCGCTTGGGCGAACCCGTGAATCTCAACCGAGGGTCCCTTGCTCGCCAAATCATTGACCTGTTTCGTCAATGCGCCAATGGCGGTATTTACATCCTCTTGCGCATCCGTGCTTGCTTCATCGGCGAACGCCGCGCTGTTCAGGGCAACCAGCGATCCGGCCATCACCAAAGCCAATAACCAAGACCGTTTCATAGCTTCTCCTTAACCAGTTTTTTTAACTTCTTCCCCCCGATTCGGGTTCCTCGGTTTTCAACATCAAACGGCAAAGTGTCGCAGGGTAAACTAAAACCCGAATCGGAAGAAATTCGTGCGGAACTCTACAGGTGGGGGTGGCGCGAAACATTTCATCAATGTTAAATACCGGTTAACTTTGGCCTGGTTTTAACACGTTAATTTGTCGATATTTGAGGAGCTACCTTTGTTTTCCAGCAAAAAAAGAAACTAAATTAAGTAGAAGCCGTTATTTAATTTTATGGAACTAAGTATTCGACACACCAAGATAAAAAAACCCCTCGCCCCTTGAGGGAGAGGGTAGGGTGAGGGGTGAATTTTGCTTGTCAAAACCACCCTCATCCCGTCCTTCTCCCCTCAAGGGAGAAGGGGAAACGAACGGCAATAAGCCATTACCTCAGAAATGTATGTGAAGGAAATAGTTCTGTAATTTTATCCGCCAAGGGGATTTAGTGTTTTGAAGGAGGGCCTTCATGAAAAGCAACCTACTGCGGTGGTCAGGCTTCATCACAATCTCGGGGTTACTCCTAGTCAGTCCCGCCTACGCCCAAACTACTTCTTCTTCCCTACCGGTTTTCCAAGGACCAGCTTGGGGCACCCCGTTGGATGATTTCAAGGCTTCAAAAGGATCCAAGTTGACCTATTCGACGGAACGCATGGAAGCCCGGGCCTTGGATTTTATCCTTACGGATTTCCACCCGGTAGATAAGGATGATCCCGACCGAGCCCCCAAGTTTGCCCCCCAAACCACCGCCGGGGACAGCATCCTTTATATTTTTTATGATGGGAAACTCTGTGCCGCCTCCGTGGCTCTGGCGCTTCCCGATGTCATGGACAAATTCCACCAATTGAATTCGCAATACAAAAAAGCCGGATATTACACCCAGAGGGCCTCAACCGGTTTCTATGGGTACCACGGTTCGCAAACCGTCTTCTTCCACCATTTCCTCTACGTCCAAGACTCTTCCACCACGATCGATTTTGTGAAGGTGACGGGCTATTACGACGACGCCATGTATTATGGGAAATCAGGCTTTGACGCGGTCCAAACCGAGGAAGGTGAATTAATGGCGGGCTACTTGGTTTATGTTTCGGCGGATTACCTGAAGGGCCCCAACGCTTATACCGATTGGCTGGAAAACCGCAAAAATGCTTCCCCGCCCCAAGTTGATCCCATCCAGCGGTTCAAATGCAGTATTGAGCATTAATTAAATTCCCCTTTGAACAAGCCCCTGCGGACGACTTCAACAATTCAAACATGGGAGAGGGAAAATTCGAATAGCGGCGGCAGGTTTTGAGAACCGTTGGACGACGAAATTTGAATTTAAATCGCGGCATTTCACGACGGATTGGGAGGAATTACCGGTTGCGAAAGCTTCGTAAAACCAAAGTTTAAAATTTTAGCCCCTTCGTTGCGTTTAAGGAACTTTTGCCATCATTGGCTTATACGCTTGGTTCTTTAGGCTGATCGCATCTCCCGGTTTAAAATCCCAGCCTTCCAGATGTCCGAATTCAAGACTCTTATGGGGCGCAGGGAAAAATTGAAGGCTTTGCTGACGGCAAGGTTTGGATTGGTGAAAACGGCAACAAACTTAAGCTTATGACTGGAAAGATTTTCGAACTTAGCCACTAAGCCGCCGCTTAAAAGTGCGTTTCGGTAATTGATGGTGATCGGGAGTTTGGGGCGGTTATCCACCACGATTGTGGGCTTGTTTTCCACGTGTTTTGGCGGGTGCGGATGAAACATGCCCCATAACCCAACAAACATTAAAATAACAATAATCCCTTTAACCTTTGGCGAAAGTTTGGAAAACCAATAAAAAATCCACCCGAAAACTTTATCCCTTTGAAGTAATTCCCATACTCGAGAAAACCCGTCCATTTGTTTTTTTCGATTATCAGGCACAACATTTGTGAGGGATGGAGGGGATAAAGCGCTCTCTTCTTTCACCAGATGAAGCAAATGATTCTCTACAATTAATTTTTCCAGTTCCAAACCATCGATCAACCTAACATTTTTTTCGAGTAGTTTCACATAATCGTGGGCACCTTTTGAAAATGATGAAGTGGTGACAAAGACACCCGTTACCGCCCTTTTACCGTGCAAAGCCCCAACGAATTTCTGGATCTCAGGGCGGCCTACGACTGTAGAGTCCCATTTCTTGGCCTGGAAGTAGACATCTCCCAATCGCAGTTTGTCCATGCGGATCCACCCATCAACGCCTCCGTCCCCGGTCTGTCCAGTTACTTCCCCCTCAATGCTGTTCTGTATGTTTTTGAGGAATTCCAAGACAAAAACTTCGAATTCTTGAGGTGAATGGCGTTTTAAGCGCTGCAGAATACTTAAACTTTCCAAAATACTCTCCAGACTCTAGACGGATTGAAATGAGTTACTCGTAGTAAAGAAAGGTGCCCGGCCTCCATTTTCCATTTCGGGGCAAGCCCTCTTGATAGGTTCTGATTCTAACCCTTCCCCCGGTAATCAAGGAGCTCAACCTAATCCATTGTTCGAATTTTCAAACTTCCGTCCCCATTAAAACGGTAATAATTTCTTGACGGCTTCATCCGCGGCAGCGTTAACCCCTTGGCTGGCCGCTTTATTGAGCGCCTTGCCCACCATGTCCTCCCCTTGCGCCTTCGTAGGCGCTTGCGTTGCTACCACCATCACGGTCACCGCTTTTTCGGACAATCCGGAGGGCGGGGCGGAGTTGTGCCCGGCGGGTAAAAGCCCCAGCTTCCCCACCAAGAACTTTTTACCGGCACCATGCAAAACCTCCACCCTCAAGGCCACGGGCTGGGTGGTCAGTAGCAGCTCCGGCCTCTCCGGGCCGCCTTTCGCGGTAATAACCCCATGGGCCTGGTAAACATCCGCTTGGGCCCCCACGCTTAAACAGGTGACGGATTCGGCCAACTGGAATCTTTGGATGAGGTGCCCGACGCCTATTTCCCCTATTTTATCATCCGGGTAAAAGTCCCGGTCAAAAGCATCCTTGGCGGTGCGCGTCATCGAGTGAATTATGTACTCATGCCAATCGATTATATTGTCGGGGTCAGGCATGAAGGCCTTTAGCAGGAATTGCCTCACGAATAAAGTTTCCGGGGACAACGAACGGCTGGGTATGACAGCCTGTGCGGGAGCTTCTACCGCTCCCCCGGTGCCATTCATCGCTGTACCTTGGCTTTGGGGGGCCGAAATCGCTTCGGTTTCGGCACTCGGCTGGCCAACTTGTGGTTGGCTGCCAGGGCCGGGTGGCAGGTGGGCGGGATTGGGCATCACCTGTCCGGAATGGACAATACGGTAGGCCGCACGGGTCAACAACCGGCTGGCCATGCTTATAAGATAGCTTCCCACAATTAAAAAGAGGAACAGGGTGAAGACGATGGCCCAACCCAGGTTCTTGACACCCATGCGTTGGACCCCGGCGGTGGTTTTATTGAAGATGTGGGTGAACCACCGGGGAAAGAAACGGTTCAGGATATGGGCGGGGATGTGCTTGATCTGCTTCCAAAGAATTAAGCCAGCGACCTGAGATGCCCCTGAAGTGAGGGGGCTTGGTGTTGTGGGAGCCGGCATGGGTATCGGGGCGGTCGTAACGGCAGAACCTTCCTGGCCTTGGAGCGTTCTCTTGGCGGCCATGGCGGCGTTCCAGGCCTGGTGCCCATCCTGGATGGCCATATGAACCTCATAACCTCCCCCTCTCTTATATTTGACCTTGAACCCCGGCCCTAACTGGGGCCAATAGGCGGCATAAGGGTCTTCCGGGGTGTCTTTGGGATCCTTGGCCCCAAAGTCCTCGGGCTGGTTCCCTTTTTGGACCCATTCGACCAGCTTCTTGGCCTTTTGCTCGGTCAAATGCAGGGCCAGGACCACTTTGAGGGCTCTTTCGACCAAAAGCGGATCTTTTAGATTGGCTAAGGTCAGCAAAACATATTCGGTTATCTGATAGCTAGGTTTTGAGGTATCAGGGGGGACGTCATTTTGCTCCCCAACGGGCTCTGGGGTGGCCAGACTCTGGCCACCCCCCTCCCCCTTCGTGTCTTGCAAGTCGAGGTTCTTTTCAATTAATTCCCTGGCTGAAAGGTTAAGGGTTCCCAACACCTTCATCGCATTGTAGATTTTCGCCCTGGAAATCCCTAAGCGTCCGGCCAACTTCCTTTGGGAGGGCACCTCTTGGGCCTTAGCCTCCTCCTCAATAGCCAAATCCCAGTCCCACCAGTCCATTTCCTCCGAATCATTGTCCATGAGGGCGGCCAGGTGGGTCTCGGAGGGGGGTATAACCAGGACGATGCAGTCCAGGGTCGCCAAACCAGCCAGCTTGGCCCCGGCCAGGCGCCGGTGGCCCCCGATGAGCATGTACTCGTAGCCGGGGTTGAGGGCTATTTCTTCGGGAGTCAGGGGCCGGACCTTTGCGGGGGTTTGTTGGCCCATGTCTTTAAGGGAGTCGGCCATTTCCTGGATGGACCCCGGCTTAAAGCGCCGGCGTGGCTGGTGGGGGTTCGGCATGATCTTCTCAAGCGGGATTTGGACGATAACGGGTGCGGGCATAAGGGCCTCCAAAGAACTGCATATTTAAACTGGGGTTGACCCCATCGCGCAGGCGGCCAACCTCAAATTGGCCAGCCAAGTGCCGAAGCCGATTCGGCTTCGGCCAATGACGGATCAACCAAAACCAGATTGGAAAAAGATAATCACGGAAGTTGGGGCCCGTCAATTTTGAATTTTATTTTTAGTGATTTTTAGGCGGGAGTACGGCTGGTTTGCACTTATTTTGTCACGAAATACGGCCAACCCCTGGGTGGAATGAGCCTTTGGGCGTATAGATCGGCCCCATTCGACAAGCCCATGGCAAGCCGTCGTGGCCAAGACCCCAGGGGGGGGAAGGCTTCTGGCTGGCTTTAACGGATAACGGTGCCGATCCCGGCTTTGAACTGGGTCAGTCTTTTGAGGATTTCATCGCGGACTTCCCGGAAACTTTGGAGTTTTTCTTCGTCGCTGTTTTTTCCAACGCCCGGATCAGGCAAGCCCCAATGAAGGCGTTCCGCTTTCCCCAGGAAAACAGGACAGACTTCCTCGGCGCAAAGGGTGATGACGGTGTCCACGGTTGCCGGGTCGATCTCATCCACCGATTTGGAACGGTTGCCGGAAATATCAATTCCCATTTCCGCCAAGGCCTTAATGGCGAAAGGGTTTACAACGGAAGGTTTGGAACCGGCGCTTTGGATGAAGGCCTCGTTCCCATATAGGCTTTTCGCCAACCCCTCGGCCATTTGGCTCCTGGCGGAGTTAGCCACGCAAAGAAAAAGAATTTTCCTCATCTTTTCATTTCTCCTTATCGAACCAACCCTTGGTATTTGTACAGATGGAACAAACGGACAGCATGACCGGCACCTCCACCAGGACCCCCACCACCGTGGCTAAGGCGGCTCCGCTTCCGGGGCCGTACAGCGCTATGGCGGTGGCCACCGCCAATTCAAAGAAGTTCGATGCCCCGATGAGGGCCCCGGGGGCGGCCACCGGATAGGGCACCCGAAAAAGCTTCATCAAACCATAGGCAAGCCCCGCGTTGAAGTAAACCTGGACCAGGATGGGAATGGCGATCAAAAACACATCCAGCCACCTGCCGGTGATGTTCTCCGCTTGGAAGGCGAAAATCAGGACCAGGGTGGCCAACAAGGCCAAAATAGTTATAGGGTGAAAAACCGGGAGGAACTTCCCGTTGAACCATTTCGCCCCCTTGTTCCGGATGAGGAACCAGCGGCTGGCGGCGCCCAAGGCAAGGGGAATGACCACGAAAATAAGAACCGAGTAGAGGAGGACTTGGAACGGCACTTCCAGGCCCGAGGCTCCCGACACCAGGAACCGGACAATGGGGGCAAAGGCCACCAGCATGATGAGGTCGTTGACCGATACCTGGACCAGCGTATAGGCGGCGTCCCCGCCCGCCAAATAGGACCACACGAAAACCATGGCGGTGCAGGGCGCGGCGGCCAGGATGATCAGGCCCGCCAAATATTGGTTCGCCATTTCCGGCCCCAAGAAAGGCGCGAAAAACACCTTCAAGAAAACCCACCCGAATAATGCCATGGAAAAAGGCTTGACCAGCCAATTGACGAAGAAGGTCACCAAGAGGCCCTTGGGCCTCTTTCCAACCCCCTTGAGGGAGGCGAAATCGATCTTCAGCATCATCGGGTAGATCATCAACCATATGAGAATGGCGATGGGAATGTTGATATGGCTTCCGGTTCCAAACTCCATGCCTTGCAACGAAGTGACGAGTTGCGGAAGCAACTTGCCGATCAGGATTCCCAAGCCCATGCAAAGTACGACCCAAAGGGTGAGATAGCGTTCGAAGACGTTCATTTTGGACGATAGGCCCTGGGCGGCTATATCACGCCCGCTTGCCTTGCCTTTTTCCGTCAAGGTTTTCCACCCCAAACCGTCACGCTGAATATGCCTGCGCCCTTTGATTCCAAATCCCGAAGCTCGTTATCCGATACGTATTTCAAGAGAATTTCCCTGGGAACTTCCACCCGGCGTTCTTTTTGAACCCTTATATCCTTAAAACCCGCTTTTTGGATCATTTCAAGGTATTCGGACCGCAGGACCGCGCCCGATACGCAACCCACGTAAAGCTCGGCTTGGGAACGAAGTTGCGGGGGTAATTCCGCGCCCAAAACAATATCCGAAACGTTGAAATGGGCGCCGGGTTTAAGCACCCTGAATATTTCCCCGAAGGCCTTGGTTTTATCGGGAACCAAATTGAGGACGCAATTGCTGATGACCACATCCACGGAGTTATCGGCCACGGGAAGGGACTCGATTTCTCCGAATTTGAAATCGACGTTGGAGTATCCGAGTTTTTGGCTGTTCACCTTTGCTTTTTCGATCATTTGTGGGGTCATATCCACGCCCGTCACCCGGCCCCTGTCCCCGACAATGCGCCGGGCCACGAAGGCGTCATTCCCCGCCCCGCTACCCAGGTCGAGGACATGGTCGCCTTCCTTAATCCCCGCCAATTCGGTGGGCAGGCCGCAACCCAGGCCCAAGTCCGCCTCGGGTTGGTAACCCGGCAACTTGGCATAATCCTCCCCGATAAAACTGTAAGAAAATCCGCCCTTTGACTCGCCGCCCCCGCAACAGGAAGAGGCGGTTTTGGATTCTTCCATTCCACAACAGGAGGTGGGGTTGGAGGATTCGGCGATTTTGCCGTATCTTTCCCTGACAGCGGATTTGATTTTTTCGGATTCAACGTGATTTTTTTTCATTACAAATACCTCCGCAAATTTTATCCCTTGGACTCGGCAATGGCGGGGAAACCCTTCTCGGCGACTTCCTTGAACTTCACAACA
This sequence comes from uncultured Pseudomonadota bacterium, assembly GCA_963770835.1. Lineage (GTDB taxonomy): Bacteria > Oederibacteriota > Muellerivitia > Muellerivitales > Muellerivitaceae > JAJPJW01. The sequence goes on from CAVYRH010000008.1 coordinate 90,487, forward strand.
ATCGCATCCCTCACCCTGCGGAATTCCGCCAGGATTTCCGGCGTTTCCTCCTCGGTTTGAGGCGGATCGTCAAAGGGCCAGTAGAGCCGCCTAGATACGCCGGGGAAAATGGGGCAGCGTTTGTCGGCATCCGAACAGACGGTGATGATGTAGCCGAAGTAATCCCCCAGGAAATCAACTACGTCTTTCGAGAATTGGTCCGAAATATCGATCCCGATCTCCCTCATGACCTTAATGGCGTTTTTGTTGACATGAGTGGGTTCCAACCCCGCGCTTTCGACGATGAATTTTCCCTTTCCGTAATGTTTCAAGACCCCTTCAGCCATTTGCGACCGGCAGGAATTCTTCGTGCATAGAATTAAAACTTTCTGGGCCATGACAGCCTCCTTAACTCTTTTTCTTCTCCACCCATCCACTTAAAACCGTCTTTAACTTTTTCTTCATCCCCTGGATTTCCCTGATTTTTTCCTCGAACTCGTTGACTTTCGCGGTGAACAAATCAACCGTCAGGTCACAGCAGGGTTCCAGGCCCTTATCCCCGCAACACATGATCTTTTTGATTTCCTTGAGCGTCAGCCCCATCTCCTGGGCTTTGCGGATGAAAACCAATTGGTCCACCGCCTCGGGGGGATAAATTCTGAAACCGCCTCCACTCCGTGTCGCTGGTTTTAACAACTCTTCTTTTTCGTAATAGCGGATGGTGTCGATGGATATCCCGCTTTTCTTTGAAACTTCCCCTATTTGAAGGGTTGCTTTGTTGTTTTTCATTTTCCGCTCCAGGTTGTAAGTATAAATGCTGGAGTATACTCCAGGGTCAAGGGCCATTTTGCGTGGGTTTTTAAAGGGGTTGGGGCAAAGCCCCGGGGGGAGCGGGTGCACCCAGGCGAGGTCTGGGTACGGCACTTTGAGGATTAACTCCAATATGGCGAAAAGTGCCGTGCCGAGGATCACCGACGGTAACCGAAGCCCACCTTCGCCAAACATCGCTACCGCTTGGCTTCTTCAGGCAGGCAAGGAGAAGGCGTTCCCCAAAAATTCTTTGGGCCTTTATTCGGATTATGGGTGGATGGTTTTATTAAACTTCCAACACCTAAAGCCCATTCGGGTAAACCCGTAAATAAGCGAGATAACCGCCGGGAAGGTTCCGGACCTTGAACCCGTTCTGCGAAAGCACCCGGTTCGCGTAATAGGACCTCTGCCCCACGCGGCAATAAACCCAGATTTCCTTATCCATCGGCAGTTCCCCTAATCGGCCCCGCAGCTCATTTAAAGGAATATTGACCGCCCCCGGCACATGCGCCGCGCCGAACTCCCCGGGGTCACGGACATCCAGGAGGACCCTGGGGGTATCCTGCCGGAGGGCTTCCCAATCCACCAATTCCAGGTCGCCCCGCATGACGTTGGAAGCGATCATCCCGGCCACGTTGACCGGGTCCTTGGCGGCCCCAAATTGGGGCGCGTAACATAATTCGGCTTCCTCCAAATCGTAAACGGTGGCCCCCATTTGGATGGCCATGGCGGCCACATCCACCCTTTTTTCCGCCCCCTCCTCGCCCACCGCCTGGAAACCCAGGACCTTCCCGTCCCGCCGGTCGAACAAAAGCTTGATGAAAATAGGTTTGGCATCCGGGTAATAGGCCGCGTGGTGTCCCGGATGCAGGTAGACCTTGCCGTAGTCCTTGAACCCCGAGGCTTTGAGGGATTTTTCGTTCTCGCCGGTCATGGCGGCGGTCAGGCCGAAAAGCCCGCAAACGGCCGTGCCTTGCGTGCCCCGGAACTTCCTGGGTTTCCCGGCCAGGACATCCGCCGCGATCCTTCCCTGCCGGTTGGCGGGGCCGGCCAATGGAATCAGCATCGTCCTTCCCAGGGGGACGGATTTGATTTCCACCGCGTCGCCCACGGCGAAAATGGCGGGGTCGTTGGTGCGCATTTTATCGTCCACGTGGATGCCGCCCAGGGGGCCCAATTCCAGCCCCGCGCTTTTCGCCAGGGTGGTTTCGGGCCGGACCCCTATCGACAAAATGACCATCCCCACCGTCAAGGAAACCCCGGATTTGGTTTTGACTGTGATCCCCCGGGGGTTCGCCTCAAATGAGGCGGCCCCGTCGTTGAGGCGCAGGTCCACTCCCTTTTGCCTCAAGTGTTCGTGGATGGGTTCCGCCATTTCGGGGTCCAGCGGGGGAATGACTTGGGAACTCAGTTCCAAAACCGAGACTTGGAGCCCCTTGTGGACCAGGTTCTCGGCCATCTCCAGCCCCACTAGGCCGCCCCCCACCACCAGGGCGGTTTTGACGTTCTTTTCCCGGATCCAATCCCGGATGTGCCGGGAATCGGGAATGCTCCGCAAGGTGAAAAGGCCCGGCAGGTCGATTCCCGGCAGGGGTGGTTTGATGGGGTTGGCCCCCGGCGACAGCACCAAGGCGTCGTAGGATTCGGTATAAACCCTTCCGTTGGGAAGGTCCTTCAGGGAAAGTTCTTTCTTGGAACGGTCGATGGAGAGGACCTCGGTCTCGACTTTGACGTGGATATTGAACCTGTCCCGGAATAGGTCGGGGGTGGCCACCAAAAGCTTTTTCTCTTCGGTGATCACCTCACCCACGTAATAAGGCAGGCCGCAATTGGCAAAGGAGACGTATTTCCCGCGGTCAATGAGGAGGATTTCCAAATCCTCCCTTTGGCGCCGCAACCGGGCCGCGCAGGATGCCCCGCCCGCCACGCCCCCCACGATGACTACTTTCCTGAGGTTATCCATAGGACTCCTTGGTTTCAAAAACGGCCCCTCGGATGGTTATTTTGTTTCCACCGGAAGTCCGCAACGGCTCCAGGCCATGAGGCCTCCCGCGATTTGGGCCGCATCCGCGAATCCGTTGCTCTTCAGCATCCCTAAAGCCATGCCGCTGCGGTTTCCGCTTCGGCAGTAAACAATGAGGGGTTTGTTCTTGTCCATTTCTCCCAGGCGGTTCCCCAATTCTTGCAGGGGAATGAGCCTGGAACCGGCGATGCGGCCCTGCCGGTTTTCATCCGGTGTCCGCACATCCACCAATTGAGGCGGCTGTTTTCCATTCAACCGTTGATGGGCCTCTTGCGGCGTCAGGTTGGCGGACGGGTCGGAAGGACCCATCCCCAAGATGAATTTGACCATTGTAAGAAAAGTTCCCATAAATACTCCTTGTTGTTGTTTTTAAAGCCCAGCCAATTTACTTCTTGAAGGTGTTGATCTTAAAAGGCAGCCACAAGGGACAAAACCGGAAGGTTGCAGTCAAGATAGGTGCCAGCGAAATCACCCATAGGACATAACGTGCCGTCCCCCCCGCGAAGATTCCCGCGATGACCAGCGCCGCCGCTATCCCATAACGAACCGCCCGTTCGATGTTTCCGACGTTTTTCATGTGTTTCTCCTTTTTACGAATGGCTGATCAACAAACCCATGGCCACCCCGTAAAAGGTGCTGATCAATGGATTCGACGTGATGGGGCAGGCTCCCGTCGAGCAGCCCACCAAGCGGTAATAACCGAAGCCCAAAAGGCCCCCGAGGACGGCCGCGATGACGCTATGCATAAGCTTCCTCCCTTTTATTTGTTTATAAGTATTTTCTAATATAGTTTTCCAAAAAAAGGGGTCATTCCTCACAGAAGACCTCTTTCATCAGGGCCATCAGTTTCAGCATCTTGGGATTGGTGATGGTGTAATAGATCATGTTCCCTTCCCGGCGCGTGGTCACCAGGTTGCGGAAGCGCATCTGGAAAAGGTGCTGGGAAACGTTGGATTGGCTGGTGCCGAGGGCTTCGGTGAGTTCCTGGACGTTTTTTTCACCCTCCGCCAGCAGGGCCAATACGGTCAGCCGGAAAGGATGGGCGATGGCCTTAATGCAATCGGCTGATTTTTTGATGTGGGCTGTTTTCATTTTCCGAACCTCTATATCTACATTAGATAATACTAATATAGTAATTGAAGTCAAGTGCTTTTTGGGGAACTCTAGGACAATCTCGGGGTGACTTTTCAGATGCAATAAGGCTGTGAAAAATGAAATCCCCTTTGTCTACCTCATCTCCCCGTCGCGGACAATAGTTTTTTCAAAACCCTTTTTAAGAAATAATTAGTGAACCACTTTGTGTCTGCCTACCTTTTTTGTACCGGCAAAACCACATGGCATTTATTATGAACCCCGCACTAGCATGGATGATTTGGCCTATAAAACGAAAAAGCTGAGGCCCGCCTGAATGGGAACAAAAATCGCCGGATTGTCTGAGGAAGCCAGGCCGCCTTGCGAGACGAAATCCAGATCCATCCTGGCCTGAACGAAAAAACCTGCCACGTCGGCCACTCGCACGAGCACCCCTATTCCCGGGGACATTAAAAAATCAGGTTCACTATTGGAATGCTCGACGCCCGCTGGGGACGACAGGTTCGTGGTATTAACCGCGACCCCCGCCCCCCAAAAAAGGTAAGGGTGCACCGGGCTTTCAAGGAGGTTGTACCGCGCCACCACCATCAACGGCACATATGAGAAACTCTCGGTGGTTCCAGGCGCCGGATTTTTGAGGTTATAGACGTAATTGCCCGCATCCAGGGATAGGCTAAAATCGGTGGTGAACCGGTAACCAACAAGAATATCCCAACCGTACCCCCAGTTGAACGCCTGGGAGGAGTTGGGGCTTGTGGGGACCGAGAAACTTCCATCCACCGACTCAATCCATTGTTTGTCGGGTGCCAAGTCGGCTTGGGCCCAAAGGGTTGAAATCGGAACCACTAAACCGAATGCGATTAAGCATAAAGTTTTCATTTTTCCTCCCATTGGAAAATAGTAACCTGTTCCCATGGCTGTTCGCAGATGGGGAACGAAGTTGGCAAGCTTCCTGCCTTGTCCCTGGAAACTTCAACCGGTCGGTTGCCTTTTGGCTTCCAGGAGTTGCCGGTACCACTGAAGGTGCAGGTTGACCCAGGGGCCCAGGCTGAAACGCAAGGCCATAGGGCGGCTTTCGCGGCGGAACCGCGCCGTTAGGGCTTTCGATTTCAAAACCCGCGCTAGGACGCGGGCCCATTCGCCGGGATTATCCGTGTCCAGGACGATCCCGCCGCGGGCTTCACCGGGCCCCCTTTCCAATATCTCCGCGACGCCTCCGCCCCGCCGGGCCACAACCGGACGGCCGCAGGCAAGCGCCTCGGCCACCGCCATGCCGAAGGATTCGGCCCGGGCCATGTGGACCGCCACGTCCAGGCCCGATAGGAACCCGGGGACGTCTTGGACCCTTCCCTCATAAACAACGGCTTTTTCCAAACCCAACTTGCTTCGCAAGGCCATCAGGCGGTCATGGAACCACGCCTCATCCGGTGAGTAATTTCCCGCGATCCTGAACCGCGCCCTAGGCCTTTTCGCCAGGAGTTTGGAGGCAGCACGCAGGAAAAGCTCATGCCCCTTTCCGGGCGTGATCCGGGCCACCATGCCGATGACTTCTTGGCCCTCCCAGCCCCAGGCTTTCCGGTGCCGCTTGCGGGCTTCCGGATCGGCGTGGAAACGCCGGGTGTCCACCGGCGCGAAGGCCGTCCTCACCTTCTCAGGATCAACGGGGCAGGTCTCGATCACGTTCCGCCGGATAAAATCGGAGCAGGCCAAAAGGAGGTCCACCCGCCGGTAAAGCCAACGGTGGAGAAAATCCTTTTTCAGGATGGAGGAAGCGACGTGTTTAGAGAGGACCAGGGGGCCCTTCCAGCCCTCCAAGGCCAGGGCGGGCACTACCGTCGATAAATCCCTTGAGTGGTGGAGATGGATGAGGTCCGGCGGGTCTTTCCGCAACGCTTGGCGGAACCTCCAGATGCCGAGCGGGTGAAAATGCCCGCTGAAGTGGAACGGCCCGGGGGAAAGCCCCCCCTCCACCGCCTTTCGCCCCAAAAACGAATCCGGATCGGCCCACACCGAGACTTGTTGGCCCTTTTCCCGCAAGCCGGGGGCCAGCATCAACGGGACCAATTCCATCCCTCCTTCCCCGAGGGAGGAAACGGCCTGGACGATGCGCAGGTGGCTGTTCATTTTCGAGTTTGTTCCCCTTAGGTGCGATATCCCATATTTAATTAAACGGCATTTGGGCCCGCCCATAGGTGTGGCAGGCCGGACCCTTATTCAAGTCTGCCGTTTCCAATTTACACGCCGGGGCGGGGCCGGATCAATCGCCCGGCGTTATTCGCCGGATGCCCGTTGAAAAAACTCCTGGACATCCCGGCAGGCCTCTTCCGCGTCATCCCCTTGGAAGGTGAATTCCAATTCCGCCCCCTTGCCCGCCCCGAGCGAGACCAACCCAACGATGCTCTTGGCGTTCGCCCATTTGTAACCGTTACGGACGGCAATCTCGCATTGATACCGGTTCGCGATAAGGGCCAGGTTGGGCGCGGACCTCAAATGGGGGCCCCGGGAACCTTGAACGATGATCTTTTCGACGATTTCCACGCGGTTCCTCACGAGCCCGGTTTACGGCCCATTCCCAAAACCAGGCCTCTTTTGCGCGCTTCGCCGCCGGTGGGATGGCTTTTCATTTGTTTCCTTCCCATTTCCGGGCCGAAGTTTCCTGGAGGTGAAGCCCGTTTTCCTTCTGGTCCATCAGGAAACAATCGGTGCAATCCAGGATATGGTCGGCGATGATTTCCCTTTCTTGCGCCGGCAATTTTCCGAGGATGTAGGCCTTGTATTTCTTTTTAACTTGTTCACAGTTCATGAAACACCTCCGTTTTTAAACTGGACCCTTCCTTCTTTCGGGGCCGATGCGCTTTGGGTGATAAACCGGCTTATGCTGGAATCCCGGATGGACTTGAGGGCTTCCTCCTCGTCGATTCCATCGAGGCCCACTTCCACCCTCCACAAATCGGGGCGGATGCGGGACAGCACCTCCAGTAATTTCTTCCCGTCGATCTTAATTTCATCGTCATGGATGCTGATGTGGCAGTGAACCTCCCGGGCGATGCGGACTATGTCGGTCAAGGCCCAGGCGGGGAGCCCCGGTTTATTTTGGAGCGTTATTTTTTTTGACATTTTTTCCTCTTTTCCATGTTGGGGTTGGGAACGCGTCCGCGGATAGTTTCTTCCGGACGCGCAAAGAAAGGATCATCCCGGTGGATGACCCGGATTTCGGAAAAAATCTCAGATTCGCAGGGGAATGGGGACGGTCGATGGAAAAGCCGTTCTTCCAAAAGAGGCGGGAGCCGCTTGTGCCGTCACGCGGAAAGCGAAAACGGAAAATGGGGAATTGGGAGACAATCGGGCGCAAGGCTTGAAATTGTTGAATTTATTCCCGGCTTGAAGGGATTGGCAGTTGAGCTGGCTTAAAAACCTCTTGCCGAAAGCCTGGCGGTTGGAACGGCGGAGGGTGTCTTGGGCGCCGTAATTACCGTTGGCGCGGACCATCACCATGGCCAGTTCCCGGCAGGCCAGGGGAAGCAGGGCGGCGGCCACGAGGAAAGCCAATAGGTTTTTCCGGGAAGAGGTTAACTTCGGCATATTTTCAAACCGTCCCTCCCTAAAAGGTGGAAGCCCCGGGGTGCGCCCGGCCGTGAGGCGCCGGTCATCCGGCCGCCATCGCTTTCACCGGTTTCCCGTTCGCCTGGAAGGCCTCCACCGATCCGTCTCGAAGGGTCAAGAGGACCTTTAAGCCCTTCCCCGACCCGGTGAACCGGACTCCTTTCACGCCGGTATCCAGGAAGAGGGGCTTGCCCCCGGTTTCCAGCAAAAAGGCGTCCCTTGTATCGCCGACCAGCTTCACCGTGCGGCTGTTGTCGTCGCTCTGGAAGAGAATCTCACCGGCGGCTTCTTTGGGGGCGGTATAGCTGGGGGTTTCGCCGGAACGGTTATAGGGCCCCGGCCCGCCCTGGGCCTGCGGTTCCTCGCCGTTATCCAGGGGCGGGTTGTTGTAACCGCCGTCACTGTTCGAAGGCACATATTGGCCGTTTTCATTGATATAAACCGTGTTGGTCGCGGGGTTGGGCCAGTTCCAGCACCCATTGTCCCAATAGTCCCAATTGCCGTACCAGGGGTCGTTCCACCAAAACTGGCCGCCATAATACTGGGTCCAAAAGCAGCCGCCGCCGCCGTACCAGCCGTACCAGTTGCAGCCGAACCCGTCGCAATAATTGCAATAGTTCCACCCGTTGTAGCTATGCCAGAAGTATTGGTTGCGGTTGTTTTCGGCGGTACGGTTGAACCCGTTGAGCTGGGACTTGAAGTTCCGGTCCCCGGTAATGGAGTTCATTTGGTTGCGCACGAAGCCGGAGTTCATCTGGCGGGGCGAGAAGGCCGAGCCCGAAAGGCGCTGGCCGTAGGGGCCCCGGGAGGGCATCCGCGCCGAGGAACGCTGCATATTCCCCGGGAAGGACCGGCCGTTGGAGCGCCCGGTGAGGGAATTCCGGTTGAAGAACTGGGAACCCATGGAACGGTTCCCGTTGAAGTTATTGCCGCGATAGTTCCGGTTGAAGCCGTTGGTGTTTCCATAAGCCCGGTTGAAAGACTGGTTCCGTCCTCCCCAAAAGCCCCGGTTGCCCCGGAAAGAAGACCCGTAATAGGAACGGGAACTTCCCCGGTAAAAGTTCCCAAAACCCCGGTTGCCGCCGCTGAAGCCCCCTCGAAAACCGCCTCCCCAGCCGCCATGGCCGCTCCAGGTGGAGTTGCCGTCGCTGAAACCCCCTCCGCCGCCACGGCTGCCGCCGCTGAAGCCCCCTCCGCCGCCCCCACGGCCGCCGCCCCCGCCCCCTCCGCCATGGGATGGCAAGGCCGCCGCCGGAAGCAACAAGGTCAGGGAAAAGATGAAGATTAGTTTTTTCATGTCGCACCGCCTAAAGGATTCGGGCCCTTCGTACCGTTCGGCCCCAATCCCACCTCTTACTGTTTGGACGTTCCAGCCTGTAAAAATAATTCCGCCTTAAACCCGCCCTTCTGGATTCGGAAAATTTTATTTTTGGATCTCACGGATTTTTTCGGTTTGTTTAAAAATCACTTCATCGAAAAGGGGAGACGCGGAATGATCCCTTGAAAAAAACACGGACAAGGAATCATCCGCGTCGGGCAATCAGTATTTCGGGGGAATTCTCAGATTCGTAACGGGGTAAGAACAGCGGCTGGAAAAGCCCCTTCCCCGAAAGCGGCGGGAGCCGCCTTTGCCGTGACCAACTCGGCAGAAAGGGACAAGGGGGTACGGGGGGAGAACCCGGTGCAAGGCTTGAAATTCGTGAATTTGTTCCCGGCTTGGAGGGATTGATTGTTGAGCTGGCTCAAAAACCTTTTGCCGAAGCACTGGCGGTTGGACTGGCGCAAATTATCTTGGGTGCTGTAACCGGCGTTGGAGCGGATAAGCACCATGACCAGCTCCCGGCAGGCCAGGGGGGGCAGCACGGAAAGGACTATTAAAACCAGCAGGTTTTTTTGAAAACCCGTTAACTTCGTCATGATTTAACCCTACTCTTCCGCCCGGTAAGTTTCAAGGCCACTCCCGCGCGGCGGGCCACTCGAGACCACAAGTCGAGTGGGGTGGTTGCCCGCGCAAATTTATTAAGAAATCTGTAGAAAAGGCCGAAGAAAGGCCTGATTGGCATGAACTGCCGGTTGTGAAAGCTTCTTTACAATGGGCCATAATCTAAAGGCCGGGCCTCTTTATTCCGAAAGGAATCGGGGCGGATTTAGTGCGGCGCGCAATAAAGCACCTGGGTCGCGAGGCAGGTGCCGCAGGTGTCATAGGCGCAGCCCAGGTAGGCGGCCCAAGAAAAGGCCCCCTCCATCAGGCTTGCCTTGGATTCGCAGTCGGTGAGCACGGTGGAGCAGGGCCCCTCGCAGGCGGATTGCAGGGAACTTTTCATGCAGGACCAAAAGCCGTGGACGGCCTGCGTCTGGTAACCCGCCGGGGTCTTGACTGCGGTAAATTCCTTGACCATCAAGGGATCCCGGTCCTGGGCGACCTCGAGCGCCCGGTAGGTGTTGACCCCGTCCGAGAGGTATTCCAGCGCGGCCGCGTCCGGGGACCCCACTTGGTCCAGGTCGTAAACGCGCCACGTCATGGTGACGGCCTTCCCGTCGCGGGTGACCGTCCCCCCCACGCCCCAGTCCCCGTTGGACCAGCGGCTGGTGAGGGTGTAACCCATGGACGCCGCACCCGCGACCAGGGCTTTCCAGGCGTCATCCAACGCCATCATGGTCGTATAATCGCTTTTCAACTCATCCAGCCCAAGGGTTTGCAACGGCCCATTCCCGCCCGATTGCGCGCAAGCTTGGGACGCAACCCACAGGGCGAACACCGCTCCCCATGCCCAAAAGGATGCCCCCTTCGCGGGGCCGCGACAGCTTCTGCGTTTAATGAAATCCATGGCGAACCTCCTTGGCTCAAAGTCTACTTTTATTGGACACCCGCGAATTCCGGGAATTCAAGGCGGTGCATGCGGAAAGAGGGCCGCCTTCGGAACGTTCTTCCCATGTTTATTGAATCGGCTTATGAGAATTAGGCTGACGCCTTTTCGACACGGGTCGAAGCGCGGGCGGGAAGCCAAGCGAATGGGTATGAGTGGCCCGGCCATGAAACTGGCGGCCCCACACCCCTTGTGGGGCTGTTTCATACCATAACCCAGGGTTATCTTCCGGACGGGGGCCGGGTTTCAACTGTCTTAAAAAGGCAAATCTCCTTATGTTTAACCCAATTGCGTAACCTTTGCGGCCCATCGGCCGTCTAAAATAGGCAAAAGGAACGGTATTAATGGTACTGCAACCCCAAAACCGAGCCCAAACCCAACCCTCTTTTTTTAAAGCCGGGGCCGCTTTCCTCGTCTTCATCATCACCTTCTTATCCTTTGTTCCGGGCGGGTCCATCTCGCTTAAAGTTTCCACTATTTCCCATTCAAGCATCCCATCCACCGGCCACTGGCGGGCCAGCCGGCGCATTTATCCCAACCAGCAGGCCTCCAGCAAATCCGCAGTGGAAGTTCCCTTCAACTTCTATCCGCCCCAAACCTCCCCGGAAAGGATTTTCCGGGTGGCGCAAGACCGCAATGCCGCCGTTCCCCCTTTGAACCGCCGTTCCCCCGCCGTGCTTTTCTCCGTCTTACGCATTTAATCTAACCCGCCGTTCCCCCGGGCATTTAAAAACCGCCCACCCCTTGTTTCCGATTTTCCGTTTTTAAACATTTTAATTTTTACAACTGAAGGAGAAACCCATGCGATGGAAAGAAATACTGATCGGCGCCGGCATTTACCTGTTGGTCATCCTGTCGGGTTACGAAGTCCCTTTTTTCATCCATCTTGTTAAAGCCCATTGCCAAACTCTTATCGCGTTCGGAAAAGAAGAACGAGCGGTTTGGCGTTTCGCGGTTCACAGCTTCGGGCTTTAACCTCGGGCTAAAAAAACCAACCTACAACGCGGCCGGCCCCTTAGGAGCCGCCGCCAGAAAGGAAAAAAACATGAATTTTTATATCTCAATCTCCCAGCTGATCCAAGCCGCCGAGGGCCTGGAAAAAAACCTGAGTCTCCTGGCCGAAAGGGCTTTCCGGGTCTGTCCCCGGGATGCCCGCGCAAACCGGGATCTTCTGGGGCAATGCGCGGAGCAAGTGGGGGCAGCCAGGGAAACCTTGGGAAAGAAGGTCCTCCTCAGCAAGACGGCGCTGCGCCACGCGGCCATGCTTTCCCAAATTTTCGGCCTTTGCTTCCGCCGGATGGTTCTCCTGGGGTCCACCGTGGCGGGCATCGAAAAGGAGGATGGGGAATACGCCCAAACCGTCCTGTATTTATTCTCAGGAGCCCACCGCCACTTTGTCCTGTTCCAGGAAACCCTGGCCAAGCTGACTTGCGTTCCCCTGGCATTGGAATTTCAGCCTCCCGCGGATCAAACGGAAAGCGCCATGGGTGTTTTCCAGCGGGAGGAATCCTACCGCCGGGAGATGCTGGGCCTTTTGGAAAAAGCCCTCGAGCTTTTCAACGAGGAGCGGGAATTGTATGACTCGTTCCAATCGATCAGGCAGGATCTTTTGGAAGCGAAGCGAAAAACGAGGCGGCTCTTAATCGTCCAGGCGGCTCCCAAAGCCGTCCCGCCTTCGCCGGTATTGGCGCGGAGCTGACGAGCCGTCTGTCCCTGAAGTGGTCGTGAAGTGAAGAAATTTATGTATGAAAAAACGGCGCCCCGGGATGTGGAATCCATCCCAAGGCGCCGTTTCCTTTTAACCCTCCGAAATTAAGCAGGGGTCTTCACCGCCAGATCCACCAGTAGTGCCATGATGGCTTCCCGGGCATCCCCTCCCTCGGCGGTGATTTCGAGATTGTTACCCTTGGCGGCAAGCAAACCGATGATTTCGACGAAACTTTTGGCGTCGACAACCACCTTTCCTTTTTGAATCTGTATTCGGGATTTAAACCGGGATGCGGTCTTTTGAAACTCCGACAACGTCCTTATTTGAAACTTAGATGGGTGTGGAATAGTGACTTTTTTAACCATTGGGAGGCTCCTTTATTGAGTCTTTTTATTTGGATTTTTCGCGTAACACGCATGGGAAACGGCATAAAAATACACTAGTGCGGGGTTTGTCCGCGGAACATCAGCCACTCAATTTTGGGGAAGCCTCAAATGCGCAAGGGAGGAGCGGAACAACTGGGATGAACTGGTACAAACCGTGGATTAAATAAGGCGCCGTTTTTTTCATCCCCTTCCGGATTGGTGGGTTTTAAGGAAACCCTTGAATCCGAATAAGGCCTAGGGGGATTGTGGAATTTTGAATCGAATTCTTTGGCTTGGGCGTCAAGTAAATGAATCAGGGTTTTTCCAAAACGCCGGCCTTGGCCGGTGTTGGAAAAAGAAGCTTGTGAAAATAAGCGGGGACAGTGAAGGCTCAAGCTGAGAAGCTGCCGGCAGGCAAAGGGCATCAGGGTCGCCGCCAGGAGACCCGTTAGGAGAGTACGCCGTAAAAACACCCATCGTCCCATCCAGACACCCATCCTGCTTTACCCTTTTGTGGGAGCATTCATCAAAATAGTTTTCGACTCACGTTTTCACGCTGCCGGCCGGTGTACCGTCCGAATTGAAAGTCTCAAAAGTGCCGTCCTTGAAGATCAATAAAATCTTCGTCGGCCCGGTGCCGGTACTGGAAAATTTCACTTCCTGTACGTTGGTATCCAGGTAAACCGGCTTGCCGGAGGCTTTTGAGTTATTCAGGTCATAAAGAAAAGCGTCTCCTGTGGCCGAAACCGCCACCTTGACCTTTCCATCCTGGCTCACAAAATCAATTGGTTCGTTGGAGGCGTTCGCGGCGGAACCGTTGGGCTCGATATTGTTCGTTAGCTTTTGTTCCTGGTTGTCCCCGTAAACCGGGCCGCCGTAATCATCTTGGTTGTAGGCTGAGGAGCCGTTGCCGTTGCCGGCGGAACCGCCGGCGTTGCCGTCGCCCTGGGCCGGAGTATATTGGCCGTTGTTGTAGACGTAAACGTTCGTGGTCTCGGGGTTCTGCCACCACCAGTTATTACCGTACCAATAGTCCCAGTTTCCATACCAGGGGTCGTACCACCACCAATTGCCGGCGTAATACTGGCTCCAGAAGAACCCCCCGCCGCAGTTCCAGCCCCACCAGCAATTTCCGAAGCGGTCGTAGTAGTTGCAATAGTTATAGCCGTTCCAAGAGTGCCATAAATATTGGTTGGTCCTTCCGGCGATCGGGGTGGTGGCGGCGACTTTGGCCATGAAATTCCGGTTACCCGCGATGGCGGCCATTTGGGTCCGAATCGCGGGGCTGTTCATTCCGCGAGGGGAAACCACAGAAGAAGAAAAAGACCGGCCTGCGGGCCCTTGGCTGGGCAGCCCCGGCGCGGAATGACTGAGATTGTGAGAAAGCATCGCCGAGGAAGACAGCGGCCGGGGAATGCTGGTCACTCCCATGCGTTGCAGGTTCTGCGGAACGACATTGGAATGATAAGTGTTGGAGCCGTTGTAACGGGAATTCGTGGAGAAATTGAAATGGTGGAAGGTCCCGCTTCCCTGGTAGGACCCATTGCCGCGGTAGCCGCGGTTGTAATTGTAGGTGCGGCCTGAGGACCGGTAATAGGCCCTTCCATTGGAATAGTGTTGACCGTGATACACGGTGTCGTTGGAAGTGTTGGAACCGGTGGACCCTCCACCGCCGCCAGCATTACCGCCACCGCCACCCCCTCCGCTGTAACCACCACCGCCGCCGGCGTTGCCGCCACCGCCGCCCCCGGACAATCCCTCGTTATGGGCCCAAACCAACCCGTAAGGAATCAATGCCAGGATCACTACCACCATTATTGTCTTTTTCATGAAACCACCTCCGGTAAAGCCTTCCCCACGCCGTCTACTTTGAAATCCTTACACTATTTTGACGTTTCAAAGGGGTAAAAAGGTCCCTGCCTAAGGGGCATAACAACAATCCGTCCCTCGAAACGCCGGTTTTAACCATCCAACCAACACTCAATCCTCTGAAAATCGAATATATACTCAATTTTCAGTTTCTTCGGAAATGATCCCCTCCGCCGCATCCAATAATCTCAAGGGCTCAACACACAAGGGATAATCCGTATCGAAAAAAGCGCATCGGATGATCCCTTGGGAGCTGATTCCGTATATCGCCGGAACCGGAAGGACATAAAGGGTGTTGCCCGTGTATTCCCTTAAATGAATCCCCGCCCTTCGAAGAGTTTTCGGGTTGATCTGGAAAGCCAATCCGAACCTTCTCGTGACATCCATAATTCTATCGCAAAACAAGGGAAAGTTGAGGTGGTCCCGGTCCTCCGTCTCCTGGAGCTTTGCGGGTTCATCCGGCGAAACGGCGAGGACTTGGAATCCAAGACGGGCCAGGCGGGGCTCAATCCCGGCTAATTGCTCCAACTGTTCATTCGCGAAAGGAGACCATCCTCCCTGGTAAAAGAGGATGAAAGTACTCTTCCCGCGAACCAATCCCTCGAAATCCACCGCTTTCCCATCAGTGGACCTTAAAGTCCCGAAAGGCAGGTCATCCCCGACGCCAAGTGGAACTACGGACTGGGGGCTATGGGCAATCATCTTTTTCGGCTCCACCCCGCCCCACATTCCATCTCCATCCCTTGCCAGGGCCCCGTTGGCCACGCCCATGAAAACGAAAAGGAAGCAGGCCGTATAAATTTTTATTTTCATCCCAACCTCCCGGCCCCCGGACGAACCCGGCGTCGTTCCCCAAACCCTCCATTATTCATATTCAAAATCCGAACAATCTGTTTCAACCCTGTCCGCTTTAGTTATTTTACCGCGTCGGACGTTCCGCCCCCTAAAAGGTACTTCTCCCCCATCGCCGATAAAAGTTGCGTTTTAGCCTCGGCCGTTTGAAGGCCGACGTTCACCATGTCTTTCAAGGCCTGCTGAAGGTCCGAAAGGGGCCCCAGGAAGGCCAGGTATCTCTGGCGGGCCAGGGCCGCGGCCTTTTGAGCCTGATCCTGTTCCACCGACAAGGTTGCCAGGTCCTCGCGGGCCTCTTGCATTTGTTCCAGGTAGCGGACGTTTAAGTCGTCCAAAACCAGCTGGTCGGCGGAAACCTCTGCTTGCCGGGCCTGAGTCTCCGCCCGCGCCGCCTTTTCCTGGGCGTCGATGCGGAAGCCCTCGAAAATCGGCAGGCTGACACCCACGAACAAGGAATAGTCCTGGGAGCCCACCAGGCGGGTATCGCTTAAATAGCCGGCGCCCCCGGCCACCTCCAAAACCGGGAGGTTCTCGGCGGAATACTGGGCAGTCGTCTCGTTGGCGGATTTGGTTTCCAATTCCGCTCCCGCCACCAGGGGATTCATCCCCGGCACCGTCAGGTTCGCCAGGTCCGCTTCCGACAACTCGGAGGGCGCGGGGCAGGAAATGCCCTTGGCGTCCAGCCCCGTCAAGAGAGCCAGGCGTTCCAGGGTTGCTTGGTACTGGCGGTTGAAGTCCGAGGCCTTCATGGCCGCGTCGGCCAACTGGTCGTCGATCAAATAGCCCTGCACTTGCGAGTACTGGCCGTTACGGACGAACCGAGCCACGGTGGTCTTGATGCCGGTGAGTTCATCGGCCAGGGCCTGCCACGCGTCCCGCTCCCCCCTTTGCCGCACCGCCTCCAGGTAAAGGCCCAGGGCATGTTCGTCCACCAGCTCAGCCTGGAATTTCGTCCTTTGCCGGCTGGCGTCGTATTCGTAGTGGGCGGCGGACGACTGGTGCCAGATGGATAAGTCCAGGAGATCCCATTTGGCGTAGGCCCCGGCGGCGGCGCCCTGGCGGTAAGGAGAGGCCACCAGGCCTGGAAAACTGTTCAATCCGGAAGTGCCGAAACCCGAGGCCGATCCCGGGAAGCCGGTGGAATCCACCGCATCAGCCCCCAGGTCCGGGTAAAAGCCCGAATCCGCGACCCGGGAGAATTCCCGGGCTTCGTTTTCGCGCGACGCGACGGCCTGGAGGGCGGGGCTTGTTTTTTCCGCCAGGCGCATGGCTTCGCCCAGGGTCAGGACTTTCCCAGGATTCTCCTGTGCGGTGGCAATCAACGGCAAAAGCAAAAAGAAGATTCCACCGCCAAGACGCCAAGACGCCAAGAAAAATCTTTTCTTAAAAAACACACAATATCTAAAAACATGGTTTCGAAAAAATTCAACAAGGGATTCTGTTTTAGTTTTGAATTTTCGCCTCTCTTGGCGTCTTGGCGTCTCGTGCTTTTTACTGCCCTTGGCCGAAGGCCAATGGGTGGCGGTAGCTGTTGTCTTTCTCACTTCGAATCCTCCTTGTAGTAGGCGCTGTGGGGATCCTGGGGATCCAAGGACGCCGTGTGTGCGGCCTTATTCTGGTGCCAAAGGGCGTAAATGACCGGCATAATCAGAAGCGTCGTGACCGTGGAGCCGCAAAGGCCCCCAATAACCCCCCGGGCCAGGGGCGCGCTTTGCTGGCCGCTGTCGGAGAGGCCCAGCGCCATGGGAATCATGCCCACCACCATGGCGATGGCCGTCATCAAAACCGGCCTCAGGCGGCTTTGGGCCCCGTACATGGAAGCCTCCCAGGAATGCCATCCCGCCAGCCGCGTCATATCCGCGAAAGTTACCAGGAGGATCGAGTTGGAAACCGACACTCCCACGGCCATGATGGTTCCCATGAAGGATTCGATATTCAGGGTCGAACCCGTGAGGTAAAGAAGGGTCAAGGCCCCCGTGAGAACCGCCGGGACGTTGGAAAGAATGATGAGCGAGATGGGAAAGGACTCGAAGGTACCCGAAAGCAGCAGCAGCATGACCACCACCGCGAATAGCAGGCCGGCCGAAAGCCCTACAGTCATTTGTTGGAGGGTGGCCATCTGTCCCCGCACGTAGATCTGGACTTCCTTAGGCGCCGAGCGGCGAATAGGCTCCAGTACTTTATCCAAGGCCTCCGACGCGTGCCCCATGTCCAGCTTCCATAGATTACCGGTCACGCTGGCCATGCGGGCCATGTTGTAACGGTCGTATTCGGCCACTTCGGTGCCCGGTTTCACTTGGGCGAAGGTGTCCAAGGGCAAGGAGCCCTCGTTGACAGGGATAGGCATTTTTTCCAGGTCCCCGACGGAATGAATGTCCCGTTCCGGCACTTCCACCTGCACTTGGTAATTCACGCCGTCCTTAGGGTCTTCCCAGTAATTCAACAGGGTGAAACGGCTGGACGAAGTCACGGGCACGAGGGCCCTGCCCACGTCGGTGACGTGCACGCCCCGGATACCCGCCTTTCGGCGGTTCACGTCCACGTCCAGGGTGGGGTATTCCCACGGCTGGCCGTATTGAAGGTCCCGGACGGAGGGGAGCGAGGCGGCCAGCGCCTGCTGGATTTGGGCGGCCACCTGCCGGTCGTGGTCCAGGTTTTGGCCGTTCACGTCCACCTCCACCTGCGTGGGCGAACCCTCGCTCATGACCTTGTCAATGAGCCCGCTGGCCTCGAAGGAAACCTCCACGTCGGGCAGTTCCCGCTTGAAGACCGTCCTCAGTTTTTCCGCCAGTTCGGCGGTATTGACCTTGGACTCCTTTTTAAAAGCCACCTGGAGAACGGCCTCTTGGGGTCCGGAGGTCCAAAGGAAAATGGTGTTGATGGCGTATTGGGTGGGCTGGATCCCCACATAAGCCAATGTGGTACGCAAGCTATCGGCCCCTGCGGCCTGTTTGATGAGGTCAATAGCCTTGAGCAGGATTTGCTCGGTCTTGTCGATATGGGTTCCGGTGGGCGCGCGCAGGCGGATTTGAAGCTCATGGCTTTCCACTTTCGGGAAGATTTCCCGCCCGACACGGCTTCCCACGGTGAGGATCACGGCGGCCGCCAACAAGCCATAGCCTCCAATGAACAACCACCGCTTTTTGAAGATAAACTCCAGGAGCTTGCCGTGGACCCGTTTCATCTTACTGATTACCGTGTTTTTCCCAGGCGCATGGCCCTTTTCCTTTTCCAAAAGCCAAGTTGCCAGGATGGGCACCAGGGTCATGGAAAGGAAAAAGGCCCAGATGATGGAAAACCCGACCGCGAGCGTCAACGGCACAAAAAGGGCCTTGGTGATTCCCCCCATGAAAAAGGCGGGGATGAACACGGCCACGATGCAAAGCATGGTCACCAGGGCGGGGCTGAAAATCTCGCTGGCGCCGTTCAAGGCCGCCTCGGGCAGCCTTTCCCCCTTTTCCATGCGCACGTGGATGTTTTCAATCGTGACGGTCGACTCGTCCACCAGAATGCCGATGGCCAAGGCCAGGCCTCCCAGGGTCATGATATTGATGGTCTGGCCGGCGGCCTTGAGGCTGGCAATAGCGCCCATGACAGCCAAGGGAATATTGATGATCACGATGAGGGCGCTGCGCCAGTCACCCAGGAACAAGAGGACCATCAGCCCCGTCAGCAAGGCCCCCATGGCCCCCTCAAAGGCCAGGGAGGAGATGGAGTCCTTGACGGCGCCCGATTGGTCGAATTCGTAGCTTATTTTGATGTCGTCCGGCAGGACATTCTGGAACATAGGAAGGTGGTCCTTGACGTCCTTCACCACCGCGAGCGTCGAAGCGTCGGCGCGCTTCAAAACCGGAAGGTAGATGGTCCTTTTGCCGTTCAAGAGGGCGTAGCCCACCTGGATGTCGGTGGCGTCCTCCACGGTCCCGACGTCCCCGATGAAAACCGTCGGGTAAGTCCCCAGGCGGATGGGAACCTGGAGCAGCTCGTTGATGTCCCGGACGATGGAATTCATGGGCACGGCGGGATACATATCGCCGATCCTGACGTTCCCCGCCGGCTCGATCTGGTTGGATTTGGCCAGGGCCTGCACCACGTCCTCCGGGGAAAGGTTGTAGGCCTGGAGCTTCTTGGGATCCACCCGAATGACGATGGACCGGGGGCTGGAACCGAAGGAGTCCGAAACCAAAAGGCCAGGCAGTGTGGCCACCATCGGGCGGACATAGTTGAGGGCGTAATCCTCGACCTGGCCCAAGGGGCGGGTTTCGCTGGAGAAAACCAGGTCCCCCACGGGCAGGTTGCCGCTGTCAAAGCGCAGGAGAAGGGGCGGAAGCGTCCCGGTCGGCATGTTCTTGAGGGCGCGCATGGAGCGGGACACCGCCTCGCCCATGGCCGCGGACATGTCGGTGTCCGGGTAAAACTCCAGCTTGACCAGGGTCATGCTCCCGATGCTCTTGGAGGTGATGTTCCGGATACCGTTGACGTAGGAAAACTGTTTCTCGAAGTTATAAGCGATGAAACTCTCCATTTGGGCCGGATCCAGCCCGCCATAAGGTTCCACCACGTAGATCTGGGGCGTGCCCAAGTGGGGAAAGATATCGAACTGCATGTTGAGAAGGGACCAGGCGGCCCCCAGGGCCACGGCCGCGGCCAGGACCATGATGGTGATGGGGCGGCGCATGGCCAGCTTGACCATCCAGACACGCAGGACGCGTTGGATCATCAACTTTTGAAGGTTCTTAAGGGTCGTCATGGGTGCACTTCCTTTCCCCGCCGGGGAACGCCCGACCGGAGGTTGGATGGGAAAAACCCACCCTTTCTCACTTCAACCGGCCCTCGTAAAAGGCGCTTTGGGGATCGATCGGGTCCAACGACGCCGTGTGGGTAGGTTTCTCATGGTGAACGATGGCATAGATGACCGGCATGATGAGCAACGTGGTGATAGTCGAACCCAGTAGCCCCCCGATGACCGCCCGGGCCAGGGGCGCGCTCTGCTGGCCGCTTTCGGAAAGCCCCAGGGCCATGGGGATCATGCCCACGATCATAGCGATGGCCGTCATCAAAACCGGCCTCAAGCGGCTATGGGCCCCATGAACGGCAGCCTTCCAGGAATGGACGCCCGATCGCCGCGTCAGGTCCGCGAAGGTCACCAGCAGGATCGAATTGGAAACCGATACTCCGACGGCCATGATGGTCCCCATGAAGGATTCGATATTCAAGGTCGAGCCGGTGAGGTAAAGAAGCGCGAGGGCCCCGGTGAGGACCGCCGGAACGTTGGAAACCACGATGGCGGCAATTGGGAAAGATTCGAAACTTCCCGCCAAAAGCAGGAGGATGACGATGATGGCGAAGAGCAACCCCGCCGAGAGGCCACCCACCATGGTATCCAGACTCTTAACCTGGCCCTGTACCCGAATTTGGGTTCCCCGCGGCAGGCCTTCCCGGATGGGTTTCAAGGCTTTTTCGATTTTTTGATCGGCGTGGCCCAAGTCGATGCCGAAAAGATTGCTTGTGACGGTGGCCATGCGCAGCATGTTGTACCGGTCGTATTCCGCCACGGCGGTCACGGGTTGGACCTCCGCGAAATTGTCCAACGGCA
The DNA here is from genome assembly GCA_963770835.1 of uncultured Pseudomonadota bacterium. Classification (GTDB taxonomy): domain Bacteria; phylum Oederibacteriota; class Muellerivitia; order Muellerivitales; family Muellerivitaceae; genus JAJPJW01. The sequence goes on from CAVYRH010000008.1 coordinate 111,251, forward strand.
GGGATGCGCCGTTGAAGGAGATCGGAACCTTTTTCAACTGGTCGACGGAGGTGACCAGGTTTTGGGGGACCTCAACCTGCACCTGGTAATTGATGCCGCTATGGGTGTCTTCCCAGAAATTCAAAAGCGAGAAGCGGCTGGAGGAAGTGACGGGGATGAGGGACCGCCCGATGTCCGCCACCTGCACGCCGCGCAAGCCCGCCTTCCGGCGGTCCACTTGCACCTCGACGGCCGGATAATCGAAAGGTTGGCCGTACTGGATATCCCTTAAACCCGGAATTCCCTCCAGTGCCTGTTTCACCCGGGCCGCCACTTGCCGGTCGGCGTCCAAGTCGTGCCCGCTCACGGCGATTTCAATGGGTTTGGGTGAGCCCTCGCTCATGACCTTGTCCACCATACCGCTGGCCTCAAAGGAAATTTCCACCCCCGGCAATTGCTGTTGGAAAAGGGGCCTTAACTTTTCCTGCAGTTGGGCGGTCGATATCTTGGAATCCCCCTTCAGCTGTACCTGCAGGCTCGCCTCTTGGGGGCCGGAAGTCCAAAGGAAGATGGAATTGATTGCGTATTGGGTAGGCTGGGTGCCCACGTAGCCCAAGGTCGTTTCCACGTTGTCCGCCCCAGCGGCTTGCTTGATAAGATCAATCACTTTAAGCGTGATCCGCTCGGTTTCGTCGATGGCGGTGCCGGTCGGGGCCCGGACCCGCAAGGCCAATTGGTGGCTATCCACCTGGGGAAAGATTTCCCGTCCGATGAGGGTTCCCAGGCCCAAAATTGTGAGGACGGCCACGATAATATAGAGCCCTTGAAAGGGCCATCGGTACCGGTAAATGAATTCAAGGATGCGGCCATGGGCCCGCCGCAGCTTTTCAATGAAAGGCTCCTTCTCATCCTTGCCTTGGGACTTTTTCGCGCGTTGCCCGTGGCCTTGGGGCAAAAGCCAGGTAGCCAGGATCGGCACGATGGTCATGGAAAGAAAAAAGGCCCAGATGATGGAAAAGCCGACCGCCAGGGTCAGTGGCACGAAAAGGGCCTTGGCCATACCGCCCATGAAGAAGGCGGGAATGAAAACCGCCAGGATGCACAACATGATGAGGAAAGCCGGGCGGAAAATTTCGCTGGCGCCGTTGATGGCGGCGGTGGCCAGGTTTTCACCTTTCTCCAGGCGCACGTGGATGTTTTCGATGGTGATGGCGCTTTCGTCCACCAAAATGCCGATGGCCAAAGCGAGTCCACCCAGGGTCATGATATTGATGGTCTGGCCCGCGATCTTCAGGCTGAAAATGGCCCCCATGACAGCCAAGGGGATGTTGATGATGACAATGAGGGCGCTTCGCCAGTCGCCTAGGAACAACAGGACCATGAGCCCGGTCAGGAGGGCCCCCATCGCCCCCTCAAAGGCCAGGGAGCTGATGGAGTTCTTGACCGCGCCCGATTGGTCGAATTCGTACTGGACTTCGATGTCCTTCGGCAAAACGCTTTTGAAGAGCGGGATGCTGTTCTTGACCTCGTTGACCACCGTCAAAGTGGAAGCGTCCGAGTGCTTGGTGACCGGCAGATAGATGGTTCGCTTGCCATTCAAGAGGGCGTAGCCCACCTGGATGTCGGTGGAATCGGAAACCGTGGCGATGTCTTTGAGGAAAACCGTGGGATAGGTCCCCAGCCGGATGGGCACGGTCAAGAGTTCGTCGATCTTTTCCACAATGGAATTCATGGGCACCAGGGGGTACTGGGTGCCGATTTCCAAGTTGCCGGCGGGTACAATCAAGTTGGATTTTGCCAGGGCCACCGCCACATCCTCGGGCGAAAGGCTGAACTGGCTCAGTTTACGTGGATCCACGTTGATCACGATCGTGCGGGGGGATGAGCCGAAGGGGTTGGGCGCCAAGATCCCGGGCAAGGTGGCCAACAGGGGTCTGACGTAATTGAGGGCGTAGTCCTCAATATCCCCTAGGTTGCGGCCGGGACTGGAGAAGACCAAATCGCCCACCGGCAAACTTCCGCTATCAAAGCGCAAGATGAGCGGCGGCAAGGTGCCCGCCGGCATGTTCTTCAAGGCCCGGCTGGAATAAGCCACCACTTCCGCCATGGCCGCGGCCATGTTAGTTCCGGCGTGGAATCGCAGCTTAATGATCGAAGTCTGGGCGATGCTCTTGGATTCGATATGCTCAATACCGTTGACATAGAAGAATTGGCTTTCGAAGTTATAGGTGAGGAAACTTTCCACCTGGGCCGGACTTAAGCCACCGTAAGGCTCCACCACGAAAATTTGGGGCGTACCCAAATCCGGGAAGATATCGAACTGCATGTTAAAAAGTGCCGAAAGGGCTCCCAGCGCGATGGCGATACAAAGCACCACCATGGTGATCGGGCGGCGCATTGCCAATTCCACGAGCTTCACCCGAAAGACACCCGCAAGGCTTTTGTTCTTATCATTCAATCGTTTTTTTAAAGGCATTTTCTCCCTCAGTATTTGGCCTTTGAAAGGTCCTTTTTAAACAGCTCCATTATTTTTTACGTTTATTCCTAATATTTTGTCCGTTCACGGGTGGAAAAGCCAAGTCCCGGAAACGTAGAAATGGCGCCTCGCCTTGCGCCTTCCCATCCTAAAACGGCGGCAAACTTCAAGGTTTTGGCGTTATGGGTCCTGGAGTCCATGGACATTCCATGGACGTCAACAGATCCCTTTATCGTTGGAAATTTTAAATTCTTAAAATGCGGAAACTAGGAGGAAGAACGAGGCAAGAGACAGCTATGGGGCCTGGCCTCAGTGATCGAAGGCCAGGGACAAAAAGCGAATCCTTTGAAATACCTAACCAAACATTCAGGAGACAAAAACCGCGTTTCTCGGTTTTTTCAAAGGAACTGCGGTAATGGAGGCCTCCCGTGGTCGAATGAACATTGGCGAAAGGGGCTGCCTCCGTAATGGATGCTCCCGTTTTCGGAAACAAAGAATCCGCCCGATTGGTCAGGCTGGGCCGCAAAGACAAAAGGACAAGGCCGAGGGCCAAGGCCGTTTGGAAAATGATTTTCACCGTGTTTTTCATCGGTAATAATTATGGGGGGTCCTGAATTTTTTTTCAAGACGTCTGTCCGAAAGCTGATCTTCCATAAATAACTTCCGGGCTTCCAGAATGGGTTTCGAGGGATTCAAGGCAAAAACCAGGGGTACAGCGGCTTAAGAAAACAGCCTGAGCGCCTTTTTCCTTAAAATCCATTCATCCAAAAGATCAAGCGACTCTTCCTGGGTTTTGCCCACCATTGCCTTCTTGAGCCACCTAAAACCCAAGACATCATTCAAGAAACTTCTCTTTTTCGGCCGTCTTACGGTGCTGCCAACCTTGTTTCGCCTGGATGAGGTTGATTTGGCCGTGGATTTAGTTGAAACCCTTTTGGCCGGTTTGACGGCCAGTATGGCTTTTTTCATTTAAGGCCTCGGATTTCAAAAATTCAATTGGAAGGCGTAGTGGAGGAATAATAACCCGCTTTGGGCGCTGAAAATTCCCAAGCACATTCCAGCCAGGACATCCGTGGGATAATGCACCCCCAGGTAAATCCTGGAAAAACCGACCAGCATGGCCCAAAGCAAAGCAGGGGCAATCAAAGCCGGGAATGCCATTGAAACCAGCGTGGCCATCAGGAAGGCCGCCGCCGTATGGCCCGAGGGAAAGCTGAATTCATCCGGCGGCACGATCAGGCACTGGATGCCTTGAATCCTCATGAAAGGCCTGGGGCGCTTGATGTTTTTCTTTAATAGATAGTAAAGGCTCAGCTCGACGGCGAAAGCCACGAGCCCCGCCGCCACAAAGGGCAGGGTACGGGAGTCGATCAGGGCCCAAAGAAGACCCATCAAAGCGCAGGAATAGCTTTCCGCGCTACGCGATAGGACGTAAAAAAACCTTGTCCAGGATTTCCGGTCCGCGTCACCGAAAATTTTCCCGAACAACCGGACATCCCATTGGGTCACTTGTTGAATAAGGCTGGCCATAACTATCCTTTCAGGGCCCTTAAGGTAAGAGAACCCTGTTTCGCTCGTGTAAATCCGCCATTAAGCTTCAGCAAAACCCGAAAAGGCTCAAAAACCCTTGAGAAACAGGAAATTTAACATTAGAAACCGTTCCTAAAAGGCTAAAAACTGTTAAAATAAGCCCCTTTTTGGGCCCTTGTCATCGTTGAAAAGAATGCCCCTACGGTTTTTCACCAATTTTTGGCAGCTATAGGCCACCTAACATTCATTCGATTGGAGTTCCATGCCTACTCTTTGCGCTATTGACGTCGGCTCCAACGCCATGAGGCTGGCTATCGGCTTCATGGACCATAACCGCAAGCTCCACGTCGTAGAGGACCTGCGCGAGCCCGTTCGCTTGGGTTTGGACGTCTTCACCAAGGGTTCCATTTCGAAGGAAACCACTCGACGTTCCATCGAGGCTTTTAAGCGGTTCAAGGAAGTCATCGAACAGCACCACGTCCTGAAAATCCGGGCGGTGGCCACCAGCGCCTTGCGGGAAGCCCAAAACCGCGACGCTTTCATCAAGAAGATCCATCCAGGCCACAGGCATCGAGCTGAAGACCATCACGGCCGAGGAAGAGGCCCTGCTGGTCTACCTGGCGGTTTCCAAGAAAATCCCCCTGGAATCAAAGACCGCGATGCTGGTGGACATCGGCGGTGGCAGCGTGGAAATCACCTTGGCGCGAAACGGCAAGATCCTGGCCACCGAGAGCTTCCAGATGGGCGCCGTACGTCTCCTGCAGGTATTGGAGCGCCAAAAATACGGTGAGAAAAAGTTCAATCTCATGGTGCAGGAATACGTGGAGGCCGCCCGCAAGCGCTTCAACCAGAAACTTGCCGGGGCGAAAATCGAACTGTGCGTGGGCACGGGCGGGAACCTGGACGCCCTCCTGCTGCTCAAGGACCAGTTGCTGCACAAAAAGGACACCAGCTTCGTCACCCGCCTTGAACTGCAGTCCATCCTGGCCCGGGTGCGTAAATATTCCTACGACGACCGCATCACCAAGCTGGGCCTGCGGCCCGACCGCGCGGACGTCATCATCCCCGCCGCCACCGCCCTTTTGCAAATCCTGGAAGTCAGCCGGTCGAGCCGGGTTTATATCCCCAATGTGGGCGTCAAGGAAGGCCTCCTGATCGACATGGTTTCCGAGCTCTTGACCGGAGGCCCGCCACTTCACCGGGACGAGGTATTGAACTCCATCCGACGCACAGGCGAGAAATATTCCTACGACGAGGCCCATGCTGAAACCGTGGCCCGGCTGTCCCTCCAGCTTTTTGACAAAACCCGGAATCTCCACCGTCTTGGAGACGACAACAAGCTCATCCTGGAGGCTGCGGCCCGCCTGCACGACATCGGCCAGTTCATCAGTTACGCCGCCCATCACAAACATTCCTATTACCTCATCAAGGCCTCCCAGCTCATCGGCTTGAGCCCGGAACAAGTGGAGCTGGTTGCCAACATCTCGCGCTATCACCGAAAGGCCATGCCCAAAGCCACCCATGAGAGCTACCGACTCCTCCAGCCGAGGGAAAAGCTGACGGTCTGCAAGCTGGCCGCCCTTTTGCGGCTGGCCGACGCCATGGACCACGATCATTCCAGCCGCGTACAAGATTTCAGCATCCAGTACAAGAGGCCCCATTTCTCTGTCAAAATGACGGGCCAAGGTGATTTGCTTTTGGAACGTTGGGCGCTTGTTGAAAAAGTGCGACCTCTTCGAAAAGGTCTTCAAGATGAAGTTCAACGTCAAAAGTTAACGGCAGTGGAACAACAACGTTTCTGATCAAGCGAAGGAGTTATTCATGTCAAAAGTAAAGGTCAGCAAAGAAATTGAGGGAAAGCTCGTCGCCGTGGAGGGGCTGGACGGATCGGGCAAATCCACCCAGATCCGGCTCCTGAAGCGCTGGTTGGAGTTGGAAGGCTATAAGGTCTTCTTCACGGAGTGGAACTCCTCCGACTTGGTGAAAAAGGCCACCCGAAAGGGCAAAAAAAAGAAGCTCCTGACACCCACCACCTTCTCCCTTATCCACGCCACCGATTTTGCCGACCGTTATGAGCGCCAGATCCTGCCCCTTTTAAAAGGGGGTTACGTTGTGTTGGCGGACCGTTACGTTTACACCGCCTTCGCCCGCGACTCGGTGCGCGGCTGCGACCGGGACTGGCTGAGAAAGCTTTACCGTTTCGCCCGCAAACCCGACATCACCTTTTTCTTCGAGCTGCCCCTGGAGGTGGCCTTGGGGAGGATATTGGAGGGCCGGCCCGCCCTCAAATATCACGAAGCCGGCATGGACCTGGGGTTTTCCAAGGACCCTTATGAGTCCTTCAGGGTTTTTCAGGGAAAGATCTACGAGGAATACGGCCGCATCTTCAAGGAATTTCCGGCCGAGCGTATCAACGCTTGCGACCCTTCCGAGGGGCAGCAAGCCCGGATGCGGGAAACCGTGCGAAGGCTTATCGACTTGAAAAAGTTCAAATTGAAACGGGGGATGAAAGTATGAAACCCAAACGTTTTTATGGCAAGGGGCTTCCCAATGTCGACCCCACCCAGTTGATGGGGACCTTGATCGTCATCGAGGGTTCCGATGGCGCAGGGCGGTCCACCCAGATCGACTTTCTTTTGAACTGGCTGGAGCGTAAAGGCTATCCCACAGTACTCGTTGGCTTGAAACGCTCTGAGTTGGTGGGAGAAGCCTTGGCCGAGGCCATGCAGGGGAATACCCTCAACGCTATTACCTTGAACCTGTTCTATGCCACCGATTTCGCCGACCAATTGGAGCGAGTCATCATCCCAGCGCTAAAAGCCGGCTTCGTAGTCTTGGCCGACCGCTATATCTATACCCTCATGGCCCGAGACATCGTCCGGGGCTCCTCCATGGAATGGCTTAAGGAAATCTACGGCTTCGCCCTCGTTCCCGACGCCGTCTTCTACCTGAACACCAGTCCCAAGATCCTGGCGGAGCGGAATTTCCAGAAACGCGGATATCTCGATTACTGGGAATCGGGAATGGATATCCAACGGGTGGGGGGTATGTATGACAACTTCATTAAATACCAGAACCGCCTGCACAAGGTTTTCCAGGTCCTCCAGAGGGAATACAGCTTTTACAGCATCCAGGGGAGCCGTCCCGCCTTTTCCATCGCCAAGGAAATCCGGGGTCGGGTGGAAAAAATCCTGACCGCCATCGGGGAAAAAACCGTTGAAAAAGCTTTGGAAAAAAGCCCTTCCATCCCGGCCAAGGAGCCTGTTTCGGCAGCCATGGAAAAACCCGCTCCTGAGCCGGTCCAGGAAAAAACAAACGGAGCCGACAAGCCTAAGGCTTAAAACGGGCCGTCACGAGAACCGGTTTAGCCAGCCAGAAACATCCTGAAAAAAGCCAGGTAATGCTTGTATTGAAGATACATGAGTTCGAAGAGGGCGTCGTGGAGTTCGTAATTGGTCCCTCCTCCCAGCCGGGAAAGGACCTCCTTCACGCAATAATAGCGGGGCCCGGGGCCCGAACCTTGGGGATCTATCGTGTCCTTCCAAAACCGTTGCAAATCTCCGACGATTTTCATTACTTCCTCCCGCAGTCCCTCGATTTCGTCTTTCCCTTTCAGTTGAATCAAATCCTGGTTGCGGAAGGATTCCAGGATGTAGTCCCGTGTAACGGCTTTGCGTTCTTCCTCTGAAAGTTTTTGGACAACGAAGTCGGCCTTCAAGGTTTGGACCAGGTTGCAGGTACTGAGCGCCATGACGAGTTTGAGGACGTCCTTGGGCGGCGCGGAGAAGGGGTGTTTCTTTTGTTTCAGGATGCCCAGGTTCTCGTCCAGACCGGTATTTTTGATGATCTGCCGGGCAACCACAAGGCTGTTGAACTTTTTGTCGAAGAACATGGATGCCTATCCTACCAAATAAAGCGCCCTTGGAAGTAGGCCAGCTGGGGGAAAAACATGTTGGAAAATTTGAGGCTCCGGACCTGCTAGGAAACACCCGGGAGGGCCACGGTGAAAGTACTTCCCTTCCCTTCCTCGCTGGCTAGGAAAACCTCGCCGTTCATCTTCTCCACCAAGTGCTTCACGATGGAAAGTCCCAGACCCGTGCCGCCCGCTTCGCGGCTGCGGGACACATCCACCCGGAAAAACCGCTCGAATACCCGCGATTGGGCTTCCTTGGGGATACCGATGCCATGGTCCTCAACGGCAATCTCCACTTTACCGTCCTCCCGAATCTTGGCCCCCAGCAGGATTTCGCTCTTTTGCGGCGAATACTTGACCGCGTTATCCAGCAAATTTTCCAGGACGTGGAAAAGGCCCTCCCGGTGGGCTGTCGCCTTGGTGCCCGGGGGAATCTCCTGCTGGAGGACGATCCCCTTGGCTTCCAGCTTAGCCTTCAATAGTTCGACCGCCTGCTGCGCGACATCCGCCACTTCAACCGTTTCCAGGGAGTTAATGTACATACCGCTTTCGATGCGGCCCAGTTCCAGGACGTCCGAAATGAGGGCGTTCAACCGCTGGGCTTGGTCCGAAATTTTCTGGAGAAACTGTCCCCGGTTCTTCTTATCGTCGATGGCGCCCGAAAGTAGGGTTTCCACGTAGCCTAGGACCGCCGTCAAAGGTGTCTTCAACTCGTGGGAAACATTGGCCACGAACTCGGTGCGCATGCGCATGAGGCGCTTGAAAGGGGTGATGTCGGAAAGAACCACGATCTGCCCCAGGAGATGCTCCCGTTCCACGCGGATGGCGGCCACGCTGACCGCGAAAGTCTTTTCCTCGCGGCCCAAGGTAAAGTCGATTTCACCGCTGGAAAGATTCTCTCGCTTGGATCGGGCCAAAAGATCCGCCAAAACCGGATTTCGAACCACTTCGAGGTAGTGGCGCCCCAGGGTTCCCTTCTCCGCTGTGCCTAATATCTTCTCGCCCATGGGATTCATGAGAACGATTCGGTCGGCCTGGTTGAGCAGCAGCACGCCTTCCCCCATACTATTCAAAACGACGTTCAGCATAGATTCGTTGGACCCCAGCCTCTCCAGCATTTCCTCGAAGTTGCGGCCGGGAATGAAAACATCCCTATTGTCCTCCGCAGGGGAAATTGAGGGGTCGGGCTGAACAGGGGATAGGGATTCCTTTTTACTGTTGGGGGAAGGGTTTTCCCCCAATAGAAGACGTGCACATCCCAAACCCAAGAAAATCCCGGACAATACGAAAAACGGATCTTTCCAAGCGGTTAAGTTCAGTCCGAGGAAAAAGAACCCCACGGCAAAGACGGCCCCTAGGACCGCCCAAAGGAGACGGGAATTTGGTTTCATTAAAGAATTTCCGGAGAAGTTTTGAGTCGCATAGTTTTTAGGCAGGAACAGGCTTGGACCCCAAGCTTTTTCTATTAAGCCGAAAAGGCGAACTCAAATCCTTAAGATGTCGCTTCCTCTTTGAAGAGGTAGCCATAGCCCTTGACGGTCTGGATGTGCTTGTCGTAAGCGCCCAACTTTTCCCTCAAGCGCCTCACGTGGACGTCCACCGTGCGGGTCGTACCGAAATAATCATAACCCCAAACGTTGTTTAAGAGAACGTCCCGGGAGAGGACCCGTCCCGAGTGGGTGAGGAAATAATCCAAAAGCTCGAATTCCTTGGCGGTCAGGTCTAATTTCTGCGATTTCAGGATCACCTCGTGCTTGGCCCGGTTGAGGGTCAAATCCTTGAACTTTTGAACCGCCTCGCCTTCCTGTGCCTTGCTGAAACGCCTCAACACAGCCCGCACCCGTGCTAAAAGTTCCTTCACCGAAAAGGGTTTGGTCACGTAATCATCGGCCCCCAATTCCAGCCCCACGATCTTATCCGATTCTTCGCCTTTGGCCGTCAACATCACAACGGGAATGTGGTTGGTTTTAGGGTTGGCCTTCAAGGTCTTGCAGACGGTAAGGCCGTCCACCTTCGGAAGCATCAAGTCCAGCAGCACCAAGTCCGGCATCTTATCCGGGATTTTTTTGAGGGCCGTTTCGCCGTCCATTTCGGAAAGAACGCGGTATCCGTCTTTTTCAAGGTTATAGGTCAAAAGCTCCACCAGGTCCTTCTCGTCCTCAACAACAAAAATCTGTTTCATGATTTTTCCTTAAAACTCTCACTCAATTCCGGGGGATTATAACGAAGGCTTCCAGAGGTGATGTTAAACCGGTGTTAAACCAATTTACATAACATAAAAGAAATAACGGGAACTCAATGAAGTTAAAACCGGGCCCACAATTAACTCCTTATTTACCCTTTCTTCAAATCACCGGGCTTTGTCATCCCTATCTTACACCCAAAAAAGTGAGGAGTTGCCCAATGGAACGAATCATGATCATCGACTCCGATATCAGGCAAATGCAGGAATTAAACCATGGTCTTTCCGAGAATTACCAAATTTTGAATTGCAGCCGGGGTTCCAAAGCCATGGATTTGTTCAAACTGTACATTCCTTCGGCCTTGGTGTTGGATCCCGCCACTCCCGAACTAAACGCCCGGGAGTTTATCCATCAGGTTCGATCCCTGCCCGCCGGTTGGCGCTTGCCGATCCTTGCCTTGACCCGCATTACCACCCTGCGGCGCATCGAGGAAAGCTTCGACTGGGGGGTAGATATGATCTTTTCCAAGCCATGTTCCGGAGAAAGGGTCAAAAAAAAGCTGGCGGAATGTTTTTCTGGGGTGCAAAGGCACGAGGAATTGGCGGGAGTGGACTGAAGGCTCAAGTCTGGAAACCGACGTTTTTTGAGGCTGCACAACCTTTGACCTAGTAAAAAGCCGAGTTTCGGTCAAAACGCCTCTTTTTAACCTGGATTTAACTATCATTTGACTTTTAACTTACAAGAGGTCATTACACTCAGGTTCCGGAATGGCCAAAGCTGACTTACACCTCCACACCGACTTTTCCGATGGGCTTCATGCCCCCCGCCAAGTGGTTCAAGCCGCCTCGAAAGCTGGTCTCCCCATCATTGCCGTCACCGACCACGACACCATGGAAGGTGCCTTGCGCGCCCATGAATACTCCCTCCGCCGGCCTGATTTGGGCGTTCAGGTCATCCTGGGTGAGGAAGTCAGCACCCTCAACGGGCACGTTATCGGGCTTTTCCTCAAAAAATTCATTCCGGCGCGTCTTTCGGCGAAACGCACGGTAGATCTCATCCACCACCAAGGCGGCGTCGCAATCCTGGCCCATCCTTTCCATGTATATACAGGCAAACATTCCGACCACGCAAGGGCAGTTGATTTGCTTTCTGAAATCCCTTTCGACGGCATGGAGACCATCAATCACGGGGACGCTCTTTCCTTCTGGAGCAATAAAAAAGCCCGAAAAATCATCGGCCAGCACCGTTTGGCGGCCATCGGTTGCAGTGACGCGCATAATTCCCGCTTCATCGGCATGGGTTACACCGAATTCGACGGAAGGACGGCGGAAGATTTGCGGGCCGCTATCCTGACCCGTCGCACCCAGGCTCGTTACAACCGTTCCTGGAAAATCAACGACATCCTGGTCCATCTCAGGGATGCCGCTCCCGTCTTGAGCCGCTACTCCAAAAAAATGGCGACCGTCTCCACCAGCTGAAAATCAATTTCGAATTATGAATGTTAAACTTTGAATGATGGTCATTTTCTTCCGGTTTTTTTCGGAAGAAAAATTTTCCTAAATTCAAAATTAAGAATTCAGAATTAAAAACTCCGCCGTCTTTGCGGGAATTACCAGTGTTGGCATTGTTCCTTCAAAGCGTTGTAATTTTCAGGTGTATCCAACTTAGCCTGTTCGGTCTGCACCGCGTCCTTGAACTGGTCGAAGGGCGGGTCCAGAACCCCAGATACAATTTCGCTGATCCTCTTTTTTCCCTCCGGAATCGATTCCACCACGATGGGGCTGGAAACCAGAGGAATTCCCTGGGCTTGCCCCAAAGCTTCCTGAAAAACCTTTTGGTATTGCTCGTAGACCCGTCGGTGGACGGCGACATGCTGGTTTTCATGGTCCAGGGTCACCTGGTATTCACAGCTCCCCTCCGGGTAAGCGTTGGTCACGTAAACGTTGAGGGTGTCATAAGTGAATTCCACCCTGAGGTTCTCGACCCACATCTTGTACTCGGATTTGAACCATTTTTTGGACCAATTGACCTCATAGAGGGTTCCCGACGAATATCCGGCCTGGGTCAGCCCGTAAACGTGATAATGTTCCGCTTCCGCGCTGCTTTCGCTCAATTGTTCGATCTGGGCCGTATTAAGGTTATGGGAATAAACCGGGTCCGGAAAATGGAAGATGAACTGAACGCCGGCAGATCCCCCACCTCCCGAGTCCACAAGGGCATCCCTCGGGGTACCCTCCTTCTCAATGGACTGGGAATCGCTTTTCCAGTCGTAATACATCCACCCAAAGAATGGGAGAAGAAGCAGGACGATCAATAGGGCGAAAAGCCTGTTATTCATGACATTAGCTTACCAAAGTTTGAGGCACAGAGGAGGCAGGGCGTAAGGAAGGTAAAAACAAATAATCGGATAGGTCAATGGCGCCCCTACTAGAAAAGTAAATCGGAAATAGGGTACGCCATCTGGTTTTCCCATCGTTGAAGATATTTTTATTTTGCCTTACTCTGTGTCCTCCGTGAACTCTGTGGTGAAAGGGCTTTGTTGTCCGAAGAAACAGTCCTGCAATCCAAGGTCCCGGCCCCCATGGCTGGAAATATCCTGATCGATTATCTCTCCCAACGGTTCCGCTACCAAACGAAAGACGCTTGGTTGGATTTGATTCGTTCGGGAAAAGTCACCGTCAATGGGAACCAGGCGTCCCCGGCCCTTCCCCTTAAAAAAGGCGACCGGGTGGCCTATTCGGTAGTCCTCCGGGAGCCGCCCATTGACCCGAATATCCAAATCCTCCACGAGGAGGAATCCTTCCTGGTGGCCTCAAAGCCCGGCCAGCTCCCCTCTCACGCCGACGGGAACTTCATCAAGAACACCCTCATCTACTTACTGACCCAAATGCTTCGGGACAAGGGTTGGAAAGGGGACGTGCGCCTAGTCCACCGCTTGGACCGGGAAACCAGCGGGCTCATGGTGGTGGCAAAAAATAGGGCCGCCCACTTGAAGCTTGTGCGCCAATTCGAGCAGGGGTCGGTTGAAAAGGAATATAGGGCCGTGTCGAAAGGGCGGATGGAGGAGAAGACCTTCGAGGTCACCGGTGCCATTGGCCGGGACCCCGAAAGCCAGATTTCGGTGCGTCAAAAGGTGGTCCCCGCGGGGACCCCTTTTTCCAAGCCCGCCTTGACCCTTTTTGAAAAGCTGGCGGACTTAAAAGACGCCACCTTGCTCAAGTGCATCCCCAAAACGGGCCGAACCAACCAGATTCGCGTCCATTTGGACTCCATCGGCCATCCTATTGTGGGGGACAAGCTCTACGGCAGGACTGACGGGGAATTCCTGGAATTCATTAAGCATGTGAAAGCCGGAGGCGACCCCGCTTTTGTGGGTCACGCGGAAACACCCCGCCACCTTTTGCACGCCTCCAAACTTTCCTTCGCCCACCCCGAAACGGGCGAACTCCTCAGCTTTGAGGCTGAAATACCGGAAGATATGAAAAAGTTCGTTAAAAGCAATGCCTGATCCAAAAAGATGAACCGGTTTGTTTAAGGGCGTTTCAAAATTTTAGGGACATCTCAGCGCCAGGAAACATATGTTGAGGGGAGTCGTTTAAGAGGGTGAGGTGCATATTAAAATTATTGGAAGAACGCATTTGATAAGCCAATTCCCCATTGATATCGGCCGACGAAAGCGGCGCGTCGATGACTGACCAGAGATAACACCCGCCAATAGTTAACACCTCCAAATAATCAAGCCCTCGATCGTTATAAGAGGAACTGTTGAGACCGAAAGAGCCCAATATTCCAGCGTCCTGAATTACACCCTTAATAACTTCATTTTCGGTGCCATTGTAATATTGCCCTAGTCCAGGAACCACCGCTGACATTAAAAGTGAAAGAAAAGGAGACTTCCTTCCTTCCGCGCCGTAATGAGTGCCGGGATTCATTCCTATTGGAAGCGGCTTCTCCTGGAGCAGATCCTTGTTTATCTGATCCGAGGAAAGGGGGGCGTCTACGAAAGACCAAACCCAGGAACCGAAAGCAAGACCGATACCCAAGACACCTGCGGCAGAAACACCCCCCGGCTTGGTAAACAATCCATTAGAACCGCCGGTAAAGGAATTGACTCCCTCCGCCTCCGCTATAACCGCGCCACCGATAAAACCCCCGTCTTGAAAAATACCCTTGATCACCTCAGCATCGGTTCCGTTGTAATATTGCCCCACGCCGGGCAACGCTATGGACAGCACGCAGGAAAGAGCCGGATTTTTTCTGTCTTGCCCCCAAACCATATCCCCCGGCAAACCCAGCAAAACAACCAATAGAAAAAAAGCTTTCATTTTCATTTAAATACCCTCACGCATAAAACCGGTAGCCGGCCCGCTTCACAGCAATTCGCTAAGAACGACATAAAATGATTATACGGCCGGAACCAAAAAAATCATTTTCTAAGAACAGCAACCATGTTCCCATCCTCGACGTCAAAAGCCTCAAAATATTCCATTTTTTTAAAGCCTATTTTCCCCGCAAAACGCTTGAGGTTTTTCCGGTTAAAGAGATGGAGATGTTCCCTGGGTTTCAAGGCTCCCCATTTTTCCTTCAACTCAACAGCCTTGGCATTGTCCGTATCCGGTGTTTGGAGCAAAAGGATACCGCCGGGCTTCAAGATGCGGTAAATATGACCCATTTCACGCGTGGGATCCTCGAAATGCTCGATCACATCGATGGCCGTAACGGCGTCGAACATCCCATCCCCCATTTTCCCCTGGGCCTCGGAGAAATTAGAAGAATGTATTTGTCCCGCATATTGGGGAAATCGGCGTTTGAAAGGCAGGGTCAATTCCGGGACCAGTTCCACTCCGGACACATCCCAGCCATGGGCAATCGCCGCCGCCAGCAGGAATCCCTTGTTGCAGCCGATGTCGAGAAAAACAGGCCGGGTGTTCCGGGGGGCGTTGGAAAGGACCCGATCGAATATTCGGTTGGCCCGTTCCATGGATTGCCGGAAATGGCGGGCTCCCTCGAAACTTCGGAAGGGCATCAACAACTTGCGCCGCAATGATTTCCAAAACCCGCCGTCGTATGAGCTGTAAAGTTGGTCTGCGGTCTCGATTTTATCCACGTAAACCAAGCCGCATTCCAGGCATTTCAAGTATTCGTGCGAGCCCACCTTCGCGTAAACCTTTCCTGTCCCTCCACATAGAAAACAATCACGTCGATCCATGCCTCACAGACCCATCATGAATTGGAATGTCTTGTCGGACCAATCCCTCAAGTGCTCATGCCCGTAGTCGGGATAAATGGCCGTCTGCTTGGGGGCCTTGATGTTATTGAAGGCGGCGAACTGGGTGGAGGGGGGACAGATCGAATCCAGGAGGGTAATAGCCATCAGGGTCTGCGCCTGGATACGGGGCGCCAGGTGATGAACGTCGATGTAACCCAATTGGGTGAAAATCTCCTTTTCCCTTTCATGCAGGGGGTCAAAACTCCGGAAGTAATACCGCAATTCCTCATAAGCGTCCTTGTCCAAATCCATGTCCCAAACCCTTTGGTAGTCGGAAAGGAAGGGATAGCAGGGTGCGATCCGCTTGATCCTGGGTTCCAAAGCCGCGCAGGCCAGCGTCAAGCCGCCGCCTTGGCTCCCACCCATGGCTCCCACCCGTTTGGGGTCCACTCCCGGCAGGTCCATGATAATACGGGCCATTTGGGCCGTATCCAGGAACAACTGGCGGAAAAGAAGCTTGTCCGGGTTTTCCCCCAGGCCGCGGATGATGTGCCCCCTCAAGGTCGACCCCTGAACCCCGCCCTTTTCCTCGGAATACCCACCCTGGCCGCGGCAGTCTAGGGCCGCCACCGTGAACCCCTCGGCCACGTAACCCAGCTTCTCGCTCCAATCGCCCGAGGACATACTGTAGCCGTGGAAAATCAGGAGGGCCGGCCCGGACTTGGAAATTTTTTTGGGCCGCAGGAGTTTGGCGTGGATTTTGGCTCCGCCTACGCCCGACCAATAAAGGTCGAAAAAATCCGCGTAGGATACTTGGATGGTCTTGTTGGGTTTCATTTCGACATTGGGTTCAACCGCCCGCATTTCCTTCAGGGCCTTATCCCAATAAGCGTCAAAATCTTTGGGCTTGGGATTAATCCCCTTGTAGGCTTTCAGCTTGGCCAGGGGCATATCCAGAAGTGGCATCGTCGGCTCCTTTAGAAAAAATCCACCGTAAAGCTATTGGCTCAACTCGTTAAAGACTCTTATCCTGTTGTTCCCAAAGGGTGATCCCCCCCAGGATACCCGCATCATTCGAGACGGCTTTCGTGTTGGGGTCCAGCTTGAAGTCAATATTACGGGCATTCCCTCCGCCGATATAAACCCGGTCGGGGTTCAAGAGCGTGTTCAACAGCTCCAGGGCGTGTTGCACCCGTTTGTTCCACTTCTTTTTTCCCTTTTTCTTGAGGACCTTGTCCCCGATGTATTCGTTGTAGGTCTTGTTGTCCCAGGCGGGGTGTTGGGCCAATTCCATTCGTTGCATCAATTCCCCGTTCCGGAAAAGGGCCGTCCCCACCCCGGTGCCCAGCGTCACCACCAACTCCACGCCCTTGCCGCCGATGACCGCCGTTCCCTGCATATCGGCGTCGTTCAGGATGCGCACGGGCTTGCCCCAACGGTCCCCCAAAGTCTTGGCCAATGGGAAGTTCCGCCACACGTCGTTGCCGAAATGGGGCGCCGTGACGACTTGCCCTTCCCGCACCACCCCCGGAAAGCCGATGGACACCCGGTCGAAAGCCGGCAGCGGTTTCACAAGCTCCACCAGGGCTTCCACCATCACCTTCGGCGGGCAAGGGCTGGGCGTTTCCACGCGCACCCGGTCCACCACCATCTTCCCTTTGGCATCCAGCACCGAAGCCTTTAAACCCGTTCCGCCGATATCAATGGATAAGGTAAAGGGCTTTAAGGATTTCGATTCTTTTTTCCCTTCCGCCACGATGTCCCCCTATTGCTAAATTAGAACCGCAGTATTTTACTGGATAAGGCATCGCAAGCCAGCCTTTGATTTTTGGCTCCAAGCGGTTCCACTCGAAACGGCTATCCGTCCGAATTCGAAAGTTGTATGCTCCATGCGGAAATACATACTATGAAGGAGACTTCCTTGCGCCTAAAAAGCCTGCCGATCTTGGCCCTTTTGTTGTTCGTCTCGACTCCTCTTTTGGCTAAAGACGTCCCCTTTGAGGTGATTCCCTGGAACGGCTACAAAGCCGCCCTTTCCCTTACCTACGACGATGGCGATCCCATCCACTTGGATTTAGTGATCCCCGAAATGAACAAACGGGGTTTGCGCGGCACTTTCTACCTGATCACAGGCAAGCTGGACCGGGTGGAGGATTGGAAAAAGGCCGTCGCCTCCGGCCAGGAAATCGGGAATCATACCATCACCCACCGGCACACTTCCCAGCTCTCTCCCGACGACGAGAAAAACGAAGTGGTGAATGCCAAGCAAAAGCTTGAAATGCTGTTCAACGTCCCGATCCTGACCCTGGCCTATCCTTTCGTGGAAATCTCGCCGGGCCTCAAAAAATGGGTGGAAGCCGAGGATTTCGCCGCCCGCGGCGGGGGCGGCAACGGCTACCTGACGCCGGATATGGACCCCGACTGGTACGACATCCCCGCCCAGGTCACCATGACCAGCTATGCCTACGAGACTTACAAGAATTGGATCGATCAGGACTTGTCGTCCGGGGCCTGGACGGTCCTGATGATTCACGGCGTCGAGGGGACCACCTGGGGCTGGCAGCCCATCACCAAGACCAATTTCCTCCATTTACTCGACGACCTGGTCAAAAACAAAAAGGACCTTTGGACCGCGCCCTTTGGCGAAGTCGCGGCCTATTGGCGCGCCCAAAAGGTGCTGGAGAAGGCGGAGCCTCAAAAGAACGGGACCACGACGACCCTCAAATGGGATATACCCGTGAATTTCCCTCAAGGCGTAAAGGTGAAATTGTCCATCCAAGGCGATGGGCTCAAGGTCTCCCAGGCCGGAAAAGCAATCGAACCCCTTTCCCCCGGCATCTATGCCATCTCCTTTGACGCCAAGGAATTGACGTTGGAAAACGCGTCATGGAAGCCCCAAGCTGTCTCAACGCCTAAAACGGTGGCGGCCCAGGCACCGGTGGTGGCCGCCGGCCCTTCCGTCGCCCCTCCCGACAAGGACGTCTTAAAGGTGGATGATTTCGAATCCGGTTCGCCGGCCTATGGCGGCGGATGGACGGAAGGCTGTGATTCCAACGGGGTCACCAAGCTCTCCCCTACACCCTTTGCCCCCCTGCCGGGCGGTTCCCCCAAGACTCCCGGCCATTGCGCGGGCATGAAAGGCCATATGGGCCCCATGCAGGCCCCCTGGCCCTGGGCCATCCTGTCCGAGAATCTGGACGCGGGCGGCAAGCCCGTGGACCTCTCGGCTTACCGGGCTATCCGGTTTTACACGAAGGGGGACGGCAAAACCCATTCGGTGGCCCTCAACAAGGCCGCCATCACGGATTATGCCGACTATCAGGCGGGCTTTGTCTCACCCCCTGACTGGACCCAGGTCACCATTGCCTTCGCGGATTTCGCCCAGCCCAATTGGGGAAAACAAGTGGAGAAGAAATTCAACGACGTGGTCAAGCTGAGCTTCAGCCCCAACACGCCCGATGCGGATTTTGATTTCAAGATCGACGACGTGGAATTCCTGAAATAGCCGGGTTCTTGCCCGATCACCAATTAAACGCTTCCGATGGTTTTCCGGTCCCCATCGGCGGAACCTTCAAGGTACGATTAAAAACTTGCCCCGTTTCAAGACCGTTTGTCCGTTCTTAATGGCGTAAAAGTAAACGCCGGGCGAGACCGTGGCCCCGTTTTGGTTTTTCGCCCATTGCCACTCCGTGGGATCCCCCGATCGGTTGACCGCATTCACCAGTTCACCCGAGAGGTCATAAATGTAAACCTGGGAGTTGGGGGGCAAACAGCTGATCTTCAGGGAATGGTCATGGGCGTATCGCAGGCTGTAAGGATCGGGCCAAACGTTGATGGGGCAGGTGGGGGTAAAAGTAAGCGTCGGCGTGAAGGTGTTGGTGATGGTGGGTGTCATGGTAATGGTGAACGTGTTGGTGGGCGTGAAGCTGTTCGTTGGCGTGGGGGTTACGGTGGGGGTAAAGCTGTTGGTTGGCGTCAAAGTCGGCGAAGGGGTAAAGGTGAAGGTGGGTGAAAGGGTTTGTGTCGGCGTCAAAGTGATGGTGGGGGTCGGCGTCAAAGTGGGCGTGAAAGTAATGGTGGGGGTGTTGGTCGGGGTATCGGTCAGGCAACTGACTGAATAAACCAAAGGCGCGGCGTTTGCCACCGTTGACGGCGAAGACGCGCTAATGGACGTGAAGATCGTGACGGAATTGGTCGCGCAAGAACTGACCGTCGCATTATAGGAAACGGTGAGGGATTGGTTCGGCGCGAAGGTTCCAACATCCCAGGTCACAATCCCCGCATTTTCAGAGCAGAAAATTCCACCCGTGCAGAAATTGTACGTGAAATCGGACGGGACACTGGCCGTAACCGTGACACCGTTCAGGGGCATCGCCCCGTTAGTCCAGGTAACGCTAAGGCTGCCCGTTTCTCCGACAACCAATTGGGCTTTGGCGCCGGAATAACCCAGGAACAAAAAAAACGTCGAAGCCCAAAATATTTTCCAAATCCGCCCGGTTTTGATCCTTGTGGAAGCGGCGGGCGCCGGCACCTTTGAAGGCCCATCAGGGCGCTGGAAATTCTTCCCCGGCAAAACGAATTTGGATAAAAGGTTCCACATTTATAAAAACGACCTTCAAGATTTATGTTCCGGCTTTCCCCAAACCCAGAAGCTACAACCGGGTCAGGAAAACTGTTGTAAGTTTATCACGCAATTTAAAATACGATCCTTCACCAGGGACAACTCATCCCACCGGGTGGTGAACCGATCGATTAAACCTGGGATTTCACGCTCCAATGCCGCGCAAAGCCCTCCGTCGCCAAACGCAAGGCCACTCCTCCCTTTGGACATTTCAACCTCCCCGTCACTTGTTTGAGAACACCCATTCCAAAAAAAGTTGCTGGGCAACCTGGTTCCGGCCGTTGATCCACGGGTCGCAATGGCCGCAAGTCACGGGCTTATCTTTCACGCGCTGCAGTTCTCGGCGGTATTGCGCCATCTTATCCGCCAGGCCCAAACGGCGGCTCAGGGAATAGCAATCGCTGAGGGCGCAAAAATCACCCGGGTGGCTGGAATAATAGTCCTCAAAATAGGCCAAATCCTTCGGGGACTGGGCATGGAGGGGATGGACGCTGTCATAGGTCTGGACCAGGTCCAAAAACCCGTCCTTGTCCCGGGTGAATTCCTTGCCGGTCCACCGGATGGGCCGCCCGTAATAGATTTGGAACTCATCCCCGCTTTTGATCATGGCCCTCTGGTAATCCACCAGGATCGGCTTGCCCGATTCCTTGGTGACCCGTGGCCCTTCCCCGAACCCTTGGAAGGATGCCAATTTTTTAAAACTCCCGGCCTCAGGGCTGTCCTTAAAGGCGTAAATATCCGCGATTTGCGTCGTGCCGGAAGAGGAATAAACCACCAGTTGGTCCCTGCCCGCGACGGTCAAGTCGGCGCCTTCATAACCCTCGTATTTTTTGCCGCCGCCCAGTTCAACCTGGATGAGTTTCCAATCGCCTTGGACCTTATGGAAATAGGCAAAACCCGATCCCGCGTCCTCGACCATTTGGCGTTCGGAATTGTAAACCACCCCCACGTCCCGGTAGCCGGACACCCCGATAATAACGTCGGTTTCGGGGGTTTTTGAGAACTCATGGTAGGCGGTGCCGGCGATGTTCCAATAGGTCCCCTTTTGGGAGGGGTATTTTTTGGCGATCCTATCGTTGATATCCCCCAAGCGGATCTGGCCCATCGCAATGAGCATGCAGGCTGTTTCATCCGTCGCGAAAGCCGGAAACACCGGCATCAGCAGCAATAGCAGAACGAATATTTTTTTCATTTTTGTCACCTCAATGGATGGTTAAAAGTTGGTGGTTTGGTGGCTGGAGAATCGAAGGAAACCGGAACTATCCTGCCCCCGGCTTCGCGGAGCGGGAGTAGCCCTCAACGCTTGGGAAAATGGATCAAATTCTTAAGCAGAGAAAACCGTGGGGACATCCAAAGGCAGCTTTTTTAACCGGCACAGCGCCATAGGAGGGCGCAACTTCTAATGGGAAGGAGCCGGGTGATTTCGATAGAACCTCCCAAAAGTGGGTTGTTTTCTCGTCATCCCGGTCGCATTTTAAAAAAACGTAACGGTAGGAAACCGGTGGGTGATTTGCTTTAGAAAGGTAGCTTGGCGCGGAGACGGGCCCCGTGGAACCCCCTTGCGCCAAAACGGTCACACTGGGTTTTAAGGAATATAAAAGTAATCCGAGGATTAAAACCATTTGAATGAAAGGTCGATAGCGAGGAATCAATTGATCATCCCCATGGAATGGTCCATTTGCCGCCCAACGCTTAACAACATGGGCTCATCTTGCCTGTATCTATTTTTCCACTTACCGCCCGCTTAAACAATCCCCTTCAATCTTTCAATTTGTCCATGAATTTACCCGATTTTATCCTTTAGAGGACAGGTTGTTATAGGGGTCCGTCGTTGCTATGGTTAGTCAAGAGGCGAAAACAAGGAGTCGGTCATGGAACAGGAAAACATGCGGGTTGCCGCGATCGAAGAAACGACGAGAATTGGGGAGGCCCGGGAAAGTTTGAGGATCGCCGGGGAATATCTTGCGGCGGTGAACGCCCGCAATCTCCAAGCGGTCGGTAAAACCCTGCATCCCGACCTTCATTTCGTGGGCCCGGCGGGCGAAGTGCACAATCGCGAAAGCTTTTTGGAGGTTTACCACAAGGTGTTCGCCAATTTAGGGAAGTTGGATATGACGACCGAGGCCTTGTCGAATAACCTGATTTATTTCAAGTATTACATGGTCATGCCCGCCCCCATCGGCCCGATCCAAGGCACGATGAAGACCACTCACGCGGAAGACGGGCTCATTAAAAAAATTGAAATGATCTATCACTCCGCGGCGCTTGAGAATAATTCAAATCCCCCCAAATAACCCAAGGGACTAGGACCCTTTTTTGTTCAAAGCTTGTCCCCTCGGGGACAAGCTTTCGAATCAAATCCCGGTCATCTTACCCTCATCTTTTCCTTTTCCCATTCCATAAACCGGACCAGTTTGGGCAACAGTTTCTTTCCATCGTTCAGGATGACTTCCATGATGAAAATCCCCCTGGAGCCGTGGTAAAGGATCTCCGCCCGTTCATTCAATTTTTTCCCCAAGGGCTCGATTTCCCCGCGCTGGACCCCCCGTTCCAGGAACTTCCTGCACAGGTCGATGCCCAGGGCATTGAACCGCCGGATGATCTTCAGTACTTCCCTGTCCCGCACCGCCAGCAAATAAAGCTCGACCACCGCCTTCACGGACTGGGCGGTGAACATCATTTTTTTCACCTTCGCGGACTCGAGGTATTCCTTGAGGACCTCCTCATTCGATAGGTCGTTTCGGAAACCCCGTTCCATCCCCTTGAAAGCTTCTTCCATCAGGATCTCGAACATCTGGAGGAACAGCTCGGATTTGCTTTTGAAATGGTGGTAAAAGCCTCCCTTGGACCGCTTGGCCCGGAGCACCACGTCGTCCACGGAAGTTTCGTGGTAACCCTTCTCGCAAAACAACTCAAAAGCCGCCTGGAGGAATTCTTGGCGGGAAGCTTTCGGTTCCTTAGGCCGCCTCAATCCGCCCTTTCGGTCAGTCATAAAAACTCGCCTCCAAGATAAAAGTGGGTGGAACCGCCCCAAATTGGCTTTGGGCAACCGTATTGAGGGAGGCCGCGCCGTAGGCGAAATAAACCGCCCCTAACACGGTGATGTTCTGGCCCGCGTCCCAGGACAGGGATGGGACCAAAACCCCCGAATCGTCGATGAGGCTTTGCAGGACTTCCAGGTTGCCGTGCCAGAAACCGTCCAGGTCATAGCTCGCCTGGAATCCCAGGGCCTGTCTTCCGGTGATCTGGGTATCGCCCCGCTCGATGCGGTTCAAATAATCCGGGTTGGCCAGCAAGGCCGGTAAGCCGCCGGCCTTCGCCACCCCGAAGCCCGAATAGTGGTATTCCAGGAGGATTTTCAAACCCGTTCCGATATTGAAGTTGTTGGAAAAACCAAGGAGGGTCTTGGGGACGAGGCCGGGGTCGCCGAACATGCCCGAACCGGGCACGTCCCCGGGCGTCTGGAACACCGCGAACTCGCCATGGGCTTCCAGGTCCCCGATCACGACCGAACTGGTGGCGCCGTACATCATGTCCTGCGCCCTCTTGGCGACCAACAGTTCCTCATCGATGTTGCCCTCATAACCCCGGAACCTTACCCCCAGGGCCGATTGGTCCCAGGTGGGTCCCCAGGCCGAAACCATATCCACCGAAGTGGTGTCGGTGGTCTTGATGTCCGCCCGGATGGCGTCCACGCCGCTGCGCCATTCCTTATCGAGCTGGAGCGGGGTGAACGGCGAGAAAATATCCACCGCGCTGAAAAGTGTTCCCCGGCCCCAGCCGATGGCCTGCCGCCCGATCGTCAGGTTGATATTTTGGGTTTGATAGGCGAAGGAAGCCCGGTCCAATTCCTGGTAATCCAGGGTTTTCCCCGTTTGAAAAAGGTTTCCGCCGATTTGGGTAATGCGATAGGGAACGGGATAGGTGGTCAAGAGCGCGGAGGAGATTCCCAGCGAGGAACCGTTCACCCCGATGACCCGGTTGTCATAGGCGGCGTCCAAAACGATTTCGGATTTCTGGCTGTAAATAGCCTCAAACCGGATGCGGCCGAAGAGGGCTTCCGACGGGCCCATGCCCTCCAGCGAAGGGTCCGAGGAGGGAGCGGAGACGAACCCGAATGTTTCCAGGGCCGAGTTGAACTTGAGTGACGAATCGCCTTCCTCGTCGGTCCAAAGGTCCCTGGCGGGACAGACCGTATATAGGAAGAGGAATGCCAGGCCCAGCCATAAACCCAACCGGGCCCTCTTCATTGCGGATGGTCCTCCCGGATCACCCCGTCTTCCAGGGTGACCACCCTCGCCGCCCGGTTCATCATCCTCTGGTCATGGGTGGCGAAGAGGAAAGTCATGCCGTATTTATTTCTAAGCCCCAGCATCATGTCCATCAAGGATTCGGCGTTGGCGCCATCCAGGTTGGCAGTGGGCTCGTCCGCCAGCACCAATTTGGGCCGGGAGACGACCGCCCGGGCCACCGCCACCCGCTGCTGTTGGCCGCCTGAAAGTTCCGCGGGCCTGCGGTCGGCCAGCTCGGCCAGCCCTAATTCATTCAATATTTCCATGGCCCGGTCCCGCCTTTCGGACCCTACGCCTTGCAGTTCCAGCACGAACTCGACGTTTTCAATGGCGGTCAGGACCGGCACCAGGTTGTAGGCCTGGAACACGAACCCCAAACTATGCAGGCGCAGGTCGGCGCGTTGTTGCTTGGAAAGCTTGGAGACTTCCTGTCCCAAAACGTGGAGTTCCCCGCTGGTCGGCGAATCCAAGGCGCCGATCAGGTTCAGGAAGGTGCTTTTGCCGCTGCCGCTGGGTCCCACCAGGGCCGCGAACTCGCCTTCCTTGAGTTCGAAATCGACGCCCTTCAGGGCCTGGACCTCAAACTTCCCGGCCGTGAAGGTCTTTTTCAAGCCTTTGGCTGAAATCAACAAGGAGTCGCTCATAAGGCCGTCCTTAGGGCTTCCGCCGGATCCAGCCGCACCGCGAACCAGGCCGGATAGAGGGAAGCCAGGAATGTGGACGCGTAGGCTAAAAAAGCCGCGTCGGTAAAAAACCAAAGGCCGAAACTTCCATACATGACCGGGTCGATGACCGTTCCCACCGCGGTCATGGACTGTCCGGCCAGTGGGAGTCCCACTTTGGCGAAGTAGTAAGTAATGGGGCCCGCCAGGGCCAGGATGAGCGCCAGCGAGATCGTGCCCAGCGCGAAAGCCTCGCTCAAGGCCAGCTTAACGACCGAACGGCTCCCCATTCCCAGGGCCGAAAGGATGGCCAATTCCTTCCGCCTCTCCAGCATGGCGGTCAATTGGGCGCTGGCCACTCCCAGGAAGGCCACCGAAACCAGGAGGACGGTGATCAAACCGGCCATGACCGCGTTCATTTGGACCGCCTCCTGGCTTTGGGGGCTGACCTCGGCCCAGGTCCAGGCCTTGTCCCCCGCCGGAAGTTGGGACTGGATCCAGCCCCGGACCGAATCCGCCTTGTCCGCGTCCTTGAGGATGACCGTGATTTCCCCCGCGCCCGGGATCCCGCTGAGGTCCTCCACGTCCTCCATCGTCGTTTGGCAGATCAATTGGTCCATTTGCTTGGTCCCCAGGTTGACGATGCCCACCACGTCGAACATGTCGCTTTTCATGGCGCCCAATGGGTCCACCACCGTGGCCTCCACCTGATCGCCCGTGGCAACCCCCAAATGATCGGCGATTGATCTTCCCAAAACCATCGCGTGCCGGTCGCCCGTTTGCAGGTACCGGCCCGATTCCATTTGCCGCACGTAACGCAGGGCCTTGGGCTCGTTCTGCGGGTCCACCCCCGTGATTTCCACGCCGCTGAGCCGGGTGCCCATGGCAAGCATGCCCTGGATTTTGACCCGCGGCGTGGCCACCTTGACCTCGGGGTTGCCGCGCAATTGGCCGAGGACTTTCTGCCAATCGGCCAGGCGAAGCTGGTCGTTGCGCCCGATGATCCAATTGTCCGCGGCCACCTTGATGTGGCCGGTCCCTCCCTCGGCTACGTTGCGGATGAGCATCTCGACCTTCCCCTTGGACAGGCCGATGTCGATGAGCGCGATGGAGCACCCGATGGCGACCCCCAGGGCCGAAAGGAGGGTGCGCCGGTGGTTGCGGCTCAGGTTCCGGACGGTGAATTTGGAGGTGATGGAAAGCCGGTCCATCCCATTAAAAAGTTTTAATGGCATGAGCGCATGGCCTCCACCGGTTCCAGCTTGCCGATCCTTTTGGCGGGCCAAATAGAAGCCAGGAGGGACGTGACGCAGACGGCCACGACGCCGCCCAGGACGTCCTGGAGCTTCAGCACAAAGAAGATGTTCCCGTTGAGGTTCATCCCCTCGATACCGAAACCCCCGTTCTTGAACGCCGGCCCCAAATCGAGGCCGTGTTGGACGAAGTGCCAGGTGACGCCCAATCCGATAAGGGTGCCGGCCCCGACGCCGACGATCCCCAGGGTGAGGGACTCGAAGATCACCATCCGCAGAAGGCGGAAGGGCTTGCAACCCAGCGCCAGCAGCATGCCGAATTCATGGACCCTCTCGAAAGTGGCCATCAGCATCGTGTTCGCCACGCCCGCCATGGTGGTGAGAAAGACGAGAAGGAGAATGACGACGTTCATTTTTCCGATCATTTGAAGCAGGGTCACCATGTAGGGAACCAGTTGGTCCCAGCTGAGGATTTCATAGGGCTGGAGGGCCGGGAGGTTTTTGAGCGAGGATAAAACGCCCGGAATAGCCGCCTGGCTGTCCGCGTGGATGGCCAGTTCGTGCACCTGGTCCCCCATGGCCAGGAAGTCCTGGGAGGCCTTCAGGTCCATGACGATCCCGCCCTGGTTGATCTGGTCGATGGGGGTATTGATGACCACCTTGATCCGGTAGAGCCCGCTGGTGATGGATCCGTCCACCGCCTGGCCCATCAAAGCCAGGGTGTCGCCCGGTTTAAGGCCCATATCCTCGGCCAGTCCCCGGCCCACCAGCACCTCGGCGGAACCCGGAATTTGCTGGGGGGAAAGTCCCTCCAAAATACCCCCCGGCGCGCTTTCGGAGGGCACATTCAATCCTGTCACCTCGGCGACGTGCCCCATTTCCTGGAGCGAAGCCAGGACGGGGGCGTAAATCCTGGCCGAAACGCTTTTAACGTGGGGTTGTTGCAGGATGAGGCTTTCCAGGGCGGAAGCCTTGTCGATCACGCGTTCCATGGCGCCGTCGTCCCTGTATTTCTTGGCGTGGATTTGGATATGGCCCAGCAGGGGGCCGGTCAAGGTGTCGAAAATCTTCGCGTCTTCACCGTTCATGAAACTGTTGATGAAGATGAGGGTGGCTTGGGCGATGGCGATGGCCAGGCAGGCCATGGCCGTTCGTTTCGGGTTTCGGCCCAAATTGCGCCAGCCGATGAGGGCGTCCGAGCGCCAGCCGGCGGGGGCGCCCATCTTATTGCCTTTCCAGTTGGGACAAGCTGAAGGTGCTGTCGGGAACCGCCGCGTTGAACTGCATGTCCAAATAATAAATATCCGTTTGATGCCCCGGCTGGTCCACCGATTCCAGCGAAAGATGGGTCGGCAATAACCGCCCCCCCATGTTTTTAACGTCCAGGAACTTCATGGTCCGGGCCAATTGCCCCTTGCGGTTGAAATATTGGGCCTGGATGGGCAATGTGCCGGCTTCATTCAGGATAAACACGATTTTCTGCCACCGGCCCACCACCCCGGGCCGGACATCCATCGTCATCTTCCAACCCGCCGGGTCGGCCGAATGCCCGTCGAGGCGGGTGTCGAAATCGTTCAAGTAGGAGGTGCTTTTGACCAGGTCGTCGTTGGTGAAGTCGGTTCCCATCCAGGAACTGAGCATCATGGAGGGGGGAATGCGGATGGTGCGGGATATTTTGGGGAGGTAATTCCAAAGGTTGTTCCCGACTTTCAGGGTGGCGGTTCCGGCCTCCCTGGCCGGGTCGTCGATAATGATCAGGGACTTTTCCGTTCCCTTGGTCCAAATGCGCATTTTGAGGATGCGGTTTTGGGTCTCGGTTTTGGCGGTCAATTTCATTTCGCCGGTGGAGGCCGACGACCGGAACAAGTCGTCCAGGAGGTGGACGACAGCCTTCACGTCGGGCGGCGTCCCGGCGGAAGTGTTTGAAACCCACAGGAGGAACATCCCCAGCCCGGCAATAAAGGTTTGAAATTGATTTTTCACGATTCACCTCCCACGCCTTCACCAAATTAACGGGTCTTCAGGGGCAAAGCAACCCCAATCAGACTAATGAGTCTGTTTTAACACATCATTGAGACAGCTACCGAATTGATCTTCTTGTATTCCTGGTGAACATGATAAACCGCTCTCAATAAGATGGATCCGTCCGGGATGGATTTTGTCTACGCATAGGGAAAAATAATTCGGGGCGGGGTAAATTTCATTAGCAACAGCGATTGCCTTCGGCTTTTTCTTTGTCCAATGCAGGTCCCCGTCGTGGACAAGCTTTTATCCCACAGCAGACGTGCCATCAAAAAAGTTCTTACAGATCATATTTCAACCCTATGTCGAAGGATTCAAAGTCATAACCTTGATATTCCTTATTGAGGATGCCGTTCCAATCCCACTGAAAGAGGAGATAGGTTTGGGGCCAAAGCTTGACGTCCATCCCAACCCCGGCCAAAAGGGCGATGCCCACCCCGCTATCCGCCGGACTGGTGAGAGAAAAGGGATAGCCGTAATTCGGATTGGTAGTCGTCAACCCTTCCAGGTTGAAGAGGTGCATTCCCGTGCCGAACGAGGCATAGGGCACCACCGGATTATCCTGGGCGAGGAATTTGAATTTCCCATTGATCAGGAAAGCGAGATCCTCCTCCCCTCCCCCCGAGACGGTCGCCCCCCCATTGTTTTTGTAATAATCAGGATTCACCGGCAAAGAGTAATAACGGACGTTGAATACCAGGGAGAAGAGCTGGGAGAGATCGACGCCCAAACCCAAACCGAAATTGTATCCCGGGTTTACCTCGGTTTCGTCACTGGCGTCCGTGGTTGTCCCGCCGCCAAAAACATAGAGGGAGTAGCGGTGCTCCACGGGGGCCGGGGCGTTGGGTGGAGGAAGGTTGTCGGCTCGCAAACAAGAAAATGAGATCACGACCCAAAGAATAAAAACCAAGAATAGTGATCGGCGGTTCATGAATCCCCTTTTACAACTCTCAGAATCGAATGACATGGCTCCCGATATTAAACGGTTTTCAAATTCTCTTGTTCTTGTCCACTACACCTCCCCGTCGCGGACAAAGTTTTAGCCAGGCTCAGCTTTTACGCATTTCCAGGAAACTCTTGAAATCCATCGTGACCTGGTCGGCATAGGCGTGGGCGATCACCTGCAGCATGCTCAGGAACTTCTTTTCCCTTCCCTTCAGGCGCTTCCAGGTCTTGGCGGCGAAATTTTTGCGCGCCCGCGCGTGGGCCCGGGCCAGCACCTGGCCCATCTGCTGGGTGACGCCGGCGTCCACCTTGCCGAAGGGCAGGGCGTCCTTATAGGGCGACCTCTCCCTCACGCAGTATTCGCCGTCCTCCAGCTTCAACCAGCCCAGCCAGGGGTCCACGTCCTTCCCCAGGGCCTGGTAGGCCAGCACGACGCGAAAGGCGTGGTGGCCGCCGCAGGCTTCCTTGGTTTTGTGCTTGTACTTCTTCGGCAGGTAGGCCCAGGGGCTGGGTTTGGGTTGGAGCTTGATGTCCAGGATGCGGTAATACCCCTTGCCGCCCGCCTCCACCTCCGCCAAAACGTAATAGCGGTTGAACCCGTAGGATCCCACGCCCTGGTGAAGGCGCAAGGCGATGTCCTTCACCTCAAAATAACCGATTTGCTTGACGGGCCAGGGTTTCAATTCTTCGGCGTAATCCTTCAGGGCCTCCCGGATCTTGGTGTCCATTCCCGGCGGGATCGTGTCCAGGTCGGGGTTTTTCCGGTTGAAGACCAGGTCCCCCTGCTCCTCCACCGTCCAGCGGTCCAGCATCCTTTTGCGGTCGTGCTTGGCATAGACGTGCTCCAGGAAATGCCTCAAGCCGCCCTTGGCGGTCTTGTGGTCCATGGGCTCCCAGGCGCAATCCGGGTCCTTGGCGCAGCGTTCCACTTCCCGCAGGTATCCCTTGGCGCAGGCCTTCACCAGCTCCCGGCGGTGGTGGGGCTTCAGCTTGTTTTCCCTCGCCAAGAGGTTCAGGCTCACCACCAGCCGCCACAGGTCGAACTGGTAGTCGGCCACCACGCTTTCGTCAAAATCGGTCACGTCGTACACCAGCCGGCCCTTGGCGTCGGTGAAGGCGCCGAAGTTGCCGCAATGCATGTCCCCACAAAGCCAGGTGCGGTTGCCCATTTTGCCGCCGAAATACTTGGTCAGGTGGGTCGCGCCGAAATCGGCCCAATACAAATGGTCCGTTCCCCGGAAAAAAACGAAGGGCGACGACGACATTTCCTTGAATTTCTCGTCGCGCCTTACGGGAATGAGCTTATGGTTGAAGAGGTCGATCTCTTTCCTCACCCAGTCGGGGCGGGGTTGGGGGAAAAGAACGTCGGCGTGGGGGTCCACGAAAGGCTTAGCCATGGTTTATCCAATCTGGAAAAAATGAAGCCACAAGTATCAAGATACGCCCGTCATTCGCGGTGGACAACGGCAAAAAACGGTTCCACGCCGCCCGCACTCAAGCGGGCGAAGCGTTGTGCAGAAGTCGCGCGAATCGGCGAAGCCGAAGAGCAAAAAAGGACTTCTGCGAAGCCGCCCGCCCTCAAGCCACTTTGCCGAGGCCACCAGCCGAGGCATAAGACTTGAGTGTATTGGAGCCAATATAAAAAAGGCTCCAATGAAAACTATTTTAAATTTGTGGAACCGCGGGTGGGGGATTCGGGAGGCCTATTCCGAAACCCAGGAAACGGGCAGGTTGGATTGGGGCACAGCCACCACGGACTGTAAAAAAGTGGTAAAAACGGAATTGCAGGTGACCCCCCCGGGAGTCGGGCAAGTTTCCCCTCCGTTGTGATAAAGCACTTGAATATGGTCCGGATAGGTGCAAACGGAGACGATCACCGGCGGATTCGCCGAGCACATGCAATCGAAGACAACGGTTTGGCTTAATTCCAGGATCATTTGGGTTGAAAAATTGACCGCGGGAACCGCCGTTCCGGTCCCATTGACGTTGGTCCATTGCGTTTGGTTTTGGATCACATAATCTCCGCTGGCGACTCCCCAAGCGGGCGTGGAGGCGAGTGGCGTGAAACCGCAAACCGGGGTGGCAATGACGGTGGGGCTAGGGGTCGCGGTGGGCATCGGGTTCGGGCCGACGCCAATCGGTTGTTGGCAAGCCCAAGGCGCAATGCACAAAACGATGAACACCGATGGGATAAGGAACCTTTTCACGCGCCGCCTCCGGTTTAATATTGCCTTGATTATACCACTCAAAAAACATCCCCCAACGGAACAGCCAATTCCCAAACCGCTTAACCTTTCTCTCCGTATAGTGAACCGGCCTTCTTATTCCCGTTTAATCCTGAAAACAAACCGCAAAAACACCAAATATTCATAAGGCAACCTTAAAACCGGCCCAAATAGCTTAGCGATTCGAGTGGCTGGCTTGAGGTTCTTCTTGTTTGGATGCGGCTTTTGAACCGCCTATCTCCTTCGAGCCAGTAAAACCCCGGAACCTGATTTGATTTGCAATTCCTGTCCCACCCGGATCGCGGAAACGTCGGAAAAAACCAGCCTCACCTTCACTTTATCGTTGGAAAACTCCAAAACCATGTCTTTCGGCAAAACCCGGTTCCTGATCACATCGTTGTAATTATATTTCACCAGCCGGTCGGCTAATGTCCCCACGGGTATTTTCCCCAGGGTTTGGTTCCCATATTCGACCAGGAGGTATTGGCTTTGGATTGGGAATTCAAGGACATAGCCTGTTGCATTCTGATTTCCCGGACGCTTGGGGTTGGCGCCTTGGTTAAATTGGTTAAAGCCGAAATTTTGCTGCCAATCATAACCGGCAATGTCTCCGATCAAGCTGGTTTTCCAGGCGTGGTAATAAGTTCTCCCGCTATAAGGATTGTTGGGGAAATATTTCACCGGGTCCAGCCCGAACCAATCCATCAGTTGGGGTAAATGGGAGAGACTGTTCTCCTTGTCCCAGTTCAACCCCCGTAATTCCTCCGGGAGCCAATCTCGGAGAGGTTTCAGGCCGTACTCATAGGCCATTTGGCGGAAATCCCAATAAATCCTGTTTTGGGTTTTGGCGTCGGGTTGGGGAGAAACTTTGACCAACCGCCCATTTTTTAATAATCCAAATTCGATCAGGTCCTGTTTCAGCGCGTCTTGTCGGTCCTGGCGGGTAAGCTGTGCCGGGCTCAAAGGGCCCACGGAAGTGACGCCTAACATCACCACGAGGGAGAGAACGGGCCTTTTCCAACCCGGCTTTTTTACCAAAAGAAAATAAAAGAAAACCGCTCCCAGCCAAACCATCGTGAACAAGGAATCATAATCCCAGACGTTCCAACCTCCCCCGTGATGCATGACGAGCGGGGCAAATGCCATGGCTGACAGCAGCAGGATCGAGACGAGGGCAAGGATCTTGGGATAAAGGGCCATCCAAGGACGGTTTTTCCCCAAGCGAAGGATGGCTATTAAGCCGATGGAATAAAAGGCCAGGGCAAAGAAGAAAATCCTTTCATCAACAAGGTAGTTTTGAAACCACCGGACCGCGAAGTACCCATGGAAGGATTTAATGAACTCAAAGAGATAACCCCCGCCAAGGACCAGAAGCGCCCCGGCCAACCACCCAGAGCCCGTTAGGGTGTTTCCGGCTCCCTTTTCTTCCGGGGCATAAAAGCTTTTTTCCAGGACCCCCAGGAGATACCAGGAAATAACGAGGTAACGGGTTATGGGGAAAATAAGTCCTTGATTGCCCGAGTATTGCAATTGGGGAAAGAAAGGGAGCAGGGACCGCACCACTCCATCCACCAAAAACAAAAGAAGGTAGGCCGCGGCCAGGCCTTGGATCAAATTCACCACAAAGGCCCAAAGCTTTTCCGGTGAATATTCCCTCTGGGTCAGGGGGAACAACAGGGCGGTCAAAGAAACAAAATGTAATAACCGTTGGTGGGAAGGGCTCAGGGAATAATCGCTGTTAAAATAAAAATAAGCGGCTTCCACCACCGCGAAGCCCAAGGCATAAGCGGCCGATCGGTACTTGAAGTTTTTTAACCGCGGGCTCGCGAGCCATTGATGGAGAAGCGCGAAAAAAGATATTCCGAGGAGAAAGCTGTCCAGCAGGTTATAAAAATCGATAGAAACGGAAAAAGTTGGAAAGTATCGGGAGAAAAACATCTGGTATCCCGACCCGATGGCGTAGAGAAAACCGAAAAGAAGGACAAAGGGATATTTCTTTACATAACTAAAAAACCCGATTCCGGGGTAAAACCAAGGGCCTTGGCGGTCCATACAGACTCCTTGAGCGGCAAATATTTAAAAGAAACCATAAACGTGGCGGCGATGTGTTCAGCGGAGAATAGCGCTCCGTTTTTAACTGATCAACCCTTAACCCGCTACCTCAATACCAGCAACTTACTGATCCGGCGGCCCTGGGTGGTGGTCACCACCACATAGTAAAGGCCGTTGGCCAGGGCGGTTCCCCCGTTGTCGGTCAAGGGCAGGCTCAACTGCGTTCCCGCCGCCGCCTTGGCAAGGTTGATTTCCCTCACTTTCCGGAAAGCCAGGGTGAACACCTGGATCTTTACGCTGGAACCCGTCGTCACGTAGCCCCGCAGGGTGACCGGCCCGGGCCCGGTCGCCGGGTTGGGATAAATCCCGATGACTCCGCCGGGAGTGGAAGTGATCGTTGGCGTAGAAGTAAAAGCCGGAGTAAGCGTGATCGTCGGGCTGAAGGTCGGTGTGGATGTGGGTGTGACGGTCCAGCTTGATGTTGGGGAAGCGGTCGGTGTGCTGGAGGCTGTCGCCCTGGGCGTCCCCGTGGGCGTCGGCGAGGCCGTTAAGGTCGGGCTCCGGGTGGGTGTGGGGCTGGGGGTCTGCGTGGCGCTGGAAGTGGGGGTAAAGCTGGGGGTTGGTGTTCCACTTGGGGTCGGCGTCCCACTCGGCGTCGCCGAAGCCGTCAAGCTGGGGGTGTTCGTCACCGTGTAGCTGAACAGGGGGGTGGGGGTGATGGTCCCGGTTGCGGTGGCCGAGGGGGTCAGCGTGGGAGTGCGGGTCACGGTGAGGGTCGGCGTAGACGTCATTGAACTGCTTGCGGTGAAGGTCGGCGAAGCCGTCATCGAACTGGTGGCCGAGGCCGTCGGCGTGGCCGTGGGGCTTTTCGTGGGGGTGGCCGTGGGGCTGGCCGTAGCCGTCAACGTATTGCCCGCTGTGGGGCTGGGCGTGGCGGTCGCGCCGGACGCCGCGTTGGCCATTTTCCAAACCCCTCCGCCGAAGGTGCCCACGTAAGTGGCGTTGTTGCCGAAACCCACGTGCTGGATGGAGCTGAAAGGCAGGGTGGTCACCCGGGCCCAGGTGCCGCCGCCGTCGGTGGTCTCGAAAAAGCCCTGGTTCTCGGTTCCGTAATAAACGGTGGTGGGGTTGGAGGGGTCGATGCTGGGGGCGTAGCCGTAGGGCGTGTGGCCGGGGGGCATGGCCATGAGGGTCCAGCTGGTGCCCCCGTTGGTGGTGCGGTAACAGCCCCCGCTTGAGGTCTTGGCGTCCTGGGCCGCCAGGAAGATCGTGGCGGGGTTGGAAGGGTTCACGTCGAAGTCCGTAGGGTAATAGGGCGCCACCCCGTTCACGTTGGCGGCGATGTTGGTCCAGGTGCCGCCGCCGTTCGTGGAAAGAAAGAGCCCCCCGGGGTTGGCGTAACCCGACTGCGCCGACAGCAGGCAGTAAAGGTTGCTTCCCACGATCTTCAACGAATAAACGTCCTTGTTGGTTCCGATGGTGGGCTGGGTGGCGCAGGCGGCCCAGCTGGCGCAATTGTTGGCGGATTTATAGACGCCCTGCCCCCAGAGGGCCGTGTAAAAGACCTGGCTGACCGGGTCGTAAACGATGGAAGTGTCGGGCGCGGAAGGCAGGCCCGTGGCCGAATTGGTCCAGGTTCCGCCATAGTTGGTGCTCTTGATCACCCCGCCTGTGCCGGCCTTGCCGATAGGGTTGGAATGGTCCAGGTCGTGCAGGCTGGAAACCGCCGCGAAGACCGTACCGGCGGTGGCGTTGAAGGCCAAGTGGTAGAAGGTTTCGGTCCATCCCGAGGGGAAAGAAGCGTCGTTACGGCGGGCCGTGTTGTGCCAGGTGGCCCCCGAGTCGCCGGACCAGCAAAAGCCGATGTCCGAGGCGCAGATATAGTTGTAATTGGCGTTGTTGGGGTCGAAGGCGTATTGGAAAACGCTGGTGACCTCCAGCCCCCGCGAGGACCAGGCCTGGCCCTGGGAGGGCGGCGCGGTCCCGGCGAAGTTGGAATAGGCCTCCGTCCAGCTCACCCCGGCCGTGTCGCTCTTGAAGGTCTCCCCCAGGTCGCTGAACATCACCTGGCTGGAATTCGCAGAATTCACCCCCAGCCCGTCCACCGGCGAGCCCCAACCCGAGAAGCTCAGGTCGAAATCGATCCACCCGTCAAAAAGGTTGGCCACGGGGGAAGCGTCCACGAATACCTGGGCCCAGGAAGTCCCGCCGTTGGTGGTCTGCCAAACGGTGCGGTTATTGTTGTTGGTGGCGTAGGCGGTGCTGGTGTCGTTGTCCGCGCCCGCCACCATGGCGAAGGTGTCGGCGTTGCTGGAAAGGGTCCAGGCGGCGGCGTTGGTGGAGGTATAAAGCTCGTTGGTGTTGGCGTCGATGGCGAAAAGCCGGGTTCCCCCCGCCGTTCCCGTGCTGGCCCCCGTGAACCCCAGCACGTTGGCCGGGGTGGACAACCCCGTGTTGGCGGCGGCCCAGCTACTTCCCTCGTTGGCCGATACGAAAACCCCCGCCGAGGTGCCCACGTAACAGGTGCGGTTCCCCACCGGCGTGGATTGGTCCACCATGAACCCGCTCACATAGCCGGAAGTTCCCGTTCCCGCGCTAAAACTGGTGCCCCCGTTGGTGCTCACCCAAACGCCGTTATCCGTCCCGATCAAAATGAAATTGGCGTTGCCCCGGTCGATGTAAATGAGGGTCACCCTTCCCCCCGTGTTCCCCCAGGCGGGCCAGGGGGCCGGGTTTGCGCCGGACACCACCGACCAGGTCAACCCGCCGTCGTTGCTCACCAGCAGGTTGGGCGGGTTGTTTTGGGTGTCCTGCTGGGCCCCGAAGCCATAGACGATGTTGGCGTTGGTGGGGTGGAATGCCATGGGGCACATCACCCCGTCGTTGTAGCCGTAATCCACCGCGGTGCTGATCTGGTAGAAATCCAGCATGGCCCAGGTGTTCCCGCCGTCCGCGCTGCGGTACCAGCCCGACATGTCACAGCCCACAAAGCGCAGGTTGGAATTAAGGGGAGAAATGGAAGGCGCGTATTGGGCCCCGCCGCCGCCCATCCCAACCGTGGTCCAGGTTTGGGCATGCAGGAAGTCCGGGCAAAGGGCGAGGAGGCCTGAAAAGGCGAGGGCCCCTATCCAGGCGGGGAAAGAACCCTGTCCCGGGGTATGAAAGGCGCGATAGGGCATGTCTGTCCCTTAGGTTGGAAAAGTTCTCGGTTCTTGCCTTCAAATTTTAACACCGATTTCCAAACCGGCAGGACAAAGGACAAAGGAATAAGGGACAGGCGTTATACCCTGGCTAAAAATGAGGCATCGGGGGCGGTTCGGGGGGAAAGGGCCTGCCCTGCGGAACTTCAGGTTAGCAGGGCTGCACATGACTGGGACCTTTGTTTAGATCCTCAATCGCCGATGATCTCGCTGAGACCCTCAACGATTTGGGAAAGTTCCTCAGGGGTGGCATGACCTAATTTACCCCCAAGCCGTTCGACGGAGAGGGTCCTGATTTGGCTGATTTTAACCCAGGATTTCTTGGGAAGCCTTTTTCCACTGAGCTCAAAAGTAAGCGGGAAGCCGGCCTTGGGTTCCTGGCTGGTGAGGGCCAAGGCGATAACCGTGCCCGATCTTTCGTTGAAAATATCATGGCTCAAAACCAGGACCGGCCTTTGGCCGGATTGCTCATGGCCCTTGGCCGGGTTTAAATCGGCCCAGAGAATGTCTCCCCTTAATATTTTGGCCAATTTTTTAACTCGCCCGCTAACCCCTCATCGGCCAGGGCCTGTTCGGCTTTCGGGTTCAATTTCGCGCATTCCTTGGCGAGGCGGCCGCGGCCCAGGTGGGCGATTTTTTCCACAAGGGCCTCGTTGATGGCCCGGCTTCGATTGGAAAAAACTTTCTTTTCCACCAGTTGGTCGACGGTTTTAAGGATTTTTTTGTCGAGCGAGATGGCGATTTTAGCGGTGGACATCCCTACCTCCGGTATGACTTTTTATCATACCTTCAATTTATCCAAGGGGGTGCCGGTTGTCAAGGATTGGCCGGGAGTCAGGCCCCTTTTCGACTGCTTTTTTTATTGGATCTGGTAACCCGCCTGGAGCGAAAGCGTGCTGTTTTGGGGGCCGTTGGGATAGTTGGGATAAACCGAGGTCAGGCCCAGGTCGTAACGAAGGTCGATCAAAAACCCGTCGATGTCCAACCCCGCCCCGAACAGGACGCCCCCCTCCAGCGTGTTGGCGTTGAGCGAAGCGTTGCCCGTGGCCAGGTTTTGGACCGAATAATGCTCAAAGGCCGTCAAAAGAACGTCCACGGCGGGGCCGGCTGACAGGCTGCCGGTGAGGTGAGGCGAAAGCGGGGTGTGCGCCTTGAGAAGCAGGGGGAATTCCAGATAATTAAAGTTAAAAGTGTAGTTTGCATTGGTGGTGCCCATTTGCAGGCCCGGGCCGGTCACCGGAATATTTTTAAAGTTGATGGTCCTCCCCTTCATGGTGAAGTCCGCCTCGGGCTGGAAGGATAAAAAATCGGAAAGCCCGAACTCGGCGAAGACCCCGCCGGTCAGGCCGAAGAGGACATCGGGTTGAACTTGGGAGGACGGTCCGGAGTTAGCGACGACCTGGTTGGCCATGTTGGCCCCGGCGTGGAAGCCCAAACCCACAGGGTCGCCCCAGGCGGAGTGCCCAAACCCGAAAACCAGCAATATCAGCGCCGGCAATAATTTTTTCATTTCGTCATTCCTTTTCTATTATATAGAAATACACCGCCAGGGAGTTCAGGTTCAGGCCGCTTTCCAGGAAAGTTGTCCTCAAACCTTTCCCTATTCCCATCAAGCTTGATCCCGATTCCCTTGTCCGAAATCAGTATAAGGGGGGGAATCCGGCTAAACACTTTTTAAAGCAGATCTTATTTTGGCGCACCAACGTTCCCAAGCAGAAGCCGTGATGGCGGCCGTGGACCGGCTCAACGATAACCACGGGACGGTTGAAAAAGTCCTATCGCGATTTGTTTCATCTGAGTTTTCAACCATAAATAACGGTTTTTCGCGGATGCCGGCTCCATTGTGAGGGGTCCCGGATTGCGGTAAAATAATTTGTCCCGCAAGCCTCTTTCCGTGAATATGAAAAGGTGCCTTCTTTGAAACGAACTTTATTATTCTTATTCATGGCTGCTTCGTTTTTGATAACCCTGTCCCTTGCCTGCAGTAAAAGCTATTCGGTTTTGCCCGTCTCCGCCCCCGCCCCTCCGGCCTCCACGGCCTCTTTCACGCCGACCTCCTCGCCCTTTTTCACGCCGAGCCCCACGTCCACCTCCACCAAGACGCCCACATCCACGGTCTCAGCCACCGGTACTTTCACCAGCACCGTTACGAACGCCGGCACCCCCACCAACACGGCCACCAACACAACCACTTCCCTGCCCACCAACACGGGTACGTCCACCACCTCCAGTACCCCTACCCCCACGCCCACGATCAGCCCCACCCCCTCCAACACCAAGACTCCAACCTTGATCCCCACGTTTACCTGTACCGGTACTCCGACGAACACCCCCACCATTACGGATACTCCCACCATCACCTACACGCCCACCATCACGGACACTTTTTTCCCCACCTACACCTACACCTTCACCCCCACTTCCACGGTCACCAACACCATAACACTCACTTTCACCTTCACCCCGACGGGCACCATCCCCACCTTTACGCCCACCAGCACCTACTCGCCCGCGCCCACTCCCCTTTGCGGGAGCGGCGCCACCACCTTCGGGGTAACCCTGGCCGGGGAGTACGCGGCCGGGCCTTTCGCGGGCCAGGGTATTTTCTGGCAGACCGCGAGCCTGTCGCAGCCCGCGACCCTGACGGGACTGGTTTTCCAGTCCAGCGGCGGTGGCGGTAACGTCCGCGTGGCCATCTACGGGGGATCGGGTCTGGTCGCCCAATCCTCCCCCATGGAGACGGTGGCCGGGTGGAATATCTTCCCCATGCCGAATACCTACCTGGCCCCGGGCGGGTACACCCTGGCCTTTCAAGTGGAAGGCGTGGCCAACGCGCCATCGGGGGAGGCCGGCCTTGTCGCCACAGGCACCACCCTGGGGTACACCGGTTATTACGCTTACGCGCCTTTCCCGGCCGCCTTGCCGGCCGCGGCTTACACCAACAGCACCGAGTACATCGGCTTTTACGCCCTCGGTTGCCCCGCCCCCGTTTGGACCAATACACCGACGCCCAATGCCACCCTCTTCACCTCGACGCCCACGGTCACCATAACCCCCACGGCGGTCATCCATTGGAGCCAGGCGGCCACCTCGGTGAGTGCCGCCGGGGGCCGTTACGGGCAGTCGAGCGCGGCTTTCAACGGCGACATGTGGGTCATCGCGGGGGATAAATCAACCGGGGCCGCCAAAGATGTGCTTTATTCCAGTGACGGCGCCAATTGGAACATCGCCACCTCCAGCGCGGCCTTTCCCGCCCGCCTGAACCACCAAACCGTGGTCTTTAACAGCCTCCTGTGGGTCCTCGGCGGAATCAGCAGCGCGGTGCAGTCGGTGGCCACCACGTACAACGACGTGTGGTCCTCGCCCGACGGCGTGAATTGGACCTCCGTGAACGCCAACGCACCCTTCGCCACCCGCGAATTGTTTTCCTCCGTGGCCTTCAATCCCTACACCGGCGGCAACGATGGGGCCCTCTGGGTCATCGGCGGGGTGGGCGATAGCTCCGGAAATTCCACTTATTTGGGGGATGTTTGGTATTCCCAGGATGGGGCCAATTGGACCGAAGCCACGGCCAACCCCGCTTTCGGCGCCCGGTACGCGCATTCCAGCGTTGTTTTCAACAACAAGATCTGGGTCATCGGCGGGGTAAGGCCCGGGTCGGGCGCGTTCAGCGACGTTTGGTCCTCGTCCGACGGCGTCAATTGGACCGAGGCCACGGCCAACGCCCCCTTCACGCCCCGGTGGGAATTCACGGCCTTGGCCTACAACAACCTTATGTGGGTTATCGGCGGGTTCACTAATTCCGGGGCGCCTTTAAATGACGTCTGGTCCTCACCCGACGGGGTGAATTGGACCGAGGAAACCCCTTCGGCGGAGTTCAGCGCCAGGGGGCTTCATTCCAGCGTGGTGTTCAACAATGAAATGTGGGCCATATGCGGTTCCACAGGTTCCACTTCCCTCAACGACACCTGGCATTCGCCTTAAGGCAAACCCCTCCTATTCTTTTCCCGGGATGCCCCCTTTTCCCCCCGTGGTAAAATCGCTGGGCTCTGCGGATACCAAAATAAGCGGTAGTGGTCAGTTTTAAAATACCACTTCACCCTCACCCCGCCCTCTCCCCTCGAGGGAGAGGGAAATTTAATAAAACCATCGCCCTTTGGCTTTGGTTTTGTGGGTACATAAGGGATTTCCCCTATGAGAGCCGTTTGGGAGATGGGTAGGGTGAGGGGTACTTTTGGTTTCTTCGTAAATCAAATTGACCCACTACAAAATAAGCGGGGGAAAATATGAAAATCGAATCGTTCACGCCTTATCTCATCAAACGGCTGATGGCGGAAGGTTACGGGGAAAAAACCGTCCCTGAGGCCAAAAAGCTCGAAGCCGAATGCGATACCCTCCTGACTTACTCCGACGGGTTCACCTTCAAAATGGCCTGCGTCA
This sequence comes from uncultured Pseudomonadota bacterium, assembly GCA_963770835.1. Classification (GTDB taxonomy): domain Bacteria; phylum Oederibacteriota; class Muellerivitia; order Muellerivitales; family Muellerivitaceae; genus JAJPJW01. The sequence goes on from CAVYRH010000008.1 coordinate 152,253, forward strand.
TCGACCGCGAAAAGGCGAAAGCCCGGGGCTTCCAAATGCCCTTCGAGGAACTGCTGGCGATCGGGAAAGCCTGCCTGAAATACGCGGGGAAAGTCAATTCCGCCCAAATGCCCATCTATCTCCAGGTGATCGAGGTGGGCCCGGCTTCGGGGGAGGACCAGCAAAGGCTCCAGCCCTTGAGGACGGGTGTTTTCTCCAAGGCCCATATTTCATCGTGGATCCTTGACCCTTCCACCTCTTCGGTTTGGACCAACGCCCCCGCGAACCTCCGCTGGTGGATGCGCCGTAAGTTCCAGAAAATGATGGCCGAGCCGCGCTTGAGCGACGAGGAAATGTTCAAGCCCCCCGTCCTCGTGCGCGAAAACCCCGGCCCGCCCCTTTTGACCTACGGCATGCTGGCCCTTTTGGCCGCCGTTTTCATCGCCGAGCAGGTTTTCCACGTTGGCCCGCCCTCCACGGGCCTGCTGTCCCCCAGCCTCCAGACGCTCATCGCCATGGGGGCCTCGGGGCGAGACCTGGTGGCCGTCCATGGGCAATGGTTCCGGCTTTTCACGTCCATCTTCCTGCACTCCGGCCTCATTCACCTGGCCTTGAACGGCATCGCCTTTTATTTCGGGGGCATCGTGCTGGAAGCCCTTGTGGGGCGCGCCTGGATGTTTGCCATCTTCATCCTCAGCGGCCTGGCGGGTTCCGTTCTCTCGATAGCCGCCAACCCGCCCGAGCTGGTTTCCGTGGGGGCCTCCGGGGCCATCATGGGCATGATGGCCGCGGCCTATGTTTTCGCTTCCCGCCTCCCGCGCGGCGCCGCACGCACGCAAATCCAAATGCGGCTCATGGGCGTCCTCATCCCCTCGCTGCTGCCTTTCCTCAACCACGTTCCTGGGGAACACGTGGATTTCAGCGCCCACCTGGGCGGGGCCGTCATCGGCCTGTTCCTGGGCCTCGCCGTTTACAGGGCCTGGCCCAAGGAAAACCCCCTGCCCGGCCTGATGGGCCTGGCCCGGGCCGCCGCCTTCGCGGGGCTCGCCCTTTGCCTGGTCGCGGGGTTCCTGCAGGCCAGGGTTTATGACCAGATGAGCCAGGTTTCGGCCCTGGTGATCCCCGACGACCAGATGCCCAACTCGGATAAGGAAGGCGCCGCCCGTTCCGCCGACCTGGTGGCCCGCTACCCGCACGACCCCCGGGCCCTTTACTTCCGCGCGGAAGCCTTCATGGACGCCCGCCAGTACCCGGACGCCGAGAAGGAATTGCGGCTGGCCCTGGATGAAAAGGTAATCCTCAGCACTTATTTGGATAAAAGGATGGAATTCAGCATCCGGGGGGTCCTGGCCGGGCTGCTGGCGGACCAGAAGCGCTGGCCGGAGGCCAAGGAAGTGGCCAAGCCGGTTTGCGAGGGTGACCCGGACGGGAAGATGGGCAAGTACCTAAAGGAACATGGATTTTGCGACTAGAGGACTGGATTCGATTCGGGGCGGGCCACCCGAGGCCAGTAAGGGCGTTTCTAGTGCCGGTCCAGTGAGGAGCCCACAAGGCGAGTCACAAGGTTTGGTCCCATCCATTCCAATGGAATGGATGCAAGCTGAGGGTGAAGGTCCCCTGTACCGAGTCAACAAGACGAGGTACATGTTTTGGGTGTGCTGATGCCTAAGCAGGCATCAGCGGCACCGTGCAGATTCAAAAGGAATCTGTAGGCGGGGGGATTTGATCGGCCGGACAAAGAAAGGGGAAGAACTTTCTTTTTCGGAACTATGCACTTGGCGTACTTTAAGTCAAAAACCCTCGCCCCTTGGGGGAGAGGGTAGGGTGAGGGGTGACTTAGCCGTCAAATCCACCCTCATCCCGGCCTTCTCCCCTCAAGGGAGAAGGGGAAAGCAACGGCAAATGGCCTCGCTTAAATGGGTGACGTCAAAGCCATAGTTCCGTTCTTTTTTTAGGCCTGGCCCCGTTTACCGGCGGAGCCGGGCCAAGCCGCCTTGCCCGGCGGCTCTTTCGCCGTTGAATCCCTTGACTTCCTAATTGCATATGCAAGAATATATGCATGTACGGCATCGAATTTTCAACCGGTGTTGGGGAGGACATGAAGCCCATCCCGGCCCGGGACCAACGGATCCTGATGGACGCCATCGAGGAACAGCTGGCCCACCAGCCGGGCGTCCGGACGAAAAACAGGAAGGATCTTGTGAACCTGGTTCCCCCCTGGCGGTTTGTCCCCCCCGTTTGGGAGCTGAGGGTTGGGGATTACCGGGTTTTTTACGACCTTGATGAGGGGAAAAAGGTGGTTTATGTGCGGGCTATCCGGTTGAAGCCGCCCCACAAGCGAACGGAGGAAATTTTATGAAAACAGTCAATGTCCGCGAACTCCAGAAAAATGTTAAGGGGTATTTGGCCGCCTCCCAGAAAGACCGGGTGGTTTTGACCCGGCACGGCAAGCCGACGGCGGTGCTTGTGGGCGTCGAGGGGGAGGACTGGGAAACGGTCGTCCTGGAAACGAACGCCAAGTTTTGGGACTTGATCCAAAAACGCCGCAAACAAAAGACCATTTCCCTGGCGGAAATGAAAGAACGTTTAAAACTGAAAAAGTAAGCCGCGCAGGCCAAATCTTTAGCGGAAGGCGGCCAAGCCGGTTTGCGAGGGCGACCCGGACGGGAAGATGGGCAAGTACCTAAAGGAACATGGATTTTGTGATTAGAGAAGGTCCTGGCCGGTTATGAAGGAACTTCAGGGCCGTTAAGGCCCAAATACCTGGACCAGGCTATCGCCCGAATCCGCCACGAAATAATCCCCGGACGCGCTCGAGGCGATCCCTTCGGGATACAAGAAATAACCGTGGCCGCCGGTATTGCCGTAAGACCCCCATTGGCCGAGGAAATTGCCGCCGGACCCGAATTCCTGGATCACCCAATTGCCATAGTCCGACGTAAAGACGTTCCCCGACCCATCCACCGCGACACCCCACGGGTCGTGGAACGTCCCATTGCCATTCCCCAGGCCGCCCCATTGGGTGATCAGGCTGCCGGAAGCGGAATACTCATAAACATAAAAATAATTCCGGTCGGTGACATAAACGTTGTAGGGGGAAACGGGGCTGACCGCGACCCCTTGTGGGAAAATCGACCCGCCCCAGCGCGTGACGGTCACCCCCGATGCGGTGAATTCGTCAATGTAATTGTTCTCGGCGACGTACAAATTGCCGTTGGGAGCCGCGCTGATCTCGTCAATGATGCTGAAGGTACCGGACCCATAACCCGTCCAGGTGGCGACCGGCACGCCCGCCGGGGTGTATTCGTAGACGGCTCCATTGTTGATATCGGTGACATAAACGTTGCCGTTCACCGGCCCGACGGCGATCCCATAGGGGTCGGACAAGGAAGTCGCCCCATAGGTCGACCAGCCGGTGATCGAGGTCCCGCCCGAGGTGAAAACGGAAACTTGCCCGGGGCCCTCGCCGACAACGTAAACGGTCGTCCCGCTCGAATCCACGGCGACTCCCTGGGCATGGGGGAAGGCCCATTGGGTCTTGAAAGGCGGAAGGGGGACGTAGGTGTTGGTGGGGGTGAAGGTGAAGGTCGGGGTGGGGCTGTTGCTCGGGGTGTTGGTGGCTGAACTCGTCGGGGTGAAAGAACCCGTCGGCGAATCCGTGACGGTGGGCGTGGAAGTCGGGGTAGCGGTGGCCGTACTCGTCGGCGTGGAAGTAAAGGTAAAGGTGTCGGTCACGAAGATGGTGACGGGTGTCCAAGTGGCGGAGGGGGTCCAGGTGGAGGTAAAAGTGCCCGTAACGGTGGGGGTGGCGGTGTTGACCGGGGTGGAAGTCGGCGATCCCGTCCGGGTCGCCGTAGAAGTGATGAGGATCGTCACCGGGGTCCAGGTGGAAGTGGGGCTTAAGGTGATGGTGAAGGTCGCTGTGGCCGAACCCGTGGGCGTGAAAGTGGCCGTGGTGAGGATAGTCACGGGCTGGTCGACCGTAACCGGCGCGGAAGGGCTGGATTTGCTGGTGCAAGCGACCGGGGAAAACCACAAAAACGAGAAGGCGATGAAACTAAACCCGGCGAAATAAATGATTCGGCGCATGATCACTTCCGGCGAAAGGCGGCTTTCGAAAAGCGCCTTAAGCTTACCACCCCCACCTGGTGGAGGGTGGAATTTTTCGGGGCCAAAAGCCCCTTAATTGGGCCCGGGGCCCTTTACTTCCGCGCGGAAGCCTTCATGGACGCCCGCCAGTTCCCGAACGCCGAGAAAGAATTGCGGCTGGCCCTGGATGAAAAGGAAATCCTCAACAATTATTTGGATAAAAGGATGGAATTCAGCATCCGGGGGGTCCTAGCCGGGCTGCTGGCGGACCAGAAGCGCTGGCCGGCCTGCCTGCCGAAGCCTTGGCGAAGGCAGGAGGCCAAGGAAGTGGCCAAGCCGGTTTGTGAGGGCGACCCGGACGGGAAGATGGGCAAGTATCTAAAGGAACATGGATTTTGCGATTAGAGTCCTGAGTTGGATTCAAGGTTTGGATGGGTTGATCGACCGGGCAAAGAAAGGGGGGAGAAATTTCTTTTTTCAGGCCCGACTCCGTTTACGTGAAACCTCGCTACTGTCGTACCCCTATATTCTTAAATTTTTATTTACATTTAGCTCTAGTTCTTTTGCAGCAAGCTCTCTCTGCAACTGCTCATTGGCCCGCCTCTGCTCCTCTTGTTTTTCCATCTTCATATTGTATGCATAGCGAGCAGTCGCTGTTGGCAACCACTGTTTAAAATATTCGATAACCCTCTGCACATTATTCGCGTCGACCCCGATTCTTGCATTGTCGTGAACGATACTAAATGTTTGTGGTTCATAACCCATGGCATTTGAATAACTCCCCATATTCTGAAGAGCAAATACCCATTTATTATTCACTGGCTGACTCAATTCTAATAATAATTGACCATCACGCCATTGAGCATCTATTAAGCGAACAGGATCGGTTATCAATGGATCCTCTTCTTGATTTACAGGAACAACCTTTTTAGCATTTAACTCGCTTATTTTTTGCCGTGTAACAAATTCATTTTTATGTGCAATAAGTTTGTTTTTTACTACCTCAATAGTCTGTGGCCTTTCATCCCGATTTTGCCTGATCATTTCCGCAATTATTTGGTCCAGATACCCATATTGGTTAGCTAAACTTGCAACAGTTTTATATTCAGTCCCCTGGGCTATTTCGCCAGTAAACATTTCATTTAAAATTAGTCCCAAAGCATAAATATCTGTCGCCTCATTTGCGCTTTGACCCCTCTTTTTTTGTTCTGGCGCTGCATATTCGAAGTTCGCCATACGTGCGCCGGAACGTGTTTCAACGAATGTGTAATGTTCATCTTCAAGAAACCGGGCTATACCGAAATCGGCAACCACAAGTGTATCGCTTGGCGAATCGAACAAAATGTTCTCGGGTTTTAAATCTCGGTGGATCGCCTTTCTCAAATGAGCTGCCTCTACTCCGTCCAATATTTGGCTAAAGTAATGTAATACCTTTTCTGGGCTTATTTTCCTTTCCATAAGATCGCGCGCCGACCCCGAATAAAGCGGCATAACATAAAAAAGGCTTTTTTCTTTTCCCTGATGAACCCCGCGATCAATTATCGTCAATATGTTCTTATGTTCGTTTTGTTCGCAAAAAGCCATTTCGCGCTTGAATCTTTTCACTTTTTCCCAAGTTGCTTTGTCCGGTGATAAAAGCTTAATTGCAATTGGTTTGCCTTCGTCATCTGTTCCACCATATACACGTCCAGCTCCACCTTCACCGATAATTCTGTCGACCGTATAAATTCCGTAGGTAGTTTCAAATGAGATTGATTTTTTTAAATTCACCGTCATAAATCATACCCTCCGATTTTAACTTGCAACTTTTTTCAAACACCATTCGCAATCGCACTCCACCTCGTGGAACACTACCGTAAAAAAAATCGACCCCCAAAACCGCATAATAATTACATGTTCTTTTGGCGTGTCGGGCCGATAACCATATTTGTAAACAAAGATATCCTCATGAACACCAGCCGCCGTTATTTCTTAGAGATGTCCTTTTAAATGTTCAGGCAACGGAACACCCGGTGGATAAACATTCGTTACAAACTGGTGATTGGAGGGTAGTGTTTTTTTGAAATTAAGATAATAAATTCCACGAGCTATTTTCAAAACGACTCGGTCGATTCTCGGCCCATCGATTGGGTAGAACATTTTTCTTTGGGGAAGAATAATGCCGGTAACAGTTCTCCTTAAAAAATATTGGGTTTTATTCATAATTTTTGAAAACCACCTAGTCTTGTCAGGATATTTCAACATTTGATTTCTAAGGTCTCGGAACAAAGCCAAGCCTCCCGGACTCCGATTTATCACCAAAGGAGCAAGGATCATTGCGAAATATTGTTCGTCAAGTTTGTATTGTCCATTACACCCTTGGTGAGCTGGCGCTTTAGGCAATCTTCTTTTTAACTTTCCGTTTTTTCTGTATTCCTTTGGATAAAAAACCTTAGCTGGAACATGGTCGTCACTCTGTCTGTCAGCCTCGTTAGTGCTTTTGGGATCTATTGTTTGACCGCAAAGATAACAAATTTGGTTTTCTTGAGGTGCTTCCATAGTCGCACTTTCATTTAAATTACTCCGGACATAAAAAAACCCGGGATTTCTCCCAGGTTGCGTTTGAGTCGTAGGTGTTGTTTTAGTAGTGGGCCACGCGCTCGTGAGGAGAAAGCTTTTAGTAGTCCTGCCAGTAATTATAGTTGGCTTCACTTTAAGATCAACCAAAAAAGTATACACCGGTATACTTTTTAACATGCCCAAAACAAGCTCTTTTAAAACCAAATATCTTTTTGGCTGCTTCCCCGGTGGCGGCAGCAACCGTAACCGGCGGAGACATCCCCCTCTATCCCTTGCGGTAGGGATATCCCTTCATCTTGTTCTTGAACTCGGTGATGGGCGGCGTGTTGTTTTCGGTCGAAATATCCCTGAATTCCTCCAGCTTTTGCCTCTGCTCATGGCTCAAGTTCGTCGGCACTTCCACCATGGCCTTCACGAACAAATGGCCCTGGCCCGGCCCCTTGGGGTTCTTGATGCCCTTATCCTTCAGGCGAAAGACGAGGCCGGTTTGGGTGCCGGAGGGGATCTTCATCTTGACCGGGCCTTCCAAGGTGGGCACCTCGATCTCGGCGCCCAGGGCGGCCTCGGCCAGGGTGACGGGGACCTCGCAATGAAGGTCCAGCCCCTCCCTTTTAAAGAAAACGTCCGGCTTGACGCGCAGGTAGACGAAAAGGTCCCCGGCGGGGCCGCCGTTGGGGCCCCCTTCCCCCTCGCCGCGGAACCGCAGTCGGGCGCCATCCTCGGCCCCGGCGGGAACCTTCACGGAAAGGGTTCGTTCTTTTTCCAGGCGACCGTTGCCGTGGCAGTTGGGGCAGGGGGAGCCGGGGATGCGCCCCTGGCCGTGGCAGCGGCTGCAGGCGCGGGCGAAGCTGAAAAAGCCCTGGGATTCGTGGATCTGGCCCGACCCGTGGCAAACGGGGCAGACCACCTGGCCCGAACCGGCCACCGCCCCGGTGCCATGGCAAACATCACAGGCCGAGAGTTTCCGGAACCGGATTTCATGGGCCGTCCCGAAGGCCGCGTCCTGGAAAGTGACGTCCAAATCGAAACGCAGGTCGTTGCCCGTTTCGGCCTGGCCGCCGGAGCGGGCGCCGCCGCCGAACATGTCGCCGAAGATATCCCCCAGGTCGGGCGCTTCCTGCGGGCCGTAACCGGGAGGGGGGGCGCGGAAACCACTGGGCCCTGCCCCGGGAAAGCCGGCGGGCCCGTCGTGCCCGAATTGGTCGTACTCGGCTTTCTTTTTGGGGTCCGAGAGGATGCCGTAGGCCTCGTTGATGTCCTTGAACATCTCCTCGGCTTTTTTGTCCTTGGGATGGAGGTCGGGGTGGTATTTTTTCGCGAGGGTCCGGAAGGCGTTCTTGATCGCCTCGTCACTGGCCCCGCGCGGAACGCCGAGCAAGTCGTAATAGTCTTTTTTAGGGGCCATCGTTGTTATTACCGTTCATATGGGGTTCGGCAGTGGGTCAGTTTGAAAAAAACACTTCACCCTCATCCCAACCTTCTCCCCTCAAGGGAGAAGGAGCGAGTCTCCCTCTCCCTTGAGGGGAGAGGGCGGGGTGAGGGTGGTTGTTCCTGGGCCGCATTACATGCCTTTTCGCAGGTCAGGCTCGCAACGACAGCTAAACTGACTTACTACCTACAAACAGGGGTTTCTTAAGATGGTTTAGGCTAACACGTTCCCCCGGACTTTCCCATGCTTCCGGGGGGACGCCGGCCGTCAAACCGATAAAGTTCAATGAATTCCCAAAACGCCCTTTGTCTTATCGGCAGTGGATTCGACTTCATTGGCCGTATTGACCGCGCTTTGAACATCCTTCACCCCATCCCCAACGGCCTTGAGCGGGTCCTCTCCCTTCGCTGAAGCTTCGGGCGCCTGCTTTTCCTTCTCGGCTTGGGCCGCTGCTTCCCCGGGACTCAATTCCGTCACCTTTTCCACCAGGCTTTGGCCATCCGGGTGGTGCTGAATTTGAAGGATCAGGCCGACGGGCCGGGTGGTTGTGGCCACCCCATCCCTCTGCTTGGTTTGCTCGCCCTTCACCAAGAATACCCCCGAACCACCCTCCATCTGCAGAAACTCGGCCTGCGGGCTCTGGAAGACATAAACCAGATTTTGTTCCCCTATCTGTTTGAAAAAAGCCGGCCCGAAATACTGGCTCCGGAAGGTGGGAAAATAAGATTTGAGCAAATGGTTTTTGAGATATTCCAAATTGTCGGATACGGTATCAGCAGACATATTGAAAAAATTGCCTGCGATATCGGTGGCAAAATCGGCCTCATTCGCGGCCCAGGAAGGAACAACCTGGGCCGAGTTCGAAGTGTGAAGTTTGGAGTTCGAAGTTGAAACCAAAGGCCCCTTCGAACCTGAAACCGGACTCAAGGCAGAATTAGGAATTGAAACCGACGGGGCCGGATTCGGCGCTACCTGTCCGGAATGGACAATGCGGTACCCCATCCGGGTCACAAGCCGGATGCCCTGGTGGATAAGGAAGCTCCCCGCCCAAAGCACCAGGAAGGCCACCAGGAAGGTGGCCCAAGTGGTGTTTTTGACCCCCATCTTCTGGAACAACCCGGTGATGGCGTGGGGCCCTTGTGAACCCGGGAACAATCCGGTTGGCGATATGCCCGGGGGCTTGCTTTATCTGTTTCCCGAGGATATTCCCCACAATGGACGCGCCTACCTGTGCATGGGTAGAGGCGGAATCTGGTACCGGGGTTTGCTTTAATTCAGAGGCTAATACCCCCTTCGTTCCAACAGCGCTCACAGGGAAAGACCCCTGTGTACCCTCAAAACCAAAGCCCTTTTTGAAAGGGGGATCAAAATCTTCCGGTTTATTACCCCCTTGCACCCATTTGACCAGCCCCTTTACCTGGGGACCCGTCATTTCACGGGACAGGATGACCGGCATTGCCTTCTCCACCAGGGCTTGGACATCCCCAAGGGACCTTTTGTCCCAGAGGGCGGTCAGCGGATAGGCGACCTTCTCTAAAAGCTGCCATTTTTCACGATTTTCGGATATGCGATTTTTAAGGGTTTCCGCATCATTGTCCAACGGTTGGACAATATCATTATTCCCCTTATTTTTTGCATCCCCTTCGGTCCCCTTGGACTCGGATTGCTCCAAGTGCTCCAGGATCAACCTCCGGGAGGTGAGGTTCAGCACCCCTAATATTTGCCTGGCCCGCCAGATCCAGGACTTGGCCACCCCCACTTTAGCCGCAATCTCGTCTTCGCTAAGCCCAAGGCCCGTCGCCAGGTAAGGTTCCCAGCTTTCGTAATCGTCAAGCCAGTAAGGCTTGGAACCCTTATTGGAGGTGATGGCCCTTAGTTTCGCCTCCTCCAAGGGGCAATCCACCTCCTCAACCTCCATGTGGGCCCAGCCCAGCCTTCCGGCGGCGAGGAACCGCCTTTGGCCCTCAATAATGGCAAAAGGAGATTTACTTTCCCCCTTCCAGGTGATGATCCGGGGGGGCTTCCGACCGGACTTCATGAAGGCCATGAGGTCCTGCATTTCGGATTCGTTTTTGTATTTGCGGGGGTTCCAATCCGGCACGTAAAGCTCGGACCGGGGGACCATCCGGATGACGGGTTGGGTAACTTCCGGGGCGGGATTCTGGGCGGTTTCCATAGGGCCTCCTGATTATGAATTTCCGTGAATGGAAAAAGATAAACCGGGAAGTTGGGGCCCGTCAATTTCGAAATGGATTTGAGCTGATTTTTAGGCGGGAGGAAGGCTGTTCTGCACTTTTTATGGCCGTTAATCCGGCCAACCCGGCGGTGGAATGCGCCTAGGACATCCAATGCGGGGTCTCCGTCGTGGACAAAAAAAAGCCGGGCTCAGGAGAGCCCGGCTACCATGTTAAACAAATCTAAATCCTCAAGGTGAAATCACCGCCACCGCGCTGGAACCGGCGACGGCCACAAGGATCCCATTCCCGTTGGTCACGGAGGACCAGTACTGGGAGCCGGGGAGGGTTTCATTGGTCCAAGTAACCCCGTCGGGCGAAGTCGCCGCCACCGCGCCGCCATAAATAACCGCCACAAACAACCCATTCCCATAGGTCACCGAATCCCAGGACTGTGTGCTGGGGAGGGTTTGGGCCGTCCAAGTGATCCCGTCGGGTGAGGTTGCCGCCTTCGCCGCGCCGCCATAAGCAACCACCACAAACTCCCCATTCCCGTAAGTGACGGCGTACCAAGCCCCCGTACTGGGGAGGCTGCGGGTCGTCCAAGTGATGCCGTCCGGTGATGTCGCTGCCACCGAGTTATTGGGGGTTATCGCCACAAAAACCCCGTTCCCGTAGGCCACGGAGGTCCAGCCCGCCGAACTGGGCATGGTGCGGGACGTCCAGGTGACACCGTCCGGCGAGGTGGCTCCCACGGGACTGCCGATTCCACTGGCGAGGGCGCCAGCCGCCACAAAAACCCCGTTCCCATAGGCCACTGATTTCCAGTTCTGTGCGGCGGGGAGGTTATGGGCCGTCCAGGTGACGCCGTCCGGTGACGTCGCTTCCGCCGTAGTGCCACTCAAACCACTGCCGGATGCGACCGCCACAAACTCGGAATTCCCATAGGCCACTGACTCCCAGGCCTGTGAGCTGGGGAGGGTTTGGGCCGTCCAATTAATCCCGTCGGGCGAAGTCGCCGCCACCGTGCTGGGTCCGGCGGCAACCGCCACGAAAATACCGTTCCCGTAGGCCACGGATGTCCAGTTCTGCGAGCTGGGAAGGGTTTCAGCCGTCCAAGGCATGGGTGTGGGGGTGATCGTCGGGGTGAAAGTGGGGGTGGAAGTGGAAGTCCCCGTGGGGGTGGTGGTGGCTGTGTAAGGGACGGCCGGGGTGGAAGTGGCCGTGGCGGTCGGCCCGCCCGGGGCGCCGGGGCTGAACTTGACCGGGTATTCGTAACCGCCGGTATTGGCTTCTTCCACGTAGATGTTTCCCGAGGCGTCCACCTTCACGTCCCAGGTGAAGACGTTGCCCGCCAGGTCCAGCTCGTCGCAGAAGGTGCCGTCGGTCTTGAAGACCTCGATCCGTCCGTTGGTGGCGGTATCGTCCACCACGTAAACCAGGTTGCCCGGCCCCACGGCTAGGCCCATGGGCGTGTAAAGCTGCCCCTGGCCCGACCCGCCGTTGCCCCAGCCGCCGAGGGCCTGGAGGCTGGGGCTGTAAATGGCCACCGACTGGCCCTGGCCGTCCAGCACGTAAAGGTTGTCGTTGGAATCGGTGGAAAGCGCGTTGGCGTAAGCCAGGAAGCCGTTGCTGGAAACCGAGGCCAAATCGGCGCCCGCTGTGGTCAGCTTGCGGATCAGGACATAGCTATTGCCGCCGGCCACCACGTAAAGGTTGTTCTGGGAATCGATGGTCATGCAGTAGATCTGGCGCATCGCGCCGTCCGAATTGGAACTGTCATTGAAGGCCCCGATGGAAACCCCCGAGGAATTGAATTTTATGATTTCGGAGGTGGTGAGGGTGGCGCCGCAGCTGCCGTCATTGGTGATGTTATTGTAGGCGTAATAAAGGTTCCCGGAGCTGTCGGCGGCCATTCCTCCGCAGGCGCCGTAGTCCAGGTTGCTCACGGAGTTGCCGGAAGGATAAAATTCCCGTTGGTAGGGCCCGGACAGGCTGAATTGCTGCACCCGGTTGTCGAGGCAGGAGAGCGGGCCCTTGCCGGCATCATAGACGTAAAGATAGCCATTGGCCGGGTCGATGGCGAGGTCGTTTCCGTATCCCAAGCCCCCGGCGGCATAAACGCCCGCCACGGTGACGGATAACCCGGCGCCGGTGGTTCCGATTTGAAAAGAGGCCGAGGGCGCCGTCAGGGGACATGCCACGCTGGTGGCCGGGCCGCCGCCGCTGTTATTGTTCCCTCCCCCGCCGGAGGGCGAGGAAGGCATGGATTTTTTGCCGGGGCAGCCGATGATTAAAAAGGTAAATCCAACCAGGAGCAAAAAAATCCCCGCGATGCGGCACTTCATTGTTTGGCCTTTCGGATAAACATTAAAACGTTTGGCCAAACAATCGGTTTGGGAAAATGTCTTAGCTCATGGAGTATAGGCGTTTTTGTAAGTATTAGATACAGTTAGCATATTCAAAGCCGGGGCATCCCGGTGAAAGCCGGGAAATCATCAGCGGCTTTTGTCCAGTTACCGCGCGCGGAAGGATTTCGGGGGGAACGAAGGGTATTGGGTTGTCCAATGCGGCTCCCCGCCGTGGACAGGTAACATGATGGCCATTCCACCGCCGGGATTAAACTATTCCCGGTGAGTAGCCACTCATAAGGAGGAATGACCATGAAACAGATTAGCAAAAAAGGATTCCAAGGCAAGGAGGTATCCAAGCGGGACGCCGTGTTTGTGGGGCTCGATGTCCACAAACGAAGTATTTACGTAGCAATCAGGATCAATGGAAAGGAAACCGGAACCAAGTCTGTGCCCGCGGATTGGGAAGCTGTGGTGAAGGTTCTGGAGCCTTACCGAAAAGGGTTAAAAAAGGTCGTCTACGAGGCAGGACCTACTGGCTTTGGCTTGGCACGTCGCCTTCGGGAAGTGGGATACCCATTGGACGTCATCGCCCCGAACAAAACACCTCGTGTAGCTCAGTTGGAAACAAAATCCGACCGGTTGGACTGCCGCAAGCTGGCGGAGTACGCCGAAAAGGATCTCTTGCGGGCTGTGGCGATCCCAACCCTCCAGGAAGAAGCGGATCGGCAAGTGGTGCGTTTGAGAAACGCGATGGTGGAACAAAAACGCAAGGCCAAACAAAGGATCAAAAGCTTTTTCCTCCAATATGGATTCAAGGAACCTAGAGGGCTGGATTACTGGACCCACGAGGCCATCGGAGTTTTGCGGGATATGGAACTGCCGCCGGCCCTGAGATTCACGTTGGATAGCCTATTGGAAGATCTCTTTTACTTTGATAGGCAGCTTAAAGACGTGAACATACGTTTGCGGGTCATGATGAAGGACAAGGCCTACGAGAAAAAGGCTAAGATCCTCAGGTCCCACCCGGGAGTGGGTGAAGTAACGACCCTGCAAATGTTAACGGAGATTTACCAGCCGGAGCGCTTTCAAAACGCCAAACAGGTGGCGGCTTACGTGGGGTTGGCCCCAAGGATCAGGCAAAGCGGAGAAACTCGAAAGGAAGGCCATTTGCAGAAGGCCGGAAAAGGAACCTTGAGGGCTACCTTAGTTGAAGCTGCCTGGTCATGGATTCAAAAGGATACCCAGGCCAACCGCGTTTTCCGCCGGTTCGTCCGTAATACGGGGCATGTCAACAAAGCGATTGTGGCAATGGCTCACAAGCTTTTGATTCACCTTTGGACTATGTTGGTTCGAAAGGAAGTTTATCGGCCCATGCTCTAAAGAGGTTTCAGCCTCAGTTTCGTGATTCGACCCCTTAGGAATGACCACGAGTTTTAGCTGTGCCTTAGGCACGTTGGACAGGTGGTGGCTTCCCTCAGGATTATCGAATTCTTATCTTGTGCCTCGAGCACGAATAGCAGCGTGAATCCACGAAACCAAAAGGCTGACCGTAGGAGAAAATTGGACTTGAGGAATGGCCTCATAGCAGGAATGGCCTCATGGTTTTAAAACTATTCAAACAGGATAATCTTAAGATTTTCGATCAGCTTTGCCTTATTCAACGGATTTAACTCGCCCAAATGCTTGACGAACCGGCGGTTATCAATGGCCCGGATTTGATCGACTAAGATGTCGGAATTTTTTTTAAGGCCCATTCCTTTTTTGGAAAGGTGAACCCGGAGGATTTCCGCCCCGCGGATGACTTGTGTGGTGATGGGGCAAACAATAGTGCTGGGGTGTTGGCCGTCATTTAAAAGGTTGGTTTGGAGGACGACGACCGGCCTTGTCTTGCCCGGCTCCGTGCCGAACCGCGGGCTTAGGTCGGCCAGGTAAACATTGAATTTCCTAATCTTCATTCGAGGGTTGCTTCCTCAAGCTTTTCCATCTCCCCGAGGATGTCCATGGAGTTCTTCCGCGTGAGCAGGGATTCCTTCAGCAGTTTTTTCCTGAGCCCTTTTCGGCGGTTGAAAGCGTTATAAAAATCCAACGCCTCATTGATGTAGGCATTTCGGGACATATGAAGCCGTTTGGTTAGGATTTCTACATCCTCGAAGATTTCACCTTTAATTTTTAGGGACAGGACCTTGGTCATTCCGGGCTCCTTTGGAGGTATATACGAATAGTATATACCTCCAATTTCAAAAGGAATAAATAGTTTTAACCTGGTTGTCCAATCCAGTCCTCGCCGTGGACCCTGCCTGCCACCCGGATAACGCTGCTTTTATTGGTTTGAACCGCCGAGCGGCGTGAGCTGTATCTGTTTGGCGAGTCCATAGGCGGCCGGAAGGTCGCTGTCGCCGGTTACGAGCACACGGCCGATGACGAGCACCGAATTGTTCGGCGATGATATCCGCGCCACCCCGCCCGGCACCGCGCCCTGCCAGCCCGGACCACTAATAAGATAATTTCCCGCCTGGGTGCCGGTGGCGCGCCGGCCGACGTAGGCAAAATTAGTGTTGTTCGACGGATCAGTGAATTGCACGCTGTAGTAGCGGCCTGACATGTCCGGCACATGCAGGATTTGCGGCCCTTGACGGAGGTCCAACCAGCCGGCCGAAAGCAGCGTGTCGCGGTTTACCCCGGTCGTCGCCAATTTCGAGCTTGAGGCGGGCGGGTGGAGGGGGTCCGCGAAGAGGGCTTGGGGCTCCGTATAGATCGTATTGATCGAAACGGGGCCGTCGCCGAACCCTTTCACAAGGATCGCTTTCTTGTATACGTTCAGAATGAGGCTTGGCCAAAAAGCGATGAGCGCGAAGGTAATGAGCCCCCATGCGATGACCGCCAATAAGGCGAATGGAACGAGATCGGTCCCCCCCCTAAAGAACCGCCTGTAGACGGCCCACGCGACGACTGCGGTTGTGACGATCGCAATGAGATGTTGGGATATCACATCCGGTATCATCGCGCCTAAACCACCGGCGCCGCCGGGTCCTTGCGCCTTGACCACCGGCGGCACTTGGTACTTGCCCTCGAGGATGGCCGCGCCAGGCTGGTAAACGCGCAGCCAAAGCAAAAAAGGACCGGCCGGCGCGGGCAGCCAATTCGGCTCGTGGCCGGCCGGAGCCGTGTTTTGAATATAGATATCCACCGAGCCGTCGGCGTTCGGCACCAGGCCCGTTCTGTCGCTGACGCTGTAGCGGTTGAGGGGGTTCGGCACAAATTGATTTTTCGCGTTACCCATCGTCAGCGACCAGAACGCGTTGTTGGGCGGCAGGCCGCCCGGCGGGAAGCGCAATAGGTAGCCGTTCCGGCCGTTGAGCGCGTGGCCCGCGCCATCGACTTTCGTCAGCCAATACATCGCCTCTTGCGGTACGTTGACGGGACCGGGAAAGATGAGGGAACAGGCGGCCCGCTTAAACAGGCCGTTGCCGGGCACCCCGCATCCCAATAAGGTGACCCAGCCGTTGACATTCGTGGCCATGAACCCCGCTAAGATTTGGAACGTGATCCAAGCCAACCAGGCGCCGACGAAAATTCCCTGCACGCCGTGATCGTGGACGGGCCTGTTAAGGATGTTGGTTAGGGTATTTGCCATTCGCTTATTATGCGCCTTGCCCGGAATGGTGAAAAGCGCCGGGCAAAAGAAACATCCGCTGAATGCGGTTTAAATAGGCGCTTCTATTTTGCCGGCTCATAGTAAAAAATGACCGCGCCGCTGCCGAATGTTTTTGTTTTTGAGAGTTTAAGATTGATTCGTTCCCCGACGTTTTTAAAGAGTGGCGAGCCGCTACCTAAAATAACGGGGTGAACGACAAGCTGGAATTCATCGACTAAGCCAAGCTTCGCCAAGGCTACGATTAAACTGCGGCTGCCCGCTAAAATGTTTTTACCCGCTTGCTGTTTGAGGTTTAAAACTTCTTCCTTAATGAGTTCCTTTTTCAATATTGAATTTTTCCAGCCGACCTTTTGCAGCGTACGGGAAAAAACGATCTTTGAAATTTTATCGATGAGTACCGCGAATTCATCGTCCAGTTTGTCGCCGGACGGTTTTTTTACCATCGCCGGCCAATAATCCTCCATCAGTTGATAGGTTATCCTTCCGTACAGGAGGGTGTCCGCGTCGCGCAACAGGTCATTGAAAAAGCGCATCCCTTCGTCGCTCGGGACCATCGCCGTGTGGTCGCAAAACCCGTCGAGCGTCATATTGATGCATGCGATTAGTTTTCTCATATCATGATTTCTTAATTAAAAATTTAAAATTCATAATTGAAAATTGCCTTTTAAGCTCCCATCGTACCTGTCTTAACTTTTCCAACCCGCTTGTAATTGGCAAAGATCACTCCGGTGGGCGTCACCATACTCTCTATCAATGTAAAGGCCGCCGGAACCGCGTCACTTCCAAACAACTTTTTTCCTTTACCCAGGATTAAGGCGCAAATTCTGAGCCAGAGTTCGTCCACCAGGTCATTCTTCAGCAGGAGCTGGACGAGCATGCCGCTGCCGTGGACTTGAAGGTCCGGGCCTTTTGATTTTTTGACCTTTTTGATGTCCGCCAGGCTTTTGAGGAAAACGGAGTTTTTCCAACCGGACTTTTTCAGGGTCTTGGACAGGACGTACTTGGTGCCGTTATTGATGCCGGGCCAATAGTCCGCGTGCTGGGGCCAGTAGGGCTCCCAGCTCTCAAACGTTTTTCGGCCCAAAAGATAATCCGCGGGTTGGGCAAGTTGTTCCCTGACCTTAGCCCTCCCCATTTCGGTCATATAAGGCACGAACCACCCTCCATATTTGAAACCGCCCGATGGATCTTCCTTGGGGCCGCCGCCCGCTTGCATGACGCCATCTAATGAAATCATGGATAAGACGATTATTTTTCTCATGGAATGACAGCCTCCAAAGTTTTACAGGGTGCCGGCGAAGCCGCACTGCTTTTGCGCAAAAGTTCCATAAGCACCCTGTTACGGGGTCGTGCAACTCGTTCCAACACTCACGCCCTGGGAAAGCGCCACGTTGGAGTTGGACACGTAAACCGTGTAGAAGCTCGAGGGGGTGCAGGTCCCCCCGTCGCCGGTGCCGTCGTAATAGTTTTGGTATTCCCCGGCCGGGACCGAAATATTGTTCCCGCCGCTGTAGCTGGCCCCTCCCGCGCTGTCGTAAAAGGCCCCGATATAGTAGTCGCCGGGCCAAAGGCCGCCGAGACTGTAGGTGCCGTAGTAACTGGTGCCGTTGTTGGGCAGGCTGGTGATCTGGGTGACGGCCCCGGACCAGACAGAGGAAAAGGGATCGGAGGGGTTCGTAAAGGCGAAGACGTAAAGGGGCGTGCCGGCGGCCGGTGCGCCGTCGCCCATGAGCAGGGACACGGGCCCCGAGACGCCGTACTGCGCGTAGTAACAGCTGTCGCCAAAGGCCAGGGCGGGCCCGGTGGTGTTGCCGTTCACGTAAACCGGCGCCAGGCTGGACCTGAGGTCGCAGCCGCTGTTGGCGGCCCCGTAGGCGGTGTAATAGTCCCCGTTGGGAGGCTGCGTATTAGGCTCACCTGGGTACCAGCCTCCACCGCCCGCGTTGTAAATGGCGGCCAGGTAATAGGTTCCCGTGGTGACGGGAAAACTATAGGATCCGCTGGAGCTGGTGAGGGTCACCGAAGCCAGGGGGGCCGAATTATTGCCGGGCCCGATGTTGGGCGTGTTGAACAAAAGGACGTAAAGGGGATAGGTGGAATTGACCGTTCCCCCGCCCGTGTAGTTGACGGTGCCCGAAAGGGTGAGGGCCTGGCTGAACTTGCAGGAGTCTGCGAAGGTGAGGGCCGGCCCGGCGGTGGTGCCGTTCACGAGGACGGCGGTGGGATCCAAATCGCAGCCGCCGTTGCCGCCCCCGTAGGCAAAATAGGAATCCCCATTGGGAGGAGCGCTCCCGCCCGGCCCGCCCCAGCCGCCGACCGAGTCGTAAATGGCGACCAGGTAATAGGGCCCGGTGGTCACCGGGCCGCTGGACAGGGTATTGAAGGAGTAAGTACCGGTGGCGGTCGTGAACGAAGTATAGGTGAGGGGCATGCCGCCCTCGACTTGGGACGTGTTAAACAGCATCACCCAAACCTTGTTGTTGGTCCCCACCGTTCCGCTTCCGTTATAAGTCACCGCCCCCGAAAGGCTGCCGTTGGCGTAATAGGCGCAGCTGTTGCCGAAGGTCAGGGAGGGCCCGGTAGTGGCCCCGCTGACGAAAACGGGCGTGGTGGAAACCAGGCTGCAGCCGCCGGTGCCCCCGCCGTAGACGTCGTAATAGCCGTTGATGGGCACGTAATGGGTGGCGACGCCCGTGTTATAAACCGCCACCAAATAATAGTTGCCGGTAGTGAGGCCGGTAAAATTGTAGGTGCCGAGGGTGGCGGACATGGAAACGGAAGTCACGGGGCTTCCCTCCAGGATGTCGGGGTTGGTGAAGAGGATCACGCTCAGGGGGCCGGCCACGGTGCCCCCGTTATAGGTGACGGTGCCCGACAGGCTGTTGGTGGCGGAGAAGCCGCAGCCGTTGCCGAAGGCCAGGGTAGGCCCGATGGTATTGCCGGAAACCGTCACCCCCAGGGAGGCATTGAGGGTGCAGCCGTTGGAGCCGCCCCCATAGATATAGTAGTAATCGCCCGTGGGCGGCGCGTTGCCGCTGAAGGGGCTCCAGGTGCCGGTGGCGTCGTAAACGGCGCCCATGTAATAAGTGCCGGGGGCGACCGACGTGAAGTTATAGGTTCCGTCGGCGGACAACAAGGTGACCGCCGAATAGGAGCTGCCCTGGAAGAGGGCGTTGTTGGACAGGAACACGTAGATGGGCTTCAGGTTGTCCACGGGGCCCCCGCCGGTGTAACTCACGGCGCCGGAGACGGTATAAGTGGCGCCGTAATAGGGGACGGGCGTGGCCGTGGGCGAGATGTTTTGCGGGGTAGTGGGGCTCTTGGAGCCGCAGGCGGTGATCCCGGCGGACCCAAGGGCGATGAGGACTGGAAACAGCAAAAGGTAATAACGGAATTTCATAAACGGCCTCCCCAGGGCGCCTTCTTAAGGGTTTCCCGGCGCCTCTCTTTGCCAGCGATATTACCCTTGGAGGGAATGGGGAGCAAAGAGGTTTTAGGAGAGGGCAAACCCCTCGTTTACCCCAGGCGGAGAAGCCCAATCGTTTATGGGGGAAGCGGCTCAGCGGAAGGGTAAAACTTCCCGGCCTCGGAGGAGATTTAACAATTCCATTACAAAAGCTTCCCTCAATCGATGGGCGAGATTCTTAGGAATTTATTTTTTGCGGCGGTTGGCGGATCGGCGGTTTCCCTTGCGCGAATCGTCCTTGCGGATGCCGATCAACCGGCCCGGGAAACGCCGGTCGCCCGGCTTTCGGCGCTCGGATTTTCTTTTGCTGACGGCGGGGATCGTTTTTTTCATTTTAGGCATTTTTCGCTTTCACTATTCATTAAATTTACTTTGATATGGATCCAGGTTTATCGGAAAGCTCCGGCCTGTACTTTTTCCGATTCCACCCAATCACGCATTCCATCATGGTGGGGGCATCCCCGGTGCCGCCGGTGTAACAAGCCGACATTTCCAGGTATCGCCTCGAGGCTTCCTTTCCCCATTTTCCAGCCGTTGCTTTAGTCTTGGCCATAAAACTTCTCCTTGGTTGGTTGATTCAATCGGCTTTGCAAGTGGGCGGGTCGGGAGGAATGGTTCATTTCACGTGAACGTAGAGGAGTTCGTCCTGATCCATGGTTTGGGAGTTGGCGAACGGGTCGATAAATTTTATTCCTTTAATTATGGCCATTCTTCCCTGGTCGGCGCCGGCGGGGTTTAAATCAACCCCATCCGTAGTGGCGCTCTCAACAACGATCGCGTCGCAGCCGGCTTGGCGGGCCTGGGGTTTGCACAAATACACGGACGAAACCGCGGACCGCGCGGGATGTTGCGTGCTTCCGCCGTAGGAGAATAGGCAAACCTCAATGTAGGAATGCGGTATCGATTCCTCGCCGACGTAAACCTTCATGTCGTAATCGGGCGGTTGGGGGGGTAATCGTGGTGTCCAAGCCGGATAAGGCTCGGTGGAACGCAGCCCGCCAAACCTAAAACCAGGATGAAAGCAAAAATACCGGCCCATTTTTTTCTTTTCACGGCTTCCCCCATCCCCCGCTTCAAGATCCCCCACTCACCTTCATTTAAAGCAAGTTTTATTCCCCTCCGGCCGCAAGGGAGGATCGTTCCAGCCCGTCCATATCGTTTAAACAGGCCGGTTATTTTCCCGCTTTTATTTTTTGCGGACCGCCCAAAGGAGCCGCCGATCAAAACGATACCGCAAAACTCTCATTTTGATGCTTTCCACGGGCGGCTAAACGGGGCTTCCCACCGCCAATTCCAGCAGGGCCACCACCGCCTTATCCGCGTCCTCGCCTTCGGCGGTAATTTCCAGCCGTTTGCCCTTGGCGCGAAGCAGCCCGATCATCTCGACGAGACTTTTGGGGTCTACCTCGGTTTTTCCTTTTCGGATGCTGATCCTGGATTTGAATTGATGGGCCGCCAGGCTGATTTCCATCAAGGTATGCGCTTGAAAGGCAGAAGCTTGGGGACGGCTGTATTTGAGTACCATTGGAATGACCTCCATGAGAAACGGTTGAAGGGGTGAACGATCGATTCGGGAAAGATGATTGGAACAAGGGGGAAAGAGGTGAAAAAGCTCAAATTCTCAAGAAAAAGGGATAGGGGGAATGATTCGATTTCGAGAGGAGGGGCGGCGAATCCATTTCCATTCCAGCCGCTACCCGCGACGGATCCTTGGCTGGGCTTGCTTTTGAATGGGAATCCAAGGGTTTCTGGGATTTCGAATCGCTTTCGCGGGTCTGGGATTCCAGCTGGCGGGCCAAGCCGCAGGAATGGTGCGGGGCCGGGCAGGGTTGGAGGGTGGCCTTCACGGGAAAAGCCGGGTGTTCCTTGATGCCCAGGCTGAGCAAGGGGCGAAGGACAAAGGGGGTCAACACGGCCGCTACCAGGCCGATCAATGAAGCTTTCCTCAACCACCCCACGAGTCCCAGCACAGGAACCACCCGTCTTAAAAAAGGAGGGCGGAAAAAAGGCCGCCGGGCCCCATGGGCCGGTGGATGCCTTTCATTCCCTCTCCATGGTTCAGACGCGCGCCGGGCTGAAAGGTTTCGGCCTTAACACGGTGATGGGATGGGGACGGGGAAATTATTTGGCCAGGAGGGTTGCTTTTTCTTCCCCGGGTTGTTGGACGGCCTGTAGGATCTCGCGATTGAGGTTCATGGCGGCTTCGCCCATGACCCTTTCCAAAACTTCGTAGCCCACGATGCCGACCTTGGATTTTTGCAGGTTCTTGACGAAATTCTCGGCGTGCCTCAGGTTCTCGGCGCTCCAGGGCCCGCAGTAATGCGAGGCTTTCCGGCTCCAGTCCTCGAAAAACTTCGCCCATTCCATCACTTCATCGTTGGTCGCGCCCCTGCTCATGTCGAAATGAATGCGCAGGGTATGAAGCGACTGGTCCAGGCCCAGGTAAAAAGAGTTCGAGGTATTCATAGTTTCACGGCTCCTAAAATTTTAAATTCCAATTAGGCCCTGGGGGTTCGGGGGAAAAAGGCCCGGAAGACTATTCTTTTAAAAAGCATATCGAGTGCCAAAGGAAAACCTGGAAAAGCGGCTTTTGGGGAGGGCACGACGGCGGGAAACTGGGAAAATATTACGCACTTCCCATTTTTGGGTAAAGTTTTCTAACCGCGAAACCGAAACACGATGGCCCATAGGGTTAGGGACTGGGTTTGGAGGCTTTTGGGAGGGCCGCCATTGCCAGGCCCCATCTTTCAAGCTTTAACGGATTGTTTGATCCCGCCGTCGTCGCGGACGGCCTTCAGGATCTCGCTATTGAGGTTCATGGCGGCCTCCCCCATGACCCTTTCCAGGACCTCATAGCCCATGATGCCGACCTTGGATTTTTCCAGGTTCTTCACGAAGTTCTCGGCGTGCCTCAGGTTCTCGATGCTCCAGGGCCCGCAATAATGCAAGGCCTTCCTGCTCCAATCCTGGTAAAACTTCGCCCATTCCACCACTTCATAATTGCTCGCCCCCCGGCTCATATCGAAATGGACGCGCAACCGGTGAAGCGCCTCCTCCAGGTCCAGGTAAAAAGCGTTTGAATGATTCGCCATCGGAGTTCTCCTATCTTTTCTCTTTCACTGCCATAGCCGGCGTCATCAAGGCGTTTATTTTGGATTGGATGGCTTCAGCCATCCGGTTCAAGGGGACAATTTCCTGGGCCGCCCCTTGGGCCACCGCTTCTTTCGGCATGCCGTAAACCAAGCAGGATTCCTCATCCTGGGCCAGGGTGGCGGCGCCCGCCCGGCGCATGGCTAGCAAGCCCTCGGCCCCGTCCTTTCCCATCCCGGTGAGGATCACCCCCACGGCATTAGGACCGGCGGCTTGCGCCACGGAATGGAAAAGCACGTCCACGCTGGGCCGTACGTGGTGCACGGGGGGCCCCTGCCGGCATTCCACCCGGTACTTGGCCCCCGTTCTCCTTAACAGGAGATGTTGGTTCCCCGGGGCCAGGAGCACGGTGCCGTCCTTGACCTCGTCCCCGCTTTGGGCTTCCCGCACCCTCAAGGCGCAGGTTTTGTCCAGGCGCTCGGCGAAGGTCCTGGTGAAATAGGGGGGCATGTGCTGGACCACCAGGATTCCCGGATGGTCCGCGGGGAGGGCCTCCAGCAGTTCCGCCAGGGCCTGGGTGCCGCCCGTGGAGGCGCCGACAGCCACCACCTTGTCGCTGGTGATTTCAATTGCGCGTCGTTTTTTCGCGGAAGCCGCCTGGGGGCCTTTCCCAAATCTCCGGCGGGGGCGCGCCTTTGCCCCGGCCTTGAGGCTTTCCACCAGCTGGCGCAGGGTGTTTTCCTCCAGTCCCGCCGCCATGCCGCTTCCCGGCTTGCCGATCACGTCCACCGCGCCGGCATCCAGCGCCCTCAAGGCCAATTCACTCCGGGCCTCGGTGAGGCTGGAAAGTACCACCACCGGCATGGGGTAATGGGCCATCAGGCGGTCCAAAAAGGTAAGCCCGTCCATGCGGGGCATCTCCAGGTCCAGGGTCAGCACGTCCGGCTTTTTCAGGAGGATCAAGTCCCGCGCCACGTAGGGATCGGCGGCCACTCCCACCACTTCCAAGCCGGCTTCCGTCAGCCGCTGGGAGAGGACGGAACGCACCACGGCCGAATCGTCCACGATGAGGACCCGGACGCGGTTCAATTGGCCGCGCCTAACGCTCTTTCGATTACCTGCCGCAGGAGGGAGGCCTCAAAGGGCTTTTGCACGATCTCCTTCACGCCCTTTTGGGCCAAGTGCTCCAAAACCGCCTTGTCCCCCTCCGAGCTCACGACCACCACAGGCAGGGCGGAAAGCATCGGGTCGTTTTTCATTTCCTCGATCATTTCCTGGCCCGTCATGTCGGGCATGTTCAGGTCCGCCAGCACCAGGTCCACCCAGTTGCCGCGCATCTTCTCCAGCCCCTCCCTTCCGTTGGCCGCCTCCCAGATTTCCCCCAGGGGCAGCTGGGTCATGCCCAGGACCTTCTTCACCATGCCGCGCATGGTGCTGGAATCATCCACCACCAAAATATTGAACGCCATTCTTCCCTCCTAAAAATGAGTTTGAAGTGCGAAGTTCATGGTTCGAAGTTTCAGTAGGTTTTTGTTTGGCGATTCCAAACAAAAACTTCATTCACTTTGAACTGTAGACTGCGAACTTCGAACTGCCATTAAAGTTCATGTTCTCCTTCAGCGTCCTTCACCAGGGTCCTTCCGTCCTCCATGCGCAGGCGCAAGGTCCGGCTGGCCGTGCCCCCCGTTTCCTCGGCCAGGACCGGCAGGCTGTTTTTCCACAACAGCTTCTTGGCCATCAAAAGATTCCGCCTTCCGATGTCGAAAAATTCCCCGTCTTTTAGCACTTTGGATCCGCCCGCCAGCTTCACTTGGAGGGACTTCCGGGTCGCCCCCAAGGCGAAAATCTCGTTCAAGAAAAGCGCCAGCCCCGTATCGCCGAAGGTGGCGGGCTGTGCCTGGGCTTTTTCCGGGTTGATCCGGGAATCCGGGAGCATGAAGTGCAGCAGGCCGCCGACCCGGGCTTGCGGGTCGTAAGCCGCCACCCCCAGGCAGGACCCCAGGCTGTAGGTCACCAGGACCTCCTGGGGCCTGGTGCTGGTTTTGCAGTCCCCCACTCCCACGACCACCGTCAGTTGGCCCGTCTGGACTCTCTCCATTTTCGATTCCTTTAAAACCTTTTCTCACCGCCAAGACGCCATGCCGACCTTCATATAAGACTTTAAAGAGGTCGGTATAGTACCGATTTCATTAACTCCCTTATGGAAAATCGGCACAAGACGCCAAGGAAGGCAAAACAAAACCTTGGGTTTTAAAACAATTTCCGGGCACTCATCTTTCGCTGTTCTTGGTGCCCTTGGTGCCTTGGTGGTTCAATCGCCTTTTTCGGCGGGGCTGCCGCCCTCGATGATGGCGCGCACCCTCTCGGAGAAAAACTCCTGCTTGAAACGGATATGGGCCGCCAAAACCTTGGCGAAGCGGGCCACGCCCTCATTGCCATTCGCCCAAACCAATTCTTCCAACAACCGGTGGTCGGTCAGGACCCGGCCGATGTAGCCGCGGCCGTAACCGGCGCCCTCGCCGTATTTTTGGAGGAATTCAGCCTCGGCGCTGAAGTGGGGCTTGATCTCCGAGGTCCACAGCCGCCAAAGTTCGGCGCCGAGGGATTCCCCGCCGTTTTGTTCCTGGATTTGTTCTTGTTGTCCGTTGCTCATCGTCATTCCTCTCATCTTTTTAATTTTCTCAGGGAGTTGGACTGGCAGTCCCAAAGGCGGTTGATGGCCGCCATGATTTCCTCCGGGCTGGCCGGTTTGGGCAGGAACTCCATGCAGGTGTCGTATTTGTACTCGGCCTTCAGGTCGGAGGCCTCGTTGGAGGAGAAAACCAGTACCGGTTTCTGCTTGAGCAGGTTGTTCTTCCGGATCATCTTCAGGAAGGTACGGCCGTCCATTCCGGGCATCTGCAAGTCGGTGATGATCAGGTCCACCTTCTTTTGGGCCATCTCGGAGATGGCGTTGCGTCCGTCCTCCGCCTCGCGGATCACGCAGCCGGGCAGCTCCCGTTCCAGGATCCGGCGCACGAAGTTGCGGATGGTTGTCGAGTCCTCGATCAAGAGGATGTGCCTTTCCTCCCCCGGGCGGGTCTCCGGATCGGCCTCGACCGTGACGGTGGGGCCCAGGGTTTCCAATTGTTTGAAGAATTCCCACCTTTTCTTTTTCGAAATCACCGCTTTCACGCAGGTTTGTTTCTGGAAGGCCTCGCTGTCCTCGGAGACCCAATCGGTCAGGAGGAAAACCGGCCTTTTGGAGGGCTCCAGAACCTGGAGGAGTTCATGCCCTTCCAAACCGGGAATGGCGAACTCGGTGACGACCAGGTCGGTTTGGCCCGCCCTCAGGACTTCCTTGATTTGGCTGGGCGTCCCTGCCTCCCTGACCTCGAATCCCAGGATTTCCAGGCGGAGCGTAACGTACTGCCGGAAAGTCGGGTCCGCGTCGATCACCAACGCTGTTTTGGGGCTAACGGTAACCATATTATTTCTCCTTCACTTCGCTTCTTTTCTCCGGACCCTTACGGGCCTGGGCTTAAGGCTTTACGTACACCGAGGAGGCCACCGGCCTCAGGGGGTGCTTGATGGCCAGGAGGCTTTCGGCCAGGCCTGTGAAAAAATAGCCGCCCTTTCGCAAGGTCCCCGCCATGCGGTGGACCAGCGCCTGCTGGACGTCCTGCTCGAAATAGATCATGACGTTGCGGCAGAAGACCACGTCGAAGGGGTTGCGGAAGGGGAAGTTTCCCCCGTTCAGGTTGAACCGGTGGAATTGGACCATTTCCCTCAGGGCCCCGCCTACGCGGTAGGCCCTTTCCGCCCCCTTGCCGCCCGCCTCGAAATATTTCTGGAGCAGGGACGGCGGCACCCCTTGCACCTTTTCATTTTCATAAATTCCCGTCACGGCCTTATGGATCATGCGGCTGGACAGGTCGGTGGCCAGGATCTTCACACGGACCTCCGTCCCCACCGAGGCTTCCCTAGCGCCCATGGCCAGGGTGTAGGCCTCCTCGCCGGAGGAGCAGGCCGCGCTCCAAATCCTCAGGGTCTTGTCCGCCCTTTGGGCGGCGCCTTGGAGGAGCTCCGGCAGGAACCTTTGGGCCAGGAGGACGAAATGCTTGTCTTCCCGGAAAAACTCGGTCTTGTTGGTGGTCACCACGTCCAGCATGCGGGCCAGCTCCTCCCCCGACTCGTCCGAAAGCACCAACTCGTAGTACTCCTTGAACGAGGTGAGGGAGAGGGCCCTCAGGCGTTTGGCTAGGCGGGCCCGCAGGAGTTCCGATTTCACCGTTCCCAAATGGATACCGCTGTGGCGGCGCACCATTTCAGAAAAGCGCTGGAAATCCGCGGGCTTTAGCTCTTGTGTCTGGCTTTCCATATTCAAAACCTCCGACCAAACATTTTTCCACCACCAAGGTCACCAAGAGCACCAAGAACAACAAAGGCTTTATGTGTTTTCTTGCCTTGGACCCGGTTTAGGTTTTGCCTTTCTTGGTGAACTTGGTGCCCTTGGTGGTTCATATTGTTTTTAGAAATCCCTTAGGTCTTCATGCCCCAGGGGAATGACTTCCTCGGGGGAGGACTTCGCGAAAGCATGGACCAGCGTTTTATGTGTGATTTTCTTCTTGTCGCGGCCGTTTCCCGAAGGCGCCGTTGAGGGCTTGAACGAAGCCGCTTGGAAAACCGCCGGCTTGGGGGCCGCCACGGGGGCCTGGAAAGTAAGCTTGGCCGCGTCCTGGTTGCCTTCCGGCAGGACCGCCAATTGCACCACCATGTCCTTGAGGGTTTGGGCCTGGCTGGACATTTCCTCGCTGGAGGAGGCCAGTTCCTCGGCGTTGGAGGTGTTGCGCTGGGTGACCTTGTCCATCTGGGCCACGGCGATGTTGATTTCCTCGATGCCCTTCGATTGTTCCTGGCTGGCCGCGGCGATCTCGCCCACCAGGTCGGAGACCTTCTTGGCCCTGTCCACGATCTCGGAGAGGGTCTTGCCCGCTTCCTCGCTGACGCGCACGCCCTGGCCCACGCGCTTGGCGTTTTCCTCGATGAGGGCGGCCGTATCCTTGGCCGCTGTGGCGCTGCGGTGCGCCAAATTGCGCACCTCCTCGGCCACCACCGCGAAGCCCTTGCCGTGTTCCCCGGCCCGGGCCGCCTCAACGGCGGCGTTCAAGGCCAGCAGGTTGGTCTGGAAGGCGATCTCCTCGATGGTCTTGATGATCTTGGAGATCTTTTCCGCGCTTTCGTTGGTCTCGATCATGGACTTGACCGTCTCCCCGACGGCCTGGTTGCCTTGCAGCACCATGGCGCGGGTGTCTTCGACAAGTTTGGAGGCGCGAAGGGCGTTTTCCGCGTTCTGCCGGGTCATGGAGGCCATTTCCTCGAGCGAGGAGCTGGTTTCCTCCAGGCTGGAGGCCGATTCCCCCGCTCCCTCGGCCAATTGCTGGCTTGCGGAGGAGGTCATGGAGGAAGCCGAGGCCACTTGGTTGGCGCTTTCAATGAGTCCGCGCGTGAGGGCCCTTAAGGTTCGGGCCACCCCCAGGGAAATCATGAGGTTCAGGAAAATACCGCCCAGCACGAGGAGCACCAGCAGGACCCCGATTAGCCGCCCGTTGGCGATTTGGTCGATGACCGCCGTCTGGGAATCCTGGACCTTCTTGTTCAAGAGGGCTACATAGCCCTGGCTGGCGTTGTCGAAATCGATGGTGATGTCTTTCAGGTAGGAGGTGTAAAGTTCCAGCGAAGCGGTTTTTTCAATCGGCTGCTGGACGAGGGCGGTCAACTTGGTGGCGACACCGTCCAGCTGTTCCCCCAGTTTCCTCAGGAAGTCCTGCTCGTCGGCATCGGTCTCCACTGTTTGTAAGTCCTGGTAAGCGTCCTGCGCCTTTTTCAGGTAGACCATGGTGACGTCCTTATGGTGCTGGTCCTTGACGATGGCCACGTCCTTGCCCTTGGAAACCGCCAATTGGAAATTGTTGTCCAGCTCCTGGGCCAGGCGCACGGCCGTGCTGGCCTTGACCACTTGTTCCAGGCCCTTTCCCGCCGAGTGCAACAGCGCCAGGAATTGGATAAAAAAGAAGACCATCAGCGCTGCCACCAAAATCGACGACCCCACCAGCTTGGTATCCAGCTTCATTCGGTTAAAACCCATGACTATCCCTCCTTTGTTTCGGTGGACGCCTGGGCATCCCCTGTGAGTTGCTCGAGCTTCTTGAGTTCTTGAAGGTCCTGCTCCTGCATGACCTTGTCCATGTCCAAAAGGACGATGACCCGTCCCTTGGTCTTGGAAAGGCCCGTCACGAAATCCAGCTTCATGTCCTCGCCCAGGGCGGGCACCGGTTCCACGTCCGAGGCCGCGATTTGGACCACCTCGCTGACCCCGTCCACCAAAAGGCCGGTCAGGACCTGCCCTTCCTTGCCCTCCACCATGGTGGTGATGATGCAGGTTTCCCGGGTAGCCGCGGATTCGGGAAGGGAGAATTTCCGGCGCATGTCCACCACGGGAATGATCTTTCCACGTAGGTTGACCACGCCCCGTATGTGCAGGGCGGTCAAGGGAACGGGCGTGATTTCCATCATGGCCACGATTTCACGCACCCTCAGGATCTCGATGCCGTATTCCTCGCGGCCCAATCGGAAGGTGAGGTACTTGCCTTCCGTTTTTTTCAAGGTTGCTTCCATTGTTCGCTCCTTATTGAGTTCCGGCCTCGACACCGGTTTTCCGCTTCATCACCCCTCACTCTTCCCTCTCACGCAAGGGGCGAGTGTTTTTTTTGGTTTTCCCCCTCTCCCTTGACGGGAGAGGGCGGGGTGAGGGTGAAAAAAAGTTCATCTATACAAACCGAGGCATTACCCATCTTTCTCTCAAAGCCGTTCGCCCTTCCTTCTAAAGCAATCGAGGTGCCAAGTTTGTCACCCTTAAAAAGCTTGAAAAATAAGGCTTCTAGGATTTTGCCATCTTCCTTTCACTGCGCAACTTCTTGGCAATGCCCAATATTTGGGCAGTAGAAAAATCCGGTGCGTCTGAGTTTGTCATTGCGAGGAGGTACTGTTTTATTTGGTGCCGACACGGCAATCCTAACCAATCAACAAACTACAGTTTTTTGATCGTTTCGGATTGCCTCCTCGGTCAAAAATCGACCTCCTCTCAATGACGACCAAATTCAAATTGAGCTGCCACTGGAAAATTCAGGAAATCGGGAAGGCGGGGTGCGGTTTCCGGCGGGCTTAGGAATTCTTTTGCTTCCCGTTCATCCGGTCGAGGAGTTCCTGGGAGGAAATCTTCGATCCCGAGGCGGAAAAAATAATTCCGGGTTGCCTTAACTTTTCGTCCCGGGGAGGGGTTGGGGAAGCGGGTTTTCCCTCCTCCGGGGCTTGCCCGGGAATGCCCTTCCCTTCCTCAGGCATGGGCCTTGGCCAGGGACGGGGCGGTTTTGATCGGGGCCCTCTTCGACGTGGGGCTCCCGGGGAAGGAAGCCACCCCTTGTGTTTTCGCCCCCTCCAACACGCCGGTCAGCTTGCCCACCATTTCGCGGACGGAAGAGGCTTGGGAGGCCAATTCCACGCTGGACGAGGACAATTCCTCGGCGTTGGCGCTGTTGCGCTGGGTGACCTTGTCCATCTGGGCCACGGCGATGTTGACCTCGCCGATGCCCTTGGATTGCTCCTGGCTGGCGGCGGCGATCCCCAGCACCAGCTCCGAAACCTTGGCGGCCTGGGCAACGATCTCCGACAGGGCCTTCCCGGCCTTCTCGCTGACCGCCACGCCCGCGGTGACCCTTTGGGCGTTTTCCTCGATGAGGGCCGCCGAATCCTTGGCGGCCTGCGCGCTGCGCTGGGCCAGGCTGCGCACTTCCTCGGCCACTACGGCGAAACCCCGCCCGTGTTCCCCGGCCCGGGCCGCCTCCACGGCGGCGTTCAGGGCCAGCAGGTTGGTCTGGAAGGCGATCTCCTCGATGGTTTTGATGATTTTCGTCACCTTTTCCGAACTCTCCTTGGTCTGCCGCATGGACTTCACGGTGCCTTCGACGGCCTGGTCCCCCTGGAGGATGAGCTCCCGGGAGTCCCTCATGAACTGGGCGGCCTGCCCTGCGTTGTCGGCGTTTTGTCGGGTCATGGAGGCGATTTCCTCCAGCGAGGAACTGGTCTCTTCCAGGACGCTGGCAGACTCGGAGGCCCCCTCGGACATCTGCTGGCTGGCGGTTGAGATTTGGGAGGAACTGGAGGCCATCCTCTCGGCGCTCCCGCTTAAGGATTCGATGATTTCTTTCAGAGGCCCCGAAACCTGCTTTTCCAGCGCGAAAGCCACCAGAAAGGAGACGGCCAGCGAAAGCAACAGGACAATGGCCATGACGCCGGTGTAGCCGGCCATCTTGGCGTTCATTTCCTTCATGTCCGATTCCAGGTAGATCGTCCCCTTGAGGTCCTCGCCCATCCGGATCTCATGGAAAAGCGAAACCTTGCCGTCGGCAACCTCGAACCCGTCCCTCTGGACGGACGGAAACCCGCCCGCGCCCGCCGAGCCCGGCCGGAATTGGGCGAAAAGGTCCCCCTTGGCGTCGTAAAAGCAGGCGCCCAGGATGTGGGGATTGGCCTTCAAGGTCTGCAGGATGTTCTCCGCCGTGTTGGCGTCGCTGAAGGTCAGCGCCGCCGTGGCGTTTTCCCCCAGGACCTGGGCCAGGTTGGAGAGGTTCGCCGCCATGATTTTGGGGAAGGTGGCTTTTTCGTTGGAAACCAGGATCAAGGCCGCCAGGATGAGCGAGAGGGCCGTGGAAACCACGGCGATCCCCATGATCTTGGTCCTGAGGGAAATCCCCTTCAAAGTCGTTCCGTTCATGTTATTCCTCCGCCTGGTAAAGCTTGGCGACCTGTAAAAGCTGGGAGCTGATGGAAAGTCCCGCCTTCTTGGCCGCGGATTCGTTGAGTGTCAGGGTGATCTTCTGCCCTTCCTGGTCGAACTGGATCACGCCCCCCTTCACGGGGAACTGGTCGATCTCGGAAACCGTCAGGACGGAGGCCCCCTTTAGGGCTTTTAGGATTTCCCCCACCTGGTCCTTCTCCGAATAAGAGATGAAGAGCACCTGGCACTTGGCCAGCTTGGACCCCATCCCCGCGCTGAAGTCCCCCAGGCGCTTCACCTGCAGGGTGTGGCCCCCGGCGGTCTTTCCCTGCACCGCGCCGTCCAAGGCCGCCCCGAAGGGGTCGTCGCCCAGGATGCCGATGACCAGGGGGCTGCCGTCGTCCAGCGCCCCCTGGGGCCAATGGACGAACTGGGTGAAGTTGTAGAGATAGGCGGCTTTGACCCCGTACTCGGAGACTTCCCCCGCCGCCGGTTTGGGCCCGGCGGCCAGGAGAAGAAGCCCTAAGGAGAGGAAGAGAGTTTTGAATGCTTGATTTTTCATGTGTTTTTTCCTTTCTCGCGGCGGTTAATAACGGACCGTGACTTGGCCGTAAACGCTTGGCACGATCTCAGTGGGAGAAATGCCGTAGGACTGAAGGGTTTCCGTGTGGGCCCCTTCCAGGTCCATGCCCCAGAAGGCCACTTCCAGGTTGTCGGTGGCCTTGAAGTCCGCCCCCAGGTCCCAACGGACATAGTCGGGGGTGATGGAATTGCCCGAGTTGGCGTCGTAAAGGAAGGTGGCATCGGTGTAATAAATGTTGTTGTTGAGCTCCAGCCCCTTGACCGGCTCATAGGTCAGGCGGCAGTTGATCAAATTGTGCGGCGGCGGCGCGCCCAAGTTGACGCTGGAGGCGTTGATCATGGCCTGGTCGTAGCTTTGGTAGGTATAGCCCAAGGCCGCGTGGAAGCAGGAAGCCGGTTCCCACTTGATGCTGGTTTCCACGCCATAGATGTCGCCTGAACCGCCGTTAACCTCTTGGTAGGCTGGCATGACGCTGGTGTCGATGATGCCCCCCGCCGGGGAGGCGAAAACCCCATTGACGCCAGGGATGGCGATGAGCTGGTCGTAGTGATTGTAGAAAGTGGCGATATCCAGCGTACTGTCCTTGGTGGGGCTGGTCCGGAAGCCCAGTTCGTAAGAGACCAGGGTCTCCGACTTCAGGTTGGGGTTCGGCACCAGCCCGGAGTAATAGGCGGGCGTTCCAGGCCCCATCGTGCCCGCGGGCAACCCGTAAAAGTACAGGTAACCGGTGTCCGCCAGCTGGTTGGGAGTGCGCACGGCCCGGGACACGGCGGCCCAAAGGCTGCTGTTGTCATCCGGCAGGAAGAGCAGGCGCCCGGAAGGCTGCAGTTCATTGCCCGTGTAGGGGTTGTTCTCCAGTTTGGCCCCGCCGGTCAGGTAAAGGCGGCCTATCCACCAGGGTCAGTTTGTCCTGTAGGAAACCCGAGTAGATGTTCTGGTTCTGGGGCGTGTAATACCAGTCGATCTGGTTGAAGAACTGGTCGGCGATGTTGCGCCAACTCCCTCCCCAGGTGATTTCGTTGACCGAAGCCAGGTGGAAGCGGTGCTGGAACTCGACGTCCAGCTGCCCCACGTTGGAGATGCGGCTGTCGCCGGTGGTGGTCAGGTTGTTGTAGTCGTAATAGGCGAAGGCTTGGATCTGGGAATCATCCTCGAAATCCCTCGTCCAGCGGCCCAGGATGTGGGCATTTTGCTCCACATCGGTATTGATATCCGTGAAGAACTGGAAGTTCTGGGCGTCGAAGAAGTTGTCGGCAGCGGTGTTGAGCTGGGCGTAGTTGAAATAGCCCTTTTGGCCCTCGCCTTCCAAGGTCCATTGGTCCGCTCCGTCGTGGAGGTCGGCCCGGAACCCGGCCCTGAAGTCGTACCACTCGTCGTTCCAGGTGCTTCCCAGGATGGTCTCCCCTTCCCCCGTGCCCGGGTTCAAGGAAGGGTTCTGGTTGTTCACCTGCCCGTAAACCCGGTAGTAAAGGTCATCGCCGGCCTTGCCGCCGTAGCGGAAGGCGCTTCCACCGTTCAGGGCGCTGGTGCCGCTGACCCCCGAGGGATAAAGATTGGTCCCCCCATTGGCCGAAAGGTAGAGGCCCTGGGTCTGCTTGGCGTCCTTGGTGATGATGTTCACGATGCCGTTGACCGCGTTGGAACCCCAAAGGGTGCCGCCCGGCCCCCGGATGACCTCGATATGGTCGATGTCCTCCAGCATTACATCCTGCTGGTTCCAGTTGACGCCCCCCAGGATGGGGTCATAAACGCTGCGCCCGTCGACGAGCACCAGCATCTTATCGTTGTAGTTCGCGTTGAACCCACGGGCGCTGATGGCCCATTGGTTGGCGGACTGGCGGGCCACTTGCACGCCCGGCACCATGGCCAAAAGGTCGGCCACGGTCTTGGCCCCGCTGCGCCGGATATCGTCGGCCGTGATGACGAAAATGGCCGAGGTGGCTTCCCGCAGGGACTCCGCCTTTTTGGAGGAGGAAGTCACCACCACGTTCAGGCCGGCCAGGTCGGCCAGGCTGACCGAGGTCAGGTCGTTCGCAGTCTTCCCAACTTGGTTTTCATCCGCGATCGCCGGGAAAAATCCTCCCGACAGCAGGATGACCGACAAGGCCGCTAGGGCCTTGAGAACTTTTAAACTTCTTTCAAAAAACTTCATGACTTCCTCCAAAGATTGAATTGAACTTCCCGGCTTCCACTTCCACGGCCAGCCCGTCCACGTCCAACAAAAAGACCTGTCGGCCCTGGAATCGAACCGGCCCCTGGAGGAATCCCTCCATGACGCTTTCTTCCGCCCCCGGATCGTCCCCGGTATCCTTTTTCCGGATTTCGATGATTTCCCGGACTCCATCCACCAAGAACCCCATCAAAAAGGGCCCGTCCCAACCTTGGGCCATAACGGTGACGATGCATTGGTCCGAAGGCCGTCCGGCCTTTCCCTGGCCCAAGCGCCGCCTCAAATTCACGACCGGCACGGTCTTGCTCCGGAGTTTGAGGACCGAGTCTTCAGCGGCCTCCCCCCGGGACAAGGAATCCACCAAGGGGGACCCGAGGATTTCCCGGACCTTCTGGATTTCCACCGCGTATTCCGTGCGGCCGATGAAAAAAGCGAGGAACCTTCCTTCAATATTTCCAATCATGGTTTTCATCGTTTCTTTCCCCTACCTTTCCGGCAGGACCGTGGCGACTAGGACGCCGACGGTTTTCGACCCATCCACGACGGGGAAGGCGATCTCGACCGTTTGCGAGGAGCCCATCGGAAAGGGCTGGTTCACGTAAACCTGGCCGGCGCCGTGGTTGAAGCAATTGGCGAAACAAGGATCTTCATCCTGGAGGAAATCATGGGGTTTGAAGATCGTCCCCACGACCCGGCCCTGGGCGTCCAGGGTGAAGCAATCCACCAGCGATATTTCCTTGATGAAACCGGCCCACAAGGACTGGCTGGAGGGCTTCTTCCGGTAGGCTTCGACAAGGTCGGAAAGCTCCGTGCTGCGGACCCACTGCTCCTGGATTTCCTGGACCTTGGCCCCATCGGTCAACCGGCGGTTCTGGTCCTCGATGTCGGCCACCACGTCCTTCTCCTGGGCCAACTGCTGGATCAGCGCGAAAGTTTGCCTGGAGATCGACAACCCCTGGACCGCGGGTCCTTCGGCCATCGCCCCCCCTTTTCCCAGCAAAAACATTGTCAAAATCAGTGGTAAAGCCGCCTTCTTCATGCCATTTCTCCTTAAAATTTAATTTCCGGCGGTGAGGGCCGGGCTGACCTGGCCCCCTTGGACAAGGGCGTTTAAGTCGAGGATGAATCCCACTTGTCCGTCGCCCAGGATGGCGCCGCCCGCCACGCCCGGGAGTCCCTGGAGGTGCTCCCCCAGGCCCTTCACCACCACCTGCTGCTTGCCCACTACCTCGTCCACGACCAGGCAGGCTTCCCTGTCCCCCACTTGCACATGCACCACCACGGCTTGGTTTCCCTTGGCTGCGGCGCACCCGAACCACTCGGAGAGCTCCACCACCGGGATATGCCCGAAGGCGGTGGTGAGCCATCCCCGGGACCCGGAGACCTGGTGGCTTTCCGTTTCTTTCAAGGCCAGAAACTGGCGGACATGGAAGGACGGAAGGATGTAACGGGAGGAACCGACCCGCACCACGATGCCGTCGATGAGGGCCATGGTGAGGGGGATGCGGAAGATAAAGGCGGTTCCCTGTCCCTCATGGCTTTCCACTTGGATGGAACCCTTGAGGGCCAATATTTTGCGTTTGACGGCGTCCAGCCCCACGCCCCGGCCCGAGACTTCGGTGACCTTGTCGGCGGTGGAAAACCCCGGCAGGAAAATGAGTTCGGTCAGGCGTTCGCGGGAAACCTCACCTTGGTTGAGGAAGCCCAGGGCGGTTCCTTTTTGGCGGAGTTTTTCGTAGGAAAGCCCCGCCCCGTCATCCTCCACCCGCAGGACGAAATCTCCGCCCTGGTGCCCGGCTTTCAAGGCTAAGCATGCCTCGGCGGGTTTTCCGGCCTTGGCCCGGCCCTCGGGGGTCTCGATGCCGTGGTCGACGGCGTTTCGAAGGAGATGGACGAGCGGGTCCACGAGTTCCTCGGTCATGCGCTTGTCCAACTCGGTCTCGCCGCCCTCCAGTTCCATCCTCAAAGGTTTGCCGGTCTTTTGGGAAAGGTCACGGGCCAGGCGGGACATGCGGTGGAAGAGGGGTTGGACCGGAACCATGCGAAGGGAAAGAACGATCTCCTGGAGCTGGCGCGAGATCTTGCCCAATCGGGAGGACTCGGCCGACAAGTGCCCCAGCACGCCCGCAGCCGCGATGCCTTCGGTGACCTGGGATTGGCAGATGGCCAATTCCCCCACCGTTTCCAGGAGCTGGTCCATTTTTTCCACGGCGATCCGGAGGAAATGGTCGGCCTGGCCTTGGGCTTCTTCCGTGGGGGAAGCCCCCGGGGTCTTGTGATCGCCGGTGCGGGCAAGGTTTGTTTTGTTTTCTTTTCCCGATAACTTGGCCACCAGGGCTTCCACGTCCACCAGGGGAAATTGGCCCGCCGAAAGCCCGGCGACGATGAGCCCAATCTGCTTTTTCACCAGGTCACCCGATTCCAGGAGGAGGTCGATTTCTTTTTCGGTGGGTTTGCCCTCGCCGTTTTTATAGGCTTCCAGGATGGCTTCCGCCTGGTGGGCCAGGTGGGCCAGGCCGGAGAGGCCCATGAAGCCGCAAATGCCCTTCAGGGTGTGGAAAGGCCGGTAAACTTTAAGGGGGTCCCAGGTTTCGCCCTGGATTAAGGACAAAAGGCCCGATTCGATGGCCTGCAGATGCTCCGGCGCCTCGGCCACGAAATCCTGGAATCCGCTCAGATCATCGGACAGGATGGTGAAAAGGCCGTTTTCGGAGGCTGTTTTTAAGGGGGTTTGGTTGGTTTCAACGCCGTTCCCGGGTGCGGCTTCCTCGGCCAGGATCCTTCCCATGTGATGCACAGCCTCCGCCATGGCTTGGGAAAGCCTTTGGCATACTTGTTCCACAGGGCGGCCCGACTGGAGGCCTTGGAGGACTTGACGGGCCTGCGCGCCCAGCAGGCCCGTTGGATAGGACGGGAGACCGGCGGTGGCGGACAGCCAGGAGGAGAAGTCACCGGCCAAAGCCAGGACTTCCTCCCGGTTGTCCTCTCCGCAAAGGGCCATTCGGGCGCCCAATTGGGAGAGTTGCCGGTCCAGCTCTGTTGAATTCAAGCGGTCCTCACTCATGGGGATTTCCCTGGGTGCGGCCGGGGGCGGAAGTTTTTTCCAACCAAAGGCGGACTTCCACCGGCATGTTTTCGACGAGAAGGGCCAAGGCGGCGTCGGGCTGGCCCTCGGGCCAGAGCGCCGGGTTGCTCAACTGGGGCAGGTAAGGGTCGAAGCTGCCCCCGGTGCAATTGCGGAGCACCGTCAGTAAATGGCCGAAATAGAGGTTCACGAATTCGCTGAAGGCGTCGGCGTGGGGGATGTCCTGGAGGGCCTTGTCTTCCCCGGAAACATTCTCCCAAAGGTATTGGCCGAATCCCTCGGGCGCGCGGACCACCAGGAACCCTTCCACGGGCCCGGTGAAACCCACCATCCGTTCCAGGGGGAGGTGGGCGGGGCCTTCGACCGGCAAACCCATGAAGTCGCAGGGCAAAAAGGCCCATCTTTCCAGGACCGTTTGGAAAACCTCGAAGAGTTCCTGGTGATGGATCGCGGGAACGGCCAAGGAAGCGGGTGATCCGTTATTGGGGAACGAGTTCGTCATTTTCTCCTCCGAATTGCACAGGATGTTGAAAAACTTCTTAACCTTCAGGGTATTGCATATGGTTTTGCGCCCTGTAGCAGCCAAGGGCTTGGCACGAATCGCCTTTGAACCCTTTTGATTTTCAAAAGGGTTTTCGTGCCACAGATACAAAAAAGTCCACCCTTGGACTTTTTCAACAACCTGCTAAAGCAATCGGAATGCCAGCTTTGTCACACTTAAAAACCTTGGAAAATCACCCTTTCTTTTTTTGTAACCCTCTTTTTACTGCCCAAGTTCTTGGCAATGCCCAATTATTGGGCACAACGGCGGCCGGCAGTTCGCAGTCGACAGTCGGCAGTAATGTCTAAAAGGCCTTGCCGTGAACCAAGGCCTGACAATAGATTTTTAGTTTTTTATTTGGGTTTTACTGAGGACTGTTGACTGCCGACTGATTTTTCAGTTGGATTTTGCTGTCGATTGCGGATTGCCGGCCGTCGACTGTTTTTTCAGTTGGGAATGAGATAGAGGAAATGAACCGGGGGGTTGCCTTCAGGGCGGAGAAGATCGGGAATCTCAACCATGTTCGAGGGAAGCTCGATTCCTCCCCGGACGGTGTAATCCTGTAGGCCGGATTCGGCGGCTTCCGCCGCCTTCTCCAAGTCGATGACCTGGATAGGCAATCCGGGCTTGGCCAATTGGCGGCCAGCTTCTTCCAAAAGGTTGGAAAGCTTTTTCAAGCTTGTTTCGGACGGCTGTTGCGGGTCGACGTCGCCTATGACCTGCTCGACCCTCAAGGCGATCAGGTTCGAGGCGCAGGAAATCCACGGGCGGGCCCTTTCCAGCCAAACGGTGAAATCCTGGGCCAGTTTCCCAATTTTCCGCCAATGGGCGGCATTGGGCTCCTGGATACGGCCCTTGAGGAATTCCAGCTGGCTTTCCAGCGCCTCAAGATGGATAGGCTTATTTTCGTGCTTCATACTGGTTCCTTTTCGGCTTTTAGCTTGCTTGTAAGAAGGAAATGCGTCGAAACCTTCCCTTAACAAAGGCAATTCAAGTGCCAATAGGAAACCAAGAAAAAGCCTTTAAAACCTGGGATTTTTCCATCCGGAGAGCCGAAGAACTGCGTAAAAATTGCGCACTGCTCAATTTTTGGGAAATCCGGAATCGCTCACGGCCTCAACCGTAAACAGTTGGTCGGGGGTCTAGGTGCGTCGCTTGTCACGCCTGCAATAAACCTTGATGAGGCAGGACCCTAGGTCGCCGCCACCAGCAGCGCCTCCGAACCCGGCCGAAGGCCATCGGCCCTGTCGGCGAAATAACGTTTCGCCAGGGTGGCCGACAACGTGGTCTGGACCTCCCTAAACCCGGCCTCGCGGGCCAGGGCCAGCATCTCTTCCGGGGTAAAGTAGCTGAGGAAAGGCGTCCCGCTGGCCTTTGCCCCCCG
The DNA here is from genome assembly GCA_963770835.1 of uncultured Pseudomonadota bacterium. GTDB lineage: Bacteria > Oederibacteriota > Muellerivitia > Muellerivitales > Muellerivitaceae > JAJPJW01. The sequence continues at coordinate 191,626 of CAVYRH010000008.1, forward strand.
CGCCGCCGCCTCATATCCGGGTCGTTCCTCGGGTTCGGCCATTTCCATCGGCAGGATGAAGGTCATGGCCAGCGTGGAGCCGGGGGCGAGGGCCGCGGCCGGGCGCAAGGTAGCCGTGACGGCGTCCTTCGTGAGATACATGCTGACCCCGGTGGAGGCGACGACGGCGGGCCTGCGGGCGTCAAAACCGGCGGCCTGGAGCCGCTCCAACCAGGAACCGCCTGCCTCGAAATCGACCGACACGAGCTTAAGCCACTCCGGGACGCCGAACCCTAGCTCGACCAGGCGCCGGCGCTTCCAGGCCTGGGGACCCGGACGGTCGACCTCAAGCAGCTTGAGGTTTGAGGCGATCTCCGGCCTACGTTGGGCGAAACTGTCCAGGCCGGCGCCGAGGAGAACGTACTGGGTAACGCCCTTGCCAGCCTGTTCCACCACCAGGTCCTCGATGAAGCGGGCGCGGGCCACGATGGAGGCTCGGAAGAGCTTCGTGAAGTCCGGGTTCATATCCGGGCGGCCGCGCCAGCCTTCGTCGGGGGCGGCCAACTGGAGGCCGATTTCGTCCTCCAGTACGTGGGGAGAAGGGTCGACCTGGACGTGCAGGGCCCGCCACAAGGCGACTCTCACCGCCGTGCTGTCCGGTGCGACGCTTTTTTCGTCATTCATGACATCCCCTTTCATATCGATGGGTTCTTCCTAAAACCAAAGACAAGTTCAGTCGGGTTTTCCATTCGGTTGGCGGTTGATTTTATCCGATGGCTTTGCGGACGGCGGAGGACCGATTTTACGATTCCAGCCCGTACCGCTTGATCTTATTGAGGAGGGTGTTGCGGCTGATGCCCAGTTCCTTTGCGGCCAGGGATTTGTTGCCGGAAGTCCTTTGCAGGGCCTTGAGGATGTTCCGTTTTTCAGTTTCCACCATGGAAAGGTCGCTTCCGTTGTCCTTGGCCGAAGCCGGGGGAGTGGGTTCCAATATTTCCAAGGGAATGTCGTCCCGGATGATCTTGCTGCCTTCGGCGGTCAGGACCATGCGGTTGATGGCATTCTTCAATTCCCGGGTGTTTCCCGGCCAGGGATAAGCTTGGAGGACGGCCAATATCCCGGAATCGAGGGGTTCCAGCGTTTTCGCGAACGTTTTGCAGGCCTCCTTGAAGAAAAAATCGATGAGGCTTTTGACGTCGTTTGGCCTGTCCCTCAAGGGCATGATGGTAAGCGGAAAAACATTGAGCCGGTAGTATAAATCCGCCCTGAAATTGCCCTCTTTGACTTCTTTTTCCAGCTCTCGGTTGGTGGCCGAGATGATGCGGACATCCAGTTTGATTTCCTGCGTGCCCCCCAGCCGGCGCAGCGTCTTTTGTTCCAAAACCTTCAATAGCTTGGTTTGGATGGTCAGTGGAAGTTCCCCCACCTCGTCCAGGAAGACCGTCCCACCCTGGGCCGTCTCAAAAAGGCCCTTCTTTTGTTTTTTCGCGTCGGTAAAGGCTCCCGCCTCATACCCGAAAAGCTCCGACTCCAACAGGGTCTCCGGGAAGGCGCCACAATGCAGTTCCACGAAGGGCTTGGCCGACCGGGGCGAGAACAGGTGCATGAGCCGGGCCACGTGTTCCTTGCCGGTGCCCGTTTCCCCCAGGATAAGGACCGTCACGTTTTCCTGGGAGGCAACCTTTTCGATTTGTCCGTAAACCTTTCCCATCTCCGGGCTGGAAAGGAAGAGGTAATCCTTGGCGTAGCCTTCGCGGAGGGCGTTCTTGAGGTCAACCACTTGTTGACGCAGGTTGAGGTTGTCGGTCACTTTTTCCAGGAGCAATTGCAGCTCATCAAGGTTGAGCGGTTTCGTGAGGTAGTCCTCCGCCCCCTTTCGCATGGCCTCCACGGCGTGTTTCACCGTTCCCGAGCCGGTGACCATGATAACGACCGCGGATGGATTCTTCGACTTGATCTGGCCGAGGATTTCCAATCCCAGGATGTCGGGAAGATGGACGTCCAGCAGCACGATGTCGGGATTGAACAGGGCCGCTTTTTCCCGCCCCTCCACGCCCGTGAAGGCGGTCTCCACCTGGTGGCCCAGGTCCCTCAAGAAGGAAGTCATGGTCTTGGCCAGGGATTTTTCATCGTCGATCACGAGGATTTTCATAAGAGAGATTCCTTTTCTATATGAAGTTCGATAATAAAGGCGGCACCGTGGGGTTCCACCCGTTCCACGCGAACTTGGCCCTGGTGCTCCTCGGCGATTTTTTGACAGATGGCCAAACCCAAACCGGACCCCATTTTACGGGAAGTATAGAAAGGTTCAAACAAACGGGTCATCTCCTCGTCCGTAATTCCCTTGCCGTCGTCCTGCACCCGGAGGACCACCTTGTTTCCGGGGCTTTTGGCCCCCAGAAGCAGGTTTCCCCCCTCGGGCATGGCTTGGAAGGCATTAAGGATCAAATTGACCAGCACCCGTTCCATCCGGGTAGGGTGAATTTTCAAAGGAGGCATATCCTCCGCCACGTCGAGGATGACCTTCACCCGGGCATGGCTGGGCCCGAACTGGGTCTGCGCCAGCCAAAGGGCCTTTTGAAGAAGGTCTTTGGCGGGAACTTCGGTCCTTTCCTCGAATTTCTTTTCCGGGGAATAGTCCAACGTGTCGTGTACCAGGGTTTCCAGCCGGTCGCATTGCTGGAGGATATCCTTGAGTTGTTCATAAGCCGTGCTATTGCCCTCCAGTTTCTTGAGCAGGTACTGGGCCTGGGCCGAAATGGCCGCCGTGGGGTTGCGGATCTCGTGGGCCATGCCCGCGGCCATTTCACCCAGCGTGGCCAACCTTTGGTACTTTTGTGCCTTCCGCTCCGCCTCCTTGAGGGCCGTTATATCAAGGAATATCGCCAGGACCACCCTTCTCCCCCGGTCGTTGAAAGGAACGCTGGTCACCAGGACGTCGATGAGGCTCCCATCCAGCCGCTTGAGCTTCCTTTCCGCCAGTTCGTTGACGGCGCCACTTTCCATGACGGCCATCAACCTCACCCGGACCTGTTCCCGGAACTTGTGGGGGACAACTACCCAGAAGGATTTCCCCAGTAGTTCCTCCTCGCTCCTCGCCCCGAACATCCTCACGGCCGAGGGATTGACGTAAAGGATGTTTTCCTCGTCGTGCACCATGACCGCGTCGGGCATGGATTCCACCAGGCTGCGGTACCGCTCTTGGCTTTCCCGTACCGCGTCCTCCGCCTGCTTGCGGGCCGTGATGTCCCTCAGGCTCACCATAATGGCGGGATTGCCCTCGAACTGGATAGTAATGGAAGCGGTTTCCGCCGGCAAGGTGGCCCCGTCCCGGCGCACTAGGTGAATCTCGGCGGGAAGGGTCAGTCTCCCCTCCGAAAGGGTTTGGACCCGCTCGACGACGGTCTTTTGATCGTCCGGGTGGACAATGGTCATATTCGGTTTCCCCAAAAGTTCTTCCGCTTCATCGTAACCCAGCAAGGCCAGAAGCTTGGGGTTGGCGTAGACGATTTTCCCGTCCCGGTTGACCAAAATGGCGTCCGGTGACTTTTCAATGAGATTCCGGAAATTTTCCTCCGAATGCCTAAGGGCATTCTCGGCTTTTTCCTGCTCGGTCACGTCCCGGAAAATGGTGACCACCCCTTTGATGGCCGGGTCGTCCACCAAGCTAACACCCGTATAATCCACCGTGCGCCAGGAACCGTCCTTGTGCCGCAGCCGCGCCCGGTCCGAACCAACCGCGCCGGGCATTTGTGCGGCTTGGACCGCCCGGATCCTGCCGGGACGGTGGGCATCGTCCGGATGCATCAAGTCAATCATTTTCACTCCCATCAGGTCCCCGGGGGTATATCCCAAGACCCGTTCGACCGAGGGACTGATATAGGTGACGGCCCCTTCGGAGTCCATCACCATCAATACGTCGTACAACTTGTCGATCAGGGACCGGAAATACCTCTCCCGGTGTTCCAGGGCCGTCTGGGCCTCGACCCTCTCGGTGATATCCCGGAGGTTATAGATGATCCCCTGGACCGAAGGGTTTTCCAGGAGGTTGGTACCGGTAGACTCAACGATCCGCCAGGAACCGTCCTTGTGCCTGAGGCGGAATTCCACCGTCCAGGAAGCGCCGTTCTTCCCGCGGAGCTTGGCGAATTCTTCCTTAATGCGCTCCACGTCGTCCGGGTGCATGATCTCGGCATAGCCCTGGCCGATCCTTTCCGAGGGTTCATAGCCCAAGACCCTTTTGACCGAGGGGCTGATATAGCTCATGACCCTATCTTTCCCGGTGATCGAAATGACGTCGTAGGAGTTATCGATCAAGTTGCGGAATTTTTCCTCCGATTGGCGGAGGGTTTCCTCGGCCCTGACCTTTTCGGTGATGTCACGGAAATTGATCAGTATCCCCTCCACATCGGGGTTTTGCAGGAGATTGGTGGCGGTGATCTCGCCGATCAGCCACTCGCCGCTTTTGTGGCGCAGCCGAAGTTGGGCGGTCAGCATTTTTCCGGGGTTTTTCCGAAGTTCCTCCAATAATCCCATTGCTTGCGGCAGGTCATCCGGGTGGACCACTTCCAACACGTTTCGTCCGGCCCTTTCCTCCATTTCGTAACCCGTGAGTCGTTTGTTAGCGGGGCTGATATAAACAGCCGTGCCGTCTTCCGCTACCAGGGTGATCCCCTCGTGGGAATGGTCCAGAATGGCGCGGAAACGCTCCTCGGATCGCCGAAGTGCTTCTTCGGCTTTTTTCCGTTCCGTCAAATCCCAAAAACTGGCGACCCGGAGTCTTCTTCCTTCAAAATCGAAATCCCTCCCATGGACTTCCACGGGCATGAGGGTTCCATTCTTGCGGCGCAGGTTAATTTCATACGGATCTTGCGGGTATCCCTTTTTCCGGAATTCATGGACCTTTTCGGCCGAGGCCTTGGTCAAGACGGCGGCACCGTCCGTACCCACCAGTTCGACAGCCCGGAAACCCGTCATCTCCGCTAAGGCTTGGTTGAGATCGACGACAATCCCGTTCTCGTGGATAAGAATGCCTTCCTTTGTGATTTCCGTGAACCGCTCAAACCTCTCCTGGCTGGCCTGCATACTTCGGAGCGACTCGTTGAGGTTCCGGGCGATGGAAAGGCTCAGGATCATCCCAGCCAGCCCCAGGAAGGTTCCAGCCAGGGCCAGGAGCAGGTCCAGCAGGATTTTTCCGTCGAGGTCCGATTCTTTGGCCTGGATTTTACCGTCCAGGAACCCCAGGTAACCACGACTTGCATTGTCGAAATCGATGGTGATGTCTTTCAGGTAACGGGTGTAAAGCTTTTCAGCGGAATCGCTTTTTTGGGCCGTGGAGGTCAGGATGCCCAGGGGGAATTCGGCGCTTTTGAGCCCAGCCCCCAGCCGGTAAAGCAATTGGCGTCCCTGGGGGTCCTGTTCAACTTTGGATAACTGGACAAAATTGCCCTGGGCTTCCCTAAAGTAAGCCAGGGCTCTCTCCTTATCGGCCCCGTCCTTAAGGATGGCGAAATTTTTCCCTTTTGAGACGGCCAATTGGAAATCAGTGTCGGCGGCCCGGGCCAGCCGGGCGGCTTCATCCAAGCGGCCATCCTCCCTTGCCTCCGCCCGGATGGAAAAAAAACCAGCGAGGGTCAGCAGGAAAAAGGTGATGACGGCGGCGCCCAAATACAAGGCAAGCCTGGTTTGGGTTTTAGGACTGAGGGATTTTAAAAATTCAACCAAAGGGGTCTTCTGCTCTCGGTGATCGGATTAATTTTGCGTTGATGGAAATCGCGGGGTCAAATATAGCAAATATCGTTGAGCACGATGAAAGTTCCTGGCGAGCAGGGCGGAAACAAGGGTTGAAGCGCAGTGATTATTTTGCAGTAAAGCCCTAAAAAGATCGCCTCTTCCTTTGGATCAGTGGATAACCACGATTTTGACGGTTTGACGTCCCACGAGGCCGCCGTTGGCGGCATTTTGCAGCTCCACCACCGCGAGATAGAGGCCGCTGGCTAAGCCGCTGGTGTTCAATTGGGGTGGATTGGCCCCGTTGTCCCCCATAATCGGCGGTCCGATTAATTCACCGTCGACCGTATAAAGGCTTACCCTCAACAACAGGCTCATGGTGGAATTACTTCGGAAGGTCACCATCGTCGAGCCGCGTCCCAACAGGTTTGGCACCGCCATCACCACTCCCATACCGGTGCCGCTGGAGCGGTCATCCACCGATACCTGCTTGATCACGGTCGTTTCATCGCCGCTTCCGTTCGTCGTATGCACTTCCAGGAAATATTGCCCGCTTTGCACGTAGGACCCGTTGTTCCCCGTCCCGTCCCACACCACCGTCGTCCCGTTGCTCAAGATGATGTTCAACCGACTGGGCGCCCCGCCTCCCTGCCCTCCCGGCTGAATCACCGAACTTGACAACTGCACTCCCGATATCGTCGCCTGACCCGGATCATCGTAATAAGTCACCAGGTTCTTCACTTCTTCCCCCGCCTCGTTGTAGATGAGGATCGTCGACGTCGCCAATGACCGGCTCACCGTCACCTGCTGGGTCGTGCTGTTCACCGTTCCCGAACTGTCGATATTGTCCACCTTGATGTAATAGACCCCGTTGGAGGCCGGATCGCCGTTGGAAGTTGTCCCATTCCAGGTCGCGATGGCAATGCCCTGGTAATACACCGTTACCGCGTTATCCGCACCATGCAGGCTGGTGATGGAATCGCTTGACTCAATGGCAATGTTGTTGATCGGCTGGGAGAGTTGTTCCGTGTAGATCTGGTCGATCACCTCCCCCGCCTCGTTATACACGTCGATTTTCACTGTGTACTGCCCGATGAGGGCCACCGATACGCTGGCGGAAAGTGGCGCCGACAGGCCCGGGTAGGTCAGCTGGGCCCCGTTGACCACTGGCGTCCCCGCTGCCACAAAGTTATTCACCTTCGTCTGGTAGGACAACTGGTAGTTCCCCGGCGCGAGGCTGGCCGGAAGCGTCCAGCTCAAGAGCGAATGGGCCGCCACATAGAAAGTCGTCGTTCCCGCCGGTGCCGAATCAAATCCCACAAACGACACGTTGGCCGGCAGGGTATCCGTCACCACCACCCCGTTGGCCGAGTTGGAGGTGACGTTGATATTCAGCGTATAGGTCAAGACGCTTCCGGACTGGGCCGTCGTGGGGACTACCTGCTTCTGGAAGGTCACATTCAGCGGCGGCGTGGGGGTCGGGGTGAGGGTGGGGGTATTGGGGGCCGTCAGGGTGGGGGTGTTGGTCCTCGTGTTGGTGGCCGTATTCGTCGGCGTGAAGGTATCGGTCATCGTGGCTGTGTTGGTCGGGGAGGCCGTGGGGGTGAAAGTACTGGTATTGGTAGTGGTGTTGGTCGGCGTATAGGTGGCCGTCACCGTGGGGGTATTGGTCAGTGTGACCGTGGGCGTTGAAGTGTTCGTGTTAGTGGGTGTGGCGGTGGGGGTCTTGGTGGCCGTATTCGTGGCGGTGTTCGGCAGCGTGTTGGTGGGGGTCGGGGTGGGGGTGTCCGTGGGAGTAACTGTGGGAGTATAGGTGTTCGTACTAGTAGCCGTGTTGGTCGGTGTGGCGGTGGGCGTGGAAGTGTCGGTCAGAGTGGACGTATTGCTGGAGGTGTTGGTGGCTGTATTCGTGGCGGTGTTTGGCAGCGTGTTGGTAGGGGTCGGAGTGGGGGTATCCGTGGGTGTGACTGTGGGAGTATAGGTGTTCGTGCTAGTGGGCGTATTGGTCGGCGTAAAGGTGGCCGTCACCGTGGGAGTATTGGTCGCAGTGGCGGTGGGCGTGAAAGTATTCGTGTTCGTGGGAGTGTTGGTCGGGGTGGGAGTATTCACAAAGGTGTTGGTGGGAGTGGCGGTGGGGGTGTTGGTTGGTGTTTGGGTGGGTGTATTCGTGGGTGTGGCCGTATTGATCAAAGTATTGGTGGGAGTGGCGGTGGAGGTATTAGTTGGGGTGTTGGTGGGTGTGAAGGTATTCGTTGGAGTGGCCGTAGGTGTATTGGTGGGTGTCGCGGTTGCTGTATTGGTAGGCGTGGCTGTAGGTGTGCGGGTCGGCGTGTTCGTGGGGGTGGGAGTGTTGACGAAGGTATTGGTGGGCGTTGCCGTAGGAGTATTCGTCAGGGTTGCCGTAGGCGTGAAAGTATTCGTCGGAGTATTCGTGGGGGTATTAGTGGGTGTATTGGTCGGTGTGGCGGTGGGGGTATTGGTTAAAGACGGGGTAGGCGTAGCTGTGGGCGTTCGAGTTGGTGTGTTGGTGGGAGTCGGCGTAGGCGTATTGGTCGGTGTATCGGTTGGTGTATTTGTGGGGGTGGGGGTTTCTGTGGGAGTTGGGGTCTTCGTCGGGGTATTGGTGGGAGTGTTGGTCGGCGTATTGGTGGGTGTGGAGACCAGGGTATTGGTTGGGGTATTCGTAGGGGTGTTTGTGGGTGTAGGAGTCGGCGTGTTGGTGGGTGTGTTAGTCGGGGTGGGGGTCGGGGTATTCGTTGGCGTCAAAGTAGGTGTCGGGGTCGGCGTATTGGTGAGGGTATTGGTGGGGGTGCGGGTCGGGGTATTCGTAGGGGTGTTTGTTGGCGTGTTAGTGAGTGTGTTGGTGGGAGTCCGGGTCGGTGTGTTCGTGGGCGTATTGGTGGGACTATTGGTGGGCGTCGGGGTCGGCGTGTTCGTGGGGGTATTGGTGGGCGTGTTGGTCGGAGGAGGCGTGGCACAATTGGCGTTGGTAAAATTGACGGTATTAGACGTCACTGAGCCCGTATTCCAGGCACCTGCCGCGAAATTGGTGCTCAAACATTGGGCCGGGTCGGTGCCGATATAATTGCTGAGGGCAAAGATACTGACAGCCGTGCAATAGTTACCCGGAAAGCCGGAGGGGTAAACCCAGGTAAGGGGCGAACTGCCTGAGAAGATCGGGCCGTATTGGGTGGTGGATCCCGATCCCGCGCAAAGGGGGGCCCCCGTCCAAAGGTCGGCGAAGCAATATCCCGGGTAAGGCGCGTCGGTGGCGAAGCCGGAACTGGAAGTCAGCGTATCCGAGAAGGTGGCCGGGCCGGAGGTGGGTCCTCCCGTATTGCAGATATTGATTACGAAGGTCACTGGCTGGCCAGAAACGATGCCGGCCGAGGGCCCTAGGATGGATTTGGTGATGGTGATGTGGGGGGTGGGCGTGGCGGTGGGGCAGGTGCTCGTCAAGGTGAAGGTTTGCTGAAAATAAAGGGACGCATTAGCCACCTGGTCCGCCAGGGTCGTGGAAGTGCTGTTCCCGTTTCCCCCGTCCATGTCCGCACCGAGGGGTGGAAGGGGGCCCCCGTTGATGGGGTCGTTCGCGGGCGTGTAATAAAAGGCCGGTAGATAAGTCACATTAACAGGCGTCGTCCATCCCGAAGGGACATAGGACGGTGACCACCAAGTGACCGCGCCTTCGCTAGGCGGGGGCGGGCCATTGGCCACCGGCTGGTTCCACATTTGGACGTTGCCGCTGCTGCTGGTGACGTAAACGGTGGAACCTCCCATGTTCACGGCGAGGGACCAGGAGGCCCAATTATAGTGGGGTGCGAGGTTGTAGGATTGGACAGCGATGACGTTGGTGCCCAGCACAAGGTCGGCTGTGGGGACGGTGACACAAGGCTCGGTTTGCGTGGGGGTGAAGCCGGACATGGAAACGGCCACTTGGTTTCCGTTGATCCAAACAATGCCGTAATCGTCAAAACCGCCGCAAAAGGTCGCGCCCATAATGGAACACTGGGCTTGTGCGCGCGGGATAATTCCTCCCACAAGGCAAAACAAAAGCAACAAGCAAAAGCCGGTGGACTTCAGCCCTGTAGCCCTCAAACCAGATTTGAATCGATTTAACTTTTTAACGTCCATCTCCCAGAAAGCGCTTCCTCACCACCGCCAAATAAAGCTTTTCGCCAAAAAAGACCAGCTCGGTGATTTTTAGGATGATTCAGGTGAAAAACTTTGGCGGCAAAGTGGTGTCTAGTTGAAGTTTATACCAGGATGGTCAAAATGTAAAAAAAAGCGGGGATTTTCGGACGACTTCTTTCGCAAGCAAATGCCAGGGCGGGTTACGAAGCGGAACTACTTTATAATTTTGGTTTTTTTACTGAACAACCGTTGGAAAGTTTCTTTTTTGTTTAATAAACGCGCTTATGTCGGATTACGCATTAGCCTGGGTTAATAAAAAAAATATTTTCCAGCCAATTCACAACCGTCAATAAAAAACGATGTTATCAATCCAAACATCGGTTGTCGTGCTGGCATTCACTTGCCATTGGAGGCCAAAGAGGGCGGTGGTATCAAGTGTCAGGGTTGAAGGGCTGGACAAAGTGACGCTTGAAAAAGGCACGGAAATGGACGTCCAAGATGTCGTCAAGGAATTGGTCGTTTGGAAGGCCAGAACGGTCGTCCCGCTGCCGGAAGGATTGAAGAGGGTCACCGGCTCCCGTTCCTGGAGAAAGCACGTCGGCGACAAAGGCCCGGTTGTATTCTTCGCGCAGAATTGAACGCCTGTATAGCCATAATATTGGGCGTCGAAAAGGCCCGTCGAGGTGGAGGTGGTCAAATTGCACCCGAAACCAGCCCCATAGTTCGTAAAGCCGGCGTTGGTTGAAACTTCCACTGCGTCGTTGCTGGTTCCAGTGCAGCCATAACCCACGCCCACGCCACCCGATGCCATTGTGAACGTATAAGTCGGGGACCAAGTTACAGCTCCGGTTTTTTGAATACCTCCCGCGGTACCATCGTTATAAGCATACCAATAACCGTTCCGGCATTCGTTCAACAGAACCTGGTTGTTTCCATCCTCCATGTCATCCAACAAGGCCGGCGTTGAGGTGGGGGCGATGCCGCAAAGTTGCGGCGTGGGGGTGGGCACGGGTGACGTGGTAGCTAATGGGGTTGGGGTGGCTGTAGGCGAAGAGGGACAGTGGTCCGCGTTGTAAACCAACCGCATATTGTCGATATAGATATTGCCGATACCCTGTCCGGCGTTGGGGGTGCTGCGGTTGTAAATGATGTAGAGACGATCCATGGGAGCGGCCGGATTAATCACGCCGGCTGAAAAATTAATGTTCCAAGTGATCGTTTGGGTTCCAGCCGTGACGTTCGGGGCATCCGAACTGATGGGGGTAAAATAGACGCCAGTGCTGGTGGAATAGCCGACCAGGTTCATGAAGCTGTAGGTGTTCCCCGCCACCACCGAGGGGTCCACGGTGATGTCCATCTTGAGTTGGGCCACGGTGTTCCAAACATTGGGGGAAAAGCCGAACATTTGAAACATGGTTTGGTTGTAAGAAAAGGCTTTGATGATGTCCAAATCCAGGGAATGGGTCCCTTGGGTGGCCCCAAAATTGGAGAGGCCTAGCACCGATGAAAAAGTGGTTCCGGCGTCGGTCAAATCGTAATCATTGATGGTGATGCCCCGGTCGGTCACATAAAAGGTGGTGCCGTTGCTGGCGACGCCGGTGCTGAGGCTTTCAAAACCCTCGAACAAGACGGGCGGGCAGGATTGAATGGGAACTCCGGCGGAAGTGGACATGGCAGAGGTGGGGGGCACACTGCTCTTGCATCCGGGGCCGAAGGCCCAAAGGATGGCAAAGGCCAGAAGGGCCGGGACCGAACCTAAAAGTTTTCTTCCCATCGCGCTTCCTCCTTCCCAACAAATGCTACCACTTCAGCGGTATTTTTGCTTGGGGCCTAAAACTCGACCTGGTAAGTGACTTCAGTGAATTGCTCATTCTCCGTGCCCTGAGAGGGATTGTTGGGCAGCATATTCCCCGTCGTATAGTCGTAATCCAGGAACAGACTCGAGTTGCGGTTGACCTTGAACACGCTGGAAAACCTCAAGCTCTGAACGGATCCATTAACGTTGAAAACGGAATATTGCCCCAAATCCGAGGGATCGAACAAATAAGAGTATCGGGCCCAAAGCGTGCCCCCATACCCGGCTTCCGTTCCATTGGCGTTCCTCTGGCTGAAGGCCGCCGAAACTTCCCAAACGGGCAGCACATCCATCCGTACCCCGCCGATAACCCAGGTGCTGGTCAAGGTTCCCAGGACACTGTTGGTTTGTTCATAACGGAAGTTGGTCCCCACCTCAATGTCCCGCTCAAACCCGATGGAGGGGCCCAAGTTGAAGGAAGGTCCGAAGTTGACGTAGGTAAAGTTCCGAGTTGGGAAAACGCCGCTGGGGGCGTCCACGGCGACATAATTGAGGCCGGGGCCCAAAACCAGGTTGCTTTGGATCTCGCTCGCCAAATAAGCCGACCCCCGTATTTTCAGGGCTTTTTGCGAAAGGGTTTGGATATCCATCTCCAATCCGACCCCATCGCGGTTAGGCGTGGCCAATCCGTAGGGGAAAGTGTTGTCCATCGTCCGGTCGTAAAAGCCGAAAATCGCCCCCGCCCTGGGAACGTCCGAAAGGAAATACTGGCTGCGAAGGGGCGCTTCGAAAAGGTCCGGGGACTCCAGCGAATTTCTTTCCGGCAACTGGGTAACCGCGTCCTGCCGCGTCTGGGCCAGGGGAGCGTAATAGTAGGGTTCCACGTCCAGGTAGTTCAAAGAGATGCTGGAATCGCCGAACCGGATGTAGGGGCCGCCGATAACGGCATAATCGGTGATAACCCTTTGGGAATTCAGTTTGTCGTCCTGGTAGCTGGAATAAGCGTATTCGGCGGTGCCACCCAGGTAGAAATTGTCGCCCAAACCTACTTTCAAATCGGGTTTGACGCTGCCGGTCAAATATTGGTGGGCCCAGGTGGTAGGGTCGATGGGGTCGTAGGACGACCCAGGTTGTTCGGAATTTATCGGTTCGTCTAGGATGGTGCCATAAACGTCCAAACCCGCCTGCCAGGATGTCTCCCCCCAATACCATTTGGGGGACTTCAACCCGGCTGTCCCGCCGATGACCCAATCGGTGAACTGTCCGGGGCCGAAATACCAGCCGACGTTGTCGTTGAAGCCGTTTCGGATCATGTCAACGAAGGTGGAAGCCTTGAGTTCCCGGAGAACATCCGAATCGGGCCACAAGATATCTTCGCCCAGTTTGAGGCCCCGGAAAGGCCAATAGGGCTCGTTATTGAAAAAGCTCTCATACTTGGTGATATCGTCCTGCCGCGCCCACATTTCCGGCATGTAGCGCAGGTCCAGGGTGTCGCGGTTCCAAAGGGTCAGGGGGGTATAAGCCTCGTCAAAATCGCCTATGGTCGCCGACAGCCAATCGGGGTTGAATTGCATGGTGATGCGGCGTACCGCAAAAAGGGGAGAATCGTTGGGTTCCAATGAATCCTCAAGCCGCAAGATAAAATCCCATTTCACTTCCTTGGAAACCGTCCCGTCGGTGGTCATATCCAGGTAGCCCAGGGTTGAACGGACCCCCAAGGAAAGGTCGTAAGGCGAAAGGTTTCCAGAAAACTCCTGGGACAACCCGAAGGCCCGGCCCAAACCATGAAGGGCGATGGTCGGGTTTTGGGAAATTCCATTTAGGTGTTTCAAGAGGTCATATTGGCTCGAATCCACTTCATCTGCTTTGGCCTCAGCGTCCTTCACCTGGTCCTTCACCTTTTTCAATTCATATTGGTAGGCCTCTTCCAGGCTATGCAGACTCTTGACGGCTTCTTCCCGGGTGGCCGCTTTTTGGGCGGGCGTCAGGGTCACCGGGCCAGTGGGGGTGGCCGCGGTTCCCGCTTGAATATTTTCGGGAGGGGGCAAAAGCGTGTCGTCCGAGGCGGAAGTGTTCTGGGCCACCACGATTTCCCCCGAATTTTTCTCAGCCTTCACGATCAGTTCAGCCACCTCGAAACGGGTCAAGGTGGAAGGCGCCACGTCCTTGTTAGACAGCCAACCCGCCTGGGCCAATTGTTTCAACTCGCCATAGGCAGCGTCGCCCGCCGGCACAATGGAAAAAAGGTCTTGGGAGGCTAACAGCGGCTTGTCTAGGATCAAGGTGCTTAAAAAAGCCAATGTTGAAATGAAAAACAGCCGATTTTTTAGCTGACACCTGATCCCTGGTGACTGATCGCTGTTTTTATTAGAAGGAGACTTCATCGGTCAGCCTCCATATCTGTTCGCGCCGGTCAAAGCCCGGCTGTTCGGTCCAGGTATACTGGTTAAGGAATAAGTCGCCATGAATCTCAAAAGTGGAACTCAAGGGGCACTTTACTCCAAAGGCCCAGGAAGTCCGGGTCACGTCGAGGGCCTGGTAAGTGTAGCCCATGGTGGAAGTGTCAAAACAAGAAGCGTAATAGGCCAGTGTGGGCGGGCTGCCCGCGCCCGTCAGGGTGTATTCACTTCCGCTGGATTGGGCCAGTTCATAAGCTAGTGAGACAACCAGTCCCTCAAATAAGGGGACATGTGAAAAGGGTCCGGCGTCCGCCGCGGCGATGAAGTTGTCGACGGCAAAAGGCGGGCCACCCATGCCTAGATCGGTGGTTTGGTGCTTGAAGTCGACCGACAAAGAACAGGTTTTCGGCAGTCCATCCAGGGCCTTGGCGAGGTTGGCCGTGAGCGCGCCTTCAAACCCACCAAAGGTCCTCGTGGTAGAAGGGCCGCCGATGATCGTCGTTCCAGCGGTATCCGGCTGGAGTTCCTTCATGCCCAGGTCGTAGGAAGCTTGGGGCTTGAACCAGCCGTTGCGGCCGATTCCGGCGGAGAACCCCAGGACGAAGCCTTCCCGGTCCGGGGTCGAGTATCCGTAGGGGAGGATATTCTCCGCCAAGCGGTCATAGGGCGCCAGGGTGGGCCGGTTGACGCTTTGGAAGATGTAATTATTGAGGTAGCCGTTCAGGCCATCGTCCAAGATCGAATATCCTCCTACGGCGAAGGGAGTGAAGCGGTTGGTCTGGGCCCCCGGTGAGTAAAAATGGGACCCGTTATCGAGGAATTTCACCGTCAGATGGGCTTGGTCGACGTTGAAATCCCCGTTAGCGAGGAAGGCTCCGTCGGCAATCGAGCCTTGGGGATTGCTGGCATCGTCCTGGTAAAAGCTACCCGCGTATTCGGCCGACGCCTTAAACCTGACCGCTTCGGCAATGGGCAATTCACCATTTAAGGAAAGGCTTCCTACCTGATATTGCCGAACATAAGTTGAAAGATTGGCGGGGTTATAGATGACATAGGAATCCGCGTTGTCGTCCCAAAGCAGCAGGCCCGTTCCCTTCAACTCCAGATGGTTGTCAAAAAACTCCGCGGCCGCCTCACTCCCGGCGTAATAGTCGCTAAAATTATTCGGCGTGGCTGACTGCATCTGGCCTGCCATGGCTTGCAGGTGGAAGGAGCTCAGGGCCGGAAAACTTTTGTCCAGGGCCTGGTCCGAGGCGGCCTCAAAGCCCCGCATGTGCTCATCCGGGCCATGGTCCATGTAAACCATTTCTTCCAGGTCCTTGCGGACCCGGTAATAGGAAGTGGGTTCGATAAAGGTATAAACGGGTACCTCGTAGTTCCAAAGGGTCAGGGGGGTATAGCTCCGGTAGAAGTCCCCCGCCGTCAGGTTGGCCACCTCGTTGGTATTCGTCAAGGAAATCCACCGCAGGCTGAATTCGGGTTGATTGGGGTCGGCGTAATAAAGCCCGACAGTGCGGGTCAAGCGGAGATCCGCGTCAAAAAGCACGAAGGGGACCGGCACGCTCTTGAAAATGAGGTCGCCGAAAAGGATGTCGTTGTAATCCATGGGCCCATAGATGGCGTTGGGCCCGAATCCGCGGTAGGTGTTGAAATAACCCCGAGAGTAGCCGGAAATGTTCGTGCCGGTTTGTTTCAGGTACTCCTGCTGGAGCGACTCGAATCCCTCATTCCGATGTTCCTGGTCGTAAATGCGGTTCTCCAGCTTGAATACGTCCACATCCATGGCGGAAAGTTCGGCTTTAAATTCCTCAGCCAGTTGTTGGAGGCTCTTGGCCGCTCGGTCCGGCACCTGGGTGGCCTTATCCTCCGCCGGGGAGGGCGGCGCCTGGGCGAGATAGATTTGGGCGGCGTGCGAAGTCAGTTGCGCCACTTCCAGGTTGGTCATCTCCCCAGCCGGTTTGGAGGAAGGGTCGGCCAGGCCGGCCGCCACTAGGTCTTCCACGGCGGAGTTAATCCAGCCGTCACGGACAGTCGTGGTCAACGCCCCGTGTTCGGCGAAAGCTGGAACCGAAGTTCCCGCCGCCAAGGCCACAAACAACAAGATGGTTATTTTTCGTTTCATTTCGCTGCTTCTTTTTTTACCTTCATGGTTTTTCACTTTCCCGTTTTTCATCCGTCAAAACTCGAAAAGGAAGTACGAATAATACTGGTTTGCCTGGTAGTTGTTGGCTGGGAGGTAGGCGTCCTGGAAAGTAATGTGTTTATAGCGGAACTCGAACTTCCCCCCGCCCCAAGGCAAGTCGTAGGCGAAGCCCGCTCCCAAGGCATCGGTCCGGTAATCCACCAAGGGATAGGTGTAGTTCGACCTCCAAAATTCCAGGCCGTAGTCGGCAAGGAAATTGAGGTTCCGAACCACGCCGCACATCAAAGCCGCGTCATAAGCCGTCTGGTGGAACATGTCGGGGATATTGGCCAGGGTCTGTCCGGGCCGGTTCGGGTCGGAAAGACCGGCCACTGCGGGGTCGGTCGTGGTGCCTGAAACCCCGTGGTCCGTGAAGAAAAAGGAGCCGTAAAGCGGGGTCGGCAGCTGGAACATCTTGCTGAACTGCAATTTAGCAGTCAGGGTGATGTAATTGTAAGTCTTCAAGTCGTCCAGGTTGACGTAAAGATTGTGCCCGCCACTGGTGACGGGAGGCGCCCCTACCGGAATCGGTTGGCCGCCAGCGCTGACCGGGGCGCTGATGGGCAGGATCATGGGGATCCGTTCACTATCGATTCCGGCGAAACGGAGGACATAAGCATAGTCGTTGGCCGCAGTGCCGGACCAGTTGGCGTCGTTCCGGGCGGCTTCGATATTATTGACGTATTGCTCCCCGCCCGGATGGATGCCGCTGAAGCCGTCCCAAACCGCCCCCCCGAACAATCCCGTGTCGTCGGGATAAAGGACCGAGATCAGGTTGTAGGGCTCCACGTCGTAATAACCCGTTTCGTCCGCCACCACCGTGTATTCGGTCTTTTGGGCCACGTCGAAGTTGATCACCACGTCGTCCAGGAAATCGGGCAGGGATTTGGTCCAGCTTTCCTGGCGGCCCTTCCATCCCAGGTTTGCCCGCCACCCATAGCGGTCGCTGATGAGGTCATCCACCATTCCGACGAAGCCGAACTGGTCGTTCATCGCCGTACCGTTGTTGTAGAGTGCGGTCGGGTAACCGTTGTAAAACCCGTATTTCCAGAATTGGATTCCGGTCAGGATAACCTTGCTCTGGAAATTGGCGTAACCATCACTGATGGCCGTGTAATAAAGGGTCAAGGGATAGATATTTAAGGAAGCCTGGCCGGCGGGGGCCTCCAGGGCTTGGGGGGTACCGGTATTGGCTTGGAAACCCGTCACCGCCGCGCTGTTGCCGCTGAAATAACCCGTGTAAAGATGGGAAAATCCTCCTTCGAGGTCCAAAAAGGCCGGTTTCAAGTCGATGGCGATATCGGCAGCGTAATCCCGTAGGTCCATGGCAGGCTGGCCTCCAGGCTCAACCGTCGTCACGCCGCTGTTTATGATGGTGGCGCCCTGGGCGACCCCAAAATTATCGTTCACCCAAATCGTGGAAAAGGAGGTCTGGATGCCGCCCGGCCAGGGCTGGGTGTACTTGATTCCCTCCTCCCAACGCTGAGTGTAACTTCCTGTCGTCTCCCCGGGGGAGGATAAGAAGTCGTTGAGGGATATGGCCCCGGGGGTGGTATCGGCCCCGCTGGGGCCCATACGGCCCACGAGTATCGTGGCCTTGGCATCCTGGCTCACCAGCGGCAGGTGAGTACCTAGCATGTAAAGTCCGTCAAAAACTTTAGCGGATTGGTTCTGGGTGATCCAGGAATTATAGCTGGGCACGTAGCCCAAGTTGTTCATGTAATCGTCCCAGTTCTTCGTGTTCTTGTCTGTGGAATACCGTTTGATATCGAAGGGATCCTCGAACCTCAGTTGCCCGGGATAGGCGCCTCGGGTGAAATCTCCCATGTCCACATCGCTGGTGTAATCCTCTACCGCAATCGTATTGCTCCAGCTCCCCAGCATGCCGTTCATGTTGAAGTTGACCGTGGGGCTAAAAAGATAGATGGAGGCCGGCTGGGACGGGGTGGCGGTGACGGAGGAATAAATATAGGTTCCCAAGCCCATGCTGAAGGAACCCACGCCGCCTAGGTCCCCCCAAACCCCCAGGTTTTCCTCGTTCTTGACCGAGGTGGCCGCGACTTGGGTGATACCCGAGAGTCCCAAATTTTCCACGCGGATGTCAGCGATGGAAGTGAAACGGGGGTTGCTGGAGGACTTGTTGGCCTTACGGAACTCGGCGTTGATCTGGTCCTGGGCATCGTTCAATTTTTGGAGTTCGTCTTCTTGTTGTTGGATGCGGTAATCGTCCAGGGCCAGGCGGGTGTTGAGGTAATCCGCCTCCTCGTCCAATTCCTTGAGCAGGCTGTCAATTTCCGCGGCCACCGTCGGATTAGGCGGGGCCTTGGGCGCTAAAGGAAGCGGAAGGCTTGAGGATTGAGGGGTGGGAGTTCCATTGGCCGGGGTGGTATTGGATTTAAGTTTTTCCTTCGCCTTCTCGGTGTAAAAAGCCAGTTCCAAGCGGGTGACGATACGTCCTTGGTCCAGGACCGCCTGGTCCTGGGGATCGAGGAGTCCGTAAGCCTCCAGGGCCTTTACCCGCTGGTAAAGCGGTTCGCCGGGTGCGACCTGCAGGGAAGGATCGGCAAAAAGGGGCGCCACCCCGAGGAGGGAAAAGAAGGCCGTGAGAAGAAAGAAGCCGGGGACAATTTTTATCCGGAAGGTCAATGCCAACCTCGTAACGTTATTGAAGTCATCTCAAGAAGCGCCCCGGACAGAAGAAGGGGTTTTCCATCCAAGAAGGAGTAGGCCTTGAAAAAATTTATCCTAACGCCACTATAACAGGACAAAAAAAATCGGGAAATAGAATATCGGTTTTTTTAAAAAAGCAGCTGAAACATACTGAAGCGAGTTTCACTAAAATTTAAGTTTGACTTCAACCGGGTAGGACGAAATAGCTGCCTTCTTCCTGGTGAACCCCAGCGTTCTCAAGTGCATCCGACAAAAGAAAAGCCCGCTCTTTTGAGGAGCGGGCTTTCAAAATTATCCACTACTCCTATTTCAAAACAACCAGGAGCGCCGAAAAGGCGGGCACTTCGATCTCCACCTTGGGGCCCGTGGCAGCTATTTCCCCCGAGTCGTAAAGCCGCTTCCCCGCCGTCTCGGCCAGGGTGTAAACGTGGTAGGACTTCGCCGCCACCGGCATTTCCAAGGCGGTGTCGATTTCCGAATCGTGGTTCTTGTTGACCAGGACCACGAAGGTTTTGACTCCGTCCCTGGCCGCGAAGGAATAAAGGTCCGGCGAGGAGCTGGTGCTGTTCACGTAGTTCCCGCCAACCCTGTCGCCCTGCCCGTCGTAGTTGCTATAAAGCCGGTGCCCGAAAAAGGTCCAGTTGCCGTCCGTAGTTGAACCCCAATCGCAGGCCATATCCATTCCCTCACGCATGAAGATTCCCAGGTTCACGGCCTCCAGCAAACTCCCGTGGTAATAGTGGGAACTGGCCGGGTAATACTCGGTCATGGAAAGCTTGGTGCCGGGATAATCCTCCGCGATCATTTTTTTCAACTTGGGGATCAAGCCCACCCATGGGTCCCAAAGGTAGGGCTTGTTGCCCGGATTCGCGCACCAGCTGTCAGGGCTCTCGAAAGTGGGGTCCCAGAAAATCCGCATGGCCTCAAACTGTTTGGGCGTCAACACCGGATCGTAAGCGAAATCGCCTAGCACATTGACCTTGTTGCCCTTGCCGTCAGTGCCCCAAACCTCGGGGAAGCCGTGGTCGTCCACGTAATCGATCAGGCGTTTGCCGGCCAGTTTCGAGCGTTTGGCCATTCCCTTGAGGAAATACTCCAATTGGGTGATATTGCCATGGGCCTTGCGGTCGGTCCACTTTTCCCCATCCCCTTCTTTTTTATAGCCTTTCTCGCCGCCCGGCATGTAATCCCAGGGCGAACCCGCCAGTTCCATGACGCCCCAAGCCGTAAAGCCGATCACTTGGGCGTTGGGATCCGTGGTCTTCACGGCCGCCGCGTATTTGGCGTTCAGGTCCACCAGGTCGTCGAAACCGATGCCCTTGGGGACCACATCCCGATGGTTCTCGTTCCACAATCCAGGTTCATTGTCCATCTGGTAGAACCTCACCCCGCCCTTGGACGAGGAGCCGAAGTCTTGAATCAGGGTCTTGACCCATTCCGCCTGGTCTTTCGGCGTCGAAGGGAGGTAGTTGTAATTCGGGTCATTGCCCCATAATTTCTTGCCGTCTGCCGTTTCTCCCTTGCCCAATCCCGGTTCGCCACCGGGGGCTTCGGTCGGGAAAAGCGACAAGGGAAAGGAACCGAACTTCGCCCCGCCTGCGGGCGGGGCCTTCGCTACCCAGCCGCTGATGGGGATGGTGATGATGGGGGTAGCTCCACCGGAAAACGTGTCTTGGACGAATTTATAATAACGCTTGTCCTTTTCGGCGATGCCAACCGGCCCGCCGCTGTTCAAATAAAACCAATCGGCACCATGGTTGTCGGCGTCGTCCTTCCAGTTGTAACCGGTGGTGTCGTTACCTCCCCAGCGGTTGACGATACCGCCCACTTTTTTAAGGGTCTCACCATCGAGGTAATTGAACCCGTAGATGTAAGGGGAAATGGCGTGTCCGTCCTTGGCTGAGACCGAAACCACGGCCGTGGCCACCGCCTTGGGGTTCAAGAGGACCGTTACCGACTGGTAGGAAGAAGTCTGTTTGTCGTTGGCCGAAGCCACGCTCACCACGTGGCTGCCGTTACCCGGAAGCGCCGAGGGCGGCAGCTTGACGCGCCGCTTTTCCCCGCCGTCCACCCGGCCCACCACTTTGCCGTCCACTTCCACCAGGTATCGCGTGATGCCTGAATCGTCGGCTTTGTCCCAAACCACCTCCACGCCGCCCGGCACTTTGACCCAGCCCAGGTTTTCCACGGGAGTGACCAGTTGGGTGTCGGTAAAATAGATTTTATCGATATCCACGTAGACGAGCTTGTTTTCCGGGTAGCTGCCAGCAAGGTCAAACCGGATGGTCTTGACCTGGGTCATATCAAGCTTGGAGAGGCTGGGCAGGGCCGCGATGGGGATCACCACCTGCGTCCAATCCGCGCCGATCTGGTGCCCTTCCGCGAAATCGCTCACCTTAACATTGCCGGTTTGGGCGGAGTCCGAGGTGCCGGTCAAAGCCAGGTTGAAATCCACCCCTGGCGCGTTGGTCTTGGCGTAAAAGACCAGGTACTTGGCCTGGGAAAAATCCAGTGAACTCCAGGAATTATTGAAAGCCAGCCCGCCGCCCGACCACATCTGGCCCCAGAACTTGTCGTTGGGTTTGGTCACCCAAGTGAATTCGTAGGCCAGGCATTTGCCTGTGTCCTCGCCGTCATAAACCACCCAATTGGAATGGTCCCCCAGGGTTTTGGAGTCGATCTTTTCCTTGCAAACGTCGTCGCGGAGGACGAATTGATGCTTGTCACCCACGCAAACGATGCTCACGCCCCCCTTTCCGTCCTTGCCCGAGGCGTCCATCCAACAAGGGCCATAAAACTGGATTTCATCGTCCGCCCGCGCGGGGACCATCCCCGCCAGCAGGCTTGTGATAAGAAAACCTCCCAACCAAAGATGGATTCGACGCATGGACCAACCTCCTTAAAGTCAGCCATTAGCTTTTAGCTGATGGCGGTTAGCAACAAATTCTAAAAGCCAAACAAAACCTTACGAAAGTTCCGAGGATTTTCGACCCTAGCTAAAAACCAACAGCTAACGGCTATCGGCTTACTTATTGAAGTACTTCTTATTAATATCCGCCGTCAGCTTGGGCAGGACCTCCGCGGGGGTCTTTTCCCCTTCCCAAACCGGGTCCAACGCCGGCCCCACTTGGCCGTACCAGATTTCATCCCAATTTTTGAGGAAAGGGGAGAAGTGGGAATATTGGGGCATGTCCAGGAGGATCTTCTTGTTCGGCGGCTCTGGATTTTTCAGGAAGGCGTCGGACTCGGCGACTTTCACCAGGGCGGGCTGGATCAAGCCCGTGGCCGCCATTTTCGACTCCAGATCCGCTCCCGCGATTTCCTTCAAGACCCTCCAGGCCTTTTCCTTGTCCTTGCAACCGCTCCAGATGGCGTAACCCGTACCCCCCGTGCCCCAACCGCGCTTACCCGTGGGTCCCTTGGGGAACTCCACCACGTCGAAAGACAGGCCTTTTTCCACAAAAGAGGGGGTATGCCAGATTCCCGAGCACATCATGGCCACCTGGCCGTTGAGGAACATATCCGCCGCCCCGTTGCCGAAGTTGAAACCCTGGATTTCACTGGGCGTCGGCGACACGTGCCACTTGTAGATCATGTCGTAACGGAACTGGTAGGCCTCCAGGGCCTGGGGGCTGTCCAGGGCCAGGCGGGTGGGGTTCGTTTCACTGTCCATGAAATAGCCGCCGTCGCTCAAAAGAAAAACATCCGCGGCGGTGCCGTAAGGGTCCGCATAGGCCCAACGGGTGATCTTACCGGCGGCGTCTTTTTTCACCAGTTTCTGGCAAAGGGACAGGAAGGGCTCGGGCCACTGGAGCTTATCGGTGGGATAGGGCACCCCCGCTTCATCGAAGACCTTCTTGTTGTAATAAAGAAGGCCCACGGGGGCGATGTCGGAAGGAAGGGCGTAAATCTCGCCGCCCGGGCTGAAGCGGGCAAGGATAGTGGGGAAATAATCCTTGGGGTCCATGTTGTCCCGCTTGAAATAGGGCGTCAGGTCCTCAAAAGCCCCCCGCATGTACATGTCGGAAAACCGGCTGGTTTCCACGCTGATGATGTCGGGCGCGTCGTTCGCCGCCATCTCTACGGTAATCTTGTCCTGGTATTCGTTATAAGGAATGTTTTCCACCACAATCTTAAGGCCGGGGTATTTGGTTTCGATTCCCCGGATGGCTTCGGAGATGAGCTGCACCACCTGGCGGTCGGTGGCGAAAATGGAAACCCGGATAGGTTTCTCCTTGTGCATGCAACCCAAGCCCCCTAAAAGGCAGGCGGCCGCCGCCAGGAAAAACACCGGCAAAAATTTCCGCATGAAAACCTCCGTCAAGAAATGGCCTTTAGAAGCATAGCCAAGAACCCCTTCCTTTTCTATGACCAAGGACATTCCCTTGTTAGAATCGCGTGAAACTTTTTCACTTTAGTTTCTCCGGTTTTCACCCTTTTGATTGAAGGGCATGGGAAAGATGTCATAATTCCTTCTTGCCATGACCGCCCCGATTTCTCATCCAATGATCCCGCTTCACAAGGAGGATTCATGTCGTTTAAGAAATCCATCTTCCTGTTGGGGATCCTTCTTCCGATGACCGCCCTTTCCGCCACCTCCCAAGAACGCCAAAGAATCAATTTCGACGCCGGCTGGAAGTTCCATTTGGGACCCATGCCGGGCTCAGATATAGACAACGGCTACCTGATCCCCAAATGGCGTTACCTGGACATGGGCAAAGACAAACCCGCCGATGAAAGCCCCGCAGGGCCCAATGTGAACACGCAAAGCGCCGGATGGAAGAACGCGGAAAACGGCCAGGACGTCTTCAATAACCAGCCCGGCTGGGCCTGGTTCCGGGCCGACCTGCCCGATGTCCCTGGCCCCCTGGCCAGAGGCCCTCAAGCCGAGGGCCAAGCTTCGATGAATTCTATCGCCCTTGACCGCGATAGCGGACAACGGGTGGGTGTGCCGGGACTAGGGGCACAGCCCCAAAAAGGTCCCGGCCCCCACCGGATGCTATGGTTCCAAGCCATCGACGACAACGGGACGATCTACCTGAATGGCCAAAAGCTGCTGTATCACCAGGGCTGGAACGACAGCTTCGAGGTGAACCTGGACAAAGCCTGGAAGGAAGGCGGCCCCAACCAACTGGCCGTCCTAGTGGAAAATACCTATGGGGCTGGTTATATAAAGGAAACTTACTTGCGGACCATCGGCCAGGAAGAACCCGTTCCCCCCGTGGCCGCCGCCGGTTTTGACGATACAGAGTGGCGGTCCCTGCACCTGCCCCACGACTTCGTAGTAGAAGGGACTTTCGATCCTAAGGGGGACGGATCCCACGGCTTCCTGCCCAAGAATGTCGGCTGGTACCGGAAGACCTTTGATGTTCCAGCCTCCGCAAAGGGTCAAAGCCTCTGGGTCGACTTCGACGGCATCTACCGCGACAGCCGGGTCTGGCTGAACGGTAAGCTCCTGGGCCATCACTTGAGCGGCTACACCGGCTTCCGTTACGACATCACCGACACCGTTAATTACGGTGGTAAAAACGTCCTCACAGTTTACGCGGATGCCCGCGGCTCCGAGGGCTGGTGGTATGAGGGCGGCGGCATTTACCGGCATGTCTGGCTCACCGTGGCCAATCCCTTGCACGTGGCGCCATGGGGAACATATGTGGTGGCGGCCCCCAAAGGCCGCCAAGCGGATTTGGCTTTGGAAACCACCGTGGACAACCAAACCGGGGCTGCCGTTTCCTTCAACCTGGTTTCGGAAATCACGGATGCCAAAGGTAAAAAAGTCCTAACCCTTTCCACAACCTGCAAACTCCCCAAAGGGTCCACAAAGGCCTTCACCCAAAAAGGCCGGATCACCAAGGCTATCTTATGGTCCCTGGAAAACCCTCATTTATATACCTGGACCGTCCGTATTGAAAAAGGCCGGCAGGCTTTGGACCAGGTCGATACCAACTTCGGTGTCCGTTCTTTCCGTTTTGACGCCGATAAGGGTTTCTTCCTCAACGGCAAACCGGTCAAGATCAAGGGCACTTGCAACCACCAGGACTTCGCGGGGGTTGGCACCGCCATTCCCGACCGCCTCTTCACCTATCGCCTGGAAAAATTGAAGGAGATGGGTTCCAACGCCTACCGCTGTTCCCACAACCCTCCCGCCCCCGAACTACTGAACGAATGCGACCGATTGGGCATCATGGTCATGGACGAAAACCGCAGGCTTGGCGATACGCCCGAAGTTCTTTCCCAGGTTGAAAGCATGGTGCTCCGTGACCGCAACCACCCCAGCGTCCTCTGGTGGTCTCTCTGCAACGAGGAACCCCTTCAAGGAACCCCTGAGGGCAAAAAGCGGGGTCTGGCCATGGAAAAAGTGATCTTGGGCCTCGACAAGACCCGCATCATCACCTGCGCCATGAACTATGGTTGGGGGCCTGGCGGCCTCTCCGACATCGTGGAGGCACAGGGATTCAATTATGCCGTCGACCAGTACGAACTTTATCGCGGAAAGCATCCCAAGATGCCTTTATATGGAAGCGAAACCGCTAGCACCGTTTCCACGCGCGGCGTTTACGAAACCGACCGCCAGCTGGGCTACGTTAGCGCCTATGACGTGAACCATACCGAATGGGCCTATACCGCCGAGGCGGCCTGGAGGCCTATCGCCGAGCGTCCCTGGATGGCCGGGGGCTTTGTCTGGACCGGCTTCGACTATCGGGGCGAACCTACCCCCTACAACTGGCCCTGCGTCAACTCCCACTTCGGCATCTTGGACATGTGCGGGTTCCCGAAGGATAACTTCTATTATTACCAGGCTTGGTGGGGCGATAAACCCATCCTGCACCTCTTCCCCCATTGGAATTGGAAGGGCAAGGAAGGTAAACAGGTCGATGTTTGGTGCCACACCAATTACGATCTGGTCGAGTTGTTCCTGAACGGCAAATCCTTGGGTAAACAGGAGACCCCCCGCAACGGCCATTTGGAATGGAAGGTTTGGTATGAACCGGGTATCTTGACGGCCAAAGCCTATAACAAGGGTGTTTATGTCACCGAAGCCTCCGTGGAAACCACGGGCGAGCCCGCTTCAATCCGTTTGAAGCCTTATGTGACGGAGTTGAAAGCCGACGGCGAGGACACAACCCCTGTCGCGGTAGAAATATTGGATGAAAAGGGCCGGGTGGTGCCGATGGCGGATAACGAAGTGGCCTTCAGCGTGACAGGCGCCGGGCACATCGCGGGCGTGGCCAACGGCGACCCTTCCAGCCACGAACCGGACAAGGCGGAAAAGCGCAAGGCCTTCAATGGATTGTGCATGGTACTGGTTCAAACCGAGGACGGCAAAGCGGGGGAAATCAATTTGACTGCACAGTCGCCGGGATTAAAAAGTTCCACTTTAAAGCTATCTTCGATAGCTCTTAAATAGCTGTCATTGCGAGGAGCGCTTTTCATTGGTTTTAGCGACGAAGCAACCTCAGTTCATGGGTAAAAATAATGCCGTTTTATGTTTATATAACCGCCAACCGAAACAATACGGTACTTTATACCGGAGTTACCAACAATTTTAAAAAACGGATTGCCGAACACAAACTGAAATTACATCCAGGCTTCACCAAGAAATATAACGTTAATAAGTTGGTCTATTACGAAGTGTTCGAGCATTTAAAAGATGCGATAAGCCGTGAAAAACAAATAAAAGGCGGTTCAAGGCAGAAAAAAGTCGATTTGATTAGAAACATCAATCGGAAATACGAGGATTTGACATCAAAACTTTGAAAGGCGAAGCAGCAGCTTAAACAACCCATGAACTGAGGTTGCTTCGTCGCGAAGTTCGCTCCTCGCAATGACCGCAAATTAAATTTTTCTATCGGCTATCGCCGATAGAAAGGAGCCATTATGAAAGAGTATCCCTACCCCTTGTTGAACCACCCCGTCGACATCAGCCGGTCCTTTTCCAACCTCGAAAACACCATGTTCCTTCCCGAAAAGCTCGGCACCTACAACGCCGCCAAGGCCCAAGGCGACATCCTTTGGGGCCGTTACGCCTATAAGGTCCGCATGGCCTTCAACCAGGAAAGCATTAACCTCATCCCCACGCAACCCTGGGAATTCCCCTCCGAGTACGGCGGCGAGAAGGAACCCTATCCCTTCTCCATCACTTTTTACGGGGACCGCACCCTGCGCCTGAGGTTCCGCGGCCGCACCACGCCCCGCGTTGCAAAGGAGCCGTCCCTGATGTTCGCCAAGGAACCCAAGCCCACCTCTCCTTGGAAGATCTCCAAGAAAAAGGGCCGCATCACCTACCAGGGCAAGGCCGGCTCCGTGACCGTGGTCGAGAACCCCTGGGCACTCGAAATCCGCGATGCCTCGGGCAAACTCTTGACCAAGACGATCCACCTCAAGGACAACCGCAGCCTGCGCAATACCGATCCCCTGCCCTTCTCTTTCCAGCGTCCGACGCCCGAATACGGCCGCCAGTTCGCCGCCACCTTTTCCCTGGCCAACGACGAGAAAATCTTCGGCTGCGGCGAATCCTTCACGCGACTCAACAAGCGCGGCCAGAAGGTGGTGCTTTCGGCCTACGACTGCCACGGCGTACAGCACGACGGCATGTACAAGCCCGTCCCCTTCTTCATGAGCAGCCGGGGCTACGGCATGTTCCTGCACACCAGCGCGCTCGCCACCTTCGACTTCGGCCATTCCTACAGCGAAACGACCACCCTTTTCTGCGGCGATGAGGAACTGGACCTCTTCGTCTTCCTGGGCAATCCCAAGGAAGTGCTTTCCGGGTACACTTCCCTGACCGGCCGTAGCCCCGTGCCGCCCCTTTGGTCCTTCGGCCTTTGGATGAGCAAATGCACCTACAAATCTGAGAAGGAAGCCCGGGATGTGGCCAGGAAACTGCGCGAGCATGAAATCCCCTCCGACGTTATCCACCTGGACACGGGTTGGTTCGAGGAGGACTGGCGCTGCGACTACCGCTTCTCCAAAACCCGCTTCAAGAACCCGCTCAAGATGATCAAGGACCTGGCCAAGCAGGGTTTCCATATCAGCTTGTGGCAGCTCACCTATTTCAACCCCAAGAACCGCCTCTTTAAGGAGATCATCGAGAACAAATTGGCGGTCACTGACGGCAAGGGAACCCTGCCCACCGAGGACGCCACGCTGGATTTCAGCAACCCCAAGACCGTCAAGTGGTACCAGAAGAACCTAGCGGGCCTTTTGAAGATGGGCGTTGGCGCCATCAAGGCGGATTTCGGCGAGGGCGCGCCCCTGAAAGGCGTCTACCATTCGGGCATGACAGGCTTTGAGGAACACAACTACTACCCCCTACGCTACAACAAGGCCGCAGGGGACATCACCAGGCAGGTCACGGGCGAGAACATCATCTGGGCCCGTAGCGCCTGGGCGGGAAGCCAGCGCTATCCCCTGCACTGGGGCGGCGACGCCGAATGCTCCTACGGGGGCATGCTGGGCTCCCTCCGCGGCGGGCTGTCTTTCGGGCTGTCGGGCTTTTCCTTCTGGAGCCACGATATCGGCGGCTTCGTGAACGCGCCCACCGAGGAACTTTATAAGCGCTGGGCCGCCTTCGGCCTTTTAACCTCCCACAGCCGCTGTCACGGTATGTGGCCCCGCGAACCCTGGGTTTTCGGAAAGGCCTTCGAGGACAACTTCCGCCGGACCGTGGAAATGAAATACAAGCTCATGCCCTATGTCTACGCGCAGGCGGTGGATAGTTCCAAAAAGGGCTTTCCCATGTTGCGGACGCTCTTTTTCGAGTACCCCAACGACCCCACTTCCTGGCTGATCGAGGACGAATACCTTTTTGGGTCAGACCTCCTGGTCGCGCCTTTATTGGAAGAGGTAAATGAACGGGATGTTTACCTGCCGCCCGGTATCTGGATCAACTACCAGACCAAACAAACCTACCGGGGCGGGCAATGGCACAAGATCAAGGCGGGGCCGATTCCCTGCGTCATCCTGGCCCGGGGTGGGTCGGTGATACCCCACCTGGAATTGGCCCAATCCACGAAGGATATGGATTGGTCGAAGATCGAGTTGCGGGCTTACGGAACCAACACTGAAGCCACGGGACTATTCTGCATGCCGACCGACAAGGTTCTTCAACCTTTGCATTTGGAGCGGGAAGGAAGCTTCTGGAAGCTGTGGAAGGGCCTGCCGCCAAAGGTGAACTACACCATCACTACCTAACAAAAAAATGAGTTAGCTGTCATTGCGAGGAATGAGCCCCGAATAGGGGCTCGATCATGACGAAGCAACCTCAGTTCCAAAATATGCCGTTGTGTGTAACCGACAACCAATGCTTAAACCACCCATGAGCTGAGAAGTGCGGTTGTAGTTGGCCCTTTGGGCCAACCACGGTAGGCCGAAATTCGGCCTACCGCTTCAAGGCTGCCTCAAAATTCGAAGCTCGCAATAATACCCCAAAACAACTATGCATACGAAGGAGGAGGGTTCGAATGCGTTCATCCTGTTTAAGCATTCTCGGATGGATAGTAGTCACCTTGACCGCCTCCGCGGCTTCCGCCCAATTACAGCTACCCTCCTTGATCGGCGATCACATGGTTTTCCAAAGCGGAAAACCCGCGGTTGCCTGGGGGAAGGACAAGCCGGGCGAAAAAATCGAACTTTCCATGGGAGGCAAATCAACCACCGTGAAAGCCGACGCCCGGGGGCGTTGGAAAACCTCCCTTCCGCCGTTTTCCCCCGGCGGCCCCTACGAACTTACCATCACCGGCTCCACTTCCGTCACGGTCCACGACGTGTTGGTGGGCGAGGTCTGGCTGGCGTCCGGCCAATCCAACATGGCATTCCGCATGGACCAACTCCGCGGCCCGGAGGTGGCCATCGCCGAGGCGCACGACCTCCAAATCCGGCTTTTCCTTCAAGCGCCTTTCATCGCCCCCAATCCCCTGGACCGGCCGAGGGGCCAATGGGAAGTCTGCTCGCCTGAATCGGCCAGGAGTTTTTCGGCGGTGGCCTATTACTTCGGCCGGAACCTCCGCCAAAAATTGAGGGAACCCGTGGGGCTCATTGCCGCCAGCTACGGGGGCTCCTATGCCGAAAGTTGGACGCCCGAAAAGGTCCTGAAATCCAGTCCGGCCTTCAAGCCCATTTGGGAGCGCTGGAACAAGGTCCCCGCAGCCGAAAGAACAGGCTGGTTCACGGGCCATTTTCCCGTGGACTTGGCGGTCCGCAACCTCCATTTCATTCCCCGCGATCCTTCCCAAATACCCCTGGCCGTCCGGGCCGCCGGAGTCTCCTCCCCCGCCACGGACATCAACGAACCCGGGATCTGGGGTTGGAGCGTTCAGCAAGGTTCCGGCCTTTATGTCACCGTTTCCGACAACACCCCCCGGATGCGGGGGAATTTCCTGAGGGACGCCTGGGGATTCATGACCACCCACTTGGGCCTTAAAGGAAAAACCCTAGACCTGTCGCCTTATGAGGCCGTGGAATTCGACGCTAAGGGCGACGGTAATTACATCCTTTTC
This sequence comes from uncultured Pseudomonadota bacterium, assembly GCA_963770835.1. GTDB lineage: Bacteria > Oederibacteriota > Muellerivitia > Muellerivitales > Muellerivitaceae > JAJPJW01. Next base: position 222,013 of record CAVYRH010000008.1, read on the forward strand.
CTCTCCCAGCCCACCATCACCGATTGGGACAATTACCGCACTCCCGATCCCTTCCTGGTTTCAACTAAATGGAAGCATTACCGCATCGCCTTCCCATCGTTGAAACAGTCCGGCTGGGGCAAATCCCACTCCTTCACACCGGAGGCCGTTTCGAACATTTCCTTTGGGGTTGATCCTAAATCTTTGATCGCGATTCCCTCCGTGTTCTATAACGGAATGATCAGTCCCTTCACAGCCTTCCCCATCAAAGGGGTGATTTGGTACCAGGGCGAGTCCAATACCATTCACGCGGATGAATACGCAAAGCTGTTGGAAAGTATGATCGAAGGCTGGCGGAAAGCCTGGGGGGACCCCCAATTGTCTTTTGTGCTGGCCCAGTTGCCGAACTTCATCCCGGGGCCCGGCGCGGGCCAGTGGGGCGAATTAAGGGACGAACAGCGCCGGGTGGCTGAATTTCCCAACAACGCCATGGCCGTCCTAATCGACTTGGGCGAACCCCATGATATCCATCCGAAGGACAAGGCAGACGTGGGAGCCCGCCTAGCCCAAGCCGCCCTGGCTTCCGCCTACGGCCAAAAAGACGCCCCATTAAGCCCGATTTTCGAAAGCGTGGATGCTGAAGGAAATAAAGTCCGGATTCATTTTAAAAACGCGGAAGGGGGTTTGGAGGCCAAAGGAGGGGATTTAAAGGGCTTTGAACTGGCCGGCGCCGATGGGAAATTCGTCCCTGCCCAAGGGCGGATTGAAAAGGAAATGGTGGTAGTTTGGAGCGACCAAGTAGCCGAACCCAAGGCGGTCCGCTATGCCTGGGCGGACGATCCGGTCTTCAACCTCTACGGCAAAAACGGGCTACCTGCGTCTCCCTTCCAATCGACGGATCTTTCGCCGAAAAGATGAAAAGAAGGTTGGGGGCGACCCGTCCCCGGGTTGGACTCGAACCAAGCAATCGCGTTTCCGTTACCCGCAATCACTTCATTTCCACCCAACCAATATAATCCAACTCTCGATATCGTCCATCCAAGTCCATCCCATACCCAAAAAGCCAATAATCCTCGAGGCCCTTTAGGGCCAAAACACTGCGGTCCAAGTTCAGGTCGAATCCCAGGAAATCCACAGGGCCGCTCTGGGCCCCGAATTTACGGGTCAAGACGGCTGTTTTTACTTCTCCAGCTCCCAAGGCCGTCACTTCGGCTTTTAACAGTTTGAGGGTGGCGCCGGAATCCACCAGGTCGTCCACTAATAGCACCGGCGATTGGTTTAGGACGTTCGGATCAAGGATGCCGCCCTGTAGTTCCCTGGTTTCGAGGAGACTTTTGCCGTCCGTGCCCTTGATACGGATTTCATGAACCTTGATTTCAAGTTCCGGAATGATCATTTTCAAATTGGTCATTAGGTCCCGGGCGAAAGGCTTTGCGCCCTCCATCACGGAGATCAAATTGAGGGACTTTTGTGATTTGGATTGAAGCCAACCGGCGACTTCTTGCGCGACCTTTGCCACTGCGGTTTGGATTTGGGATTTGTTGAAAATGATGGTTTGAAGGGAGTCGGGCATGGGGGGATTGTAACATCTGATAAAAAATAATTGCTGTCATTGCGAGCCTCGAATTTCGAGGCGGCCTTGAAGCGGTAGGCCGAATTTCGGCCTACCGTGGTTGACCCAAAGGGCCAACTACAACCAAGCTTTCAGTTCATAGGTGGTTTACGCTTTGAATTGGTCGTCAGCCAACGACATATTTTGGAACTGAGGTTGCTTCGTCATAATCGAGCCCTATCCGGGGCTCATTTCTCGCAATGACAGCTATTTAAATATTTTTTATCGGGATTTCCACTCATAGAGAAGCCGCACCTGGGGTGGGTGGCTAAGTTTAGTGGTCACCTGCGAAGCGCTACCGGGGTTCATACCGTCTGCCGGAGGGGCGAACGCGACGATGGGAAAGGGTTTGGAGGTTCCCCACTCCATCGCGGCCTGGGTCAGGTCCACCCATTCAACACCAGGCTTTTTATAAAACCACTTCTGACCACTCTTAATCATCAGGTTCGCTCCTTTATCCATCAGCAGTTCCAGGAAGATCGGGCGTTTTTTGAGTGGCAATTTCCAACCCAGCCCGTCCGAATCCTCCGACGTGCGCCACTCCATCCGAAGGGAATCTTTCAAACGTGACCAAAATTCCTTCGGCTGGAAATACGGCTCCTGGACCAATTCCTTATAAACATTCAAGAAGGATGTCGACAGGCCGTTATGGGAGTTGTTCGGATCTTCCCTTTCCAAGCCCAGCCGTCCCCTGTCCCGGAATTGGTAATAGGTAATGCCTTTCAAGAATCCTGGCTTTTCCTTGAGGACCCGCCGGTAGAAAGTCTCCGTGAGTTTTAATTGGTAGATCTCCCCGCCCACGTTGCCGTCCGCGTTGAGTTCCCCGATTTCCAGGCCCTTGTCATCGGCGGCCAATTGCGCGAACCGCCGGTGGACGCCGTTGATCTGTTTCCAAACCCCGTCAACCCCCACGATTTTATGGGTCGTCAAATCCCCCGGCTCGCAGGCCGCGAAGGGCCAGCGGAAATGGAGGGTGAAATATTCGTCCGTGGACCATACATCCGCCGCCTCCAGGATCGGCGCCAGCTCCTTCTCATGGTTCAGGCGTCCCGTCTTAAAGTCCTCCACGTGCCCCCAGCAGGAGACCATCTGCGCGTTCGGGGCCTCTTTTTTCAGGATTTTGGCGAACCGCAGGAAGAAATCGGCGACCTGCTTGTAGGAATATTGGCGGCTGTAAGCGAACCAGAACCCGTCGCACTCGTGGTTGAGGCGCAGGCGCAGGCGGCCGTAGGGCTTGAGCTGGCGGGCAATGACCCGGATGTGGTCGTCCGGCACGGCGCAGTCCATGGTCAGGGTCAGGGTGACTTCCTGCCCATGTCGGCGGATATCCCGCATTTGTTGGAAGGCCTCCCCTTCCGTATCGCCCTTGGGCCCACCGAGGAAAGGAAAATAATCGTCATAGGGGTAGTCCCAGGCGCCGTTCTTGCCCCGCTTCTTGTGCGCCAGCGAAGCCCGCTGGGGCCAGCCCGGCGCGAAGGGGTAATAGCAGTACATGAGGCTGATGCTGCGGTGGGGGCGGCCCAGGGTGGAAAGGACGTAATCCTGGTTGACGTATTCGCCGCGTTCGCTGCCGTCCCCCAGGTCCAGGGAACAAGCCGCTGGACTGAGGGTCACGCGGCTGGGCGAAAGAAGGGGTTTTAAACTTTTCACTCGAAGACCTCGGATAGGAGATGAAAATCTTTCATGACGAAGGTTGTAAAGCCACTGGGCAAAGCTTCAAAATTGCCTTATATAAAATTCTACTCTGTGAACTCTGTGTACTCCGTGGTTCAACAGCGGTTTTATTGATTGACTTTGTAATTGGAGAAATCAAAAAGAACGGCAACGCTATGGGTGGTTCCCGGCAATTTCATTTTCAGGGTCATGGTCGTCGGCATCCAAAACCGGTCAACCACACCATACTTGAGACGATAATCTCCCTTTGAACCGGCCGAATCCAGTAAAAAACCCATTAACAAATAACCCTTTTTGGAATAAAGAAAATCCGGAGTGTAGGAGGATTTGTTGCCATTGTCATCGATCGAGAATCCGTTCATTTTCCCTTTCGGGTCGAAAGAAGCGTTCACCTTCACGCCCCCTGGCACGGTTTCAAGCACGTAAAACCCGTTGGCATCCTTGGTGAATTTAAAGTCGTTTTGGGCCATATCCGAGGGGGCGTTCAAGGGCTCCACCGTCGAGGCCTTCCAAAACTGGAAAAACGCCTTGAGGGCCCCCAAAAGGTTATCGTTGAGTTTCCCTATCTTCGCGTCCAACTTGGAATTCCCCGTCGGGGACGAAGCCACGCCTTGGACGGAAATGGATCCTCCGGCCTGGTCATCGACCGAAAACCGGAAATTTTTCACGGCCCCCCAAAGTTTGGCATCGTAGGCCCCTTTCGCCTTGAGGCTCTTTACCGAATCCGGGGACAAGGAACAGGCCAGTTCGCCGTGGTAGTTGCGGAGCCCCTGCTGGGAGAGGCAGTAGTAATAACCGTTCAGTTTCCCCAGGAAAGCGGTGACCGCCGGGCTGGCGGCGGCCCAGGCATGGGCGGTGGGCCATAATAAAGCGGAAAAGCAAACCACACGGATAACGATGTTTTTCACCTGCGCCTCCCGAATATTTAATTTGAATTTAAACTAATTTTTAGCGGATGGCCATTGATCCTTCGGAACTCCCTTATAAACCTCTTCCATCTTCTGGAAACCATCCTTGATAACCGTATCCACCATGTTGTCCTTGGTGACCACGATGGGGTCCAGGAAATAACTGGGCACGTCCTTTTTCCCATTGTTGGTGGTCAAGGAAATCGGGGGGAGGGGCTGGTGTTTGGCCAGGTCCACCGCGATATCCGCCGCCTTAGCGGCCAGGAACCGGACAGGCTTGTAAACCGTCATGTTCTGGGTTCCGGCAACGATGCGCTGGCAGGCGGCCAACTCGGCGTCCTGGCCCGACACCAGGACCTTGCCCGCCAAACCCTGTTCAGCCAGGGCCTGGATGGAGCCCCCAGCCGTGCCGTCATAGGAATCCACCACCGCGTCCACCTTGTTGTTGTTTTTCGTCAGGATGTTTTCCATGTTCTTCAGGGCGTTGACCGCCAGCCAATCGTTGGACCACTGGTCCCCCACGATCTGGATGTCGCCCTTGGCGACCAGGGGGTCCAGCACCATCTTTTGTCCCTTGCGCAAAAGAATGGCGTTGTAATCCGTCGGGGCGCCGCCCATGAGCACGTAATTGCCCTTGGGCCTCAGGTTCACGAGGGTGGAAGCCATCAGTTCCCCCACTTTGATGTTGTCGAAGGACACATAAGCGTCCACGTCGCTGTCCAAAATAAGCCGGTCGTAGGAAAGCACCGGCACGCCCATCTTGTGGGCGGCATCCACGATGGAAGCGCAGCTTTTCGCGTTATGCGGGATGACCACCATGCATTGGATGCCCTGCGTCAGGAGGTTCTCGGCCTGGGAATTCTGGAGCTCATCGTTGGAATCGGCCGACTGCACCAGCACGCCCACTCCCTGTTCGTTGCATTTGGCGGTGAAAACATCCCGGTCCTGGGCCCAGCGGGGCGCCCGGAGGGTGTCCATGGAAAGCCCGATTTTAATGGGATATTGGGATTGTTTGTTTCCGCAACCCGCCGACAAACCCGCCACTAGAAGTAGCGTCAAAGTCGTCCTCACGTTTTTCATCCAAGCCTCCTTCAAGATTCCGGTAGCGTGTCAGTTTGACTTGAACAACTTCAAGACACCCCTCACCCTACCCTCTCCCCCAAGGGGCGAGGGTTTTGGCGGATTTTCCCCCTCTCCCTCGAGGGGAGAGGGCGGGGTGAGGGTGAAGCAACATTTTCTTCCAAACTGGTACACTTCCAATACTCACGGGTTGAAAACCTTTTTAATTTCATCCAAACCCACTCCCAACAAAGCCCGGGCCATTTTGTCCAATCCAGGTTTCGGGCCCTCGAAGTGAAAGGTGCGTTGGCGGTGGGTTGCGGATTCCCCGGGAGCCAGTGCCAAAGCGGGTGACGAAGATTCCAGTTCATAAAACTTCCCAAGTTGCTTGGCCCCGGGCTTAGCCGGGCCGTCGTTGTAGCTGTTGGAGACGTCGCCGGCAAAGGGTTCTTTTTGGAGGGCCCATTGGGAATTGACGTAATCCTTCCGGCCTTCCGGAAGGTCGAACTGGATGATGGTCAGGACTCCCTTCCCAGGGTCGTAACTCCCCAGGAAAGGTTTGCACCTGGCCGGGGGGATACCGATTTTGCTCCGGCAGGCGGCGTCGGCCTTGAAAAAAACATCCCCGTCTTTCACCACCAGGCGGTCGGCGGGCACCTTGCCGAAATAGGCATCATGGACCACCGTTCCCATTTCCGGCTCCGGCCCGGTCTTATAGGGAATCACCACGGTGTTGGAGGAAGAGGCGTTCATCATGCCTAAAACCCAAAGGGAAAGAAGGCCGGTTTTCTTGTTCCATTTCTTCTCCCCGGCGTTTCGAAGGGTGTTCACCGATTCAAAGGCCACGGTTTGAACTGACTCCTCCGGTTCCAGGCCCAGGATTTCAGCCGTTTCTTTTTTGCCCAAAACCCGGATTTCCCGCGTCACTTCCAGGTCGAATTTCGTGTTGGAATAATTGACCAGTCCCATCTTTCGCTGGAACTTCACGTAGTCCTTGCCTTTTTCTACGACCGGCAGGGATTCGGTGTCCAAGGGAGCGGGGGTGAACCAGTGGTCGAGGTCGAATGGCACGCCCGGGGCGAAAAAAACCGAGAACTGCCCGCCTTCCGGGCCGATCCAAAGCCGGTCTTCCCCGCCGAAAGGGTTAATGTGCTGTACCTGTTTCCCCGAGGCGATCAAATCCCGGTTGACCCACCCGTAGCTGGCCCCCTTCTCTGCGTCCGAGGCGCTGGTCATCACCCGCCCCTGGTAAAGCGGCGAGACGGCGACCTGGGCTCGCCCGGCCTCATCGGACAAAAGAACGAGGTCCTTGTCGTACTTTTTTAGGAATGAAACATCGTCCTTGAACGATTCGGCCGCCGCCAGAACCGGGGACGCCCCGGAGGAAAGAAACGAGCAGAAACCGGCCATTATTAAAAAGGGTTTCAAAATTTTCATTTTCCCTCCTAAATTTTTTAACCCGTCATTGCGAGTTCTTTGAACCACGTTGTAATTTTGCTGTCATTGCGAGGAATGACCGCCGAATAGGCGGGCGGTTATGACGAAGCAACCTCAGTCTGAATATGCCTTTGTGAAAACCTCCGACCAAAGCTTGAACAACCCATGAACTGAGGTTGCTTCGCCTCAAAATTCGAGGCTCGCAATGACAGCATAAATTGCGACATGGCCAAGGTTCCCGCAATGACAGCTATTTAACTTCTATGGGTGCCAAGGGTCCCTCATACAACCCCGCATCCCCGGAGCCGTTATAAACCCGGATGCTGATGACATTGTCTTTTCCAAAACGGATCAACTTGGCCGGAATTTCGTAATGCCTTACTTGGTCCCAGGCTGTATTGAAGTTGGGCGGAAAGGTCCCCATCCGCCCGATTTCTTTTCCGTTCAAATAAGTGATATCGGCGTCATCGATCTTACCCAGGGGTACGACGATGGAATGTCCCTTCCATTCCGCGGGAATCACCAGGTGTTTCCGGTACCAACCGTAACATTGCTCGCATTTGTAACCGTGCTCCGACCAATGGGCGGGCAATTGGACTTTTTCCCAGCCGCTTTCCGGCAAGCCAGCCTTAACCCAGGAAGGATCGTCGCCCTTGTGGAACAGCCATTCCCCCGAAAGGTCCATCGCCGGCAAAGCGATCTTCCCTTCCACGGACTGTCCTTGAACCGCCAAGGCCATATCCGAATACTGGCTGGGAATCCTAAGCCCCGCCACGTAGATCCCCGGCTTCCTGGCCGTATAAGACGAGGATACGAGGGAAGAGGATTGGGCGCCCACCGATACCCATTGGGCGGGGGCGATCTTGCCGTTGATGGTCAGGACCACCTGTTCTTTCAGGTCGAAGGTATTGTCGTTTTGCAGGTCCGCTTCTGCGGTCAGGGCCATACCCTGGCCGTGGATCCGTGGGTTGCCCAAAACGAACCCGCCTAAAACCACCTCATAGGCCACGGGCAGGTCGCCCCCTTTGGACGGCGGCGAAAGTACCAGCCCCTCGTCATTCCTTTGCCACTGGATCGTTTCCGGCGAGCCCAGGAGGGATACTTCTTTTACCGTTAGGGCGGGCGCGGCGGCCTTCCCAAGCAAAGTCACTGTTACCGGCTGGGTGGGCGCCACCATCGGGAGGATGTAAAGCTTGTTCCCCTTGCGGGTGAAACGCAGGTCTCCTTGTTGGTATTTCACTTCCGCTTCGCTGTTTTTTCCGGCCGATTCCTGCGTGGGCCCTTCCCCGAAGGTGATCCAGGGCCGGGTACGGTAAATAGCCCCGCCGTTCACCTTCAGCCAATCCCCTATTTGGAGAAGGACCTTGACCTGGTCCTCGGGCAGGGTGCCGTCGGGTTTGGGGCCGATATCCAAAAGAAGATTTCCGTTCTTGCTGACGGTGTCAATCAGGCTGCGGATGAGGTAGCCCGCGTCCTTCAGCTGGTCGTCCTTGAGATAGGCCCAGGATTTCCAGGAAACGGAGGTGTCAGTCTGCCAGGGCACGGGATTGATTCCCGGCAGCTTTCCTTTTTCCACGTCCTGCACCGCCGTGCCCGGAACGAAAGCCTTGTCCTTGGTATTCAGGACCACGCCCTCGCCCCATTCCGCGGCGCGGTCGTAATAGTAGGCTGCGAATTTTTTCAGGTAAGGTTGGAAGGCGGGGGTCTCCCCGATCCACCAGTCGAAATAAACGAGCTGTGGATGGTACTTGTCCACCAGTTCGCAGGAACGGGCCAGCCAATTCCGGCAGTAGTCGTCGCTGGGGGTGCTGTAATCCTCGGCAGCCGGGCCGTAAAAATCGGCATACTTGGGGTCCTGGACGTCCGAATCGAATTTACGGCCGCCGCTCATGAACCACCAATGCTCGGCCCGGTGGGAGGAACAGCCGAAGACCAGGCCTTCAGCGCGGTAAGCCTTGGCTTCCATCCCAATCAGGTCCTTATGAGGCCCCATCTTGGCGGCGGTCCAACGGGAAAAATCAGAATCGTACATGGCGAAACCGTCGTGGTGCTCGGCCACGGGCACGATGTACTTGGCTCCGGCCTCCTGGAAAACCTTGGCCCATTTGGCCGGATCGAAGTTTTCGGCTTTGAAGAGGGGGATGAAATCCTTGTATCCGAACTTGTTCTGGGGCCCATAGGTGGCAACGTGGTGCTTGAAGGAATCGTCCCACGTGACGTTCGACTGGTACATGTCGCGGGAATACCATTCGTTGGCATAGGCGGGTACCGAATAAAGGCCCCAATGCATGAAAATGCCGAATTTCGCGTCCTGGTACCAATCCGGAACCTGGTAGGACCTCAGGGAATCCCAGTCATCTTTAAAAGGCCCCTTTTGGATGACCGCCTCGACCTCGTCGAGTTTCCTGTCCACTGCGGCCTTAGTCTCCGAAGACTCCCAATTTAACGGCTGCAACTCCTCCGCAAAGGCCACGGAACACGCCATAAAAGCCAAGAGAAACATAGATTTTTTGTTCAAAAGGCAAAACCCCCAAACCATTTTTAGCCACGGATGAACACGGATTCACACGGATAAAAATAAATTTAATACGAAAATTCTAATATCTTTCAGTTTTGCTTTATGCCATCCGCGTTAATCCGTGTTCATCCGTGGCAAATTTTGGTGTTCACTTTTGTTTCACGACTTCGATGGCGCAGACCTTTGCGTTCTGGACTTCGGACTTGAAGCGGATCTCGAGGATCCCGGGCGAGTCCATTTGGATTCCGGAAAAACTCCGGTCGATCCCCTTGTCCATGGCCCCGGCCTCTTTGAGGATATCGAAATGATCCAGGACCGTGTTACCGTTCAGGAGCACGTCAAAGACCCTTTCGCCGGGGTTCTTCACGTAGGTTTCCGCGAACCGGAGGGTGACCTTGTATTTCCCCGCCGGCACGGGCAGGCGGTAGCTGAACTCGGAACCCCAGCGTTCGGTGCCGAAAAGCTCCGGGTCATGGGCGGCGGCGATGGGCCGGCCGGTGAGCACCGTATCCCCGCTGGTGAAGCCAATATCCTCCCGCCATTGGTTCCCCTCGTGGTCGGTCCAGGCGCTTCCCCCACAGCGGATGCGCCAAGTGTCGGAAGGGGTCATAGGCGTGGGCGTGGGCCGGGGCAAGAGGGCGGCCGGTTCCGGGGCCTTTCCGTCCTCCATCTTGAACCATTGAGAATCGGCATAGGCTTGGGAGGGCTTGCCGTTGGAGGAAGCGTAAAGCCCGACAGCCGTGCCGGTGAACCCGCCCGCCGATTCCTTGGACAGGTCCTCCGAGGGGCAGGCACCCAGGGTCTCCCATGCCATCCCGTCCTTCGACCAGGCGAATTGGTATTGGTCCTCGTCCCCCGAGAGCCTCAATTGCACCGGGCCCGTGCCCCAGGGGCTGTTGGCCAGGGTATAGGTCTGCCCCTTAGTGGTACTGCGCACGAAAACCTGGGCCTTCCCCCCCGCCTGCTCCACGCCAACCTCGTAGTGATTGTCGTCGTTGGACCGCACGCAAAGCCCCGCTTCTTCCCCGTCCTGGGATGGGCTGAATTCGAGGGAGGTGGTAGCCACAAACCGGAAATCCCTTTGGCGCATGCCCACGAAAGCCGGTTCCTCCATCTTTTTGTTTAAAGAGGCCGGGTTGCAAAGGATCCTTAAAAAACCAGGCTGGGCGGTCAAGGACAGGTCCGCCGGGTCACCGTTGCGCACCCTCAGCCATTCGGGCCCCAGTTTCTTCAGCTTGGCGAAATCCCAATGGGTGGTGGGTTTTACCGGCTTTGGGGCGGGCAGGTTGGGCGCCGTCATTTCCAGCGCCACGTGGTGGTCACCGTTGACCACCGGCCAGCCGTCCTTCATCCAGGTCACGGGGGCCAGGTAGGTCTCCCGGCCCAGCACCGATTTGCCGTGGTGAGGCCGCACCCCCAAAAAGACCATCCACCAGGTGCCATCCGGCGCCTCGATCAGGTCGGCATGGCCCGTGCATTGGATGGGGCTGTTCGGTTCGTCCCGCTCGGTCAGGATGGGGTTATAGGGGCAGTCCTCCCAAGGTCCCCAGGGGGAATCGGACCGGTGGATGGTCTCCATGTGGCGGTCGCCCGTGCCGCCCTCGGCCAGCATGAGGTAATACTTGCCCTTGATCTTGTAGAGATGGGGCCCCTCGTTCCAGGATTCGTTGGGGTCGTTGAAGATCGGCTTGGAAGAGCCGACCTCTTGGCCGGTCTTGGGGTCGAACTCGCATTGCTTGATGCCCGCCTTTTCGCCGCCCCCCTGGCTGGTGTAATAGGCCTTGCCGTCGTCGTCGAAGAAAATGGACCCGTCGATATCCGGGATATTCATCCACATCGGTTCGGACCAGGGCCCCGCGGGGTCCTTGGCCGTGACGGTGAAGTTGCCGCCTCCGCTCACGTTGTTGCAGGTCAGGTAGAAAAGCCCCTTCCAGTAGCGGATCGTCGGGGCATAGAGGCCTCCCGTGTCGGTGGCGCCCTTCAAGGGCAGTTGGCTGGGCCGGTCCAGGGCGTTGCCGATCAAGGTCCAGTGGACCAGGTCTTTGCTGTGGTAGATCGGAAGGCCCGGAAAAAATTCGAAGGTGGAATTGACGATATAAAAATCGTCCCCTTTGCGGCAGATGCTGGGGTCCGGGTGGAACCCCGTAAGAATAGGATTTTGGAAGGTCTTCACCGGTTCTCCCGCATAGGCTCGGCCAGGCCGTAAAAAAACGTAGAACAACAAAAGGATTCCCGCCGTCACAAAAAGTATTCCCATAAGGCGCATGAAAAACCTCCCATGACCAAAGTCTCGAAGAAGGAGGCTATTATCATCCCGCCAGGCTCAAAGGTCACGGTGGAATTGCCCGCCAATGCTCGCGGACAAAACCTTTTGATTTCAGTTTAAACCTGTTTCAATCCGTGAAATTAAATGCCCAAGGAACAACGGGATGAGGTTTAAGATACGCTTTACCATCCCAGTCCAGAGGTGCCCTTCATGTCGAAAAACTTCAGCCGCCTTTTTTTCAGTTTCTTTTTAGTCCTCTCCGCCGCCGGCCCTGGTTTTCCCAAAACAACGACCGCACTCCAAAAAGAAAAAGACGGCGTTGTCCTCCACCTGCCCGATGGTTTTTTGAATGTCCGGTTTTTCTCCAATTCCATTGTCCATGTCCAATTCGCAAAGAATCCCCGGTTTTTCGGTCACAAGACCCTGGATGTCGTCGGCAAGCCCGACCCCAAGATCCATTGGTCCCTGAAGGCTACCGACAGAGGCTGGGATCTTCAGGGGGACCTCTTGACGGTTTCCATCGACCGTTCCGGCGGATTCATCCGGTTCCTGGACTCCTCCGGAAACCCCATCCTCGATGAAGACGGATACGAATTGAACCCGGCCGTAGTCCAAGGCCAAAAAACTTTCAACATTCGGCAAAAATGGCTGGCCCAGGAGGGCGAATCCCTCTACGGATTGGGCCAGGAACAAATCGGCACGATGGATTTGAAGGGCTATGACTTAGATCTTTGGCAGCACAACACCAACATCGTTGTACCTTTCCTGGTCTCCAGCCGGGGCTACGGCCTGCTCTGGGATAACCCCTCCGATACCCGTTTCGGAAACTTGAAGCCCTTCGTCCCCATACCCGCGGAATGCCTGACGGATAAGAACGGCCGCACCGGGGGACTTTCTATGGGCCCCATGGACAGCTCCTCACCCGTCTCCACCACCGCCGACATCAGCGTGACTTTCAAAGGCAAAAACTGGGGCGATCACCCGCCCGCCACGCGCTGGGAAGGCTCCCTGTTGGCGCCGGTGACCGGCGATTACCAGTTCCGCTGTACCTCCAACGGCGGCATCAAGGTATGGCTGGACGGCAACCCGATCATGGACCATTGGCGGCAGAAATGGCTGGCCGACGACGACCAGGTGAAGGTCCATTTGGAAGCTGGAAAGCAATACCCGTTAAAAATCGAATGGGCCACCGAACAAGGTTCGACCCTGCACTTCCTTTGGAAAACGCCTTCGGATAAAACGGACACTTCCCTCTGGTCCGAAGTCGGCGACGGTATCGACTATTACTTCGTTTACGGGCCCGACTTGGACAAGGTGGTGGCGGGCTACCGCGCCCTAACCGGTTCGGCTCCCCTCATGCCCGCCTGGGCCTTCGGCCTTTGGCAGTCGCGCCAGCGCTATGAGACATCCCAACAGAGCCTGGACGTGGTGGACGGCTTCCGCAAGCGCGGTATCCCCTTCGACAACATTGTGCAGGATTGGATGTATTGGCGTAAGGATACCTGGGGTTCCCACCAGTTCGACCCGGACCGCTTCCCCGACCCTGTGGGCTGGCTGAAAGCCCTTCATGAAAAGCACGCCCACGTCATGATCTCGGTTTGGGGCAAGTACTACCCCGGCACGGACAACTTCAAGGCCATGCTGGACCACGGCTTCCTCTACAAGCCCCTCCTCGACGAGGGCATCAAGGACTGGCTGCAATATCCCTACACTTTCTACGACGCCTTCAACCCCAAGGCCCGCAAGGCCTTCTGGGGCCAGATAAATTCGGCCTTGTTCCAAAAAGGCATCGACGCTTGGTGGATGGACGCCACCGAACCCGACCTCATGCCTTCCCCGCCCACCTTGGAAGGCCAGGAAGCCCACCTGAACCCTACGGCCCTGGGACCCGGCGCCAAGGTTTTGAACGCCTATCCGCTGGAAAACAGCATGGGCGTTTACGAGGGCCAGAGGGCCGCCGCGCCCAACCAACGGGTTTTCATTCTCACCCGTTCCGGCTTCGCGGGCTCGCAACGCACTGCCTCGGCCATTTGGTCGGGGGACATCACTTCCACCTGGACGGCCCTTGCTAAGCAAATCCCCGCCGGGTTGAATTTCAGCCTCTCCGGCATCCCCTATTGGACCACCGACACCGGCGGCTACACGATGCAGTGGAAATTCGCCAATAAGAAGCCAAAGCCAGAGGACGAGGAGGAATGGCGGGAACTCAACACCCGCTGGTTCGAGTTTTCCACCTTCTGCCCCCTTTTGCGGGTGCACGGCGAGCTGAGGCCCCGGGAAATGTGGACGCTCGGAGAGGATTCCCCCGCCTATCAAGCGGAGCTGAAGTTCGACCGCCTGCGTTACCGCCTGTTTCCCTATCTTTATTCCACCGCCTGGGCGGTAACGAAAAACGGGGAAACCTTCCTGCGGCCCTTGGTGATGGATTTTCCCTCGGACAACCAGGCCCGGGAACTGACGGATGAATATATGTTCGGAAAGGCTTTCCTGGTGGTGCCCATCACCCACTATCAAGTCCGCAGCCGCCAGGTCTATTTGCCTGCCGGGGCCACTTGGTACGACTTCTGGACAGGCCAGCAGGTTAAATCGGGTTCCATTGATGCGGCGGCGCCCTACGATGCTATTCCCCTATTTATCCGGGCCGGGTCCATTATTCCCTTCGGCCCCGAGCTTCAATACATCGGCGAAAAGCCCCAAGACCCCACAATCCTTTATGTTTACGCCGGGGCCGACGGTGACTTTACGTTATATGAGGATGACGGCCTGACTTACGGGTATGAAAAGGGCGCCTATTCGGAGATCCCCATTCATTGGGACGACGCCTCGGCCACACTGACAATCGGCGATCGGAGTGGCAAGTTTGAGGGGATGTTGGACAAACGGATTTTCAACGTAGTGCTGGTTTCCAAGAACAACCCGGTTGGATTTTCTTTTGAGCCCAACTCAATGCAGAAGGCGGAATATGCCGGGGAAAAAGTTGTAGCTTTTTTGGGGAAATCGGCTCAATAACGCCACCAGATTCAATTCCCTGTGGAAAAAGTCAAAACCCGTAGCCCCCGGGGTAACACCTTTCACAGGGGGAAAGACCCCTGTGTATCCCGTTCAACTGCCTGAAAACTCCCGTTTTCAGACTTTCCCATTTCCCCGTGGGGACAAATAAAAAAACCCAGGCCTACGGCCTGGGTTCATTTGGTAGCCCCACGGGGAATCGAACCCCGATTTAATGGCTGAGAACCATCCGTCCTAACCGTTAGACGATGGGGCCCTACCGCAAAACAGCGAATTCTAAATTTTGAGTTTTGAATTTTAAGTTAAAGGCTTTGATCTTACAACTTATAACTTAAAGGCGGTTATTTCTCCAACGGGTCGAAGATGTTGGAAACCTTCACCACTTTGCCGAAAGCGGAGAGTTCGGGTTCTAAAGCGGCGGGGCCGCAGACCACGAGTACCCAATTCTTCTGGTCCAAGATAGCCTGGGCCGCGCCGGCAGCCTCATCGCGGGTGACAGCCTTTATCTGGTCGCGATAGGTTTTCAAGTAATCCGCAGGATAGCCGTGGAAATCAAGCGAAGCTTTGTAAGGCGCCAGGGTATAGGGGGACTCAAAGTTATAGGCGTATTCCTCGACCATGGATTGCTTCGCTTCCGCCAATTCCCTATCCGTGGGCCCTTGCTTGGCGAAATCGCCCATCACCTGGAACATGGTATCCAGGTATTCCTTGACCGAATCGGGTCTTGTGCCGCCGATGACCTCAAAAACACCCCGGACATCGTAGGGCAGGCTCACGCTATCCACAAAATAAGCCAATCCTCGGTTCGATCGGATTTCCCGCATGAGGTGCGAGGTGAACCCGGACCCGCCCAGGATATAGTTGGCCACTTGAAGGGGAATGTCTTTGGGGTCGTGGCGCTTGATACCCAACACGCCATAGCGGACAAAAACCTGGGTCACGTCTTTGGGAAAAAAATAGATAGTAGGCCCCAGGGGCTGGGCGTCCTGGAGGTTGGATGGGGCCACCCCGCCTTTCCATCCCGCGAAGAGGCTTTCCAATTGGGCCGAAGTTTTATCCTCGTCGAAGTTTCCCGTTATGACCAAAACGGCGTTTTGGGGGCCGTAATTCTTTTCGTAAAAATCCTTCACGTCCGCGACGGTGACGGTCCCCAAAGCTTTGGGACTGGACCATTGTCCGTAAGGACTGTGGCCCATAAGGCTTCGGTAGAACAAAACCCTCGTGAGGGCGTCAGGGGTGTCTTCCAGGCGACCCAGGGAATCCAAGGCATCCGCCTTGTCCGTCTCGAAGCGTTTGGCGTCGAATAGGGGGCGCTGAAGCATGTCCGCGAAGAGACTGAGGATGTCCGGGAAATCACCGGCCAGGCACTTGAACCCCGCGGTGAAATTCTCCTTATCCACCCCTGCCTCCATAGAGGCCGCTTTGTTTTCCAGGGCCGCGTCAAAGGCCTCGGGGGCCAATTTCCCCGCGCCGCCGTTCCTCAAGAGCACGCTCATCAGCCCTCCCAGGCCTTCCTTCCCTTCCGGATCCCAGACAGACCCGCCGGGTATCAAAAGATCCGCAGAAACGAGGGGGAGGTTGTCGTTTTTGAGGAAGAGAACCTTCATGCCGCAAGAAAGGGTCTTCTCGTCGAACGGGGGAACCTGGATTTCCAGCGGCGCCGTCGATGGAACCACCGGCTCTTTCGCAAAGCCTGCTGAACCACAGAGGGCACAGAGTACACAGAGTAAGAAAAAAGTCATTTTGGATTTTAAATTCTTGCCGTACTTGGTGACCTCTGTGAACTCTGTGGTGAAAAATGTTGTTTTCATTTTGTCGGCCTTTCGAGGGTGGCCACGGTACGGTTATCCACGACCAGGTATTTCGAGGCCACATCCTGGATGTCCTTGGACGACACCGACCTCACCATGTCCATATATTGAACCGTGTAACGCCAATCCCCATGGACCGCCTGGTTATAGGCCAGGTCTTGGGCCAGGCCGGAAGTGGAGGTTTTCTCCCAAAGGAAGGAAGACTCCGCCGCCCGCTGTGCCCTGCCCAGTTCTTCGTCGGTCACGCCGTTCTTTTGGATGTCTTGGATTTCGCTTTCGATGGCGGTAACCACCGCATCGTAGGTTTGCTTGGAAGCCGGTTCAAATTGCATCACGTAAAGATTCGGGTTCCGGTCACCTGGATAACCTGTATTGGCGGAAATGGAAGTCACCATCTTGTCTTTGTAGATGAGGTCCCTCACCAACCGTGAGGTATTGCCGGAAGTGAGGATCGTAGAAAGCACGTCCAAGACAACTGATTCCTTGTGGGGAAAATTGGGCACGTGCCAAGCCATCATGGCCAGGGGGTCGGCGTCGAAGAGGGCGACTGTGGTTTTGGCGCCCTTTTGGGGTGGCTCTTGGGTCCAACTCTGCTTCAAAGGGGGATTCTTCGGGTTTGGCACCGTCCCCAAGGTCTTCTCCAGGATGGGGAGAATTTCAGAAGCTTTGACGCCACCCACCACTGCCAGCACACCCCGGTCAGGCCGGTAGGTTTGGTGGTAAAAATCCACTGCGTCGGGCCGCATCAGCTTCATGATGTCGCTCATCCATCCGATGGTAGGGTCCTTATAAGGGCTTCCTTGGAAGGCCGTGGCTTCCAAGGCTTCTTCCAAAGCGCCGTCGGGGCTGGATTCGGTCCTCCAGCGGCGCTCTTGGGCCACTACATTGCGTTCGGAATAGAACTCGCGGAAAACGGGATGGCTCAGGCGGTCCTTCTCGATGGTGGCGTAAAGCAGGACCTTGTTGACGGGTAAAGTGATGTGGTAATTGGTGACATCCTGGCTGGTCCAGGCATTGAGGCTTTGGCCACCGTTTTTGGTGTAAATGGCGGACAATTCGTCCTTGACCGCGAGCTTGTGGTGCTCCGCCTCCAGCTTTTGCATTTCCCCCGCTAGCTGCTTCAACCGGTCCATCGAGGGTTCCAACTTCTCTTTTTCGGCGTTGATCTCGCCAGCCACCTTGTCTTGGGCCTCCAGGATGGGTTTTTCTTTTTTGTAATCCAAAGTCCCGATGGTTTCAGTGCCCTTGAACATCATGTGTTCGAGCATGTGGGGCAGGCCTGTCTTGCCCTTGGGCGCGTCCTGGGCCCCCACCGGCATCATGAAGGAGAAGGAAACCACCGGCACGCCCGGTTGTTCCAGCACCAATACCCGAAGGCCGTTCTTCAGGACCTTTTCCACCACCGGCAGGTTAAGGCTGGAGGAAGCCGGGTCCGTTTGGCCCCAGGCGGCGGGAATCCCGACGAGAAAAAGCGCTAGCCCAAAACCGAATTTTTGAGTGAATGCCGTCATTAAGTTTTCCTAACAGGTAGCCGAAGGTTGAAGCGCTGGAATTATATATCAGGGGAGCCCCAAAACCACCCTTCTTTGAATTGAAAGCTGAAATCTTTCAAGGACGGCAAGTGTAACTTCGGGGACCGCCCTTTCCATATAGTAGAGTATGGACATTCGGTTGGTTCCCAGTTTAGTCTGTTACACCGTATAGGCTTTAATCCACCTGAAAGGTTGCGCGAAATGGCGACGAAATGGATGCGGATGCCGCTGGCGGCGGTTTTCTTGTGGATGATAGCGGGCATCGGATGCTTAAACGCCGCTGAAAACGACCTTCAAGTCCAGATAGGCGCCTTCGGAGACGTGGACTACCAGATCCTGGGCACCTCCAATTCCTTTCCGACGCTGAATGATTTTTCCCTGGGGGACGCCGCAGTGGTGGTAAAAGCCCGTTACGGGGATCACATCAGGCTCCTGGACGAAAACCTCGTGGAGTTCGATGGGCCCGAGCCGGATATTAACATCGATCGTTTCCTGGTCACTTATATTTTCAGCGACGAATTTCGCCTCAGCGCCGGACAGGACCATCTGGCCATCGGCCATTGGATCCGCACCTATAACTACGCGGCGGAGAACCAGCTCACCATCAACCGGCCCTTTTTCCTGAGATTCGAGGATGACGGCGGGGTGGTTCCCGTCCATATCATGGGCCTGACCGCCGATGGCCTTTTCAATTTGGGCGGTTCCTCCCTCAAATACGAGCTCAATTTGGGCAACCGCGAGAGCGTCCTGGTCAGCGGCAACGGTTCGGGCCAAGTCCTCCAAGCCGAGCTGAACGACAACGCTTCCGGGGATATCTCCAGCAGCAAGGCGGCCGCGGCCAGGCTGGTATTCAAGCCTTGGGCAGACGGCGGCTTTTCCCTGGGCGTGGCCTCGGCCTGGAACCGTTGTGATGCCATAGCCGAAACGGGCGATGTCGCAAATTCCCCCCTTCTTTTCTCGGGTCTCGGGCAGGTCATCCTGGAGGGAGAAATGGTCTATTCGAGCGACAACTTCGATTTGTTCGGGGAGTTTTACGAGTTCGACGACCAGATCGCGGGTTTTCCCACCCAGGGCAGTTCCAACAACTACGCCTTTTATGTCCAGATGGATGGACAGCCGGTCCCAAATTTATGGCCTTATGTCCGGATGGAAAACCTGCAAGTGGCGGGCTCGGACCCCTATTTCCAGGCCCTTTTCCAACAGGACGAGACTCTCTATGTGTTGGGTTTCCGCTACGATATCGAACCAAAGGTGACCTGTTTCAAACTAGAGGGAAACCTGAGCCGGGAAAGTGCCGCCGCCTATTCGCCTGCAGTGGACGCCCAATGGGCCTTCGGGTTCTGATCCCCAATCGCAAACACCGACCGGTAATGGCCTATTTTTGAACCGAAGTCAGGGTGACTCCCGCTTGGGTCGTGGTTCCATTCTCGATTGTCACTTCCTGCTCCACCGGTTTCCAGTAATCATGCCAGGCCACCATTTTATACGTGCCGGGCGGGATTCCCACGATCCTGAACTTGGCCCCAGGCGTGACCGTCGTAAAAAAGGGATTCGCCAGCACCAGGATGTCGCTCTTCATGCTGGAATGGATTTCGCAATAAACGTTCACAGGAACCTCCAGCACCATCATCTTCGCGGAGGCCCTTTGGCCCCGCCCCTTCCTCCCCAGGTCGAAGGCGTTCACCCGCGAATTGGAAAAGACGTTGTGGTAGACCGGGTCGTGGTTGGTGAAATCCACAATCGTTCCCTTTAAAACAGGCAGGACGCGGTGCGTGAATTGGAGGAATTTCTGGTCCAACCGGACATGTTCCTTGGGGGGCGGATAGGAACCCGGGACATCCTCAAGGTAGACCACAACTTCTTCTGGGAGAGTATGCTGGGCCGGGGATCCGCTTTCATCGTCGTCATAAAAAAAGCCGCCGTTATTGGCGGTGTGGACGGAAGCCTTTGGGCGGGCGGGGGCCGTCACCGTTAAATGGCCTTCCAAAGCGCCCGTGGACGAGCTGCCTTTATCCTCCGCCAGGGCAAAACCCAAGGCCGCTAAAAGAATGAAAACCAGGAAATAACCGGCCCATCGATTCGGTTGTCTCATTTTTTCCCCAAGTAAAAAGCGGCAGGACCTTAAGCGCCGGCTGTCAAACTCGTGACCTCGTACACTTTCACCGGTTCTGAAAACCCCTTGAGGGCGATGGGGTCCAGGGGCCTGACTTCCACCAGCCCCTTGAGCTTGCGATACATGCTTTCCGAGATGAGCACTTGGCCCGGCGCGGCTTTGGAACAGAGGCGGGAGGCCAGGTTGACTTCTTCCCCGATGACCGTGTAATCGGTACGTTTGTCCGACCCCAGGTTGCCCGAGACCACCACCCCGCTGTTCAAGCCGACACCCATGGTGAGGGGCGTCTGGTTCTTGTCGATCCTGGATTTGTTGTATTGCCCCAAGGCCTTCTGCATTTCCAGGGCGGCCTTTACCCCCCGCAGTTCCTTGTCCTCAAAGGGTACCGGCGCGCCCCATACTGCCATGATGGCGTCCCCGATGAACTTGTCCAGGGTGCCCTCGTACTTGATGACCACGTCCACCATGAGGGTGAAATATTCGTTCAGGTCGGCGACGATCTTCTCCGGGGCCATATTCTCGCTGAAGGAGGTGAAACCCCGGATGTCGGTGAACATCACCACGCATTCCCGGCGCTCGCCCTTGAGGGCCATCCCCTCCCCGGAAGCCAGCACCTTCTTGGCCACCTCGGGCGAAATGTACTTCCCCAGGATGTTGGTCACCCTCTCTTTTTCCCTTAGGCCCTGGATCATTTCATTGAAGGACTGGGCCAGGACCCCCAGCTCGTCGTGGGTTTCCAGCGGCACCTGAGTGTTCAAGTTGCCCTTGCCGATTTCCTGCACTCCCTGGAGCAGGCTGTTCAGGGGATTCGTGATGCGCCGGGCGATGAAAAAGGCCATGCCGAACGCGAAAAGGACCCCGACGAATCCCACGATTACGATGGTTTGCTGGAGGTTTTTCAGGAGGGCCTGGGCCTTGTTCACGGACCGCAAGATGGCGTAATTCCCGATCAAAAGGTTCTGGGTGTCCATGAAGGGGGCGAACCGCACCAGGTAGTTTTCATCGTTCAGGTCCACGGGAACCGAGGGAGAAGTTGTTTTTTCCTTCCACATTTCGGCAGAGGGGATGGAAGAGGAAAGGCTTGAGGCCACCAACGGGTACTTGTCTTCCGGCCAAGTAGAGGCCGCAACATCCTTGCCGATAAAAAAGGCGACCTCGCTGTCGGTTAGTTTTTTAAGTATTTCGGCCAGGGCCTTATCCAGGGCCACCCCCAGGACGATGACCCCCAGGTTCTCCCCGTGGCTCAAGATGGGATAGGTAACCGTCTGATAAGCCGTGACCTGGACTTTTCCGCCTGGCTGGCTGTCCCGATAAAGGAATCCGCCCTGGCTGGGCTGGCCCTGCAGGGCCGCTTTGACGTTGGGCCAGGTATTGGCCATCATGGGCTCCCCCGCGTTCATTTTGGAGGGGTCGGGCTCCCGGCCCGCCCGGAGCGCCACGATCTCCTCGGGGGGATGGTGCGAATCGAAAAGGACCCGGCCTTCCTTGTCCGTCACCACGAAAAGGGGCGGCGCCTTCACCGAGGAGCTCAGGTCCAGGCACAATTCGCTAACCGTGTCGGCCATGGTGGAGAACTTGGGCTTGCGCACGTCCAGGGCGGCGGTCAACCGGGGCAGGCCGGCCATCAGCACGGCCTTGTCCCTCAAGCTTCCCGTTTCCTGGCTGACGAAACTGCTGAAAATGGAGAAAGTACGGTCCAAGTCCGCGTTGAGGGCGTCCCTGCTTTCCGCCTGTAGGCGCACGTTGAGGATCAGGATAATGGCGACGGTTAAGACCACCACCAGGAGGGTGACGGCCGCCAGCAATTTGTCCCTCAAGCGGAACCGGGCGCGAAGGGGGACGCTCACTGGTTCACCTTATCCAGGGTGACGTCGGCCTTTGTGGTCTTCCCTTTTTTAATCGTGACTTTTTGCTCCACCGGCTCCCAGTAATCGTGCCAGGCCACCATGGTGTAGGTTCCCGGTGGGATTCCCTTGATCTGGAAGGTTTGACCCGGTCCCACCTTGGTGAAAAAAGGATTGTCCAGGACCAGGATATAGGCCTTCATGGCGGCATGCACTTCGCAATAAACCTTCACCGGGATTTCTGAATGGTCCATCTTCACGGAGACGGTTTCCCCCTTTTTCTTGCGGCCCAGGTCGAACTTGTTAAGCTGTGAATTGGTGAACACGTTGTGGTAGACCGGATCGTTGTTGGTGAAATCAACCGTGGTCCCTTTCAGGACGGGCAAAACGCGGGTGGTGAATTGCAGGAATTTCTGATCCAGCTGAACATGTTTTTTGGGAGCCGTGTATTTCCCAGGGACTTTCTCTAAGTAAATGACGACTTCTTCCGGGAGACTAGGAGGGGCGGCGGCTTGGGACGTTTGGGGGTTGCCGTACTCATCCACCGAGGAATTATTGACCGGGGGCGCTTTCCGGGGAGGAGCAGTAACGGTCAACTTACCCGTGAGAGTGCCCCCCTTGGAAGTGGCAGCCCGGGATGTCCTGGCTAAGACAAGGACGCTTATGAAAGCAATTCCAACCGCAAGACCTTTTATATGGCGTTTCAAGTTCATTCCTTGAGGCAGGATGGTTGCCACATTATATAAGGATCGATTGCCTTTTAAAGTTACAGTTACACAGTTTTTCCATTGGGACCGGGGCCTTCTGTCCCGGTATCGGAAACTGTGTGTCCCTCATTGCCACATTGGGCGAAGCCCGATTTAAATTCAGAAATGAGGGTAAGTTGAATTGGAGGGGTTTAAGAAGGCCGGTTTAGGCGCTGGATACGGTCCTTCACTTCGTCGCTAAAACGGTCGATATAAGCCTTGGTGTAATCAAAGGGGTCCAGCGAGTCGTTTTGGATAAGCGGCGTCATGTCCATTCCCCAGGAAAGGGCCTTGTTCCTGTCCACTTCGTGGCTCTCGAAATAGGTGGCGTTGGCCAGCCTGCGGCCACGGGTCGCCAAGTCGTAACGCTTGCCTCCGCAGATTTGGGAATCGAACACCCCCATCAAGGCATCCGCCAGATTTTCGTGGCCGTCTACCGGCATGACCACTTTGTCCTCGTCGCAAAGCCAGTCCAAGCTGCGCCAGACCTCGCACCCGATCACCTTTTTCGGCCTTTGGTCCTTTGTCAGACGCCTTAAGGCCGCGATCACCCGCAAGGCCACCGCCACGTGGGTATCGTGCTTATCCTGGAAATTATGGGTGTAAACCACCTGGGGACGACAGTGGGCCAAGACCGCGTCGAGGTCGGCGGCTACAGCTGCATTCGCAGGGTTCTTGACCGCCTTGCTGGGATGGTTGAGGAGAAATTGGGCCGCATATTCGCCGATCGACGCCGCCTTCTTCTGCTCCACCTTGCGGACTTCCATCATCTGCTCATCGGTGTAGTCTTTGTAATGGGCTTCCCGGGCGCTTCCGCTTCCATTAGTGACGGTGACACCCGTAAACCATTGATCATTCGGGTGGCCGAAGCATTCCAGGATGCCGTGGTAAGCCATGAACTCCAGGTCGTCCTGGTGCGCGCAGACGCCCAGGTGGGTGGTGCGCTTCAGCGCCTCCAGAACGGGCTTCCCGTCCGGGACATAGATTTCAGCTCCTGGGATTTTTAGTTGAAAAGGCAAATTCACAACGGCTCCTTAAACCACTAATTTTAAAAGAGAACCTGATTTTTAGCTCAGTTAGTCGATATGGCTTTCATTCATTGTTAAAACTTAACTTTTACAGGCCCCCGAATTATCCCAGCGAAGCCCAACTAAAAAAGGGAGACCTAACTGCAACGCAATATTTTCACCATAAGGCATCAAATTTTTTCCAAAATTTATTACTATTTTTTAGCGGCCGATTTAAAAAAATCAATTGTTTCTAAAAACCATGATTTCAAAGTTTGAAAAATTCTAACTACTGTTAAAAAAGAAAACCCAAAATATAGAGCGATACAAACGACAAAAAACAGAAAGCCAAGAAAATGCCCGCGTCAAGATTTTGGGTGTAAATTTTCACGGGCGTCTTAATCAAGCGGCTTGAGCTTCTGTCTCCTTCCTTGAGGTGTGGACTTTAAGCCTATCCCATCTTTCTTGTTGGGCTTCGGCCACTGCCCAGACCAATTTAGTTAATTCCAGTTCATTCTGCATCATCCCTGCCGGCCTCAGTCTTCTCCTGAGTTCTAGATTGAATCTTTCGATGATGTTGCTGGAACGAGTAAGCATCCAGAATTTTGGGTCTTCCCGGAAAAATAGGGTGTAGGACTCAAATTTATTCTCCGTCATCTCCACCGCTTTGGGATACGTCCTGGACCACTTGGCTTTGAGACTTCCCAAAGCTACTAAGGCTTCTTCCCGGTTCTTGGCCCAATACACAGCCTTGAAATCCGCCATGAAAGCCTTTTGATCCTTCCAAGCCACCCGGAAACGGACGTTGCGCATTTTGTGTACTACGCAAAGTTGGTGGGTGATCCCTAAGCGTTTTTCCACCGCCGCGATGATCCCGCCATGGGCGTCGGACACCACCATCCTCAAACTTTTTCTGTCCAAGCCTCGATTCAATAGGTCTTCCAGCATGGCTTCCCAAGAAGCCTCACTCTCCCTGTCTCCCACTAAGTACCCGAGAAAATGTCGTTTCAGGTTCCCATCCACCCCGATAGCCACCAGCAACGCCTGTTTCACACCAGCCTCTTGACGCCTGATTGTCAGGTAAAGCGCATCCAGATACAGGTATCGGATCCCTCCGGGTAAGGGTCGCTTCTCCCATTCCCGCAACGTGGGTTCCAAGGCGTTGGTCATCTCACTGATGTGGCTGGCCGACCATTTCGTTCCAAAGGCCTCGTTCATCCCTGCCGCTACTGAGCGGGTGGAAGCACCTTTCAGCCAGAAATTCATTCCCAGATAACCCATCAGGGCTTGGCTACCGTCCCTCAAGGCCTTCAAAGTCTCGGAAACGAACCCTTTACCCTTCCTCAAAACCGGCTTTCTCAATTCCAACCGGCCTAGAAATCCAGGCACGAAAATCTGTTTGAAACCATTACGGTAACGGGGTTTTTCCTGCCTTTCGTAGGGTTGGCTACCCAAGAATTCGTCTCGTTCCTTTTCCAACTGGGTATTGAAAGCCTCGGAAAGCTGCTGGTTGAGAGCCTCCCCGACCCATTGGCCGATCTGTCGACTTCCTACCGCCGACTTGACCATGGCTTGAGTTTTCTCTCTTGCCAAGGCCTGCAAGGCTAGGTGTATATTCTTCATGGGCGTAACGTCCTTTCACAAAAAGGATATGGTGTCGTGAACAAACACCATGTTACGCCCGTTTCTTTTTACACCCTTAAATTTTACGCGGCCTAATCCCAGGGGCCCTAAAGACCATTTCTTTTCCACTAACCTCTTCAACTTTATTTAGGTTATTTTTAATAAATTTGAGCAATGCGGCCATACTTAGTATTTGTCTGTTAATCAAAATATCTGAGGTATTTAAGCTCACTTCAATTATTTTTTTTCTGTACTTTTCCAGCAATTTTTTAAAAATCTCAGCTTCTTTGCAAAACACCGGTGGGATAAATAATTTTTCAACCTCAAAACTATTTAAAATCTCATCGACACCGAAAATATGGTCGAAATGAAAATGAGTGATTACTAATGCATTTATTTTTTTAGCGTTTTTTGATTTAAGGTATTCGAAGGCCGGATTGAAAAAAATACCGTTCTTTCTAATCACATTGCAATCAATCAGAATATATTTAGATTCGGTGTTTTTTATCTCGACTAAAATTGAATCACCATGATTTACATTAAAAACATGAAAATCCACAGTCATTATTTTAAATCTTTAGCGATTTGTTCTATTTCATCCTTTAGGGGGTTTTCCGTTGATTCGTGATAAGGTTCGAAATCTTGATAACGATAGCCTTTAAAATCTTGTTTAATTAGATACTTTATTGGTTGGCCATATTTTATGAATTTCTTGTCTTTGAAAAGAATCTTTGGGAAGTTGACAACAAAATCTGTTTCCAATTTAATCACCACAAATTCGTCATCAACCTTGAGAACAATACCATTTAAATCTTTTATAACCATCTCTTGTTGAATTGAAACTGTTGTATTCCCCGATTTAATATCGTCTTTTGCAATCACTGGGTTATCTGAATCATTCGAGGGGAATTTTAATGTTTTGGGTTCAAAACCTTTAGATTCACTTGTGTAATTAAGAGTCGTTAATTCAATGATTTTATTTTTATTTAAATCTTGTTGAACATCTGTCGGAGGGAAAAATGCTGCCATTGATTAACTCTTTTTATGGATTTTAACTAATTCATCTGAAATGTTCGTAAAGTAACTTTGATATCTTCTGGCCAAATTCAAAAAACTAAAGCTTGGAATTGACATTTTCTGTTGGGAAATATCTATATCCATTATCAATCCCTCTCCAACCTCTTGGCCTATTGAGAAATATTTTTTCTCTTCCGTCTTTTGATACGGCCCATGAAGTTGTCCCGCCGCCAGTTGAATTAGTGAAGTGCGGCTCCTGGTTTGACTACCTTAGGCCGCAGCCGTTTCTCCGTCAACGTCGTTCGCCGTACACCTCCTCAAAGCCGCCTGTAAAATTGGAATTTCCCTGTATCCCCTGAGGCGTTTGAAGGCTCCTTCCGCCCGCATCAGGCCCGCTGTTGCCCAACGCTGGCGCATGTCCCCACCCCGCCACCGCTTCACCCGTCCCGTCACCTTGCCCGCCACACTGAACGCCGACTCGATGGGGTTGGTCGTCACCAAGCTTTTCGCCAACAGGGCCGGTAGGCCCAGTTTGGCCACCGTCAGGGTTTCTTCCAGGCCTTCCCTCAGGCTTGCGGCGGCGTCCTGGTTGATCCGTGTGAGCCAGGCGGCCAGGGTGTTCAGGCGCTTCTCGCCTTCCGCCAGTCCTTGCAGGCGTAAGCCTCCGCCATGCGGCTTCGGATTTCGTCATGGTGCTTCTTGGCCACGTAGCCCAGCACGTTTCGGATCTTGTGCTGCTGGCAGCGCTGGATTTGGACTTGTGACCCGCACAGCCGCTTCACCGCCGCCGCCAAAGCCTTGGACCCGTCCAGTACGAACAGCATGGGGTTTTCGAAGTTCAGCCCCGATCCCTCAAGTCCGTCAACAGGTCGGTGCAGACCTGGGCATTCTCCGTGGCCCCTTGGCGCAGCCCCAAAATGACCTTCTCCCCAGCGTCTTTCCCGGCTTTCACCCCCAGGGCCACCACCAGCATCTCTCCCCCATAGGGCACCCCGTCGATGAACACCGCCACGAAACTCTTGCCCCTCAAAACGCCTTTCCGTAAGGGTTTTCATCTGTTTCGCCGAGGCCTTCACGAAGCCCCGGCTCACGCTGGAGCGCTTCATCCCAAACCCCTTCGCCAAAGGCTCCAGGCAGCCTTCGTACTCCCGGCAGGAAACCCCCCGCACCATCCGCCGAAGCGCGTTTTCAGGCATGGCTTCGGGGTTTTGGAGTTTCTGGTAGGTCTGAAAGAAGAACTTCACCGCCGTCTTTCATCCGCGCCCGGGGCTTGCTGGATGGGCACTTTTCGTCCGGCCAACACCACCGTCCCACCCTGGCTTCCCCAACGGCTGGCGGATCGCTCCGGCTGGCGCTGGTGCATCGGCCCGCACAGGTCTTGGATTTCCGCTTGTAACAACTCTTGGGCCGCCAACAACCCCAACTGACAAGCCAAGCTGTTGAGCCCATCCTGAATCATCGCCACTCGCTCTTCCCGGCTTAACGGCATCTGCCCAAAATTCTTGTCGCCTTTCGAGGCGCTACGGTGTAACTTTTTCATGGTGGTTTCCTCTCTTTTTTAAAAAAATTGGTCACCCAGACTTTACAGTCTGGGCAGAGGAGCCACCACCTTCTTTTCAACTACGAACGGGACAATTTCCGGCCCATAATTTAGGCGTAAATTAACACCTTCTGAGTTTTTGGTTTCGAGAATAAGGCCTATATCGTATGGCGGGAATTGTTTT
The DNA here is from genome assembly GCA_963770835.1 of uncultured Pseudomonadota bacterium. Classification (GTDB taxonomy): domain Bacteria; phylum Oederibacteriota; class Muellerivitia; order Muellerivitales; family Muellerivitaceae; genus JAJPJW01. The sequence continues at coordinate 249,892 of CAVYRH010000008.1, forward strand.
TCCTGCAAGACATTATTTAAACTTTGATTAAAAGTCAGCAAATCGCCCAAGATTTGATCGAATTTCTTAACATTCTGATCATCTGCGAGCCATAATCTTATTCCAATTCGATCATAATTAGAAAATCCATCCAAAGTTACTTTTTTTACGATTTCATCAAACACTTCAGAAATGGCATTTTTACTCAACAATTCAATTTCCATACCGGACTTATATTCAACTAATACATCAATTGCTTTAATGGAAATATTAAATCTACATATACTACCATCCTCAAGCTCTGCTTGAGAACTTAAGGCGTGAAGTACGAAATCAATTGAGTTATTAAAATTTTTAAAAGGTTTCTTTTGAAGCTTTTGGGTTATGAAGTCTAAATAACTTCCAAGACTATCAACAACCTTGTAGGAAATCGGATAATCAAGTCTAAAAATCGCTTTGTATATTTTCATTTTGCCCAAGTAATTGCTCAGATTTTGAAGAAAATTATATATTCTTTTGCGATTATTTGATGACTTTTAAGGGTTTTCTTAACCCTAATTTAACAAAAAATGGCTAATTTTCTTGAAATTTAGTGCTTTGTAAAAATTAGCGGCATTTTTGTTTCCAATCGCTTGCAAGTGTCCCGCCCCCGGCAAATCCTATTTCAACCCAGGCACCCCGTCCTTCCCCGCGAGAAACTGGATGCTCGAACCCTCAAAAGCACTCCCCACCGGTTCAACCCGGCCTCCCAGGTACTGCCCCAAGAACGCCTCGGCGAGCGTAAAGGGCTCAGGCCCCTCAATAATAGTTATTGAAGCAAA